>MNJR01000101.1:0-20698 GCA_001920415.1 Acidobacteria bacterium 13_1_20CM_3_53_8 | reverse complement strand
GGCTAATCGCGCGCTCGATTATCTTTTCAAAGTTCAACAGAAACGTGATGGGAGCTTCCCGCAGAACTCCTGGCTTGACGGTCGCCCTTTTGGCGGCGGGCTTCAGATGGACGAGGTTGCTTATCCGCTCGTGCTCGCCTTTCAACTCGGCAGGTCGGACGGCGAGACGTGGACTGAGCACATAAAACCCGCCGCAGATTTCATAGCGCAGCGTGGCCCAAGAACAGAGCAGGAGCGCTGGGAAGAGAAAGCGGGTTATTCGCCTTCGACGATTGCTGCGGAGATAGCGGGATTGGTCTGCGCCGCAGAGATTGCTGGAAAAAATCATGATGAAGCGTCTGCCCGAAACTATCTGGCGATTGCCGATAACTGGGAACGAAACATAGAGCGATGGACGGCGACCAGGAGCGGAAAGTATGCGGACGGCCATTACTACTTGCGATTGTCGAATAACGATAATCCAGATGACGGCGAGCCGGAAGAGATAAACAGCAACGGCGGCACCTTTGACGAGCGCGAGATAGTTGACGCAGGCTTTCTTGAACTCGTTCGTCTGGGGATTCGCCGCGCAGATGATTCGCTCATAACAAAATCCCTGGCGGTCGTTGACCATTTGATTAAAGTCGAGACGCCGCACGGCGCGGCATGGTATCGCTACAATCACGACGCATACGGCGAGCGCGCGGACGGCGGCGATTACGACGCGCGGCACGGAACGGGGCGATTGTGGACTTTGTTGACGGGCGAGCGCGGTGAATATGAGATAGCGCGCGGACGGTTTCGCCTTGCGCGCAAGCGATTGGATGCGATGATGGGTTTTGCGAACGAAGGGATGATGATGCCAGAGCAGGTCTGGGATCGCAGGGAAACTCCTTCCCAAAATTTTCGCTTCGGCGAAGGCACAGGCTCTGCGACACCACTCGCGTGGTCAATGGCACAATTCGTTCGCCTCGTAGTCAACCTGCAAGCGAGACGCAACGTAGAGACTCCGGGCGTCGTCGCCGCGCGTTATGTGTTCGGACATAGAAGACATGTTTAAGTCTGGAGCCAGATTAATTTTGGATTTTAGATTTTGGATTTTCGATTGGAAGAAGCGGAGAGCTTTTTAAATCTAAAATCCAAAATCTAAAATCCAAAATTAGCTTGACTCCAGACTCCAGACTTATGAACAGAGCGGACAAAAGTAGAAGGGATAATCCTTCGGTTGACCTTGTCTTCACAGCCGACCTGGGCGGAACGCACCTGCGCGCCGCGACGGTTGATACAGAGGGGCGCATTCACGAGCGCGTGAAGCATAAGACCCCAAAAGCTGATAAGGCTGATGAGATTGTCAGGGCGATCAGCGCGCTTTCCGTAGTAGTGCCCGGCACTGTGCAGGTCGAAACGGGAGTTGTGACGAAAGCCCCGAACGTGCCTTGCCTTGACGGGTTCCGTCTTGCGGCTGCGCTTACGAGCGAACTGCATTTGCCCGCAACTTTGGAGAACGACGCGAATGCCGCCGCCGTTGGCGAGATGTGGATGGGCGCGGGACGCGGCTCGCGCACTATCATTTGCGTCACGCTGGGCACGGGCGTTGGCGGCGGCATCATACTGGACGGCGAATTGTGGCGCGGCATTGACGGCTCTGCGGGCGAAATCGGGCACATAGGCGTTGAACCTTTCGGCGGCGTGGCGTGCACTTGCGGCAGTCGAGGGTGTCTTGAAGTTTATGCTTCGGCGACGGCAATCGTGCGCATGACGCGCGAGGCAGCGCCGCGATACCCAGGCTCGCCGCTTCATTCGAGCGAAGAGTTGACCGCCGAGAAAGTTTATAGAAGCGGAGTAGAAGGCGACGAGCTTGCGCTGGAAGTCTTTCGTCGAATGGGTCAATACTTAGGCGTTGGACTCGCAAGCCTTATAAATGTTCTGAACCCTGAGAAGATAGTCATAGGCGGAGGAGCCGCCGCCGGTTGGGAACTTTTTGCGGAACACGCGCGCGAGCAGATTGCAGCGCGAGCTTTCCCTGTTCCAGCACGTCGCGCCCAACTTGTACGCGCAGAGCGTGGCGACGACGCAGGGCTGCTGGGCGCAGCGCACATAGCCTTTTCTCAACGAGAGAAGTGAGGCTTTCAGAATGCATCAGCAGATAATGAGGTGATGCTAAGCAAAACGATCTTTGAGTAGTAACGACAGCCAGTCTGCGATAGCAGACGGCCAGAGTAAAGCCCCTGACGAAGCACGAAGTGCGTAGTCTGGGGTTGTTCATCAGACACCGAAGGGAGTCTGCGTGAGCAGACGGCAGATGTTTATTCTCTGCAAATATCAGTTTGTTTCCTTTCTGCCGTCTGCTCACGCAGACTCCAACTATTTTTCTTATCCCTTACCCCAGACTCAGCTTTCGCTTCGTCAGGGGCTATATTCTATCGTCTGCTTACGCAGACTATGTTGTAGGTGCTACAACACCAATTGCTGCATGACATCAGTGATGAAAAGATTGCTATTCATATTTCTCTCCCTATTCTCCTTTGCTGTTGTAGCAAATGCGCAGGACATAGTCGGCGGGCTTGAGCCTATCGGCGCGATTACCGGTTTCAGCAGAAGCGACCAGGGCATTACTTTCAATTGTCAGGACAAATCTGAGGTTCGCCTTTACATCCTAGCGCCCGATCTCATACGCGTGCGCGCATCTTTCAAAAAAGCTCTGCCAGCGCGCGACCATTCCTGGGCTATTGCGAAGACCGATTGGGATTCAGTGCGATGGAATATTCAGGAACAGCCGGACGGTTTTATTATCACAACGGACGAGTTGGAAGTCGTAGTGCACCGCTCGCCTCTTCTCATAGAGTTCCGCGACGCGCGCAACCACCAGACTATAAACTCGGACGAGCGCCCTATGATGTCGGACGCGCACGGCGTAAAACGCGAGATGATGTTCGACCCATCGGCGGGCACATTTATCGCTGCGACGAAGAAATTAGGGTTTGAAGAACATTTTTATGGATTGGGCGAGAAGGCCGCGCACCTTGATCGCCGCCGCGCTTTTTTTAAGAACTGGAACGCGGACACACCCGCTTATGCGGAAGGCACAGACCCTATTTACCAGACCGTTCCGTTCTATCTGGGCTTGCAGCGCGGCGCGGCTTACGGAATCTTTTTCGACAACAGCTATCGCAGCTACTTCGACTTTGGCCATAGCTCACAACGCTACGCGGCGTTCGCAGCCGAAGGCGGAGAGATGAACTACTATTTCTTCTGGGGGCCTTCAATCAAAAAAATCTTAGGGCGCTACGCAGACCTGACGGGGCACATGCCTATGCCTCCGCTCTGGGCTTTGGGCAACCAGCAGAGTCGCTGGAGCTATTACCCTGACACGCTTGTTGAAGAGGTCGTGCGCCGCTACCGCGAAGAAGATTTGCCGCTGGACGTGATTCATCTGGACATTGACTACATGCAAGACTATCGCGTCTTCACGTGGAACCGCGAGAGGTTTCCAGACCCTGACGGCCTAATCAATCGTCTTGGTCAGCAGGGCGTGAAAGTAGTGACCATAGTTGATCCGGGTGTTAAGTATCAGCCTCCTTCACATGACGTGCAGAGCCAATCGGTTATATACCAGCACATTGAATTAACATCGCAAGACAGAAACTATTATGTTTTTAATGGAGGATTTTTCGATAACTACTTTCAGAAACGTAAAAATGGACAACTCTTCATCGCAAAAGTCTGGCCGGGCGAAAGCGTCTTCGTTGATTTCACGCTTGAGAATGCTCGCCGATGGTGGGGCGACCTTCACCGCGCTTACACGGATCATGGTGTGGCCGGAATCTGGAACGATATGAACGAGCCATCGGATTTTGTTGACCAGACGGGCAAGAACCAGATGGACGTTGTCAGTTACGACGAAGGCGAAAATTCTACGCATGCAAAGAACCGCAACGTCTTCGCGCTGCTGGAAGCCAGAGCGACGTACGAAGGATTGGAGAGGCTGCAACCGGATCGCCGCCCGTACATCATCACGCGCGCTGGCTACGCTGGCATTCAAAGATATTCGACTATGTGGACGGGCGACACCGTTAGCAACTGGGAGACGCTAGCGTTGAGCGTGCCTGTGTTCCAATCTCTGGGGCTTTCCGGCGAAATCTTCGTAGGCTCTGACGTTGGCGGCTTCATAGGCAGAGGCAACGGCGAACTTCTCACGCGCGCTTACGAGGTAAGTTTTCTAGCGCCGTTCTGTCGCAATCACAAAGTCATTGACGGGTACGATCAGGAACCCTGGCGCTTCGGAAAATACTATGAAGATGTTATTAGAAAATACCTGAAGCTGCGTTACCGTCTGCTTCCTTTTCTCTACACCACGCTTGAAGAAGGCCACCGCACTGGTCTTCCGCTCTTTCGTCCGCTCGTCCTTAATTATCAAACGGACGAAAGCGTACTCAACCTTGACGACGAGTTCATGGTTGGAAGCGATCTACTGGTTGCGCCCGTGTTTGCGGCGAATCAGACGAGCCGCATGGTCTATCTTCCTGTGGGCGCATGGTACGATTACTGGACTGGCCGAAAAATTTCCGGCGGGACTATGATTCGCGCAGACGCGCCGTTGGAGACCGTTCCCGTTTACGTTCGCGCCGGAAGCATCATTCCGCTCTGGCCGCAGATGAATCACGTGGGCGAGCGAGCAGTTGACCAGATTACTTTCGAGATTTACACGGACGACGGCGGTCACGCTTCAACCACGCTTTATGAAGATGATGGGACGAGTCCTGCTTACATGCGCGGCGCGTTTCGCCGGACTAGCTTTGACGTAGCACGGCAGGGTAGCGCATTTCAGATAAAACTCAACACGCCGCAGGGAAATTATCAACCATCGCCAAGAAATTTTCTCTTCCGCTTGAGGACGAATCTCGCGCCGCGACAGGTGACAGTTGACGGGCGACCGCTCTTGATGGTGAGCGACCAGCGCAAGCAAGGATGGAGCAGGGAAGCAGGCGTTGTCGCCGTCCGTGTTACGGATGATGGGCGCGCCCACCAGATTTTGGTGCGATGATGAGTTGAGGTAAAATTCAAGCGGTCGTAATTCAAGACAGAAAATTGTTCAGTGTGAGGAGTTCAATAAAA
Source organism: Acidobacteria bacterium 13_1_20CM_3_53_8 (assembly GCA_001920415.1). Classification (GTDB taxonomy): domain Bacteria; phylum Acidobacteriota; class Blastocatellia; order Pyrinomonadales; family Pyrinomonadaceae; genus 3-1-20CM-3-53-8. The sequence goes on along the minus strand of MNJR01000101.1, from coordinate 15,604 downwards.
TCAAGGCGCGAACTGCTTCTCGGAAAAGCAGCCTCGCGCTTTTTTACTTTAGGTGAACGAAGAGTAAAGTCAGTACCGCCTGCGGTAGCGGGCGGGTATCGTATTGTCATGTGACTCGCTTGCTATCTGAAACTACTACCCGCCCGCTACCGCAGGCGGTACTGACTCTTTAGTAAGAGGTTATAGTCAACCGAGATGCCTGAAATAAAACGCATTGGCGTATTGACCGGGGGCGGTGATGCGCCGGGGTTGAATCCAGCTATCAAGGGATTGGTTTATCGCGCGTCGGATTACGGAATTGATGTCGTAGGCGTTTACGACGGGTGGCGCGGGCTGCTTGACCCTCTGGCTGAGGCGCTCACCCTTGACCGCGAGAGCGTGCGGCGATGGGATCGTGACGGCGGGACGAATCTAGGCTCGTCGCGCACGAACCCTTTCAAATCCAGAAACGAAGAGGGCGAGCAGGTTGATCGCTCAGCCGAAGTCATAACGAACATAGAAGCTCTCAGCCTTGACGCAATCGTCGTGTGCGGAGGCGAGGACACGTTGGGCGTTGCTGCCAAATTGTCTGAGAAGGGCGTTGCGGTTGTGGGTGTGCCGAAGACGATTGATAAAGATTTGGCCGGGACTGATTACACGCTGGGCTTCGACACGGCGCTTCGTAACGTGACGGAGATAATCGAGCGCTCGCGCACGTCAGCAGGCTCGCACGGCTGGGTTCAGGTGATAGAAGTGATGGGTCGCCACGCAGGACACCTTGCGCTCTGGTCAGGTGTAGCGGGCGGCGCGCACCTCATCTTGATTCCTGAGCACCCGTTTCGTTATGAGAAAATCTATCACCACTTGAGAGAGCGACTGGGCGACACTCGCGCGCGTGTGCGCGACCGTTCGCGCCCGCGCTACTCCGTGATAGTTGTTGCGGAGGGCGCGCACGCAGAGGGCGGCGAGCTAGTTACTGTTGACGATAGACACGACGCTTTCGGGCACGCGCGTCTTGGCGGCATAGGGGAAATTCTTGCGCGACGAATAAAGTCTGAAACTCCTTACGACGCGCGCTCTGTTAGCTTGGGACACCCGCAGCGCGGCGGCACGCCAAGCCCCATTGACCGCATCATGGGCATGATGTTCGGCGCTCGCGCCGCAGAAGCTGTGGCCGCGCGCGAATTCGGAAAGATGGTCTCTGCGCGCGGCGTTGCGCCAGCATGCAAGCTCTCTCTGGTAGAGATAACCACAGTGCTGGGAAAAATCAACATGGTGAACGTCGCGCACCATTACGACACAGAGCGTTATCATATGAAAGAGATAGGTATGTGATGAGCGAGCCATTTGATTGGAAAAAGATAAGACGCGACTTTCCTGTAACGGAGCGCGTGGCTTACCTGAACAGCGCCGCAGCCGGGCCAATACCGAATCATGTGAACGAGGCCGCGAGCGCTTTTTATAGTGAGATGCTGGAAGCGGGCGACGACGGATGGGACAGATGGCTGGAAAAGCGCGAAATCATACGCGCACGCGTAGCAAAGTTCATAAACGCAGAGCCGTACGAGATAGCTTTCACAACGAACACTTCATCGGGGATGAATCTGATAGTTGATGCACTAGAAAATCGAGGGCGTGTCATCTCGTGTGACCTTGAGTTTCCCGTCACGACCATCACGTGGATACATCGCGGTATAGAAGTTTCTTTAATCAAGACAATTGACGGCGAGTTGAGAACGGAAGACGTAGAGCGTGCGATGTCGAGCGACGCGGGCGTTATCTGCCTGAGCTTAGTTCAGTATTCCAATGGGCTGCGCATAAACCCAGAAAAATTCGGAAGGATGAAGAAGACAAGCACGCTCGTCATCAACGCGAGCCAGGCCGCAGGGGCTTTCGAGATTGACGTGAAGCGAATGGGCATTGACGCTCTCTGCGCCACCGGGCACAAGTGGCTTTTGAGCGGCTACGGCTCAGGCTTTGTTTACCTGAGCCGCGAGATTCTCGAAAAAACGCGACCGCGCGCAATCGGCTGGCTGAGCGTCGAAGACCCTTACGCTGACCGCAACGACGAAGCGCGCGTGCGCACGGACGCATCTGCACGCGCCGAGTTAGGCTGCCCGCATTTTTCGGGAATCTTCGCCCTCGGCGCTTCCATTGATTACATGATGAAGATAGGAACGCGTCGCATAGAGGAGCGCGTGCTTGAATTGAACCATCATCTGACCACGCGACTGACCGAAGCGGGCTGGCGCGTCCTCTCGCCTCTGAGGGAAGAATCAATGCGGTCGGCGGAAACTCTTGTTGCCGTCGAGAATCCGGGCGAGACGGTCGAGCATCTGAAACAACGCGGCGTCATTGTGACCAAAAAGCCGCAGGGGATAAGAGTCGCCACCCATTTCTTCAATAACGAAGATGAGATAGCAAGATTGATTGATGCTCTTGAAGAGACAAGAGAATAGAGATGTTATTGGGCAGTTTTATTGAATGGCTTGTTTAGGCTTGGTGCGATTGTATTAATCTTTATCTTCAGGATTATCTTTTCTGGCAGGCGGCAATCTTCGCTCAAACTTCAGCAACTCGTTCTCTAAACGTAAAGCTAACTTCTCCCGCTCGTGAGCTTCGTTTTCGCTGGCATGATCTACCTTTTCGCTTACACGATGCACTTCATAGGCTAAACGCTCTAACGCAGATGCCAATCCTCGAACCTGCTGCTGCAATTCTTTTATCTCTTCGCGGTGCTGCTCCGTCTTGTGGATCAAAAGCAGTATCTGCTTAACCGCTTCATAGAATTGTTTCCACATGGCTTCAGGCAGCCTTCAACCTCTCCAGGATTTCGCGTGTCTCTGCCCTTAGCCGATCTATTTCCTCTTGATCACGATCCATCTTTTCAAATATCTGCTTCATTTCAGCAAACATCTGGTTGATAGCTTCTTCATAATTGATTTCTTCATTGGCGATCACGTCAGAACTCATGTTTACCTCCTAAATCATTTTAGCATCCTTTTTGCAAAACCACTCAACAGAAGCTTAATAGAATTGAGTCGCCGCCAGCGCGCAGCATTCAACCTAATCGCAGCAAAGGAGCATGAGAAGATTGCTATCGGGCGGCCCGAATGACTTATAGGCGTGGCTTTATATAGATTCCTCTTAAGTTAAATTGAATGGTTTGGAGGGAGAAAGCCCTTTGGACATTCTTTACGATGCCTTCCTTGTTTACAGCTTTTGGGCACCCAAACGAGACAGTAATAGCAGAGCCAATGATCTGGATGTTGCCGTATTCCTCCTTTACCAGAATTAGATGAACAAACATTTCGGTGTAACCGAAGTTCGGTCATCCCACATAACTTCTTACCGCAGAATGCGCAGATAACTGGAACGGGTAACCCTTCATTCTTTCGAGCAGTTAGTTTACGCTGTAACATCTTAACTGCCAGAGTCCAGCGCCGCTTGTAATCATCATCGTATGGTGGAGTAACCTCTTGATGGCAAACAGGGCAGAGAGCATATTCTTCTGCACCGAACAAATAGATGACATCCTTATCCTTTCGGCTATCATATAATTGTTCACAACAGGAACACCTTAAACCAATACTCAGTGGCATAAGAACCTTCCTGTAAGTATGCACATACAGCCTTTGTAAATAGCTCTAAAACTAGAGAGCAAGCTATACACTCCATGACTCTTCATCTCCAGCTATCCAAGATAACTCATCTTCACCAAGGGCTGGCTTTTCCCACGACAAGCAGTGGGTGTATTCCTTACACAACGATTTACAATGCTGCGCGGCAACAGGCGTCAAGAATCCAATCCACCAGTCTTCAGGCACGTAATTTTTCTTTTGAAATAGGGCAAAATCATTGGGCTTATTTGAAGACTGATAGATTTGGTTTACACGGGCAATAAATTTCTGGTGCTCGCCGTGCGCAACTTCACTGCTGTTAAAGATTATTAAGTTCCAGTTCCGATCCATTTGTAACTCCTTTTGGCTATGAAAAGATGTCTATTGATTAAATTATCTCCCCACTCCCTTCCGCTTCGCTTTCTTCGGTCGCGGCAGTCTCTGTCTTGCTGAGAGGTCTGGCGCTTCTCGCGAAAAATGGTCGTGGCAGAGTTTGATGAAGGTCTTGCTGATGGGGGAGTTGTAGCCGCCGTGAAGGCGCGCGAGGCCAAGCTCCCAGTTTATCTGTGCGCCTTCTATCCACATGGCTACGAGTCGGCCTTGCTCTACCTCTTCACGCGCGGATTGAAGGGGCGCTATGCCGACGCCCATGTTCTCTTCGACCATGCGCTTGATTGCGGCCAGTCGGCTGAGTTCCATAACGATGGTCGGGTTCACGCCAGCCGCCGCGAAGAAATGGTCTATCAAGCGACGAGTGTTGCCGCCGCGCTCGCCAAGAATTAATTTCTCTCCGGCAAGTTCGTAGGCGCTGACGACGCGTTGACGTGCGAAGCGGTGGCGCGGGCTTGCGATTGCAACGAGTTCGTCGCGGTTGAGGAGAATGGTTTCAATGCCGCGCGCTTCTACGGGGAGCGAGACGAATGCTATGTCAAGGTCGCCCGCCAGAATCTGTTGGACGAGAGCGTCACTCGTTCCTGTGAGCATAGTTATCTCGGCCTTTGGATGCTGTGCGCGTAGCTCTTTCAAGATTGCTGGCAGAGGGTCTGCGCTGACCATAGCGGATGCGCTGCCCAATCGAAGACGACCGTACTCCGCTCCTGCAATTGCGGCGAGTTCGTGAACCGCAGCGTCGTGCTCGCGCAGTATACGGCGCGCGCGCTCAAGCAACTTCTCGCCAGCTTCGGTCAGTATCACGCGACGCGGCGCGCGCACGAAAAGTTGTGTGCCGAGTTCTATTTCCAGTTGCCTTATCTGCATGCTGATTGCTGCCTGCGTAATGTGCACGCGCTCTGCCCCGGCAGTGAACGTTCCGGCCTCAGCGATGGCAGCGAAAGCTCGTAGTTGTCTTATCTCCATAATTCTATTAGCAAGGGTTATCAGGTTGATAAAATCTTTTAGTTTCTATTATAGATACGCGCTCCTTATAATCAAGAAGGAAGCTTCATGTTTTGAACTTCTGATTTGTATGAGAGAGAAGAAGAAAACGTTAGCAAGCGTAAGCAGTCGCCCGAAAATTCACTCGCAAGAGTTCGTGCTTGGGATTGATGGAGGCGGCACGAAGACTCGCGCCGTCATCATGGACGAAAACTTTCGTGTGCAGGGCGAAGGGCTATCGGGACCATCGAACCCTCTGCGCGTGGGCGTGGCGCAGGCGGCATCTGAAATTCGGCATGCAGTTGATCGCGCGTGTCACTCAGCGTCCGTGCATCGCTCTCAACTCGTTGCTGCGGAAGTGGGACTCGCGGGCGTGCGGCGCGGCGACCTGCGCCAACGCATGCGCGAAGCGTTGACGGGTCTAAGCATTCATCAATTAGAAGTCGTAACGGATGCGGACATAGCGCTCTTTGGCGCGACGGGCGGCGAGCAAGGGTTAGTCGTAATAGCTGGCACAGGCTCTATTTGCTGCGGCATGAACAGGCGTGGAAGGAAATCGTGCGCGGGCGGTTGGGGGCCTGTTGCTGGAGACGAAGGAAGCGGATCGTGGATTGCGCGCCGCGCGTTACAGGCGGTTGCGCGCGCGTCCGATGGGCGCGGGCTTGCGACCGAGTTGTCCGAAGCGGCGTGCGACTATTTCAAAGCACGTACGGATGACGATCTTGCAATCGCTATCTACGCGCCGCACATGACGAACGACCGCATAGCAGGATTCGCCAAGTTCGTAATAGATGCTGCGGAGGATGGAGATAAACTCGCTCGCGCGATTGTTTGCGAAGCGGGGCGCGAGCTTGGCCTTGCGGCCTGCGCCGTGATACGAAAGCTACAGATGGAGCGCGAGCGATTTCAGGTGGCTTACGTCGGCGGCGTGTTCACAGCGGGCGAAACAATTCTCGGACACATGCGCCGTCAGATCAAAACTCTAGCGCCTAGAGTTTTCACAGCACCGCCAAAACTCTCGCCCGCAGAAGCAGCCGCACGCATGGCCGCCACGCATCTGCCAAGATTAGCGCTCGCAGGATAAGAGCAGTTTTCAGTTTTTAGTTTTCAGTTTTCAGAAAGAAGAGAAATGCTTTTGCTGAAAACTGAAAACTAAAAACTGAAAACTGCTCTTAACACTTATGACACGTCTTCCCATCACAGAGCAGGAGAATCCGCGTACGAGCGAGATAGGCTCTTTGCCTGTAGGGGAGATTGTGCGATTGATGAATGAGGAGGACGGGCAGGTTTCAGGGGCTGTGGCGCGCGTACTTGCGGACGTTGCGAATGTAGTGGAAAGAGTTGTCGAGCGATTGAAAAATGGTGGGCGACTCTTTTACGTCGGCACGGGTACGTCTGGAAGATTGGGAGTGCTGGACGCGGCGGAATGCCCGCCGACTTTCGGCGTGCAGCCTGAGTTGGTGCAGGGCATTATCGCGGGCGGTTACGAGGCGCTGTACCGCGCCGTGGAAGCTTCGGAAGATGACATGGATGCTGGCGCGCGTGATCTTCATGCGCGAGGCGTTAAGGCTCAGGACGCAGTCGTAGGCTTAACCGCTTCCGGGCGCACGCCGTACACCGTTGGAGCCGTCAAGCACGCGCGCTCTTTGGGATCATTTACAGCAGCCGTCACCTGCGTGCCGGATTCAGAGATAACGCGCGTTGCGGAAATCAATATAGTCCCTGTTGTTGGGCCGGAAGTTATAGCGGGTTCGACTCGTCTGAAGGCTGGGACGGCGCAGAAGATGGTGCTGAACATGATCTCGACTGCGACTATGATTCGATTAGGTTACGTCACAGGCAACCGCATGACGAATCTCTCGGCGCGCAATGAAAAGCTGCGCTCGCGCGCCGTGCGAATCTTGAGCGCCGAGACGGGGCTTGATGATGAAAGAGCACGCGCGGCGCTTGACGAAGCGGGCGGGCAACTTCCCACAGCGCTCGTTATGAGCAAGGCGAACTGTTCTAGAGATGAAGCTGAAGCGGCGCTCGCGCAGGCGAACGGCGTTGTGAAGCGCGCAATAGAGATGCTGACAAGTCGGAAGATGTAATCACAGATTTAGTTGAATGCGAATAAGAATTTAACCGCCGCAGGACGCAGAGGTGTTCGCCGCAAGACGCAGAGAAGAATTTAATCTTAACGTAAGGTAGATATAAGCCATGAAGAGATAGGAGCGAATGAATTATCTACTAAACCACACGAAACGACACGAATAGAACTGCTCGTTTCGTGCCATTTCGTGTGATGCGCGTGGACATCTCTCTCCCTTTCGTCTTTCTCTCTCTTACATCGAACTCACGTTAATCTTAAATCTCAAATCTAAAATTTAAAATTAAAAATTTCTTTGAGTCCTGCGGCGGTTAAATATTTGCTCTGATTCGCACTCAACTACAAATTGCTATAATATCGCCCGGAAAATTCTCTTTCGCTTTTCGACCAAGAATCTGCTTTTCGCCGAAGGGACTCTTTCGAATGGGATTCTCCGCAATAGATTACGGCGTCCTGGCGCTCTACCTCATAGGCATCACAATCTTCGGCACGCTCTTTCGTCGCTCGCAGCGCACAGTGAAAGACTATTTTCTGGGCGACAAGAACACTTCATGGGTTGTCATCAGTCTATCAATCGTAGCCACTGAGACGAGCACGCTCACGCTCATTGGTGTGCCCGCTCTGGCCTACCAGACTTTCGCAAGGCCGGAGCAGGGCGGCACGCTCACCTATTTGCAGGTGGTCTTCGGCTATATCATCGCGCGCATCATCATCAGCCTGCTTTTCATCCCCGCTTACTTTCACAAAAATCTTCTGACCGCGTATGAACTGCTGAAGAACAGGTTTGGTGTGCAGACGAAAAATTTTACGGCGTCGCTCTTTCTGGTAATGCGTGCGCTGGCCGAAGGCGTCAGAGTCTTCGCAGCCTCTCTTGTGTTGAGCGCTGTGCTCGGCGCTAGCTTTCCTTCGCTTCCAGCCCTATGGCTCTGGTCAATCATCATCGTGGGGCTTCTGACTCTCGTCTATACTTTTGAAGGCGGCATAGCGGCTGTCATCTGGACTGACCTGATCCAGCTTGTCATCTACATAGGAGGCTCGCTCCTGGCCGCTTACGAGCTTTTGCATCTGATACCCGGCGGTTGGAGCACTGTCGTCGCAGAGGCCGCGCCCGCAAACAAGTTTCAGGTCTTCTCTTTCGCGTGGAGCTTCGACGTGCCTTTCACTTTCTGGGCGGGACTTTTGGGCGGAACTTTCCTGACGATGGCTTCGCACGGCACAGACCAGTTGCTTGTGCAGAGACTGCTGACCTGTCGTAATCAGCGCGACAGCCAGAAGGCGATTGTGCTTAGCGGCTTCGTTGTCTTCTTTCAGTTCCTGCTCTTCCTGACAATTGGCGTGATGCTCTTCGCTTATTACAAAGCTTTCCCTTTGACGACGAAGCTTGCCAGCAACGATCAAGTATTCCCGACCTTCATCGTTCAGCGATTGCCGCACGGAGTCTCCGGTCTTGTTATAGCTGCCATCTTCGCTGCGGCAATGTCTAACTTGAGCGGTTCGCTAAACTCGCTCGCTTCCTCTACGGTGATAGATTTCTACAAGCCGCTTATCAGTCCGCGAGCTACAGACGAGAGACTCCTAAAGCTCTCGCGCTGGTTCACGGCTGCGTGGGGATTTGTTTTAATAATCATTGCTATGATGTCCAGAAAAATTCCTTCGGTCTTCACGGCTGGGCTGACCATCGCCTCGATAGTTTACGGGCCGATGCTGGGCGCGTTTCTGTTAGGAGTGTTAACCCGGCGCGCAAATCAGGCGGGCGCTATGACAGGCATTGCTGTATCTTTGGCAGTCATGCTCACCATCTGGATGAAAACTTCTCTGGCGTGGACTTGGTACGTGCTGGTCGGAGCGGTCTGCTGCTTCTCGGTCGGTTATCTCGTCAGCCTGTTGACAAAACCCTCTAAGGCCGCTTCGCTCGCGGCTGAAAGCTGAAGCACAAACAGTTGGGGATAGAAAAGTGTCAAGAATGCGAAGCAATTCGATGCTTAAAAATTTAGCGGCGGCGCTGTCCGTAGTGCTTCTGCTTGGGCAGATGCTTCGGCCTCTTGCCAGCCATGCTGCGCGTGAGAACTCCTCTATCACTCAGCAGCAATCGTCAAGGTCTTCAAACACGCCGAAGCCATACACTGGCAAGCCTACGCGGGAAGCTTTGAAGTGGGCTGACGAGCAGTTGCGTCGAATGACGCTTGACGAAAAGATTGGACAGTTGGTCTCGGTCGGCGTGAACGCGACATTCATGAATCAGGATAGCGATGCATATCGCGCGCTTCGTCATCAGGTCGAAGACAATCACGTTGGCGGAATCATTCTGTTTCAGAGTCCTGTGTATGAAGCAGTTCACCTTATGAACCGCATGCAGGCGCTCGCGCGCTACCCTTTGCTCATCTCCGCTGATCTGGAGCGCGGCGCGGCTATGCGCTTCGATGATGTTGTTGACTTCGGCTGGGTGATGGCGACAGCCGCGACGGGCAATCCTGATTATGCGCGGCGCGAGGGGCGCATAACTGCGCGCGAGGCCAGAGCGCTCGGCGTCCAGCAGGTGTTAGCGCCCGTCGCGGACGTGAACAACAACGCCGCTAATCCTGTCATCAACGTGCGCTCGTTCGGTGAAGACCCACAGGAAGTCGGAAAGTTCGTAGCAGCGTTCGTAGAAGGATTGCAGAGCGGCGGCGTGATAGCAACGGCGAAACATTTTCCGGGACACGGCAACACAACGACCGATTCGCACAGAGGCTTGCCCATCTTCGATGTTGGGCGCGAGCGTTTGCGCAGTACGGAATTAGTGCCGTTCAGTGCGGCCATACGTGCTGGCGTAGGCTCCGTAATGGTCGCGCACATAGCGCTTCCTCAGATTGATCCAACTCAAGTCAAGCCGCTGCCGACCAATCTTAAAATAAGGCCTGTGGACACAACCGAAGCCGAAGAGATAATCATGCAGAACGCGACCGTACCTGCATCAATGTCGCCTGCCGTAGGCGAGTTGCTGCGGCGCGATCTTGGATTCGACGGGATTGTGGTCACAGACGCGCTTGGCATGAGCGGCCTGACAGTCTATTTCACTCAGGAAGAAGCAGCCGTGCGCGCACTGCTCGCAGGTGCGGACATGCTTCTGAAACCTGCTGACACGGACGCGGCCATACGAGGCGTGCGCGATGCGGTTAAGTCCGGGCGATTAACGGAGAAGAGAATCGAAGAGAGTGCGCGAAAAATTTTAGCGGCGAAATATGATCTTGGTTTAGTCCGACAGCGCTTCACGAACGCTGACGAGATTGATCGCATTGTGGGCGGACAAGAGTCTATGAAACTCGCTCAGGAGATAGCCGAGCACGCCATCACGCTTGTGCGCAACGATGCGCATCTTCTTCCCCTGAGCGGGTTGAGACAGGACGCGCGCATCTTCAACCTTGCCATTACAAATGGCGACGACCGCTCGTGGGTAGCAAACCCTTTCGCAAGCGCACTGGCCGCAGGCGGATTTCGCATAGAAACTATGGTGCTTGACGAGCGCTCGTCCGATGAGGAAGTGCATAAGGCAATAGAGCACGCGAGGTCTGCGGATTTGGTCGTCGCCTCGCTCTACGCGCGCGTGCGCACAGGTCAGGCGCGCAGCATAGCCATTCCAGATCAGGGCGCGCGTGCGCTTTCTGCATTGATTGACCGCAATGCTCCGCTAATCGGCATAAGTTTTGGCAATCCTTATCTTCTTGAAAATTTTCCGAAGCTGAAGACATACATGATCACTTACGGCGATATGAGAAACTTGCAGCAGGCTGCGGCGCGCGCAGTGCTCGGCGAGATTGACATCACAGGGCGACTGCCCATTTCGTTGCCATCGCTATACGCGCGCGGCACGGGTATTCAACTTAAAGCGAAAGCGCGGTGAAAGAAGAAAGTAAAAAGGCAAAAGGTAAAAGGCAAAAGTAAGGATGAAACCGAATTTAATAAAGAGATTGGCTTCCCCTCACTTTTACCTTTTACCTTTTGCCTTTTGCCTTCTATTCACTCTCCAAACCCTCGCGCTTCCGCTTCCCGTCGCCCGCCCTGAATCGGTCGGGATGTCTTCTGAGCGGTTGGCGCGCATGAACGAGGTGATAGCGCAGGCGATTGCGCGGCACGAGACGCCGGGCGCTGTTCCCGCCGAGGAGCGCATGACGACGGACACCATATTCGATCTCGCCAGCCTTACAAAAATATTGGCGACTGCGACGAGCTTGATGATTTTGATAGAGCGCGGGCAACTGCGCTTGAACGATACGGCTGCGCAATACATCCCTGAACTGAAAGGCGAGGGGCGAGAGCGCGTCACCATCGAACAGCTTCTGACGCACACATCGGGCTTTGCGCCCGATTTCGATTTGAGCGAGCGCTGGAACGGTTACGACGAAGCTATCAGAAGATTAGGAAATGAAAGATTGCGAAACCAGCCGGGCACGCGCTTCCTTTATAGCGATCTCAATTACATTATCCTTGGCGAGATTGTTCATCGCGTAAGCGGAATGATGCTGGACGAATTTTCACGGAAAAATATTTTCGTGCCTCTGGGAATGCACGACACAGGATTCAAACCGCCAACCTCTCTTCGCGCGCGAATCGCGCCGACCGAACGGTTGCGCGGCGCTATGAGTTATCTGGGCGGAAGCGGCGCGCAAACGAACGGCGCGGGCGAGCGCATTCTTCGCGGCGAGGTTCACGACCCGACCTCTTTTCGCATGGGCGGCGTTGCAGGGCACGCTGGACTCTTCTCTACGGCAGACGACCTTGCGATTTTCTGCCAGATGATTCTGAATGGCGGCGAGTACGGCGGCGTTAGAATCTTAAGCCCTATGACTGTGGCCGCTATGACTCGGCCTCGCGCCGTATCGGATGACGGTTCTGCGCGCGGACTTGGTTGGGATATTGCCACGAGTTTTTCGTTGAATCGTGGCGACATCTTTCCATTAGGCTCGTTCGGCCACACAGGATTCACTGGTACATCAATCTGGATTGATCCTGCTACGCAATCGTTCGTCATCTTCTTGAGCAACCGAGTTCACCCGGACGGGCGCGGCGATGTCGTCCCACTTCGCGGCAAGGTCGCATCAATCGTAGCAAGCTCAATCTTGAACACAACCGTTGACCGCGCGCGAGAAGAATCGGCTCGCTACGCTTTCGATCTGATGGCGACGCTGGCAAGAGCGCAAGGCGCGAGCGACGCGCGAGCCACAACGATTGAGCCGTCACTTGATGGAGAAATCCTGACGGGCATTGACGTGCTTGAGCGTGACCGCTTCAGTATGTTGAAAGGTCTGCGCATCGGTCTTGTCACAAACCAGACGGGTCGAGACCGCGCAGGTCGCCCGACGATTGACGTGCTTCACGATGCTGACGGCGTAAAACTCGTCGCGCTCTTTTCTCCTGAGCACGGCATTCGCGGCGCTGCGGACGAGAGAGTTTCCGATTCCAGGGATGAAAGAACAGGGCTTCCAATCTATTCGCTCTACGGCGAGACGCGCCGCCCTAAGCCGGAACAGATGCGCGACATGGACGCTTTCGTCTTCGACATTCAAGACGTGGGCGCGCGCTTCTACACATATATTTCTACGCTAGGCTACGTGATGGAGGAAGCGGCGCGTTCGCACAAGAGCGTCTTCGTGTTAGACCGCCCGAATCCTATCAACGGCGTGGATGTAGAAGGGCCGCTCGCAGATGCAAGCAATCTTTCATTCACGGCTTATCACAGTTTGCCGGTTCGTCACGGAATGACTTTGGGCGAGCTTGCGCAGCTTTTCAATCAGGAGAGAAACATCAACTGCGATCTTCGCGTGGTTAAGATGGAAGGCTGGCGGCGCGTGATGTGGTTCGATTCGACTGGACTAACGTGGACAAATCCTTCGCCGAACATGCGAAGCCTGACGGAGGCCGCGCTCTATCCGGGCATTGGTCTTCTAGAATCAACAAACATTTCCGTAGGGCGAGGAACGGACACGCCCTTTGAACTGGTCGGCGCTCCGTGGTTGGACGGCGCGCGTCTTGCGAGTTACCTGAACGCCAGAAGAATCGAGGGCGTGCGCTTCGTGCCCGTGCGGTTCACCCCAAAAACTTCCCGTTTCAAAACAGAAGAGTGCGGCGGCGTCAACATCGTCATCACGAACCGCTCGCGTTTTCATTCGGTGCAAACCGGATTGGAAATCGCAGTCGCGCTTAGACACCTTTATCCTACCGAGTGGAAGATAGATGAATATTCGCACCTGCTTGTGAACGCCGAGACGCTTGAGCGACTGAAGCAGGGCGACTCGCCAGAAGAGATAGCAGCATCATGGCGCAAGCAGTTAGAGAGCTTCAATGTCACGCGCGCTAAGTTTCTGCTCTACAAATGATGGAGCGAAAGTTAATCGAGCGCTCTTAAAGATAGCTATATGCGGTTGGTTGCGAGCAGAAGCTCTGCGTTGAGTATGGCCGCGCCGGCAGCGCCCCTGATTGTGTTGTGGCTGAGCGTGACGAAGCGGTAATCCATCACGCGGTCACGCGCCAATCTTCCGATGGTGACGCTCATGCCCTTGCCAGCGTCGCGGTCAAGGCGCGGCTGCGGCCTGTCAGGTTCGTCGCGCACTATGAGCGGGCGCGCGGGCGCGGAGTGCAGTCGTAGCTCCTGCGGCAACGAACTGAAATTGATTAAGCAGTCACGAACTTCTTCGAGCGTTGCGGTCTCTGTCAGTTTTACTCGAACCGCAGCCATGTGACCGTCCGAGACGTTGACGCGGTTGCATTGCGCGCTCACGCTGAATGGAGCGTGAGCGATCTCGCCGTCTTGAATGCGTCCCAGAATCTTCTGCGTCTCTGTTTCGACCTTCTCCTCTTCATTCTCAATAAACGGCAGCACGTTATCCGAAACGTCCAGGGACGCGACGCCCGGATAGCCCGCGCCCGATAGCGCCTGCATCGTCGTCACAACAACAGACTCTAAGCGGAAGCGTATGTTGAGAGGCGCGAGAGCAAGCGCAAGCATGATGGTCGAACAATTCGGATTGGTGACGATGAATCCGCCGCGCCCATCATGTTTCGCGCGCTGTCGCTCTATCAATTGCAGATAGCCCGCACGCGCAAACTCGCCTTCCACTTCGCGCGCCATCTCTCCGGGCAAACTCGAAAAAACCAGATCGCAATCAAGCGGCGGTCGCGGCGCTTCTACGCGAAGAGCGCGCACGCTCGCGGGCATCTCCGAAGGCAATCGCCACGCACAAGCCTCACTGTAACTCTTCCCCTGCGAGCGGTCGGATGCGGCCAGCCCCGTCACCTCAAACTGCGGATGATCTTCCAAAAGTTGCACGAAACGCTGCCCGACCATTCCGGTCGCGCCAAGAATCCCTACGCGATATTTGCCAGCCATCTCAATCATTCCTTGGAAAGAGCAGTTTTCAGTTTTTAGTTTTCAGTTTTCAGATAGAAGCGAAATGCTCTTAACTGAAAACTGAAAACTAAAAACTGAAAACTGCTCTTAGCCTTTTAATGCTTCATTCATTCGCCGCACGCCTTCATCCAAAACCTCTCTATCTGCGCAGAATGAGACGCGTAAGAAACCTTCGCCCTCTGTGCCGAAGGCGGAGCCGGGCACAGTGATGACGCGCTGCTCCAACATGCGTTCGGCCACGCTCATGGAATCTCCGTAAGCGCTCACGTCAACCATAGTGTAGAAAGCGCCGCGCGGAGAGATTGCGCGCAAGCCCAGTTCGCTTTCGATAATTGAAAGCAAGTGATCGCGCCGCTCGCGGAAGGTGCGGCGAATCTCTTCTCGCGCACGCTCTGCCTCATCGCTCCAGGACGCAAGCGCCGCTTTCTGCGAGACAGTCGAAGCGCAGGTCGTGACGTAGCCGTGCAGGACGAGCGCGCTTTTTATCACAGATTCATCGCCACACAACCAGCCCAGACGCCAGCCCGTCATGCTCATTGATTTCGAGAGGCCGCCTATGACTATAGTGCGTTCGTAAAAATCAGAGATGGTTGAAGGCTTTTCGTGTGTGTAGTAAAGCTCTATATAAATCTCATCGCTGATGACATGAACGCCCGTGCCTTCGAGCGCGGCAGCCATCGCTCTCAAGTCTTCATTTGAAAGCGTGCGCCCAGTAGGGTTCGATGGGCTGATGCAAACAACAACTTTCGTGCGTGGGCTGAGACGACGCCGAAAATCTTCCGCGTCGAACTCGAAATCATTTCCGGCGGGAAGGCTATAGAAGATTGGAGTGCCGCCAGCCATGCGAACGATTGTAGGGTACGCTACGAAGCCCGGATCGGGTAGGAGCACTTCATCGCCAACATCAACGAGCGTCATCAATGTAAGATAGAGCGCTTCCTGCGAACCCGCAGTGACGATGACGCGCTCGGTCTTGCCTTCAAGAAATCTGTAATCACTTGCGATGCGCTCACGCAAAGAGGGAAGTCCGGCGTGCTGCGTGTAGCCGTTCTGTTCTTCGACGACGATGCGCGCGGCTTCCTTGCGAATGACATCAGGCGTTGGAAGATCAGGTTCGCCCAATCCAAGATTAATGCTGCCCGGAAGAGCGCGGTCGAA
>MNJR01000061.1:14047-37162 GCA_001920415.1 Acidobacteria bacterium 13_1_20CM_3_53_8 | reverse complement strand
GCCTGCGGTTTCCAGGGTGTCCTTTATGGTAATGGGGACGCCGTGAAGCGGACCTTTGATGTCGCCGCGTGCGAGCGCCGCGTCGGCTTCATCGGCTTCTTTCCGCGCCGCCTCTGCCGTCAATTGGACGACGGCATTGAGTTTCGGATTGACCTTGGCGATCCGCTCCAGATGCGCCTCTACGACATCTTTCGAGCTCAGTTTCTTGGATCGAATAGCTTCGGCGAGCTCGCCGGCCGACGCGGAGGTGATGGCGTCATTCGATTGAGTGGCGGCTTGCGCCGAACCGATGAACGTCCGCTGCCCCACTGCCGCCGCTGCTGCGCCAACCACCGCGATCGTGCCCAGAAATTCTCGCCGTCCCATTTCGTTGCTCATTTGCGATCCGATCTATTTGGTTTTGACGGCGGAGCTGAAGCTTAAGAAGAGAACAAAACTGTGAAGCCTGCGCGTAACCCGGCTGACTGCCCCTCGGCTAATCGCTATGTGCTTGATGCGATGATAGGCGCACCAGGGCTCGAACCTGGGCCCCGATGATTAAGAGTCTGCCGGTTTGTAGTAGAACTCAATGGCTTAGCTGTAAATGATCTCGTTTCGGGGTCTAACGAAATCAATGCGGGGGAGAGACGGGTTCGAACGATACTCCCGCCCTGACGACGCAGTGCTGATCGCGAATTTTGCGATGGCTCTGACAACCAATTTCATCGAAAAAGACCGCTGTGCCGCAGCTAGTTCTTACGGAATTCCCTTCGCCACGCGGGAAATCACATGCTGTTACTGGGACGGGGGACCGCGATGCAACGCGTCGCGAATTTCCTTCTTGAAATGGACCGCCGCCTAGCGCATCGGGGCATGATGGCGTTGCCGATGTGCCGTCGGGACTATCTCGGGCTTGCACTGGAAACAGCCTCAGTGGCCGCACAATCCTCTATGCATTTTTCGGAAGGATTAAAGACATGGTCACCGCTACAGTTTGTTTGTTGCTTTTGTCGTCGCTTGAGGGTGTTGCTCACTCTTTGCGAAACCGGCGAACTTGACTTCCTGAAGGGACAGCCGCGCCATCATTTTCCGAAATGGCAAGCGCCGCGAGCACCGTTCGGTTGCTGATTTCCAGCTTCTGAAAGATGTTATGGAGGTGAACTTTGATTGTCCCATCGACAATATTCAGCCTTCGCCCTATTTCTTTGTTCGACAAACCTTCGGACACCAAACGCATGATCTGACGCTCGCGGTCCGTGAGCACTGTCAGCACGTTCTCGCTGTTTGCGATCTCCCTCTGCTCCCGAGATAACGGCTGCTCGGAGAGCGACAGCGGCCATAACCTCCGGCCGTCCGCGACATGGCGCAAAGACTTCAGGAAAATTTCGAGCGCCACGTTCTTTAAAATGAGACCGTGGGCACCCCCGGCGGACAATTCGATCAGTTCGCGGTCTTCGACAGATGCGGTGAAAAAGACGAGCCGGGTGGAGAGACTCTCGGAATTAGCGATGGCGAGGATTTCTAGCCCGCTCAGGCCAGACAATGAGAGGTCGAGAAGTGCGATGTCGGGCGCCAAACTCCGGATTGCATCAATGCACTTTCTGCCGTCAGTGCAGGACGCAACAACTTTGAATCCATTCTCCGGCCTAAGCACGCTCATCAAACCTTGCAAGACCACCGGATGGCTGTCTGCGATCACCACGCTGGAGCAGTGCATGGGAAATCCTTACTCTCTCTCGCTAGCTTCTCCCCAAGCTTGTTTAAAGAAGCTGCTGGTTCGTCAATAGTTTCCTATTCCACTTCCCAGGAAGTCATTTTTTCAAACGGCCGTCCGTGCGAGCGAAATACCGGACTGCCCTTGGTCTATTAACCGACCCGCGATATTATTGCGCTATCGGGGCATTTAATATCAATAAGGCAGCGCTTTCCGAAGACAAGCCTTCGCTCTGACACTTCGGACCCCCAGACTGGGCGACCACTGTTCCTCAAACCTACAACCGAATGGTCTATAACCAAAGATATATTGGGATATTAGGAAATTTAATATTTTATTACACTGCTTAGAATAATGAGGAGCTGCGGAGGCCTACCCCAACATAACCCAGAATATTCCACCCCACCTATATACTAAAGTTTACCCCGCCGAGAAATCACAGAATGAAAGGCCGGAACCTGACGTCCCGGTCGTGCGTAAACCTGCGCGATTCTGAGAGGTTCTGATGCGCCAGCGACAATCTTTTGCGATCATACTTGTTGGGAAAAGCATATTGCTTAGAGAAGGACTTGCCACAATCCTGCGAGAAGCGAATTTTCGCATCCTTGCCTCGGTATCCAGCGCCGACGATTTGCCGCCCGGCAAAATACGATCACAGGAATCGCTGCTTCTCCTCGTCCATACAGGCAACAGCTTTGAGACTGCGGTATCGCAAATCGAAACTTTAAGGAATGAACACCCGCTTGCTCGCATTGTGATGGTGGCCGATCGCTATCGCCTGGGTGAGATGGTCGCTGCCCTGCGGGCAGGCGCTAACGGCTATTTCGTTGACGTTTTGACGTGCGATGTATTCATCCGATCCTTGGAACTGGTCACATTGGGTCAGACACCCCCCGCATTTGTGTCACTGGTTCTTGGCCCCGAGGAAGAGCAACTCGACGAGCAGGTCGCCCGCAAGGAAAAGACTCATGAGAATTCCATCACCTCCGCCAAAGACATGCTTGGCCCGCAGCTTTCCGCGCGAGAGAAATCAATCTTGCGGTCTCTGATCGAAGGGGCTTCCAACAAAAGCATAGCCCGCAAGTTTGATCTCGCCGAGGCGACCGTAAAGGTCCACGTGAAGGCGATTCTCCGCAAAATCCAGGTACAAAATCGAACGCAGGCAGCGATTTGGGGGATGAACAACGAATTCTTGACACAAACCGCGAATGCCAACGCTCTGCCCTCGGCTTCCGATATGAGCAACCGGCCTCCAAAGGTGATCGGACATAGTCTCCGAAATCAACCAAACCTAGGCATCGGCACCAGCCCCGATTGACCAAGAGCGATTTTGAGCTTCCTCGGTTAAGACGGCGAGACCGGTGCTCGCTGGAAGACGAGGCACAGCTCGCCAATCTTCAGGAGCGACCCTTGTTGGCGATCGGCTCTCTGCAGACGCTGCATCTCCCCAACCATTGGAAAGGCGAGCTGCCTCAGCCCAATCCATCTCCGAACACGCAGCCGAGCCGCGGCCGACCGAGAGGGAGCGATGCAGTCGGCAAGCAAATTTCTCAGACCACAATTGCCAGAGCATTCAACCGGGTGGACGCTTCACGGTCGCAGATAACTCCAACCTCGCTCTTGCAACTCCATGAGCCGGGCGACGCCAGCTTTGACGAGCTTCGCCTCCGGAACGAGAGCAACATCTTTCGCCTCAGCTCTCGTCATGTTTTCGCGAGTATTCCCACATGCAGAAAAGGTGAGTTGTGGCATGATTTCGCTCATGGACTTGATACGCGCTTTGACAGGAGAGGTGTCATCTCGCAGCATGTGCAGTCCGGGTCCAAATGCCACTAATTCGATCTCAACCTCTTGGCCAAGCTCCTTATAGTACTGAGCCGCATTGTTCACGTTGTTGAGGGCGAGGTTCATAATGGCGGGGTCATTGACGTCGACCTGCACCGCCAACCGATGCGGCTGCTTTTTTTCGGCGTCCGCGCTGCTCTTGCGAGATGTACGGGTTTTCGCGGAGGTATCGATTTTAGCGGATTTTTCGGGAGTACTAACGTTGAGAGGGGCATTGAGCTGTGCAGAATTGCTGACTTGCGCGCGCGCGCTCGGCACAAAGGCGAGCGCAATAACGGTTAGTCCGGCGAAGACGGACAATGATCCATTCATCGGTTTTTCCCTGAACGCTACTCAAAAATGTTGGCTCAGCTATAGGCCGTAGCGTAGTCATCCGCGAATATGGGGGTCAAGAAACGTTCGGCCAAATGGGGCCCCGATCTACTTAATTGCAGCGGCGCTACTTCCTTTTGAGTACCTCCACTCCGACCTTGTGAGTACCTCCACCGCAAGATCGACAAACGAACGATGAAAACACCGCGAACAATCTTCACATTATGAAATCTTTTTGCCGGCGGACCTGCTGGTCAGAAAGCCGGCAGCGCCACCATTCGACGGTCTTTTCGAGCCCTTCCGGCAATCCGACTACCGGAGACCACCCCGTCGCACGTGCGAAGCGGGTGCAATCTGCGAGTAGCGCTCGTACTTCGGAATTAGTTGGCCGTAGCCGCTTGTCGTCCTGAAGCACAGGCTTGCGGCTGGATGTCAGGTCGATGATGATGTCGATCAGATCACTCACCATGATCGCCCGCTGACTGCCAGCATTATATGCCTGTCCGTATTCCACGCCTTCGGAAAGCCCGGCGGCCATGAAAGCTGCCGCGGTATCTGTAACGAAGGTGAGATCGCGCACGGTCGTCGCGTCGCCGACCATGATCGCCGGGCACGAAGGATCGAGCGCCTGCCGGATAATTGTGCCGATGATCGCTCTTTCACTTTGTCGTGGCCCGAACGTATTGAACGGCCGAAGGATAACTACTGGCACGCCAAATGACCTGGCGAACGCCTCGGCCATCATATCTGCGGCTATTTTGGAGGCTGAGTATGGCGATTGCCCTTGTAGTGCATGTGATTCATCGATCGGCATCTTTAATGCCGTGCCGTACACTTCGCTCGTCGAGGTCTGCACTATCCGCTCTGTGCCGTGTTCTCGCGCCGCTTCGAGGACGTTCAGCGTTCCGAGCACGTTCGTTTCCACATAGGACTGCGGTGCGACGTACGAATAGGGTATCGCGATTAGTGCTGCGAGATGGAAAACGATTTGGTGTCCATGAACAACGCGGTTAACAAAGGCCGCATCGCGGATGTCCCCACGAACGAGTTTGACTTTGCGTCGCGTCTGTTCCGGCAGATCATCCAACCAACCATAGCTATCAAACGAATTGTATTGAGCAAGAGCTGTAACTTCGGCTCCCGCCGCGACGAGAGCTTCTGTCAGGTGCGAGCCAATGAACCCGTCGGCTCCTGTTACCAGGATCTTGGCACCAAGGTAGCTCCCAACCATCTAAGTTCGCCCTCATTTCTGCTGGTTTGGCCGATCTCCAAGAGCCGCTTCGACCCGTGATCCCGTCGCGAGCACCCAGGCTGCTCGAACAATCCACCCAAGATCCGAAGCTAGTGTCCGGCGCGAAAAATAAGCGAGATCGATTTCTGCTTTGGCCGGGAACAGCACTTTTCGGTAGAAATCCACCGCGGCGACCCCGTCGGGGTAGTACTTGCTTTCATGTCGAAACATGACCTGACATGGCCCAAAAAGGCCGGGCTTGTGCTGGTGCACCTTCTCGAACCCGTTCCGAAAGCAGTCTGCGAACGCAAGCGACTCCGGCCGTGGTCCCACAACCGACATATCGCCCCGGAGAACGTTCCAGAGTTGCGGTAATTCATCCAGCTTACTTACAGCAAGGACGCGACCAACCTTCGTTAGACGCCCGTCCGCTTCCATCGTAAGTGGACATCCCTGACTGTGGCAATCCGGGCCGAATTTACGAAACTTGTACATTCGGAAAGGCCGTCCATACTGTCCAAGACGAATCTGCGAGAACAGGATTGGTCTTCCGCTTTCAATCCAAATTGCAAGCGCCACGATCAACATGAGCGGCGCCAGAATGAATGCCGCTCCGCCAGCACCCAGAACGTCGACGGCACGCCGCAAGCCGATATGAATCCGATAAGTTGGCTCGGAAAATCGGTCCATGTCTTCTACACTCATGCGATTGCCTCGGCTGGGAGCTCCGCATCCATGCCGGAAACAAGTGCACCTACGACGAGTTCGACGATATCAGCCGTCATTTCAGGATGAAGCGGTAAAGTGAGCTCCCGGTAGGCAAATGCATCGGTTCTCGGCAAATGGCAGTTTGGGTAGAGATCATTATAAAATGTGAGGCGATGTACAGGCGGATAATGGATAGTCGTTTGAATACCTTGCCCCCGGAGATGATCGATTAGGGTCTGTCGCCCGATGGTCGCGGGAAGCACCACTGGCATCAGGTGGTGCGCCGATAGCCACTCATTCGTGAATGGTACCAATATCGACGGGCAGCGTTGCGCAATGAGCTGGCGGTAATGAAGGGAGAGACGTCGCCTGATGTCATTCCAATCCTTCAATCTCTTTAGCTGTACGAGACCAACGGCAGCTCGCAGCTCGTCCATGCGGTGGTTGAACCCGAGCATCGTCACATCGTAGTCCGGGCTGCGACTTGCGAGACGCTGGCGCGTGCTGCTTGTCATGCCATGAGACCGTGCTTGCCTGATCTTTTCCCTCAATGCGCGGCTGCGTGCGATGATTGCGCCCCCCTCGGCCGTCGTCATGTTCTTGTTGCCGTAGAAGCTGAATGCCGCCGCCTCGCCAAAAGTCCCGGCGGCCGGCAGCCCCGGCGCATGCGCAGCGTCCTCGATCAACAGCAAGCCCTTCCTCGCAGCAAAAGCCTGCCAGGCGTCGCGATCGGCCAGATAGCCGCCAAAATGAACAAGGATTACGGCTTTGGTTCTCGCCGTGCACTTGGCTTCGGCTTCTTCCAGGGACATTAAAGGGAGTGCTGGTGACTCGATATCCACGAACACCGGCCGTGCGCCTACGTACAGCACGCTGTTGGCGGTGGCGACGAACGTCAACGACGGAACAAGAACTTCATCTCCTGGCCCGATACCGAGCGCGTAAAGGATGAGATGGAGCGCCGCAGTGCAGGAGGAGACGGCAACCGAATCCTCGGTTTCATGTAGGCGCGCGAACGTCTGCTCAAATTCGCGAACCCGTTCTCCCATCGTAATCCAGCCGCTCTCGATTGCGGCGACTAAAGCGGCTTTTTCGTCAGCGCCCAAAATTGGCTTTGATACCAGTAGCATCTGCTTCTCTCGACCTGAGCGGTATTGGTTTTGCCAGAGCGACTATCGTGAGATGCCGATCTACTTCAGGCCGCGACGGTAGCCGCAAATGCGGGCGACTGCTCGTCCCATTCGACATCCTGAGCTTTGAGGAAGTCTTCTACGCGGCCGATATCGAGCCACATGCCATTATGTTTGAAGACGTTGACACATGCGCCCTCCTCCAGCATCTGGAACATCAAATCGTCAAAACCAAAAGGAATGCCCGACGGAATACGGTCGAGTATCGGCGGATCCATAAGGTAAATACCCATGCTGACGAGATGCGACAATTCAGGCTTTTCTCGAAATTCTGTCACGCGCCCGGCAGTTTCATCGATCACGCCAAAATCCATCTTCATGACGCGCGTGGCGGTGGCGATCGTAAGAATACCTTGATGACGCCGATGACAGTTTACGAATTGGTTGAGGTTAAGGTCGGTAAGCACGTCACCGTTAAGAACCAGGAACGGCTCGTCGAGCTGCTGGCGCAGGAGTGACAACGGACCCATCGTTCCGAGCGGTTCGATCTCCTGAGTGTAGGTTATCCGTATATTCCACTGACTACCGTCGCCGCAAACGCTACGAATCAGGTGACCGAGGTATCCGGTCGTGATGCAAACGTCCTTAATTCCATTTCGTCTGAGCCACTTCAACAAAAGCTCGAGCACAGGACGCGATCCGATCGGCATAAGTGGTTTTGGCAAAATCGATGTGTGCGGGCGCAAACGCAATCCTTTTCCGCCGCACTGGATCACTGCTTTCATTTGCTCCTCCCGTGTCTCACACCCGCGGTGACGACGAACGCTCGTCGCGTGCGTTGCTTACCGTCTAAAAAACGGCACCCGACGAGTTCGCCAGAAAGCCGAGTTCGCCAGAAACCCGATATTAGCCAGCTTGTCTTTGATGCACGGTGACTAAACGGCATTACTACCTGCGTGTGTCGTCTTAACTCAACATGGGCAGAGCGGCCGCGGCACGTTAAGCGGCCGTCACAAGCGCCGCATAATCCAATCTGGCTATACTACCCAATACCCAGAACAGGTTCTTTTCGGTCGCCGCGCTCCGTAAGGCAGCCTCCGCGCTCTCCCTCAGCGAACTAGCTCGGGGGCGCGCTGCTCCGATAGACCCTCAGCCGTGTCCAACTGAGAATTCCCCGCCAGCAGCTCCCCGTAAAATGCGACATAACGAGAGACGATCATCTGCAGGCTGAATTTCTGCGCAACCAGTTCTTCTGCACGAGCAGCCATTATTCCCGCCGTCTTGCGGTCACGAAGCAGCTCGACGATCTTCCCTGCCAGAGCGTCAGGCGCGTGCGGTAGCACCAGGAGTCCGTTCCAGCCGTCGCGGATCACCTCGCAACAACCTGGCATGCTCGTGGATACGATCGGGATGCCGGCAAGAGCCGCCTCAAGCAGTACACGAGGGACCCCCTCACCATGCGCCGTCGGAAACGCGAATACGTCGGCGAGGCCGAGCAACGCCGGCACATCAGATCGAGGTCCGGTCGCGATGACGTAAGGAGCATGCTTGTCGATCTCAGCTTGCGTGACCGCAAGCGGACCCTCGCTTTCACGGGGTCCGACCAGCAGGAAGCGAACATCCGGTCGAGCCAAATGGACAAGCGCGGCCGCCTTGAGCAGTGTTGGAATGCCTTTTCCCCGTGTCATGCGCGTGACGGTTATGACGACTGGAGACGTGCCGAGGCCGAGTTCTTCCCGAAGCTGCGCCGCAGGAGGGCGCTCGACCAAAGCCCGCCGGAATCCTTCAAGATCGATCCCCCCGCCACCGGCCGGGATCACGAGGCCGTTTTTCCCGGTCATATGGTGGGAGTCGAAGAAGACCTGATCGTCGTGTATTTCGAAGACCGTGGCTGCGGTCGACTGGGCCGCCGCACGATTGAGCGCACGCAATACAGGACGAGCTAATAGCGCCAGCGCTGAGTGCGACGAATAGACCCAACCCACGCCGGTGATCGTGCGCACAATTGCCGGGTGTCCCACGGCTCGGGCCGCCAGCGGCAGCAGCAAGTTTGGCTTGGTATCAAAGCTCTGCGCAAGGTCAGGCTGGAGCTCACGGAGCATCGTAGAGAGCGCCTTGATCGCGGTCCAATCAGCAAAGGGGCTCATGTATCGATTGAATTTGAAGGGACGAAAATCAACGCCCGCCCGCCTGAAAGGAGTGGAATCCCCGCTGCCCGCCGCGGTCGCCTGAAAGCCACACTCACGCATGGCGAGCATAAAGGGAATCCGCAGATGATGGTCCTCGCCTCCAACATAAAGCAAATGAGGGCTCAATGGAGTGCTCCACTCCTGGCCCGAATGAGGGGAAGATAGTTACGATAGGCGAACTCGCGTCCTCGGCCCAAATCAGCTGCGATTCGCAGATACAGAGCGAGTTCACGCCAGCGCCTCAGCCATACCCCCACGAAGCGCGGGTTCAATGACTTTGAAAGTGGCAGCACTTCGCAATCAAAGAGATCATTTAGCTCTGTGAAGTACGTCACTATCTTTTTGTCTTCGTCCTTCACCCGAAAACGAACGCGTTTCGAAATTCCCAAACTGTTCCAGTTCACTTGTTTAACACACATGATGAAAACGCTGGCGCTTGCGTGAATCTGGATAGGGCTATCGTTATCATTCCAGGCATTGAGCTTGCGCCACTTTCTGCCAAATATGTCTAATTCGTAAGCTGTGTCGCCGGCCGCGCTATGTGCAACCAGTGTTATGGGTTTTCCTCGAAACAGTCGCCGTACGAAGAACGGGGTTCCGGAAAGTAGCTCCGAGGCGTAACGGGCCATGATGGTGTCCGTCAGCACAGCCCGCGCCTCCTGTTGTGCCGATTTCTTCAAAGCATCGGAGTTTGCTTCCTTGTAGCGGGTCAAGTGCTCATCAATATTGGTGTACCAGTCCTTGTCGGTCAGCGTGAAACCGAGATCGTCATTCCAGCCATCGCCGGGCGCGCAGACGACGCATTCGGGCTCGGTGATCCCGTGCGCCTCGAAATAACGTTTCACATCAATTCCAAGGTTTAGGTATCGATTGAACTGTTCGGTCTCCGGATGCAGGTAACAATTGTTGCTGGCGAAAGGAATCGCATACTTTGCCCTAACTGCCCGCGCGAAGTCCGCGAACTCTGCACTGTACTTTTCCGGATTGTCTATGTGGGCTCCGCCCCGATCGACAATGTCGAAACATAGCCGGGCGTTCGCCGAACTGTGGCTACGCAACACGAAATCGATGTTCGAGTGGCGCTCCAGGACCTGCTTGAGAGGGGCGCCCATGATCTTGCAGTCATTGGCGTTCAGGATAGTTTTACCATCGGCCTCGATCACAAGAGCTGAGTCCGGAAAATGCCCAAATTGATAACTGGTAATCTGAAAGTCGGGGCCGATTTGGTACGGTTTGCCATGGACCAGCTCCGTGATCCGAGTGCACCCAATAGCCTTGAGGTCCTCGTAGATACGGCGGTCGGGGGTCTTCGGTACAAGCATATGCATGTCGAGCCCGAGCCGCCGAAGGGTCGGGCCATGAAAGTGGTCCCAGTGCATGTGCGTGAGGTAAATAAAATCTGGCTTGAGCGTCTCAACAAGGCCATCTGGAACGGGTGGGTAATTCCACCAGGAGCGCCAATAGCAGGAGCCGACGAGCCATGGATCACACAAGAGCTGCCTGCTATTGCTCGTAACCTCAAGACACGCATGACCTAGAACACGGAACTTCACTCGAAACTCCAGAGGTTTTTTGATGGCCAGAGACGCTTTCCGGGAAACCGATTTCTGATGACAATGGCAGATCGCCGGTGTGCTTTACGTCACGGGCGAAGAGACTATTTCCGTCATCATAATTTCGCACGCGAAGGCTTGTGCTCTCCTTTTGGTTAACCTTTGCAGCTAAAGAGGGGTAGCTCTATGGTGGTCTACCTTCGGCCCTCCGCCCTCGGAAGGACATCTGATACTCGCCGATCTTCGACGCACCTGAGTTGATCCTCACAGGGCAGCCCAGACGGTCGCAACGACGGTCCGGATCGTCTCATCCAGTGGCCGGTTCGTGTCGACTCTGATCTCGAGTGTTTCGGAAGGGCCGGACCAGCTCTCCAACTCCCGACGTCGCTGCACGGCCGCAGCATCGGGGCCGCCTGGCTTCAGCCGCCGCGCGTCCCTTTCGATCGTGATCTCGGTTGGAGCGTCCAGGCGAAGGAGGAGTCCTGGCTTGGGCAAGCCCTTGGAGAGGATGCGCTCCTGGTTCATCAAGTAGCGCTTCAGCGGAGAGGTGCATTGTGCGACCGCCGCCTCGTCAAAGCAGCAGCTGTCGATGGCGCCTATGCGTTCTGAGGGATACCTGTCCGAGATGACGACAGAGCCGGCACTCGCAGCTTGCAGCGCCTGTCTAAGCAGCTTGCGTCGATCATAAGCAAGGAGAGTCATCCGGAGGATGTACAGCAACGAATATGCCTTCTCCCGTCGGCGTTCAGGCTTCTCGTATTCTCCGGCACGCTCTTTCGAGAACAGGAGGCGCGCCGCCGGCACAAGAAGGCGAGGCAACAAGGTGAGCGCAGTCGCTGGCGGCTTGCCGGCATGGATGCGCAGGACGTCGAGATGTAGGCCTAGCCGAGTTGCCAGCTCTCGACTGATGGTGGATTTGCCGGTCGCCTTCGGACCGACGAGCGCAATGATCATGCCGCCGGCATGCGGCACCAATTCCCCACGACGCTGGAGCCGCTTAACAACCAATGAGAGCACCCGCCACAGCCGCGAAAAAGTTCCGAGTATCGGGTTGAGCCTCCGCAATTCCCCGAGCCGCCGGGCAACGCGCCAGCCAAGGACGATCCGTCGCGCCACTTGGCTCTCAGTCTCGATCGCATCCAACAGCTGCCGAAACAGCGGCGGGTCGATAGTTGGGAACCAAGCGGTGCAAAGCGTCTCAGCGCGCTCCACGTTTGCTGCCGCGCGCAGCCAGCGCAGCTCCCGCGAGATCTTCTGATAATCGCGATTGGCCATCAAGATCTCGATCGGTCCGGTGTGCTTGAGCGCGATCCGAAGCGCGAATAACACTAGTTCCGCTTCGGGGATGGGGATTCTCACACCATGCAAGCAGCGGGTTCGCTTCAAAAGAGATCTTTCGATCGCGAACCGGTAGCTCTTGACCAAACTGTCACCGCTGACGATTTGAAAATAGGCGTGCACATGCACCAACTCGGCGGTCGCGTCGTCGAGTCCTAATGCGTGAAAGACGCCGGGATGCGCGGTGCCGAAGCGCAACTGCGCTAGCTTGAAGCCATTTTCGAGCAACGCAGTGTGGAAGAGTGCGGCATCACGTTGGTCGATGAGGAGGTCGATGTCTTCTGCAGCCGCAAGCATTTCTTCGAAGCGGATGTTGCTCTTCCAGTGGCAGTAGCGGATGCCTTTTTGCTCGAGAGAATTGAAGAGACGCCTGATGACTGCCTTGCTTGAAACAGAAGCTACCGCATCGTCCGATTGAGCGGATGTAGCTGGTCTCGCCGAATTCGAGCGAACAATATTGCCCTCCTCGACAGATTCGCATTCGTGACGCATTGAAGTACCTCGGGTGAAATCAGATCGGACGATCTGCCGCGCAACTTCTCCTGGACATGGCTTTGAAGGAACCTACCAAGCCCGGCACGAGGTGCAAGGCTTTGTGAATAAAGATGCTCATCGCGATGTTCCAGCCGACAAGGGCTAGCGCTGTAACAAGGGCGGCGCCTTTTATCCCGAACGAATCGATCGTCAGCAGGCAGCCGGCCAAGCTTAAGCCAGCGCATAGGGCGACAATCACTGCGCCGGCGCGCTCGTGGCCGGTCATCGTGATAAGATGCTGTTGAGGCCCGTATGCGGCAGCCAGCACTTGACCGAGGACGAGGATTCTGACGATCGGGGCGCCTGTCATGAAATCACGCCCGAACCACGCGAGAAGGGGCTCCGCGAGCAGCAGCAGCGGGATGGCTGTGCACGCAGTGCCGAGAAGCGACAGCCAAGTCGCCTTGACGCTGAGCGATTGCAAGCCGGCCTGATCGCCCAAGGCGAATAAGGCCGAAACACTGGGCGCGAACGCGGTGGCAACAGCCATCCGCGGCAGTGCCGTCACCGTCGCTATGCTAAACGCAGCCGCGAAGATGCCTGCATCCCGCGTATTGCCCACGAGGCCAAGGGCGATGACGGCGGAGCGACTCATCAGGTTATCCGCGATCATCATCAGGCTGAGTGGCAGCGTTGGCAGCCACCAATCCTTGGCTGTATACGTCGGCTTGGCTCGGTCGAGGGCCGGCGGACGCAGGCGGCGCAAAAAGATGCGGACTAACCCGAGCATGAGGATGGAGCTGAGAAGCATTGCCCCCATCGCCAGCGTGGCATCGAGACGGTAGAGGTTGCCCCAGAAGACGGCCGCGACAATCGCGAGCAGAAGGCCATCGCGCACAACTCGTTCCGGCGCGAGAGCTGCTATGATTCCGCCGAAGGCACGAACGAGCGCGGCGTTGATGAGCTGGAGCGCAAGAAACGGCACCGCTGCGATTCCGAGGAGGAACGAAAGGGTGAGCTCCGGGCGCAGCGAGCCGTGCAGGGCGACGATCCCGCAGATGCCGATAAGAACGATGATGACTGCGGTCACCGCAGTGCCGCACTGCGAATACCGAATCACGCCACGCGCCAGCGCCCATTCCTCTTTGGCCTGGTAGGCTGACACAAAGCGCAGGAGGGACACATGGAAGCCTAGTGTCGAGAAATATCCCAGCAGCGTCACCCAGGCCAGGACATAGGCGTAGATTCCATAACTGTCCGGGCCGATGATCCGGGCGGTCACGAGCTGCGCCATGCAGGTTATTCCGGCGCCGACTGCGAGCACTGCGAGCGCAGCAATGCTGGCAGACCCGAGCGTCCGACCCGGCCGATCTCCGGCAGTGATGGATTTGATCGGCTTCGCTAGCAACGCAGGCGCCAAGCCGCCCTTGAGCTTCTCACCTCTCGCTGAGTCGCCGACCCCGATAAGGCGTAAGTCAGAATTTCCTGTCATATTACGCCGGATAATGCACCATCTCGCAACAAAGGCTCCATTGCCGGATCGATCTTCTCGTGCCAAGACATCGCCTCACGCACAATCCGATCGACTGCTTTTTCGAGTAGGCGGCGGTCGAGGGAAGACACCTCGATCATACGTCCGCCTTGCTTCTGAAGCATGTGGGCCACCTCGGCGGTGATCTCGATTTGCCGAAGACTTGTTTGCAGATCGAATTCAAACCATCGCTCGAGCGCGCCTTGGTGGGCTAGCCGCGCTCGAAGGCGAGCTTCCAGTGTTTCCCTGGGCGCATCGAGGCGAATGAGAAGGTTTGGATGCGGAATCAAGGCCAGCCCACGCATAATTCTGCTTCGATCGGCGGACCGAGCCAGCAGTGCCATCGAGCACAGCGCCGTCACAAAGCCTTGGTCGAAGATGACGATCCGATCGGCTGTGCTGGCCATCTTCCAGGAGCGGGATAGCACGTAAAGAAATCGGCGAAGGCGAAGCCAGCGCAAAAGAGTGCGGGGTGGTAAGAGGTTCATCAAGGTCTCAGGAAGTGCATCGGCTCGCGGATAGGCCAACAGAACGGGCGCGACACTAACGAACTTGGCTGCCCTGCTTAGAGGGGCGGCTAACGCGGTTTGACACCACGAGGCGGCGGGTTTGCTCCCGATCTCGGCCGGGCCGCGCTCTCCCGGTCGGAAGCTCACAATTAGCTGAACGTCAAAGCCATTCCTCTCGAGCGCCGCCGCCAAGGCGTGTGCGAGCGTGGTTTTTCCTGCTGCGGGTGGGCCAAACAGCTCAATGATCATCGTCAACCTTGCTCGTGCGCGAGGCATTTCGGGCTTCTGTCGCAACGCCAAACAAAGCCCTCAAGCAGCAATGTCTATTGCGCGGCTATATCTACGGCTTCCGGACGCAAGGAGACCTCGATCACGTCTGCAGGCTGGAGCTCAGTATCGACATCTGCGGAATGGCGTTCCTTCCCGCTTCTGAACAAGGTAATATCGACCTTGCTCGAGCCGTCGTCCGAGATCCGTGGAGGCCTCAAGCCAGCTAGCTGAAGTTTTTGCTCCACGATCCGCAGCTTTGCGCGCTCATCGGTCAGCTTCACGGTGGCGTCCTGCAATTCCGTCAGCAAACGAATCCTGCGTTGATCGTCGAGTTTTTCAAGCTCTCTCGCCGATTGTGCGCGCGCTCTTTCCACTTCCATCAGTTGATTGGTGGTTTGCAGTTGGCGGGTGGCGGAGTACAGCACCGATCGACGGAACTCGGCCACGCGGAAGCTGGGTAGGCTGCCATTGCCAAACGCCGCCCGGGCCTTCTGGAGCTCTTGCTCATCTGCCTGAACCCCCTGTTCTTCCGCTTGCTTCTGCTCCGACAAGACGAGAACCTGTTTGTCCGCCCGCTCTATTGATCTCCGAAAAAAAACTTTTGCCCGCTCGTGGTCCTCAGAATTTGCCGTGTGGTACTCCATTTCGAGCTTCACAATTTGCGAAACCGCATCTGGAAGCGGCGCCGGGGGAATGGCCTTCTGGTCGAGCTCTATATTCTCTCCGAGTTCCGTCCTGATACGCCAAACTCGCACGTGCTCGCGTGCCAAGTTCAGCCAAACTGTGACATACTCGCTTCGGAGATTAGCCATATCGAACGATGTCGCGGTACCTCGGGCCAGGGCAGAAAACCCGCCGGCTGTGGCCAAGGCCTGGCGCACGGTCATGCGAGGGCGGAACGGCTGTTCGCCAGCGCGGGTCACATCCCCGGTGATGAAGACGGGCCTATACTCCACGATTGTCGCTGCAACTTCTTCCCGTTCGAACGTCCGCGAGAATTCTCGGCCATCCGGTGAGCGAATGCGAAATATCTTGCTGGCTACAGCGGATTGAATTTTGCCGCGGACATCGGAAAAGTCGACGCCTTCGACCATGAACGTGCCGATGACGGGGAAGGTGATGCTGCCGTCGAGTTGGACCGGGGCGCGCTGTCTCAGATCGGGAACGCCGGACACAGAAATCTCGACAACGTCTCCGCCCTGCAGCCGGTACTCCGCTCGCGCGGAGTTTAAGGAACAGCACAGGGCAACGGCGAGCAGGCCGATTTTCAAGGAACATGTCGAACGTCGGGGGCAAACCATAACAAGCGAAAAGAAACATCATAGCAAACAACGAAGTCAAATGACTTGACGTGTTGACGCTGAATCATCCGGAGTACTACTCAACATAACCATGCGGAGTACTACTCGACGCTGAGTACTACTCCTCAAAAGGCACGCGGTTGCGCGATCGGAGCTTGCTTGGCCGCTCGCGGCATGATTCGCTCCTGTACACAAGTTGCATCAAAATTGCGAATCTATGTCTGGCGATGTTGAGCATGGCCGAGTTAAGCGGAACGAGTGTCGACGGTAACTCGGTTTCAAGATGCAGGATGCGCATTGCAACTCGTCTTCTGCGTCTGCGCGAAAACTTATCCGGTCGGCGCCCTCCGAAGTTTGGTTGCATTACGCCGCAAATCCCCAATGTGCATGCAGGCGGTAGTTGGGAGCCTGCGGGTTCGCTCCCCATTTCGGCTGCTGTCTCACCGCAGAGAGCAATGTCATGATTGTGGACGTGCTACTTGCGCTCGGGGTTCTTCTGTCGACGGCGACCCAGTTGCGATTGGCCGACACGCCTTTCGGGCCAGGCGAATTGTGCCTAGCGGTTTGGCTCGGTGTGGTTCTGTGCCTTCAAGCTGGGCGCGCAGCGCCAGCATCAAATGCAGCGCTCACCCGTGTGGTCACTTTCTGGCTAATGCTGATAGTGGCCGAATGTGTCGGGACTATCGTGGGATTCGCAACCGAGCCATTCTTCGACAGACAATTCCTTCACGACGTCATCGCCTACTCTTTATTGATGTGCGTCGCCTGCACCATGACCATCGAACTGGCAAGCGAGCGCCGCCGCCAGCGCGTGACATGGCTAATCGTGTTGCTCGGCGCTGCGTCGCTGAGCCTGCAGTTGGCTCACGCGTCCGGCCGAATTCCCCTCCCGATCTCCGCGGACCCTTGGGAGTGGGACCGCCTGAGAGGTTGGTCGCATGACCCAAACCAACTCGGCCTAGCGGCTGCGTTGCTCACCTTGATTTCAGTTCATGTCGCGGACACCGCAAGCACGCGCGTGAAGATGATCACGGCGACAGCCTGCGCCATGCTCGCCTTCTCCGTCGGCGTGCTCACCAAGAGCGATTCCTTTAACTTGGGCCTTTTGGCGGCGGGCGCTGCTTTTCTCCTGATCAAGTCTTCGCTGTGGGTTGCAACCTTCAAACGAGGTCTGAGCTTTCGGGCGGCCTTCGTAAGCCTCGCTCTGCTCGGGTTGCCGGTGCTCGCAGTCGGTGCCATTCCGCTCGCCCCCGCAGCGGCCGACTTGTTGCAAGCTAAATCCGATGCGCTCTATCAGGAAAACGATCAGGGCGACTTGCGCTTTCACCTCTGGGCGGAAGCCATCGAGAAGGGTATGGACGCCGCGATGCTGGGCCTTGGACCGGGCCCCCACTTGACGAGGACGAAGTCATGGAAGTTTTCACCCCCCACCAAGTTCGAGGCCCACAACACTCCCCTCGATCTGTTTGCCCAAGGAGGGCTGTTGGCAATTTTTGCTCTCGGCTTGCTGTATGCCTCACTGCTTCTCGCGACGACGAAAGCTAAGCTTCCGGCTCTGGCGGCACTTTCTTGCGCTATCGTCGTATTCAGCATGTTTCACTTTATCATCCGCCATCCAATCTTCTGGTTCGGGGTCGTGCTTTGCCTGCTGGAAGCTGCCTCCGTCTCGAAGCTCTCGTTTGGTGGAAAGCACCTGGATGTAGCTCAATCATGACAATTCAATCACACGAAGTTATAGATGCCCGAGAGGCGACGGAACTGCACCTTCGCGAACTCCTCAATCTCCTGCGTCGCCGATGGAGGCTGATCGTCACGGCCGCTTGCACCGCGATTGTTCTGGCCGGAGCCGTCGGGCTGGGCTTCCCGCCTCGGTATACTGCGATCGCCTCGGTCATCGTTGATCCACCCAAAGCCAGCAGTGGCGCTGGAGACCCCAGCGTTGTCGGC
This sequence comes from Acidobacteria bacterium 13_1_20CM_3_53_8, assembly GCA_001920415.1. Lineage (GTDB taxonomy): Bacteria > Acidobacteriota > Blastocatellia > Pyrinomonadales > Pyrinomonadaceae > 3-1-20CM-3-53-8. Next base: position 19,131 of record MNJR01000061.1, on the reverse strand, counting down.
GTTCTTGACGATCCTGGAGTTCAGACCCATGTCGCGGCGCTCCTGTCCGAAAATCATCTTCAGCAGGTATTTGAAAGCCTCGTCGCAGAACGGGGACCCGAGCCAAAGGAGAGACGAAACCTGCTCGGCCTCGAAGAGTTCTCGATCGACAGTTTTAAAAACCGCATGAACGCGTTCAAGGATAGTCACTCGCGGATGGTTGGGATCACATACATATCCACAGATCCAGCCTTCGCCGCAGCGGTCGCCACTCGTAGCATGGAGCTTTATCTCGCAACTCTCAGAGACCGGGATCTCACGGACCGTAAGGACGCTCTGCGCAGCTTGAGAGACCGGATTCCTCTCGTCAGGGCAGAGCTAGTACGCGCCGACGCTGCACTGCAAAGCTATCGCATACAGCACGGCTTAAGTGAAGCGAACGGGCGGGACATGGTCGACCAGCAACTCGTCGATCTAAACCGTCAGCTGGCCGTTGCGAGATCAGGTCTGGCGGAGCGGCAGGCGCGACCGAGCCCTTTGAGCGTGGACCAAAAGACCAATCAGAGCGAAATGGCCCAGGACAGCAGCACTCTAGAGACACGGGCGCGACAATTGGAACGACGGATCGCCGTTCTGCGGGACGCCAGCACCGAGATGCGGGAATCCGAAGCGCAGCTGAGCGAAATGCAACGTGAAACAACGGCGCTCGGTCAACTTTATGAGAGCCTGGTGCAGCGTCGAAAGGCAATTCTCCAGGAAACAAGCGTTCAGCCGTATGTCCGCGTATTATCGCTTGCATCCATTCCGAATCTCCCGAGTTCTCTCAATCCACTCCTATTCATTCCACCCGCTATTGTGCTGGCCTTAATCGGAGCCGGTCTATTGGCTGTCCTGATCGAACGACTCGACGCGACGTTGCGCACGGAGCGAGACGTAACCGACGCCCTTGGCATCCCCTGCATCGGGATCATTCCGCAACTCACCCGCAAAAAGAAGCGCTCTTTCCGGTTCTTGAACTTCAAGATGCTTTGGCGGGAGGACTGGGACCGGATCGCCACTCGAGTGTGGAAAGAGCTCACCAACGCAATCCAAGTCCGGTTCCGTTGGCGCGATTCCTCCAGGAGCAGCACTAGCCTCCGGCCGCATCAGCTAATTCCGCGGGACGCACGCTATACTGAAGCTATTCGATCGGTTGTTGCTGCAGCGCTGCAGCTGACGAATCCAAAGAAGTCCCCTAAGACGTTGCTTGTTACCTCTAGCGTGGCCGGCGAGGGAAAGACGACGCTTGCAATCAGCTTTGCGGTCTATGCTGCGCGGATTCAATGTCGAGTTCTGTTGATCGACCTCTCTTTCAGAGCGCCATCAATCGCGCGCGAGCTTCGAGAACCCGCCGAAGGCGGGATCTTGCAAATACGGCAAGGCCGGACGCTAACTGAGCTGATACGAGCAGCTCCCGGTTTAGGATTCGATTATCTTCCTCTGTCACGTGACTCGGCGGACCCAGTCGCAGCACTTGCAAGTGAGCAGGTCCCAGAACTTCTGCGCCAATTGGAAGGGAGCTATGATTGCGTGGTGATCGACAGTGCTCCGATACTCAATGCGACGGAGACGAGGCTGCTCGCCTCGATGGTCGATAAAGTCCTATTTGCCGTCAAGTGGGGAAGCACAAGGCGGGAGGTAGCGCAGAATGCGTTGGAGCTACTGCGACGCTCCGCCTTTGGAGGCAGCGATCAGCGAGAGGCTATCACTGCAGTTATCACCCAGGTCGACCTGAAGTTACATGCGCGGTATCGCTACGGCGACTTTAGTGAAAATCTCTTCCACGTGAACCCGTACCCGGCGTGAGATTAGTGGGGAGATCGAGCCCTTCATAGGAACGGAGGACCAGGTGAGTACTCGCGAGCAGAAGCCTCATGCGTGATCCCATCAGTAGAAGAGCTACCACTCTCCGCGGCCGCGCGCTAAATTATATGGTGCTGCTGGTGACGCTGGGGATCATGGCCGAGGCTGTTGCTACCGAGCCGCGCGAGCATTTGCATTTCACCGTCAATTTGCGCAGCGACTACGCCTCGGCAGCTTCGGTTGGGTTCAATCTTGTTGACGTTGGCACGCAGTCCGCGCTCAGGGCGTTACCGGAAGGAATGAAGGGCGTCTACTGGCTGGGCAATGGCTACAATCTTAGCTGTTCGTGGCGGCTTAGCGATAGTCAGATCACCGAAACCGTGATGGGGATCAAGGACAACCCGAAGTTCAGCGGCATCTATTACATCTCCGACGAACCGCATCCGACGGTGTGCCCGGACGCGCCGCAACGATTGATGGAGCGCACTGCGTTAATTCACTCCCTCGATCCGCGCGGCCGGACTTTCGTGGTGATCCTGAACAGTTCCAACGGACCCGCTGAGTTCGCCCAGTTGAAGGACGCGGCCGACTACATCGGCGTCGATCCGTATCCTTGCAACGTCAGGAACGAGCTTACCGGGTGCAACTACAACGCGCTCCGACAGCGCATTGACCAAGCCCTGGGCGCTGGCATTCCTGGTACCCGTATCGTGCCGGTCTTCCAGACATTTGGGCAAGTCTGCACAAGCTCTGAGCGTAAGTACGCTCCCTACTACAGAATGCCCACCGTGGCTGAAACCGAAATCATGCTGGCGATCTGGGACGAGAAGGTCCCGGTGAAACAGCGCCCCTTCGACATGGCGTACTCGTGGGGAAAACAGCCGAGCTTGGCATGCCCTACGCTGCAGATGGCGGACGGCGGCTCGCATCCGGACCTGCGCTCGTTCTACAAGAACTATTTCGCACGTATGAAGGACACCGACGTGCGACCAGCAGCGAGTGCGAGATAATTCGATTCATGTGGTTGCGGCCGAGAAAGCGGGATTGAAACTGCTCTCTCCGGACGCGCACCGAGGCAACCCCCGTTTCACGAGCTCTCAAACTCCGAAGCGCTTGATGTCGCTCCCGGTCGAGGACAAGCAGCGGGCGCCGGAACATCTCGGGGCTCCGCCATTCTTAACGGAGCCCCCGAGTTCGAATACCGGCGAAAACTTCGATGAGTTAGGCTCTAGGCATGGATGATGAAATCACTTGCGTGCAAGCTTGTAGCAGTGACGTTTTTCAACAGCAGTGTGTCATGATTATCAAGCATGACCAGGGTATCGCTGCCCTGCTGGGTTTCGGTCGGAAGAGCCGAAGCTGAAATGTTACTGAATTGCCTCACATCGATCTTGTCCTCCCCGACGTGGAAGTCGGTTATCGTGTGCTGCACCGATGGACCTGAAGAAGTCGGCGCGAACACAAATTGGTCCTGCGCGGCTCCGCCGGTAAGCACGTCCTGACTATTGGTCGCTAAAATCACGTCTTTGCCGGAGGTACCTTGCAGGATGATGTTGGGGCCCGCCCCAGACTGAGCGAAAACGAAGTTTTCGCTGTCGGTCAGTCCGAAATTGTCCTTCACGGTAAGCATCAAGCTGTCCGTCGACGGCGGCGTAGGCCCCGGCTGATAGGTCACGCCCGCTGCCAAGACACTGTTAATGTCCGCCAACGAACCCGAGCTGCTCAGCGGCGTTACACTGGTTCCCGAAGCCGCAACTCCGGTGGCTGTCGCAAGACTGAATGGTTCGGATGAGGCAAGCGCATCGGAATCAGTAACCTGCAGGCCCAACACTGTCATCGATCCGTCCGGATTGGAAACAGTGGTTAAATTATTGGTCGCGATGACCGGTGCCGCGTGGTTCCAAGTGAACGGGTTGGAGATCTCGAACAATCGGCCATCGTTGACGTGCGATATCCCGAAGTCGGCGGCGTAAAGGCTCAACACCGAAGGATCGTCGTTGGGGTCGCTGCTCGGAGCAAGGGTCAATCCCTTGAGATTGACGCTGCCGCCGTTGGCGGGATTGCGGTAGTTGGAGAAAATGTTGATGTCGTTCAACATGTTTCCGTTGTGGTCGACCATCCAGATATCTTTGCCGTTCTCGATTCCGACAAAGAATACGTCATGGGCGACATCGTACACGACGGCCTCCGGATCCGTGATCACCGCGGGCAACAGGATGTTCCTGATAACCTGCGTACCGCTGCTGTCCATCTCGATGATCTGAGGGTGAGCGATATCGGAGCCGTTGGCGACATACAGATGCCCGTTGACCGGGTTAAATGAGACATCCTCGGGATCGTCGCCGCCCAGCGGCTTGGTTGCAAATTGCGCGAGCGCGACCGACGGATTGGAGAGGTTGATGACGTTTACCTTGAAAATATCGTCGTCGGTGATGTACGCCTTTCCCGTCGCTGCATCGATGGCGATACCGGTCGGCTCCGTCGTGTAGCCATAAAGGCTGATCGCCCCGTTCGGCTTGAGAGTGCCATCGAGGTTCAGCGCCCACATGTTGGCCGCACCGCGCGGGGTAACTTCGTCGACCTCGGAGTCCACAAGATAAAGGGTTCCGGTTGCAGCGTCGTACGCAAGCCCCGAAGGATCCCAACTGCCGATTCCGCTAGCGATCGCACTCATGTCGTGAACCGCCACCACGGCTGGCCCAGCTGGCGCAGTATCGTCGTTGGCGATGGTGCCGACCCCCTGGCTCCTGGCGATGGTGCCGCCGTTCGTCGCACCCGTCAGGTTGAGAAAGAACGTCTCATTGGGCTCATATATGGTGTCACCATTGATGGTTACCGACACCGTCTGCGTCGAAGTCCCGTCAGCGAAGCTGAGCGTGCCGGAGGCCGCCAAGTAGTCGCTGCCGGCCGTTGCCGTGCTGTTCGCGGTTGCGTAATTTACGGAAAAGGCGCCACCGGTGTGGCTAACGGTAAAGGTGGCGACCTTGGTTCCAGAGTTGCCCTCTGCGATCGTGACATCGTTGATCGAGATGTTGCCGACGCCCGCCGCGGTGGCGTCGTCGTTGGTGATGGTGCCGACGCCCTGGCTCTTGACGAAGGTGCCACCGTTGGTCGCGCTCAAAAGGTTGACGAAGTAGGTCTCGTCGGCCTCCACGGTCGTGTCGCCGTTGATGGTCACCGAAATGGTCTTGGTGAGATCGCCGGCGGCAAAGCTCAGCGTGCCGCTCGGCTGACTGACATAGTCAATGCCGGCGGTCGCGCTG
>MNJR01000061.1:0-13718 GCA_001920415.1 Acidobacteria bacterium 13_1_20CM_3_53_8 | reverse complement strand
TGGCGACCTTGGTTCCAGAGTTGCCCTCTGCGATCGTGACATCGTTGATCGAGATGTTGCCGACCACGGGGGTGCTGTTGTTGCCCCCGGAAATCGCGAAGTTGCTGGCGCTGACGACGGCACCCTTCTGCAGGGTCGCCAGCGCAATGCCGGCAGCGGCGCCCGAGCCGTCCGGGTCCCACATCACTGAGCCGGTAGTACTATTGTAGAGAAATTGGCCGTGACCGGCGACCGTGCCCTGGGTGCCGCTCACGGTGGCGAACCAGGCCGGGTCCAGCACAAGTACGCCGGCGCCATTGTCGACCAGGCCGCTGCCCTGGCTGAGACCGTAGTCGCTGGCGGTGATGCCGAACTTGTCCTCGGCGGCGAAATCCGTGATGCTGACAGTGTTGGCGACGTTGGCCGGGCCGAGAACGAAGGTATCGGCGCCCAGGCCGCCAGTAAGTGTGTCCTTGCCGCCGCCGCCGCTGATGATGTTCGCGTTGGAATTGCCGACGATCGCGTTGTTCTGAGCGTTGCCGGTGGCGCTGATCGCGACCGCCGATTCGAGCAGCACCAGCCGCTCGATGAATGGGCTCAGGGTGTAGCTGACGGTGCTGTAAACCCTGTCATTGGTGCCGCCGTCGTCGACCCCGGGCGTTGTCGTCTCGCTGACGACATCGTTCACATCGTCGACGTAGTAGTCGTCGTTGCCAGCTCCGCCAAACATGGTGTCCGCGCCGGCATCACCGTGCAGGGCGTCGTCACCGGCTCCGCCGAACAGCGTATCGTTGCCGGCGCCGCCGTAAAGGTGATCGCGCCCCCCAAGGCCCGAGATCGTGTCGTTTGCCGCCGTCCCAGTGAGATTATCGTCAAGCTCTGTGCCGACAATGTTTGCCATGTTCTTATCTCCGGCAAGCGCGGCTAGCTTTGCAGCTAGATGCGTAAACCAAGTAGGGACAAGGGGTGCCCCTTAACCTCGCCTCTACGAATCTAGCGCACCCATGGCTTGGGTGACTCGCCACTTGGGATTACCTCAAAATTCCTGTGATCCTTCATCGATGGTTTTTGTTCGGAGTTGGTGGTGGAGCGAACGCCTCAATACTCACGGTTGATCGCAAATACCCCTGACGACGGCCGAGATGACAACGTGCGAAAGAACGAACTGCGGCATCTCGTCGCGCAGGAGCATGATTTCTTCGTCCGCTCCAGATTCTACGCGCGCAATCGACGGCATGTTCAGTAGATGGATTAAGTCTGGTTTCCAACCCGTGCCGACGACGGCACCGGTCGGAGGAGCGCCTCGCGCGGATTGCTTTGAAGGCGGGCGGTCGTCTCTTACACTCCTCGTCTCTCACGCTGACGGTGTGACGGATCGAGGATGGACCTTGCTCGTAGCGTCAGGCATCGTATCATCATCTATGATGGTGAGCACAAGCTTGCGTTCGCGTGTGCGCCTAATGCTGCCTATGATGAGGAGACCGACCCAGGCACCAATCGCGCCGACAGCGAACTCACCGACGCTAGCTCTCCGTGCCGGAACCCACAACTGAACGAACTCAAGTGAACCGGCGCAGATGGCGAGCAGCAGACCCCTGAACAGCAACGGCATAGGGCCCTGATATCCAAAGGCGAACAGACCGCCTACGATAAGATACGCAACGAAGTGCTCGGCGGAATCATTTCCAAAAATGTGAGGCCGCATACTGCCCGGCACAACTGAGATAATAATGATAGCCAATACGGCTACCCACGCGGCCATGCGGGTCAGGCTCACAACTTTGGTCAACGGCGTCCTCCTTTTTTTTAACCGGCATGCATAACGGTCCCGTGTTAGGGTGCCCCAACGATGCATCGCGCTTACGTCATGACGGGAGCACGAAGTCGCAGAGAAGGCGGAGCGCTCTGCGCATGAGCGACGAACACCCAATCCGATGGTCTTGCGCGGGCAAGTGGATCAACGGTATTTCGGATCAGGATGTCCAACGTGGCGCGTTCCGTTCTGCGATGCAGATTGACGTGTACGTATTTGCATCGGAGAGCGGCTCGGTCGGCAGCTTCTCCACGCGGAGCAGATTGTCTGCCGTTACGACCGATCCGTTACTCTTCGCCCATATCGCGGCCTCTGTGCGATTGTGGACTCGGATGTTTCGAAAGATCGCTTTGACGTGGACCTTCACGGTAGCTTCAGCCAACGCCATCTTGCGTGCGATCGTCTTGTTGGAATCTCCCTGAACCAGGCAGTGCAATATGGATTGTTGACGAGGGGACAGACGCGGCGCATAGCCGCTTCCGACTTGTGGTACCCGTTTATTCGTTCTTACGTCGCTCGCAGGTGTTTCACCGCCTTCACTGGCGTGAGCCGCGCCGACGTTTTGCCTGCGGGATAGCCAGTTATGGATGAGGGTCAGGACTTCTGCAGATAGAAATGTCCCCCCGAGCATGACCAGTTCAACACACTTTATGAATGTCTCGCGGCTCACGGCTTTGGCCAAACAAGCGTTGGCTCCTACTTGGAACACCGCCACCAGTTCGTCCAACTGATGCTGATCGGCCAATACAACGACGCGCCCCCGTGGATACCGTTGCTTGAAACTCTCGACTTGTTTCGATCCCATCTCGAAATCATTACTCATATCAATGATGAGTAAGATAGGTTTCTTTTGGGGGAGTGTGCTCAGGACGTGAGCGTCTGCGCAGCGCACTGACGCAATGATCCGAAAATTGGCCGCACTCAACATTCGGGTCAGGCCTTCCCTTAGCAGCGCATTTGTTGCGACGATAATGGCTGCAACCGGCGCCTTGATCGCCGACGACCTGATGGATTGCCTTTGCGGCGCTCCTGCCTTGTTACCCCCGAGTCTTTTTGCTCGACCACCGGTCCGATGTGATCCGCACGAAAGCCAGCCGCTGCGAACACGTTTTGCCATGATGCGTCTCCTTGTGAGAGCGGTCAGGACCCTGACTTACAGCATGTCCATTTTGCGGAGGCCGGAAAGGGCAACAACCGCGCACATGGATGGCGGAAAGACGCATAAGAGTTAGTGGAGGCCCACCATGGCCCTTCCGGCGGGAGTAATCCCCCTAGTATGGCTTGGCGCCAGCGGGGCGGCGTTTCGCATACCGCGGCCACCCACGCGCGCTGCGCCTCCAGTCCATTCCCGTTAACGGGAGTTTCCAGCATAGTTCAGCCTGTCCACGAATCATTTCTCGCGGAACGCGCGCGCGACCTGGTCGTGCACCGGTTTGAGCAGATAGGATAGGACGGTGCGTTCGTCTGTGCGAATGAAGCTTTCCACCGGCATGCCCGGCACCAGCTTGACCTGACCTAGCCGCTGCAACTCGCTTTCGCTAAATCCAACGCGAATGGTGTAGTAGGCCAGGCCAGTTTTGGAGTCCTGAGTGATATCTGCGGACGTACGGATGACTTCGCCTTCAATCGTCGGTGTCGTCCGCTGATTGAATGAGGTGAAGCGCAAGGTTGCGGGGGCGCGAAGGTGGACCTGGTCGATTTCCGAGGGCGGAATTCTAGCCTCAACGAGCAAGCTGTCGCGGTTCGGGACAATCAGCATGATCGGCTCGCCTTGCGTGATCACGCCGCCCACCGTGTGCACCGTCAGCTGATGGACAATGCCATCCTGCGGTGCGCGGATATCGATGCGCTTGAGCTGGTCCTCTGCGGATACTTTCCGCTCCTCTAGCTCCGTTGTCCTGGCGCGGACGTCTGCTAGCTCCTTGGTAACGTCCGTCTTGATTTGCCGATCGATCTGCAGGATCTGAAGCTCGGTCTCGCTTATTTTGCCCTTGGACTGTGCGATGCTCGATTGTAGCGCGCCCCTCTCGCCGTCGAGGCGGGCGGCGTCGCGTTCCAGAGCAGTGACCCGAGTGATAGGGACCAGGTTCTTCTCCCACAACTCACGGACACCCTTCAGCTCTTGGTTGACTAAGGTGATCTCTCGCGACTTGGACGTAACCTGGCTGGATAGACCATCGATTTCCTCCCGTAGCTGGCCGACCCGCTCGCGTAATTGCGCCTTCTGTCCTTCCGCGCTGCGACTTCGAAACTCAAACAGCTTCTGCTCGCCAGCAGTCAGCCGACCGATCTTCGGCTCGTTTTGGCGTCCCGCGAGCGCTGAGAAGTCAATGGCAACGGCCTCGTCTCGTTCGGCCTCAAGCCGAGCCCGCCGCGCGGACTGCTCATCCAGGCTGTCTGTGATGATCAGTAGGTTTGCCTTCGTCGTGGTTTCGTCCAGGCGCACCAGCAAGTCCCCTGCCTTTACTTGCTCGCCCTCCCGCACCAGTAGTTGGCCTACTATGCCGCCGGATGGGTGTTGCACTTTCTTGACGTCCGATTCAACAACCAGGCTGCCAGACGCTACCACCGCGCCGGCAAACTGGGTGATCGCTGCCCAGCTGCCGAACCCCCCGCCGAGCATGAGGGTAGCCAACAGCGCGAGTAAAAGGTAGCGGCGGGTCATGTCGTGATACGAGACCCTCATCGTTGCGTCCCTCTTGCGCTGATCGGATGCACTGCTCCCGGTGCCGGATTGGCTCGGGCGGAAGCGGCAAGCAACTCGCTCTTGCGGCCGAAGGACTGCTTGGCACCGTTCTGCATCACGAGTATCCAGTCGACTGCGTGAAGCGCGCCGAGACGATGCGCGGCAACGATGACGATTCCGCCGCGGGCTCTTACCCCCAGCAACGCCTGCGTCAGCGCCTGTTCGCCTTCCGCATCCAGATTGGAGTTGGGTTCATCGAGCACGACCAGGAACGGATCGCCATACAGAGCGCGGGCAAGCGCGACGCGCTGCCGTTGGCCCGCGGAGAGCGCATGTCCTCCTCGTCCAATCTGGGTCTCATATCCGTTCGGCAGGTGCTTGATCAGCTCGTGAACCCCCGCCGCCTCCGCCGCCGCGATCACCTTCTGAGGATCCGGGTCGAGCTCGAACCGCGCGATGTTGCGAGCGACTGTATCTGAGAACAACTCCACATCCTGAGGCAGGTAGCCGATACGGGATCCGAGCAGGTCCGGTGAGTACTGATCGAGCGTCGCGCCGTCGATCCGGATCGTACCGCGCAGCGGCGGCCACAATCCGACGATGGACTTAAGCAGCGAGGTCTTGCCGGACGCGTTTGGGCCAACGACACCGAGCGCCGAGCCTGCCTTGAGCAAAAAACCGATCTCGCGCACGACCACACGCTGTTCGCCAGGTGGCACGACAGACAAATTTTCGATGGCGATGTCGCGGCATGGTGCGGGAAGCCGCAGCGACTGCGGCGGTTCGCGGGTGGCCGCAATCAGCTCGGACAAGCGATGCCAGCTTTCCCGCGCGCCAACGAATGTCCTCCAATTGGCGATCGCGAGATCGAGCGGGCCAAGTGCACGCGCAGTAAGGATGGACGCAGCGATGATGATCCCCGCAGTGGCCTGGTCGTAGATCACAAGCAACGCGCCCAATCCCAGCACCAGCGATTGCAAGAGCATGCGGAAAGTTCGCGCCAGGCTGCCGAACCCGCTGCTGACCATGCTGGCGCGCAGTTGGGCGGCAACGTAGGCATCATTGTTCGCGCGCCAATTCGCGGTGAGCGCATTCGCCATACCCATGGCGCGGACCACCTCCGCATTGCGCCGTCCAGCTTCGGCGAAGGCAAAGCGCTGGGTGCCATGCCGGGCCAAGTCCCTGGTCGCGGACCGACTGCCGAACTCGGTAATCAACGTGACGCCAAAAAGGACAATACCCGCCGCACTTGCAGCAAATCCAATCCATGGATGGAAGAGGTAGCAAACGGCCAGATAGAGCGGCACCCAAGGCAAGTCGAAGATGGCCGGCAGCCCCGTGCCGCCGAAGAAACCTCGAACCTGGTCGAGATCGCGCAGCGCGAGCAAACCTTCACCTCCGTTGGCTTTCATCAGCGGCAGCTTGAGAACCGCGCGAAAAACGCTATCGCTCAGCTTCTGGTCGATAGATGCCCCTATGTACGCAAGCACGCGGCTGCGCAGGAAGTCGAGAAATCCCTGAAAGGCGAACAGCACCGTAACAAGGATCGACAGCCCAGCCAGTGTTGGCAGGCTACGGCTCGGGACCACACGATCATAGATCTCCAGCATATAGAACGACCCGGTCAGCATCAGGACGTTGAGCACGCCGCTGACCAGCCCGACGCCGAAGAGAGCCTTGCGGAGGGGTGAGCTGTGCATCGCTTCTGGCGAGACGACTGGGTCTCTCATTGTGAGCCGTGCCGCTCGCGGTTAGACGATTGAGCTGTTCCTGCACCGCAAGAAAGCGCGTTAAAGCGGGAATCATCGCCGCGAGTTTGATCGATTTCCATTTGGCCGCCGGCCTCCTGAAACCTACCGATCCACGAGACGCAGAGCGTCAGATCTCTGTTTGGCTTCCTTGATGCCGTCGGTTTCCGCCTTTGCATACAGATCTCGGGCCTTTGTCGCATCACCGCGTGTCCCATACGTTCTCCATCTGGGAAGAATGAGTGGGTCATACGTTTCCGCCAGTTCGAACATTGCTTGAGCGCTACCCTTCTCGGCAGCCCGTTCCAGCACGACCCGGGCCGCGCCAATATCGCCCTGCCCGAGCAGCACGCCTGCGCGCGCCCGCAACTTTGCAGCTTCCACAGCATCGGCCGGATCAGGCTGAAGATTGGCTCGAGCGTTCGCCACAGTTAATGGCGGCGCCTCAAATAGCTCGTTGCGCGCCATCTGACTAACTGCGACGGTTGCGATCCAGGGAGGCGAGTCCTTCCCGTGCTCCGCTAAGATAAGAGCCCTTTCCAGCTGCTTGGCCGGGTTGCGCCGCCATTGCAGCGACTTTCGAAACCCATCAGCTTCGGCGAGCGGCTTAGTGCTTAACACGGCCTCGCTGGGCTCTTGGCAAGCGTACGATCTCGTGCGCACTAACGAGAGCTCGCGCGCGAGGGCGTCCTTCCTCTCGATTTCGCGCTTGACCATCGCGAAATCTTGTTGCAGTTGCGCGGCCCGCCCGCGCTCCTGTTGCACCGATTTCAACTCGACTGTGGCGCTTTCCGCCGCCTGCTTCAGGCGGGCAGCCTCCTCGTTGGCCTTGGCCGCCACCGCGGTCTGTGTCTCGACTTCGCGCTTAGCGGCCGCGAGTTCCTGTTGCAGCTGTGTGACTTGTTCTTGCGCCTGGCGTCGGGAGTTTTCCAGCTTGGCGCCGGTTTCCGTCGCCACGCGGTTAGCTTCCTCGTTCGCTTTCGCGACCAGCGCGGTCTGTGTCTCGACTTCGCGCTTAGCGGCCGCGAGTTGCTGTTGCAGCTGTGTGACTTGTTCTTGCCCCTGGCGTCGGGAGTTTTTCAGCTTGGCGCCGGTTTCCGTCGCCACGCGGTTAGCTTCCTCGTTCGCTTTCGCGACCAGCGCGGTCTGTGTCTCGACTTCCCGCTTTGCGGACGCGAGATCCTGCTCCAGCTGCGTTGCCCGGCCGCGCTCCTCTTGCAGAGCCTTTTCTAACTTGGCGCCGCTTTCGGCCGCCTGCTTCAGGCGGGTAGCTTCCTCGTTCGTTTTGGCGGCCAGCGCGGTCTGTGTCTCGACTTCGCGCTTAGCGGACGCGAGATCCTGCTCCAGTTGCGTTGCCCGCCCCCGCTCCTCTTGCAGAGCCTTTTCTAACCTGGCGCCGCTTTCGGCCGCCTGCTTCAGGTGGGTAGCTTCGTCGTTCGCTTTCGCGGCCAACGCGGTCTGTGTCTCAACTTCGCGCTTGGCGGCCGCGAGATTCTGCTCCAGCTGCGTTGCCCGCCCCCGCTCCTCTTGCAGAGCCTTTTCTAATTTGGCGCCGCTTTCGGCCGCCTGCTTCAGGCGGGTCGCTTCGTCGTTCGCTTTGGCGACCAGCGCGGTCTGTGTCTCGACTTCGCGCTTGGCGGCCGCGAGATTCTGCTGCAGTTGCGAGGTTCGTTCTTGCCCCTGCCGTCGAAAGTTTTCCAGCTTTGCCCCGGTTTCGGCCACCCGCTTCAGCCGGGTAGCCTCCTCGTTCGCCTTGTTGGCCAGCGCGGTCTGCGTCTCGAGCTCGCGGTTGGCCGTCGCGAGATCCTCCCGTAGTTGCGTGGCCCGCTCGCGCTCCTGTTGGAGAGATTTTTGTAGCTCGACTCCGCTTTCCGCCGCCTGCTTCAGCCGGATCACATCGCCATTCGCCTTGGTGGCCAGCGCGATCTGCGTCTCGAACTCGCGCTTCGCCGTCGCGAGATCCTCCCGTAGTTGCGCCGCCAGCTCCCGCTCCTGCTGCAAGGACGTTCGTAATTCGGTGCCGCTTTCCGCCGCCTGCTTCAACCGGATCATTTCGTCATTTGCCTTCGCCGCCATGGCGATCTGTGTGTCGAGCTCGCGCTTGGCCGTCGCGATATCTTGCCGCAACCGTTCGGCCCGCTCGCGCTCCTGTTGGAGAGATTTTTGTAGCTCGACGCCGCTTTCCGCCGACTGCTTCAGATGAGTGGCCTCATCAATCTTCTTGCCGGTTATCGCTGTCTGTGTCTCGATCTCGCGTTTAGCGGGTGCAAGAGCCTGTTCCAACCGGTCGGCCCACTCCCGGAACTGCTGCAGCGTATTCTGCAGGTCGGCTGCGCTGCCTTGTGACGCCTGCTTCTCATTCGAGGCCAGCGTCGGTTTCTCAAGGCGCTTAGCGGGGGAGAGAGCCTGTTCCAACCGCTCGGCCCGCTCGCGCTCCTGCCGCAATGACTTTTGCACCTCGATTGCGGCGCCTTGCGGTGGTGCGGGCAGCTCAGGCCTGTAGTGCTCGCGACTGCTCGCCTTCTGAAGTTGGTCGCCCATCACTGCTTGCGAAAGCCGCAGCAATTGGCTGCTTTCCTGCACCATCCCAGGGCCGTAATCGCCGGCGGCCCCGAAATTAACGTTGCGCGCGGGCGCGTGACGTGTGCCGACAAGATCGCCTTGGGACTGCCGCGCGTGAAGCGAACTGCCTAATGCCGAAGTCCATATCACAGCAAGGAGCACAGCGGTGAGCCACCGTGACGCAACTCGTCGCGCAGCAGCTATGAGCCCGATTCTCTGCTGATCAAGCAGCCGTTTGTTCGGGTGGATGCCCGACCTGCACTTGACCTTTCCGTCGGTCTTCAAAACACCGGACGGTCGCTGATTTTTACGCGACGGCACCACAACCCCTCTCACATCAGATGGTGAGGCGGCAGAACAATACGGTTTAGTGAAATGGTCTGCTAGCAGAAGGATAGAGTTTGCCGACGCGCAAATTCTATTCCTCACATGGATGATACAACTAACCCTTTGGGGTTAGTTGCGTGTGCCATAAGCGTTAAGCTGATTCATTGCGACGTGCTCGTTGTGAAGCGGCCACACCACTGGTGCGCGGATCGAAGCTTTAGTCGGTTCGAACTCGTACCTGCCGCTGCTTCGAAGTCCGCGCCCGCCCATCGGATATACTTTCACGTCAAGCCGCAAACTGCCTCGCCCGAATGAAGCTCGCGGATCAAAGATGACGACAATAATCGCATCAGGAGACAGACCGCCCCTATGCAATGTTGCGCGTGCCTGGGTTAGCTTGAACTTTGAGCAGACTCAGCTAATTCAGCTGTCACGGGTCGGAGCAGATCGAGCCCAGCCAATTGAAACTTGCCTTCGGCCGGCTGAGCTTTTCCGGGGTACGCAGCGAAAACAATTTGACCGTTGTCAGGGATCGAGCGCAGCAAGCGAACAGCGTCGCCCTGAAAGACCAGGCTTTTTCCACCGTCCGCGAGCCTCCAACGTTCCTCAACAGGCGGCTCTTTATCGATCCGATATACGACCCTGAGCGCACTGTCTGCCGACTGCTTCCAGGAACCGGTTCTAGAAATTACCAGCTCAGTGCGCTGGGCTCGGCATCGGATTGCGAGTGAGGAAGGAGCGTCTTGCGAGGAAACCCGCGCCGTCGTGACCGCACTGATCTGAGGCATGTAGTCCACCGGTGAGGTCGTTTCGCTGATGATCCACTTCGGTTGTTGGGTATCCACCGCCTCAGGTGCAACTTCCCCCAAAAGTTCATCTACACATTTCAACCGCTCGCTTCCCTCAAATTGCGAGCAGCCCTTTAGGCGGTCGAGCGCATCACCGCGTTGCGCACCCAAAGCAGGACTCACGCCCAAGAGCGCGGCAATGGTGAGTAGTCCCAGACGCTTCATTGCGACGGCACCGCCGTTAGGGCCTGCGGGCGATCGAGCCATTGCTGCGCATATCGGAACCGTTCCAGGCCAGGCACGCTCGCGCGGAGATTCACTTCCTTCCATTTCGGATCGAAGCCCGGAGCCTGCAACTTGTCGATCTGACTGAAAAGGTTATCGACGAGGCGAGCCACCCGTCGGTATCGATCGGACCGTTCAGGCCAGTTGTACGCTACGAGCACAGTTGGGACCGCGATGGTCGCGATCCGCTCGCCCTTTGGTACCAAGCTCGGATAATCCCTCGCCTCGATCGAGGACGGAAGATAATAATCTTCAAATTTGCTGTCGTATTCGAGCGGCAGAAACTTGAAACCTGGGTCCCAGCGTCCTTTCAAAAAGGCATCCACGGGCTTCGACGTAATAAACACGACAGCGGATACTTCTCCGCGCTTCATTTGCTCCAACGCCAACTGGTGGGGGATGAACATCTTTTCTACGTCCAGCCGCAGCCGGCTGAAGATCAGTGGACCTGAATAAGCAGCCGCCGTGCCTTGAGTGTTAAAGTTTACCTTCTTGCCCTTGAGGTCTTCGAGCGACCGGATCTCAGGGCGGACGAAGATGTGCAGTTCGGAAGGAAACAAATTAAGAATATAAGCCAGGCGCCGATCGATGGACGGTACCTGAGCCCTGTACTCCTCAAGCGCATCGGTGTTGATGATGGCCGCGTCGACCCCCTTGAGATATAGCAGCGAGTTAACGTTTTCAGTTGCACCGCGCGTCACGATCGGGATGAGGTGAAGCCTGTCCTGCTCGTTCACAACGCGAGCGATCTCCGCGCCGAGACGAAGCGGAGCGCCTTCGATCAGGCCTGCGGCTAAACCGACAGTCCATGCATTCATACGCTCTTTTGCGACGCTTTCCGTCGTCCTTGCGGCCGACGCAGCCAGCGGCTGCTTACGCGTGCCGGGTGTTTGTGCGTTGGCGGTCAACTGCAGGCCGAGAACAATTAGCATCGCGGCAGAAGACTTGATCAGCGACATGAACTCATTCTCCTTTTGCAGGGATGCAACCACACCGAGGAGGCCCGCCGCTAGATTTCAGCGATCATGGCTCATGTCCCGTGAGCTAGAGACTAGCCGACTTGTCGCATCAGGATCGGCCCAAGTCGTTCCGCCGCAAGACCAGCAGAACAATTCAGTTCGGACGCGCCCATGACATCCCCTTCACCAGCGCTTTGTCGATGCCGCAGTGGAGGTAGTCAAAACGGAGTAGCTAATGGTGGAAACAATTAAGTAGAGTACGCGCGATGGTGAACGCTTTTGACCCGCGCGTTCGAACCTCACCGGGACTACACACTTCAATGCTCCATACGGCCTTCAAAGGAAAACACGCCGTGAATAGATCGATCTTTGCCTTTTTCCCGGCTGCGCCCTCAGTTGCAGCTGTTGTGTTGAGCACGAGGCTACGCGCAGCACGAGGGGTATTTTACAGCAAGATATTTTTACCGTAGCCGGGAGGGGAACTAAGTAGCTTTACATTTTTCACAGCGCAGCTTCAGCCCACATCCACCTACAACTCACAACTCAGAGGTCCGGCTTCGCCTGCCGGTCTGGTCAACACATGCGAAGCAGGAGCGTCAGTGTGAGAAGGCGCCAAAATTTCGTGACCATCATCGTTGGAAACAACAGCCTCCTGCGGGAGGGACTTGCCACGATTCTGCGCTCGGCAAATTTCCGCATCCTGGCATCGGTGTCGACCACTGATGATGTGGTCCCGCGCAATCTCGGCTCACACGCGCTGTTTCTGTTCGTCCAGAGCCGGAGCAACTTTGAAACTGTACTAGAGCAAGTCGAGCATGCAAGGAAACACCACCCGTGTGCCCGCATCGTGATCGTGGCCGATCGGTGTCGGCTGGCTGAGCCGGTCGTGGCCTTTCGAGCTGGCGCCAACGGCTATTTCGTCGATATCCCTTCATGCGATGTATTCATAAGATCGTTGGAGCTGGTCACCTTAGGTCAGAGAGCTGACGCATTTCTATCGTTCGTGCTCGGTCCAGAAGGCGCGCAATTGGGCGAGCAGCCGGCCAAGAACCAGGCAGTTCCGAGTGCTCCGGCTGGAGACATCATCGGTCCGCAACTCTCGAACCGCGAAAAATCAATTCTGCGCTGCCTGGTCGAAGGGCATTCGAACAAAAGCATCGCGCGCAAATTCGACATCGCCGAAGCCACTGTAAAGGTCCATGTCAAAGCGATTCTCCGCAAGGTCCACGTGCAAAATCGAACGCAGGCAGCGGTTTGGGGCATGAACAACGAGTCTCTGACAGGGCACGCAAACAGTAGCTCCCCCTCCTCAACTGCCCAGCTGAGCTCACCGCCTGCAAACACCGGAGGCTTGTTCTCCGAAATCAGGGAAATCGGGGCACCGGTGCCACTCGCCTTGATCGACCAGCAACAAGACAGCGTAAACCTTCCTCAGGTCGATCACCTCATCGGCAGGGATCCTTACCGAGGGACTCATAACGGCGTTCGGCATGGCAGGTAGGCGGCTAACGCGCCTTTGACTTTCTTGCAGATGTCTAACCCAACAGCGGCGAACACGCCGCCTAACATACTCGTGAAACTGATTTCACGAAGTCGACCTCAAGTTAGTCAGTAGCTTTCGGCAGATCGAGAACCATCTCGGCGATGAAGCTGAGGATCAACTGCTCAGTAATTGGCGCCAGCCTACGCGTCCTGCCAGCCGCAGTGGAGCCGTCAACAAACCGCTGTGTATGGCCTTGAGCTCCTCCGCGGGTACTCCGCTTACATGGGCCCTATCGATCACGCGTTGTAAAGTCCGTTCTGATCTCATCGAGCACCTGTTCTAGTTTCTCTTGCTTGTACTCCGCGATCTCGACGGCGATCTCAACCACTGTCACCAAATCTTTACGATCGAGCTCGCCGACCACGGCCCTGGCGTTCGGCATGACCTGTTCATCGTCATCCGCGCCGATGTCGGCGACCGCAAGCTTGTGAGCCAAGGCTTCGATCTGATCGTACGGCAGCGCCATAGACGCGCTCCTCTCGCTTTTGATCGCGTAAGAGCGTGCGAGTCGTTTGTGGCGAGACTCAGTCAAATACATTACGTTTGTTTGCAATTGCTAGCTAACCCCATTTATTCGTGGCCCGCTTAGATTCGAAGCTGCAATCGCAATGCCTGCTGATGGGCGCATCGCAAGCTTCCGCAGTGAATTTGCCACGACGCCACGTAAGGCGGATTATGTTTGGACCACGATTGCGCGAGTTCTTTCCGTTGCAAAGGATCACGGCAAGGTCGCAATCAACGTCTGTGAAAAGGGCGGTCGGCTATATGATTCGGATCGCTCGGACGTCATCTGGTTGGCGGACGATATCCGCGAATTTTGTTCGGTAGCATCAGTCCAATTGCAAGCT
The DNA here is from genome assembly GCA_001920415.1 of Acidobacteria bacterium 13_1_20CM_3_53_8. GTDB lineage: Bacteria > Acidobacteriota > Blastocatellia > Pyrinomonadales > Pyrinomonadaceae > 3-1-20CM-3-53-8. The sequence goes on along the minus strand of MNJR01000061.1, from coordinate 180 downwards.
GCGCTCTTACTCGCCGTTTCGAGGCCAACGCCAAAGCAAGTAGGCGTCCCGCTCAAACTGGCGTTTGACGCGGCGCTAAAAAGAAGCGCAGCTCGGTGACCATCCTGACGAACTCGCATGGCCTGCCATGGACCGAGGACGGCGTTAGAACCTCATGGGGCAAGGCGTTCGATAAAACCA
>MNJR01000108.1:1724-10520 GCA_001920415.1 Acidobacteria bacterium 13_1_20CM_3_53_8 | reverse complement strand
ATCTTGGCTTAGCGAGATCTCGTCACTTTTCTGGCTAGAAAATGTGAGGCATCGGATTGCGACCCCTGTTCTGGTAGACTTGCAGGCTGCTGTACTGTAAGCGAAGCTGCAATTCGACAATTGGAAATAAACTGACACAAAAGGTACAAGCGATAAACGCTTGTAAAAGCCTGTCAGCCACATGTAGGCGAAGTTAAGTGGATGCAAACTGTTGATTGCAGAGGGTTGAAGCAGAAGAAGGGTGTATTTGGATGCCGTGTATGGGTGGTGCTGCATCCGTGGATTCAACAAGAAGCTCGATATCAGTGCGAAGGTGTTTTCCTCTCGTCATTCGCTTCATCCTGACACTGTGCCCTGCTTTTGTTGGCAGTGGGCGAGTGGCTTCGCATTCGCTACAAAGACTGCAGTGTGCGTCTGGGAAGTCTCAAATCGGCAATAGCCTTGCCTTTCTGCTTGCGACCGACGAGACCTGAGGTTTCATAACTTTTGCGACGTATTACCCACTTAAAGCTTTTCAAACCATACATAATTCGGTAGAGACCGTCCCAAGTGGTATACATAACACATTCATGATCTACATACAACATCAAGACCCATATAACTCTGGCGGCCCTACTCCCGAGGGGGCTATTCATAGCCATCGTAACCACAACCCTCGCATAAAGAACGCCTGCCCACGAATGATACCAACAAACTTTTGTGTCAAGGCTGAGAAGGTTTCCGTAATGTATGGTGAGAGCCAATGATAATGTTTGGTCTCGTTGCTGGTCGTTCCGCTTCGTCCAGGTCCATATCTTGATCGTCAGGTTGTGTGTTGCGGACCTGACTAGGCTTGGGTCGGCTCTCTATGCCGGGTCCGCCTTGTGCATGGTTCGCGATGTGCTCACCGATGTGGCTAATGTCGCCTCGCTCTGCGGCATGGAAGGAATTCTCGGGCATCCGTTCTTCCGGTGACGCTGGGACTAGTATCGATTCCGCCAAACGCCCATGGATACCAGAGGCTTCGTCGCTTGTAAGATAAGCTGCTTCATTTGGTGTGCCCCAAGGATGGGTCACGGCCAGTGAGTTGCTTCTGTGGTGACGGTGAGTACTATGCATCAATGACTCTGTCGGAATTTCCTCTTCCGCAACCAGCTGCTGCCGATGAGCACTACCGTTGCTGCTTGGTGCGGGCGACGGAGGAGACGCTTGCTCCAAATTGGTGAACTTTTCGTCAAGATAACACCGAGGGTTTTCCTTCAGATCCAGGTCTGCTTGTATGCGAATTGCATCAATGGATGTGAACACCTTGGCAGAATCTGGTCGGTCTTTAGCCTTGATTTTGAGGAGGTCCTTGATCAGCTCCAGCATTGATTGAAATCCCCTTTTACACAAGCCTTCCAGCACATTAATCCGCTCTGTGACCTTCGGCTTCAGTTCCACACCTGAGCCTTTGACATCATGCCAAAAGGCATCACTTGTGGCGCGAGGTTCGCCACTATTATCAACTATCATTCGCTCAGATGAAAAGCTGCCTCGATTCTCAAATTCGTCAAAGAACACCCAGCACAGTACGGGAAGCTCTTTTTGAAAGATGTATGTCCGGGGCGTCGTAAGTGGGATCACCAGCAGCTTCGGTGACGAACTGGCTCAATTGGCCCGAGCGAAGGGCGTTAATCTTGGCGGTTCCAAAGTCTGCAATCTTGAAAATGCCATTGAGACAACCTTTTGGTAGAAAAACAAGAATATTTTCTGGTTTGACGTCGTGATGAAAGCCAGAGAGGTGGCCATGGGGCTGAGGCGTAAGCGCTTTGATGGCCGGACCGGCTTGATGGTGGATGACTCGTAACGCGTCGGCCAAGCCACGGAGTTGGTCGAATATCCAGAGAACAAATTCTTCGGTCAACTTATGAGGGCACCGCTCATCCATGAGTTTGCGCAGGTTAGAGGCTGCGCAAGGGAAAAGCATATAGAGGAGCTCGCCCTGAGACCATGTTGCCTCATACTGGAGGATGTGCTCGTGATTGAACGATTTCAAACTTTCAAGCATCTTCCGTTCTTGAGACCATGATTTACCAGCACGCCGGTGGAAAACTTTCATGGCGAAACAGCGATTTTTGTCCTGGACCAGTTAGCTAGGTCACAGACAGCGAGAAGCAAATACCTACCTTGGATAATAGATGATAATCGGGGTCAATTTGAATTTTGTAGACATCTCCATGAGCACCACGTCCAAGGAGATCATCGACCTTGTTGTAATAAATAGGGAGGACGATGTTGGTCCCCACTTCCTGATGACCTTTCTCGAACTTGTGAGCAAGGAAGCTGCCTTGACCGTCAATAAGCTTGTTCAATTCGAACATGGCACAATCAGGGTATTTTTCACGACATTTTTCGGTATTCAGAGGGAGATCGGTGTCGTTGATTCTGTGATCCAGAAGATCTTTTAGGAAAGCGAGTTTGATGCCGACATGTACGCAAATGGCGAGTAGACGCGGGGCACTCCCTATGATCGCATTTACCAGATCTTTCTTCAGCTTCGCAAAGTCCGACTCGCTGCTTAGATTCTGTAATGAACGATCATCGTCAATGATCTTTGGGATCCATTCAGCTGAGGCAATCTTGAACACGTCATTGCGGGATATGTACTTTTCCTTATTGTAGTTTGGTTTCATCTTGCGAGAGATCTCCTTCTGGACAGTAAGAGTGAAATCAGTGGTTTGGTCAGGGTGCAGCTGCAGGTCTGAGTAGACAAGTTGCCATTCGAGGTGAAAGGGCTTATATTGATTTTTTTCGACATTCACGAAACGTGCGATGAGGCCCGAAGGGACGAGGGGCCACTGATCAGTATCATTGAGTTCTTCAGCCTCTTCAGCCTCTCCTCCGCAGACTATGCGACAACTGCCGTGTCGTCGGTAGATTGATCGAGATTCGAGTTCCGGTATTTCTTCCTTCAAATGAGATTGAAGATGCTCCTGGGCTTTCTGATCCAGATTGGTGAATACGGTGCGATAATTCCATTCTACATCTGGCACAGTGATCATCGGTACCTCGTAACAATGAGGAGTCTTATCTTTGTCTTCGAGGTCTTCCTCGAACGTAATATGGAGAGCGCAGTCAACTTTGTTGGGAATAAGAGATTGCATAATTCCATCACCGGGGTCCGACATCGCATCGGCTCGTTGCGGAGTGTCGCGGAATGCCATGTGCTCTTGGATTGCGTCCGAATGTTCTTGCATACTACGTAAAACGACTGGTAGAGCTTTTCCCGCGACTGCGAGCGAATGGGATGCTTGATTACCTCCAGAAGATGAGCTCTCCGCTTGTGGTCCATCTTCCGACGGTAGGAAAGACGTGTCGACAGAAAAAGAAGGGATGGCAGGCGATTCGCTTGTCACAGGATCTCGAAGAGCGGCTGAAACCGGTTGCTCAATGACCGCACTCAACTGGAGCGTATTCGAAGCATTTGTTTGAACGGAGTCTGCGGTTTCGCGAACCCACTTGTTAACAGGGAGTTCAAGAATCAAAGTTAGGAAGATGTTTCATACCAAGTTGTCCAACGACACCAGATCGAGTAACATTTTCGTTCAGGCGTGCTTGCTGCTTGGAATCGGATAAAGCTCCTAGAGCTCTTACAGCCGCTGTGTTGCTGGGCTGCGGTTGTAATTGAGGATTGATGATCCGTCGAGCTCCAAGTTTCGAGTCCTTCGAGTCGGCTTGACTGTCCTTCGACGCCGACGTTGGGTCTGGTTCAACAAGTGGTGAAGAGATGATTTCGGGCTGACTAGAATAGTCATTCGGTGGTATGTAATGCTGAACTTGTCTTATCCGTTCTCGTCGGCTTCTCGAAAATATCCCTTTGAGTGATTTGAGAAAACCCATGAACGCGGTTGCGCTAGTCGGCAGGAATGGTGAAATGAAAGAAGATAGGACTTGTTGCCCAAGATTAGAGGGATAGGACCCAATAGCACTATTTCTATCGAAAACATTTTTATGCGGACGAGGCTGAGGCCTTTGGGCTGTAAAATTGGAATGAAGAGCTTCGCGGGAGCCTCAGGCTGCGGCTCTGCAGAAAGGGGCCTTTTTGCGCCCTTACCCCGGGTTTGTTAGTCACCCACCCTCTTTGCCCCATGTGTGGGCCAGAAAAGGTTGGACTATTTCCTAGCGACAAGACTAATCCGCGTTTAAGCAAAGTCATCCTGCTCTACTGTGGTGATGACAGATTAGCGCGGAGAGGCTGGCTGATATCGCCTCGTGCTTGGCTTAGCATCACGGGGATCGTGCGCCTGGGGGTGGAGATTGTCTGGCAGACCAGGTTGGATTTGCAATATCCTTGCCCTTTTCGGTCATCCCGCAACCTCCTCGTTTATCTCCGTGACGTTGCGTCTTGTGGCGTTCGTGGCGTATTTTAATGCAGCCAACCCCTGCACACAGCCAATGAAGAGCTGCAAGGCATGCAAGCTGAGAATCAAGCAGAAAAAGTAATCTCGAACCGAGTCAAGTAAGGTTCTTGACAGGGTTCTGTGTGTATGGCAATTGACCGCATTCGTAGTATTTCGGCAACAACATTCGGAACTGTTTGCTCTGCCATTCCCTGTAGTCGATGATTTGTAGTAAGCAGATTGGAGACTATCATTTCTCTGAGGCTCCCGTCGGCAGCTCTTGTGACTGGCTGTTACTTCTCCTCAGGCGCCGAAGTGCGAATGAGCGCTTCAGGCCCGCTCTCAATATCTCAAACCATTTCGGATATCTACCGTGTGCTTGCTTCTGGACCCAGAACCACCAGATGTAAAATTACTTCTGTGTTTACGAAAGCCGTCGAGAAAAAGTTCTCATCTCGTGTTAGTAAATGGATCTGCTCACACATCCAGGAACGGGTGACTTACCGAGACCACAGTCGCAGGCAAGTACACCAGAGTCAGTATTGTCAAAACTTTGACAGCTGCAGCGTCTTGGGTACCTTTCTCGGTGAGTTTGCGCATGGTGATATTCTCCTCTCGTGCCTCCGTTGCGAGCTGTTTCAAGGCATGACCGTTTTCTAAATCCAGGACACTTGAGATCTGGCAGTACGAATGAGTGTCCAGTAACAAGTTTACCGAAAGTACAAACGTACCAGCTGTGTAGTCCCCTGCACCTTTGAGCGGATTGCATCAACTTTTGTTTTGAAAAGCGAAATCTCACGCTGCTTTTCAAGCAGGCTTCTTACGATCTCGTCCTTTGTTTGCGGGTACGCGTTGTTCTCTCTAATCTCAATAGAGAGGAGGCTCGACTGGTAACGCTCAAGCAGTGCCGTCACGGTGTCCAGAGTCGAATCTAGAACGATGACAATGTCGAGAAGTGTGTCTTCAAGTTGCTTGAGTCTTTGTCGCTCCACAAAGTCTCCGACCTGGATGGGTCCGTCGCCTATAGATGCAAGAACAACTATATCGGCCTATATAATACTTAGTCATGCTTTAGACTAGGAGCAAGAACGCCATACTTGAGAGTTTGTCTCCTTAGCCAGATACATCATGTAAGGCCTCCAATTGGCCATCACGGTATCTAGTATAAGTAGATGGACCTCAAAGGGATTGAGTCCCGCAAGTCCGCCGGCTTCCCGAATGAAATATTGCAGTCTCTCCTCAGCTTTATTGGACAGGGCCACGAAAACCATCGTTGAAGTCCGAGAACGGCTCGTATACCTTTGGTATAAGGCTGTCTGCCGGATAGACCAGGGCGCTTTTTCGTTTCTATTGTTCAATTCAACGAAGCGTAGCACATAGGCGCATTCTGTAGAAATCAGTTTAAAATGCTTCAGACGGAGGATGCAGCAAAGATATGTACCATAGTCTGGGAATGTTTCGTCGACGCTCGCTGACAAGCAGCGAAATCTTAGCTGGGGAGGACCAACCTCATTATCGCCGAGTTTCGCTCCGAAGCAAAGGACAAAGTCCTTAAACTGGGGAAAGATGCGGCCTTCATCCAAGAGAGTGGTAAAGAGCGACTGACTGATGCTAAGAACACTGTATGAATGGCGCTGCCGGATAAAACTGCATCAAAGGGGTGAGCGAAAGTCAACCGTGAGTCCCACGTAACCTACAAGATACGATTCGTCGCATTGGTAGCCTGGAGCCCTGATGCATAAGCTACACTAGCTGTTGAGAGGGTACGGGAGAACAGACCAGAATAAAGCCGCGGAGCTTGTCCGGCTCGGAGAGCTGAAGAAGAGGCAGACCTGGCTCACGCTCTCCGCGGCGAGGCCATGCTGCAACATCATTCAAGCTACCAGGTTTGAACGTCGAGTCTTCGCTAAGAGCGGCCGTCGAGTCGGTGGAGTCGTACGTCGCAGCCCGACGAGCGGACGCCTCGAAACCTCCACGATCATCATCTGACGGTTGTTTCGGATCAGTCAGAATGTCTGCATATGCCTCAACTGATGATCTCGTCGAGTCACGGCTGAATAAGAGTGAAACACGTCCATCGAAGTAATCTGCGGCCCCCGGACTTTGCTCGAAGAAAATAGCCTTCTGGAAATGAGATGAGGTTTTCATTTCGCAGAGCCTCAGCTTCTCGCATTGCCAGACTAATTGCTTATGGCTCTTCTACTGCGGTTGCGAGGATACTTAAAATGATAATAGCCTCACTTTCTCCAACTCATACTTTCAACTGAGTTGCTGGGGTGTAGGCCGGCTTTCTCTGATTCCTAAAATTTTTTCTTTGGACTCCTTCGCAAGCACTTGCAACTGCCACAACTATCTATCCAAATGTCGTACGACTACATGACTTATCTCATTCGATTTGCGCAGATGATTTCTATAGCTTCGTTTTGCCAGATCTCCTCTGCCTGCGAAACCTGCGATGCCCTGAGCCCTCATACACCTTGGCCTATTCTGCACTCAAATTGAGCTTTTGAATCGCAGCCGGCGAAACTCACACCCAGATACGTCAATATCGGCTACGGAGGGTATCTAGATTAGTAAGAATGTCTTCTCTAAACGCTGCGTTGCTTGGGAAGCGAGGCGTCACACAAGACCGCTAGCAACAGATCCTGCTTTAAGTCAGCGATTGTCACAGCTTTTCACAACTTATCATGATGATGATACAATTGCAAGGATATTACTGCTCAGGGCCTTCCTACAACACGGAATCGGATCGAAGAAATACGCCTAGCACACGGTTGGGCTGTGTCGAGGTAATAGGGATTCTCAGTTAGCTGAGACGCGGGCTAAGACCTTTACTCCAGTTGAACAAGCTCTACCACAAGGTACGGTTCGCTGCTACGGTAGAGGCTTTACTCAGGACTGATCTAGGTGTGGTACACATCATCAAGCCCGTGAAGATGACGTCCGAGATGCTCTCGCCAGCGCTGGACGCCGAAGGCACTGAATCACGGCGAAAAGGACCTAGCAACAAAAAAAAAAAAAATAAATAAAGGCAGCGAGCTAATAATACCAGGGCCGGATTGGCTATGGTGCTGTGAAGACCAAAAAATCAAGGCTGAAAAGGATACTGGGGCTTTCAAACGTCCCCGCCCTACTCCGCCGAGATCTCTACCGCGAAGCGCCCTTGGTATAGTCACACGGCGGCAGGCTAAGGTCCTTGAACAAGCATATGCGGAAGAGCAAGAGGACGCCGGCGAGGTCGCCGGTGAAGGTTCTGGCGACAATGAGATAGCTACGTAGTATATAAGGCCCAAACAGATCTATACGTACCTTTATATGTGATCATCGTACCCTATGGATTTGCATGAAGTGCCTGAAATCGAATTAGGGAAGCCGGCCTATACCCCTACCGTAACAGCCTAATTAGGCACCTAAACCAACTAGGACGGGGGAAAGGCTCCAGGATGATGCAAGCTGCGGCGAGGCCCACATTTCGTACAACACTAGCCGTAAATTGCCCCAATGTTAGGGGAGAAGTTTGCACTGCCCGGGGGCCACAGCCCCGTGCCCAGAGGCAAACTGTTTCTGCTTGGTCACAGGTGTCGCGTCGAATTGACACATGGGCGCCACCCCCCATCGAGATAAAAGCCTGTCGTAGGCTGTAACCCCGTCTTCCTCCTGCTGTCGACATTACTTCTCATCCGCACCCCTGCCTTCCCAAGGGTCCTCACCAACATCAGTCACTGCGAAATGTCGGAACCCTCTCTGCCTCAGATACGTCGTCAAGTAATTCCTGATCGCTACATTGACCGGCAGAGACTGGAAGAGAAATTGCGCGCTCTTTTCCCACCTCCGGCAGAGCCGGTTAGAGCCCAGGTACGAAATCAAAACGCATTTTCTTATATCATCCTGATTGTAAGTTTAGTGGAAATTGAATCGATGGATTATAATTGGGGCCCCGAGAGATCTCGACGAAGTATGCATTCCTTGAATTGTCTTGTTGACTTCAAATTCTAATGCTCAGCAGGCCGAAGTTGATGAGCTTACACTCTGAGAATGTGAAATTTTGTGGCTCCGTTGCTTTTGCGGATTGAATGGTCAATAGATAACTCGTCACACCATTTACCATCTCATTTACCATCTCATTGTGCATGTTAGTTGCTGCTCTCAGAACAACAAGTCCGAACCAGCTTTACGCTTCTACTCGCCATCTATCACTTAAGTCCGCTCTGATTGTATGTTGACAGTAACAATTTGACGCGCTGAAAGATCTACTGTGGATGAATGGCAACCACAACAAGTCGACTTTGCAAGGCCACTTAGAGGATGGAGTAGATGAGGGACTGTCCGGCTATGAGATCATTCTTTTCCATGCAGTGAAGAGCCGCGAATGCGATTGCGGTGCTATCGCTGCTCAAGATCTTGTTGACAAAAGGGCGCTTTTCAAACAATTTCC
>MNJR01000108.1:0-1688 GCA_001920415.1 Acidobacteria bacterium 13_1_20CM_3_53_8 | reverse complement strand
GAAGAGCTTCAATACGGAACCCTTTCAGGCTTCGTGTCTATGACCCTTTTGATCCCGTTCTCTTGTCCCTTCAATTTCCGATCCGCAAATTTCATGTTTTTGCTGTCCCAAACCTCTCAACACCCGGTGTGTACGCACTCCTGACCATAAACGACGGCAAGTACAGCACGAAAGCCGATGTGCCTCGTAGAGCTTTGGCTGCTCTGCTTGCCAACGTCAAGGGCTTGCGCTAGGTACTACCTTCGAACAAACACCGGAACCAAGAATACTTGCGAACTATGTTAGAGCGTCCGAATGCGATATGCATGCGTCACCGACTTCAGGGCAGCGTATCGCTGTGGGAAAGGTGGCGCAGTTTGAATGGCCAAGGCCAATCGAGCGCTAAGTGATTCATGCCTGGGACCCCAACGCCTTGTCATGGCTATATCTTGGCGAGGATGCCAACTGCCTTGATTGTCGACAACAATCCGGGTTTGCCACGACCCGCAGCCTCGGAGGACTAAGGTTCCCCAAGCTTGCCTGCCTCGCTACCCGACGAAGATGTGTCATGAAGTGAGCGGTTACAATTTGATGTCAGAGGCGACATTTCGCAACACGAAATGCGACATCTTCGTTGAGGATGGGTCATAAGATGACGTGTTCCCATCTCTCCTGCGCCACTAGCCAATCTGGACTTGCTTACGGACACTCTCAACCGCTTCCATTTGTGTACCCGCAGCAGAACTACTCGAACTTGCATCTCCCACCTGCGTGTCCAACCCTGTTGGGGTCGCTGTTGAGCAGGACTGAAGACCTGACATCACTGAACTCGCTTTCAGCGGTATGATGGGCAAACTCTAGTATGGGAGGGCCTATTACGCATGATTCAGGAGAGTACAGTGCGCTGTCATGGAAGCATTCGTAGCAGACTGGTTGTTCAGGAACCCAACAGTAAGTTCCTGAGGTTCTTTGCCGTTCGAACATGTGCAAGTATGGTTGTCGAATCGACCTAAGTCCAAAGTTCCTTGTCCCTTTGGCCATTTATTGCTTTGTATGGTAATTGACCATTGTCACCGTCTTGTTGTACTCTTTAGCCGATCAATTGTTGGGTTCCAACTGCAGGAAAATCAGTCTGTCCTAGATCACTCTAATTTCCGACTGCTTGTCCATGCGGTTATCGTACAAGATCACACAATGGTTGCAAAGCAGAGGGTTTCAATGATGGCGTTGCATTTGGTCAACTGATTGATCCTCCAGTGGGCCTGCGGCTCAGATTCAATGCGAGTACCGGAGAATTGCTCTATGCCTTTCGGATCACGAAGCTAGAAATGACTGTCGTCTTCGATTTCGGCGATTTGAGCTGATCTTGCGCCAAAATGTCAGATTCTTGCTGTCAAACAAGATGCCAGGCCTGCAATGCATTTCCGCAGCCTCAGCCATAGCCATTTCACCGCTCACACTAGGGCCTTCGTTCAGCCTCGAAGTTCAGCCAAAACACTCAGCCTTCACCCCCCAGACGTCGCCTTCTGATTCGTCTCATATGAAAGATTGTCACGATCCACAGACGATGCTATGAGCAATCAAGACTCTACGAGTCCAGATATACCTCTCCTCCGTGCATAAAGATCGCAAGGAGGCGGATCCAATGTGGGACGCCTGATTACATAGGACGTGTGCCTCAGTCTAAAATTGTCAGCCGTGCAGTTGAC
>MNJR01000051.1 GCA_001920415.1 Acidobacteria bacterium 13_1_20CM_3_53_8 | reverse complement strand
CTTAACCAAGTCTCCGAACTTTCCCGTCGCAGCGTCGAATCCGTAGCCGGGTTTGTGCCCCGCTCGAACTTGCTCCACAATCACAGAGCCTTCGTGCCCGGCGTTTTGTGCGATCTGCCAGAGCGGCTCTTCCATAGCATGACCTACGATTTCAATGCCCCTTACTTCGTCCTCATCTTCAGGTGACAGGTCATAAAGCCCATACTGCGCACGCACCAAGGTAACACCACCACCCGGAACAATCCCCTCCTCAACGGCAGCGCGCGTGGCGTGCATTGCATCTTCTACGCGCGCCTTCTTCTCCTTCATCTCGGTTTCTGTCGCTGCTCCCACCCTTATAACTGCCACTCCTCCAACAAGCTTTGCCAACCTTTCCTGCAACTTCTCGCGGTTGTAATCCGAAGTCGTCTCTTCTATCTGAGCACGAAGAGTTTTCACTCTTCCTTCAATATCAGACTGCTTGGCTGCGCCTTCGACAATCGTAGTGTTGTCTTTATCAATCGTCACTTTCTTTGCTCTACCTAAATCCTCAAGCTTTACGTTTTCGAGTTTGATGCCGAGGTCTTCCGAGATAACACGACCTCCGGTCAAGATAGCGATGTCTTCTAGCATTGCTTTGCGACGATCACCAAAGCCCGGCGCTTTCACAGCGGCGATGTTGAGCGTGCCGCGCAGTTTGTTCACTACGAGTGTTGCCAAAGCCTCGTCTTGAACGTCCTCTGCGATGATTAGTAGTGCGTCGCCTTTTTTTACGACCTCTTCCAGAAGCGGCAGCAGGTCTTTCATGGAAGAAATCTTCTTCTCGTTGATGAGAATCAGCGGGTTTTCAAGAACAGCTTCCATGCGCTCAGGGTCTGTGACGAAGTAGGGCGAAAGATAGCCGCGATCAAACTGCATTCCCTCGACCACTTCTAGCGCCGTCTCCATCGTTCTTGATTCTTCTACGGTGATGACACCGTCTTTGCCTACCTTGTCCATAGCTTCGGCAATCAATTCACCAATCGCGCGGTCTCCGTTCGCCGAGATCGTACCGACATCAGCTACGGCCCCGCCCCTGATTGGCATGGCAAGCTTGGACATCTCGTCAATAGCGCGCTTGACAGCCATGTTGATGCCGCGCAGCAGCGCCATAGGGTTCGCGCCTGATGCTACGGCCTTCAAACCTTCTTGAAAAATTGCCTGCGCCAGAACGGTTGCGGTCGTAGTTCCGTCGCCCGCCACGTCAGAAGTCTTCGAGGCAACTTCGCGCACCATCTGCGCGCCCATGTTCTCGTAGTTGTCCCGCAACTCGATCTCTTTAGCAACGGTGACACCATCCTTTGTGATAACGGGCGAGCCGAATTTGTTACTGATGACTACGTTGCGCCCCTTTGGACCGAGCGTGATCTTGACAGCGTCGGCGAGTTGATTGACGCCGCGCAGGATTGCCGCGCGCGACTCCTCGCCTCGTATGACTTTCTTTGCCATTGCGCTCCCTCCTACCTCTAGCTTAGCAAAGTCCCTAGTCGGTGAAATGGATAAACAGAAAATGGATCCGCTCAAGCTAACGATTCAATCTCGCGCTCGCCGTGGCTATGATTCTTGAATATAAAGAGAACATGAGCATAGGTTTTAAGTAAGGCTAGAAGTTAATTGTGAACTTCATCTTAGAGTGAAGTTGAGATACGGCGTCACCCGGCGAGCCAAGAGGACTTCTTCGATGACGCGGAGCAATTTACCACCGAGAACGGCGCATGGCAACAAAATATCTGCGACGGATTTTTATGACCGGACGAACGTTTTGACTTGAAACCTCTTCCTGCTCGTCACTTATCACCTATCACAGCTTTTAAGCCGTTGCCATGTCAATCTCCGAAATATCGAAGTTGGCCGAGACTTTTTGAACGTCGTCGTGATCTTCCAGAGCCTCCATTAATTTCAGCATCAGGCGCGCGTCCTGCCCTTCTAGCTTCACATAATTCTGTGGAATCATCTCGACTTCGGCGACCTGCGGTTCTATGCCTGCGCCTTTGACGGCTGTCAAAACTGCCTCGAAGTTTTCAGGCGCAGTTAGTATCTCGTAATTGTCCTCGTCGTCGCGAAGATCGTCAGCGCCTGCGTCCAGTACGAGTTCGAGCAGGTCGTCTTCTGACTTGTCCGCTTTGCTCACGACGATGTAGCCCTTCTTGTCGAACATGTGGCGCACAGCGCCGCTTGTGCCCAGATTGCCGCCGTTTTTAGAGAAGATGTGACGAATCTCTGCGACCGTTCGATTTCGGTTGTCCGTCACGACGTCAACCATCACGGCTACGCCGCTTGGCCCGTAGCCTTCGTAAACAATCTCTTCGTATGACACGCCCTCTTCTGCGCCTGTGCCGCGACGTATTGCGCGATCAATCGTATCGTTGGGCATGTTCGCGCCCTTAGCGTCCGACACGGCCTTGCGAAGCCGCGCGTTTGCGTTCACGTCGCCGCCCCCTGTGCGAGCCGCGACCTGAATCTCTTTAATCAATTTAGTGAAAAGTTTTCCGCGCTTGGCATCGAGCGCGCCTTTTTTATGCTTTATACTATGCCACTTGGAATGTCCTGACATTGATAAAAATTCCTCTAAAAAATTTTAGCAGTCTGCAAGCGGGCATGGAATATATCACAATATATTATACGAAGTCCCTATCTCACGCTTTATTGAAATTTCAGGGACTATAGCAATTCTCAGTTGAGTGCGACTAAAGTCAGTACCGCCTGCGGTAGCGGGCGGGTCATCGTCGCAGCATCACCCGCCCGCTACCGCAGGCGGTACTGACCTGACCGCTTTGCCGCAGCATTCGCATTCAAGTGAGAACCGCTATATTCATTCTCTATTTCTACCACAGGATTTTCCCGCCAGAGCGGAAAAGCTATCCACGCGCATCACACGCGCACAACACGAATTTCATCTGGCTCGTTTCGTGCTGTTTCGCGTGATTTAGTGGATAACTCTTTTTCTTTCAAGAATGAATAGTCCCTAATTGAAATTCTAACCGCTAGAAAACTTCCGCGTCTCTTAAGAGGTAATATGCGAAAGCTGCGACCATCACAACCATGACCGATGCCTGGCTGATTGAGCAGGCTTGCTCGCGCGAGTTCCGACGAAAAGAAATTCTCAATCCGGTTAGAGGTTTCGTTGGCAGTTCTCGCGTATGTAGGTAGAGCAGACGCGCGGCTCGCTCGCATCCCCATATCCGGCCCGGCGTTGTCGTTGCGTAAAAAAGGTTCGGGCGTGCGGAATCGGTTTAGCAGCTATCGCCTGCACGCCAAAGTAGAATTGACTTCATTATAGAAGCGGCGTATAAGCGGCCTGAATACACCGGCCAGCGATTCTATTCGCTAACACTTCCGAACAGCGAGCATCTCGGCAACTTATCTCCAAACGCTTGCCGGACTGGCATCGCATCAAGAAGGAAAACCATTCTTACGTGGCTCACACTATAGGAGGCCAACTATGAGCAGAGAAATAAATGCCTTTGCTGACAAGCTAGAGGAAGATGCAAAGAAGCGCACGGGTAGTATTGCGGTGCTTACGCGTGATCTTGAGCATCTTGCGCGTAATCTTAGAGAAAGTAACGGGGTGATTGATAAGGCATTCAATGACATATTGGATATTCTTGACAGTATCCCCGGCGCAGATAAGAGCCTTATCGCCAATGCTAGAGGGCGTTGGGTAGAATTTGCCTCTATTGATCCGCCCGGCTGTCCTCCTCCTCATGGGGGTGGGGGAACTGGTTAAAAGCTTGAAGAATTGAAAGCAACTCTACACGTCTGGTGGCGGAAAGTGATACCGAGCATGGGATTTTGTAGAAACTCTGCTCCATCAAATCAACGATGGCTCATCTGATCTACGTTCACCTGAAGTTGCTGATACTGAGTACGTCCCTGACAGTGTTTCCTCGCTCGCAGGCGAGTTGTGTAAAATCAGGCGACCATGCGTAGGAAAATATGCGGTCTGATTGGAAGTCCGTCAACTGTTTTGTTTGTCCGCTGGCTAGATCGTAACTCCAGATATTACCCGTCCCGTTGGCATTATCTATATACGTCAAAGCACGACCATCAGCGAGCCACTGAATCTTCTGCCATTGAATAACAGGGATATGCAGTAATTTAACAGGTGCGCCGCCCTGAAACGGGATGATGGCAATATCCCACACATCATTATTAAGGGAGTACCGGCAGGCAATAAATTGGTTGTCAGGCGAGACGACCGGCATTCGAGTATTATTTTCAGTTAGCTGTATTGCATCACCGCCATTAATCGGCACTTTCCAAAGGGTCGTTCTAGCCCTTTCTTGATTATCGTAAACAACCCATTGATTATCCTGCGAGCAGGATGGATAAGAATTACCATCGCTGGATGTTAATTGCTTCAGGTTACCGCCGTCATCTGTGTTCATACGCCAGATGTTGAGAGTCCTCGTGCGGTTCGACGCGAAAACAATATAACGACCGTCAGGTGAAGTTGCAGGAGTGTAATTATCTCCGGCATTAACCGTCAGTTGTCTTTGATCAGAACCATCTGGATTGACGCTTGAGATATTTACATTACCCCCCGCCATTGAGGAAAAGACAATCTTTCCGTTGCTGGCCCAACTCAGACCGAAGCTGAAGCCGACATTTGAAGCGATGGCTCTGGCACGCGTAGCATCTCCATTGGGAGCGATCCATATTTGTGAAATATAACTACTTTGCACTGATACAAGCCGATTGTCATTGCGCGATAAGCTGACACTTTCATAGCTGGTTGTACCGTTGGTTATTTTCACAGACTCACCTTGCGGGTAGGAGACGCGCCACAATTGATTAGAGGCAGTGGGTTGCTCGGATGCGCTGATTATCAACCCGCTTCCGTCCTCAAGCCACGCGACCTGTGAAATGGAGAACCAATCGCGTGCGCCAATCTTTTTTTCTCGTCCATCTGCTACATTGATTTCGATCAAATTCATGTGGTAACCGGTATCCCAACGCGCGACGGCGCAAACAATCTTCTCGCCATCAGGAGACCATGATGCCCCTTCAAGCGAGAATCTAATTCCGTCCCGCCGCGTGGCGATTATACGCTCGCCAGTTCCGTCAACGTTTGCCAACATCAGAGCAAATTCCCCTTCGCTATGGTTAACACGCATGAAAGCAAAGCGGTCGCCGTTAGGAGAAAAAGTTATGGGACTATCCACGCCACCCAGTACCTTTTGAGGCTCGCTGCCAGGCAAGGCCACTTGATAGAGTTGGCCTACATTAGAGGATCTCTCGGTTCTGACGTAGTAGAGGTAGTAGCCATCGTGCGAGAAAGTAAGCCCCAGATAGTTAACGTCATCAGGAGGAACTATCACGTTAGCACCCCGAGTAGCGATACTTGTAACAAGCAGCGCTTGCTTGCCGTCCGCTTCCTCTGCGTGAGCCATATATTTTCCGTCGGGAGAGATGGCCGCACAGACAGATTTGCCGGAGTTGGTCAGCGAAGTTATCTCTATCGGCTGTGAGATACGTCCTGGATAAAATCTTAAGATTATGGCGGCGATGGCTGCGATGCTGAGCGCCACTATTATCAAAGTCGTAGCCGTCTTGTGACGTTTTATCTCTCCGACCAGATACTCTGCGCTTGAAGTTGGATGCGCCGCCGCAACGCTATGGGCAGCAGGCTTGTGTACAATCTCTACTGCCTGCTCTTCGCTTTTCGTAGCCCTTTCTTTATCGCTTATATCTGTATGAAGAGAACGATTCAGCCTGACTTCGACCTCAAGCTCTTGCCGCAGGCTCTTCAAATCGAGCGCAAGGTCATCGGCTGACTGGTATCGCTCCTCTCTATCTTTCCGAAGAGCTTTCATGATAATTCGCTCTAGCTCCGCAGGCGCTTCACTGTAACGGGCAAGCTGTGTAGGTTCACTTTCCAGAATCGAGACGATCACGTGGCTTGACGTTTCGCCATCAAACGGCACGTGACCCGTCACCATCTCGTAAAGCACAACGCCCAACGACCATATGTCCGTGCGATGGTCAACCTGCGCCCCGCGCGCCTGCTCTGGCGACATGTACTGAACCGTGCCCATCACAATGCCCGGACTCGTCTTGAAAATTGCTTTCGTCGGCGCTTGCGTATCAATAACCTGCGCCGCCTGCTGCGGTGTGAGTTTGGCTAGTCCGAAGTCCAGCACCTTGACGAAGCCATCCGGCCTGAGCATGACGTTTTCGGGCTTGATGTCGCGGTGCACTATTCCTGCGGCATGGGCTGCCGAGAGCGCCGAAGCTATTTGCGATGCAACGTCCATCGCTTCGCCGAGCCTGAGCGCATGGCTCGTTATTCGCTCGCGCAATGTGACGCCGTCAATGAATTCCGTCGCTATGTAGTTTATAGAGTCAGCGCGACCTATCTCATATATTGTGACTATGTTCGGGTGGTTCAGAGCGGAGACAGCGCGCGCCTCTTGCTTGAAGCGAGAGGCGCGCTCCGAATCAATTGTGAACTGTACGGGCAAAAGTTTCAGCGCAACCTTACGACCCAGCCTTGCGTCTTCAGCCAGATAGACCTCGCCCATTCCGCCAGCGCCCAACGAGGCCGTAACCTTGTAATAACCTATCTGCTGCCCTACTTCTAATTTCCTCTGACCCTTTGCGAACATTTCAGCCGCAACATCAAACGCAGGTGTCTCAATGAAGCTTTCCGCCTGCTCGTGAAACTTAAGAAGGGACTCTACCTCTCTGCGCAACGGCTCATCATCGGCGCAGACTTCTGCCAGGAACGCCGCACGCTCGCCGGGTGCGCGCTCAAGAGCGGAATGAAACAGTTCGTTGATTCGTTGCCAGCGATCCATAAAGCAGTTTTTAGTTTTAAGTTTTCAGTTTTCAGTTTTCAGAAAGAAGAGCGAAATGCTTTTACTTAAAACTGAAAACTTAAAACTAAAAACTGTTCTCACTCGTCACTGCTCTTCTGAGCCAGGCTTTTGCGAGTGTCCAGTCGCGCATGATCGTGCCGGGCGAGACTTTTAAGACTTCTGCTGTCTCTTCAATGCTCAATCCGCCGAAGAACTTGAGTTCAACTATTTGACTTTTGCGCGGGTCAATCTCGGCCAAACTCTTTAACGCATCGTCTAGGGCGACTACTTCTGCGACTCTCTCTTTGGAGACAAACGCCATTTCGTCCAATGACACTTGTTGCGCGTCACCTCCTCGCTTTACGCAACCACGCTTGCGCGCGTAATCAACAAGGATATGGCGCATCAACCGCGCGGCGATGCCGAAAAAATGGGCGCGGTTCTGCCAGTGCACTTTCTCCTGGTCAACTAACCGAACGTATGCTTCGTTGACCAGCGCAGAGGTTTGCAGCGTGTGGCCTGGACGCTCCCGGCTCATGTAGTGGTGCGCCAGCCTGTGCAGTTCCTCATAGACCAGAGGCATCAGCGTATCAAGCGCCGCTTGATCTCCGTTGCCCCAGGCGACGAGCATTTGTGTCACTTTATCTGGCGAGGTTGTCATAGGCGTCCGTCTTCGGTCGAGCGCGTGAGACTGTTAGCAAAGGCATCACGGATTATACACCTTCATACGATTTTCCACCCCATCTGTTTGCCTGCGGCGAGAAGAAGCTCTCAATTCGGTAAAAAGTTTCTCAATCCGGTTAGAGGTTTCATCGGCAGTTCTCGCATTACTGAGTGGAGGGGAGCCAACGGTGCTGGCAATAGCGCCAAAGGAGATTTTTATGAGAAAGCTAAGAAACACCGCTCAATATATTTTCAGTCTAATTCTGGCATTGCTCTTTTTAACGAGCGGACTCGTTATGCCGGGCTATTCCAGGAGTCAGCACCATCACTCTGCTGCTCTGAACGCGGAGACAAGCTGGACATCAATCAATGCAGGTCTGACCAACCTTGGTATCAGCGCGATGGCAATTAATCCTGCTCAACCGGCTACCATCTATGTGGGAACCAGCACAGGTGTGTTCAAGACCACTGATGGCGGCGCAAGCTGGAGCAATACAGGATTGTCCCGCAATAGCGTTCATGCTCTGGCGATTGACTTTACCAATCCGAACATCGTCCATGTTGGGGTATCTAACGGGGGCGAGTGCCGCTTCAATTTTCCCCTGTTCAGGAGCACTGACGGTGGCGCAAGCTGGAGCAACCATAGTAGCCCCGCCGACTGTGATATTAGCCTAATCGTGACGGACCCCACCTCTCCGAACGTCTTATATGCGGGATCGGAAACTCAATATATCGGTACAGGTAGCACTATCCTGTGGAAGAGTACCGACAGCGGGGCAACCTGGAGCACGGTATGGTTCGGCAACCCTGGCCTAGCCTCCTACGGGCTTGTGGTTGACCCTACTAACTCACAGACCCTTTATGCGCCCGGCGACCTTTACGCCAATATGAATGTGGTTGACAGCGGCCTGTTCAAGAGCACAGATGGCGGCGCGAGTTGGAACGCTACAGGCTTGACCAATACCAACGTTTATACGATGGCGATTAATCCCCTGAACTCGAACATTCTCTACGCCGGAACTATTGACTATGGAGTAGCGAACACACCCTTTCGAGGCGTGCTCAAGAGTACAGACAGCGGCGCAAGCTGGTTCGCAATTAACAACGGCCTAAGCGACCTGTTAAGCGCGCACTCAGCTATTACGGCGATTGTGGTTGACCCGGCTAATCCCAACATCGTTTATGCGGCAAGTTCTGGCAGCGGCGTGTTCAGAAGTAATGATGGCGGTTTATGCGGGTACTTATAGCGGCGTGTTCAAGATTGCAGAAGCCACGCAGGGCACGAATCCTATAGACGATGCACAAACATTCGTACGCCAGCAATACCTGGATTTCTTAGGCCGAGAGCCGGACGATGGAGGACTTGCTTATTGGACTGGCCGTATCACTGAATGCGGTGCAAATGAGCAATGCATTAACGACCGGCGCATAGCCGTCAGTGCAGCCTTCTTCATCGAGCAGGAGTTTCAAGATACAGGCTACTTCATCTATCGCTTCTACAAAGCAAGTCTGGGTCGTCAACCCAGCTATGCAGAGTTCACCGCAGATAGAAGCCGAGTTGTAGGCGGCGATAATCTGGAAGCGAACAGACAGGCTTTCGCAGACGATTGGGCGCAGCGCGCAAGTTTCCAGCAAGAATATCCGCTCTCTATGTCAGCGGAAGATTTCGTCAACAAGCTCTTTGACACTGCTCAGTTGATGTCTTCGGCGATGGAGCGTCAGCAAGAGATGGACGCGCTAAACAGCAGCACAAGGACGCGCGCAGAGGTCTTGAGAGACGTGATTGAAATTCAGGAGTTCAAATCAAGAGAGTACAACGCAGCGTTCGTGCACATGCAATACTTCGGCTATCTCAGGCGTGACACGGATGCAGGCGGAGAAGCCTTCTGGCTGGATGTGCTGAACAATAAGCTGCCGCAGGATTCTAGCGGCTACCGCTCTATGGTCTGCGCATTCATCAGCTCTGACGAGTATCAGCAGAGGTTCAGCCCCGTGATCACTCACAACGACCACGCCTGCGGAAGCGATGCGCGGTAAAGCTAAGTTAAGTAATTGAACGGAAAGTCTGAGTGCAAACGATGAGTGCCTCGGTGGAAACGCCGGGGCACTAATCGTTTATACGCAATTAATAACTGATGTTACGCATCAGTAACTTTGTCGAAGTCGCTTCAACGAGCCTGCGGTAGCAGGCGGCCAGAGTGTAGCCCCTGACGAAGCCGCAGGCGTAGTCTGGGGTATAGATTAAGAAAATAGATGGAGTCTGCTTTAGCAGACGGCAGATGTTTATGCTCTAGGCGGCTATCTTTCATCTCGCGCCTCTGCCGTCTGCTTACGCAGACTCTAACTATTTTTCTCATCGTATACCCCAGACTACGCCTGCGGCTTCGTCAGGGGCTACACTCTAATCGTCTGCTAGCGCAGACTCATTGAGCGCTTTCTTTCAAACATTTCAACTGCGTATCATGAGTTAATAATCTCCCGTAACTCAATTTATGTGGCAACAAGTCTAAAGAAAAGGTATAGAATCACCTTTGCCTGCGATTACGACCGATTGAAGCGTGCGGAGCGCTTCTTATAATTCTTATTGCAGGAAGCTCTTGGCTCTTTATTTACATTACGACCGCAACCTGGCTGCTAAAGTTTACACGCTTCCGAGATAACCCGTAGATACCATTTTTCCTTGAGGGATTCGCCGTTCGGTTTCCGCGTTTGTAAATAAGGCGATTAAAGTTAACGCCCACAGTCCCGGTTTAGGAGAAGAATTATCATGACGCCTGAAAGATGGCAGCAGATAAAAAAGCTGTTTCACGAGGCGGTCGAGCTTGAGCCTAACCGACGAGCAGCGTTCCTGGACAGCGCGTGCATGGGACAGCAAGAGCTTCGCAGCGCGGTAGAAGCTTTAATCCGGTCGCACGAGCGCGCAGGAAGCTTTATAGAATCGCCAGCCTTCGCGCAGGCGGCTGAACTGTTTGGGGACGAGCGGCCAGCGTTAGCTGTCGGGGACAGTCTGGGCATTTACAGAATCGTGAGACAGCTAGGCAAGGGCGGCATGGGCGAGGTCTATCTGGCGGACGACACAAGGCTCAAGCGTCAGGTCGCGCTCAAGATTCTGCCCATCTCTTTAAGCAGCAATGAAGACCGTCTTCAACGCTTCGAGCAAGAGGCTCGCGCCGCATCCAGCTTGAACCACCCGAATATCATCACCATCTACGAGATCGGCGCTGAGGATGGAGCGCGTTTCATAGCCACCGAATTCATAGAAGGCGTCACGTTGCGCCGTCTCATGCGTGACCATCAACCGAATTTAATAGAGGCGCTGGACATATCCGTTCAGATCGCATCGGCTCTTGCGGCTGCGCACGAGCGCGGCATCATACACCGCGACATCAAACCCGAAAACATAATGATACGGCGCGATGGCTTCGTTAAGGTTCTGGATTTCGGATTAGCGAAACTCACGGAGCGGAAGACTGAACGGCAGAATACCGGTTCAGAAATGCCCACGAAGGTCATGACCGGCACAGAGCCTGGAATGTTGATGGGCACAACCGCATACATGTCGCCTGAACAGGCGCGCGGCCTGAAGGTTGACGCGCGCACTGACATATGGAGTTTGGGTGTAGTCCTTTATGAGATGATCGCTGAGCACGTTCCGTTTGAAGGCGAGACGAACAGTGACATCATAGCTTCTATCTTGAAGACCGCGCCTCCTCCTCTATCGAGCGACCTTCTGGTAATTCCAACCGAGCTTGTGCAAATTATCTTTAAAGCGCTAGGCAAAGAGCGAGAGGCCAGGTATCAAACCGCAAGCGAACTGCTGAGCGATTTGAGAAGCTTGAAGCAAGAGCTTGAATTTGAGATAAAGCTGAAAGGTAAGGAGGCGGTTCGGTCTTTCTCTTACGAGCCGCAATCGTTCGAGACTCACTCGCAACGCAAAGCCATCTCCACCAGCGAAGTGGCCGAAAGATTTCTTGAGGCGCCGACACTGATTTCCGGCAGCGTCTCTGACTCGTCGGCTTCGAGCAGAAAGAGCTTTAGAGAAGAGCCGCGCTCAAGCATGGGCGGAAGATTTTCCGCCTTTAAGAACATAATCTCAACGCGCGTAGTGCTCGCGCTCATTGCCGTTTTAATCCTTGGCTCAACTGCGCTCTTTTTCTACCGACGCCAGACAAATCTCAAATGGGCTATGGCTCAGATTCCACGAATAGAAGAGTTGGCGCAGGCGCAAAATTTCTTCGCCGCTTATGATCTAGCCATTCAGGCGCAGAAGTATTTGCTGGATGATCCGACCATCACGCGGCTGATGCCTGAAATCTCCCTGTCAATCTCCATAACGAGCGAGCCAGCAGGCGCGCGCGTCTTTCTCAAACGCTTTGCTCCCGACCAGGCTGGAAATTTTCCAGAGCGGCAGTTTGTAGGAACCACACCTATTAAGAATCTTAGAGTAGGCCGCGGCGATTACGTCCTCTACGTAGAGATGGAGGGCTACGCCCGTGCAGAACAGGTGATATCGGGTGTTCTGTGGAACGATGGCGTTAGCATGTTCGTCCCGCCGCCTACCGGCATTCAAATCAGACTGGCGGAAGCAGCCCGTGTGCCTGACCGTATGACGTTCGTCCCCGATGGCGATTACCGAATCGTCGCGTGGCGCAGGCCCACAGACGAGCGCGTTCATTTGGACGATTTTCTTATAGACAGGTACGAGGTTACCAACCAGGAGTACAAGGAGTTTGTCAACGCGGGCGGTTACCTCAAGAAGCAGTTCTGGAAATATCCATTCATCAAACAGGGCAAGACGATTCTCTGGGAAGAGGCCATGCGCGAATTTATTGATCGGACGGGTTTGCCAGGCCCGCGCAGTTGGTCTAACCAGAACTTCCCGGAAGGACAGGCTCAACACCCCGTGACTGACATCACGTGGTACGAGGCTGCCGCATACGCCGAGTTCAGGGGCAAGAAGCTTCCCACAATCTTTCAGTGGGAGAAGGCCGCGCGTAACGGCCAATGGAGCTTCGCAGGAATAACTATGCCGTGGGGTGTACAGCAGGGGGCGACCGCAGGGCGCGCCAATTTCTCAGGCGGCGGCACTGTGCCCGTTGACAGCTACGAGTTTGGGATGAGTCCCTACGGCTGCTTCAACATGGCCGGTAACGCTGCCGAGTGGCTGCTCAACGAGACTTCCGGCTCTTTCTTCACGGGCGGCGGCTCATGGGGAGACCTCCCGTACGTGTTCGGCTACTACGGGACTTATCCGGGACTTTACAGTTCCAACAAACTCGGCTTCCGCTGCGTGCTCAACCTGCCGGGCGCGGGCGGCGACCAGGGGGCTATGAAGCTCAGGCTCGAAGACGAAGCGCCGAGCTACACCCCTGCGAGCGAGTCAAGCGTGAATTCGCTGCTACATTATTACGAGTACGAGCGCACCCCGCTAGACGCTCAGGTCACGGAAGTCTTGGAGACGGACGTGTGGCGGCGCGAGAGGATTTCTTATAACGGCGCGGACGGTGAGCGAGCGATAGCCTACCTCTACCTGCCGAAAAATTTTCAAGCCCCTTATCAGGTCATACACTACATGCCTGCGGGCGACGTCTTTAACCGCGCCCGCTCGCTGCCCGACTCGACCGAAGCCGTTCTTTCTCCGTTCATCAAGTCTGGCCGAGCCGTCTTCGCTGTCGTGTTCAGAGGCTTCATAGAGCGAGATCGTCCACCGGATTACAGGGAGCACTCGCCAGCGACTGTTGAATTCGTAGAAGACACGGCCAGAAATATTATTGACGCGCGCAGAGGGTTGGATTATCTGGAGACCAGAGGCGACATTGATGCTGGCAAGATAAGCTACTTCACGTTCAGTTCTTTCGATTATAAGGTAATCCTGCCTGCCGTAGAGCCGCGCTATCGCGCCGTAATGTTGTCGGGCTGCGGCATTGATAGTGTCATAACACGCTGGAACCCTGCGGCCAACCTGATTAATTTCGTCCAGCGAATAAGCGCACACAAGCTGGTGCTGCACGGCAGGTACGACGAAGCCGTTCCATTGAAAAACAGCGCCGAGCCGTTGTTCAGATTGCTCCGAGAGCCTAAGAAGTTATCTATCTATGAGGGCGGGCATGTGCCTCCGCAGGAGGTTTTCGTGCCGGTTGTAAACGCCTGGCTTGACGAGACGATGGGCGCGGTCAGGAGAGAATGAAAAGCAGGTTTATAAAAGTCTGGAGTCTGGGGATTTTAGATTTTAGATTTTGGATTTTCGATTGGAAGAAGCGGAAAGCTTTTAAATCCAAAATCGAAAATCAATCTGGCTCCAGACTCAATCTTTACGTTGCTAGATTTTCGAGAGAAGAACGGTTTGCGCCTTTGACGCGAACCCGTTTGAGCTTACTTGCCTGCCCGCTCGTGATTTCAACCGCGCGAATTGGAACATCAAAGAAGCGTGCAAGCGTGCGAATCAGTTCTTCGTTCGCCGCGCCTTCGACCGGAGGAGCAGCAACGCGCACGCGCAAGTCGCCGTCATGCTCGCCCACCACCTCGCTTCTGGAAGCTCGCGGCACCACGCGCACTTTAAAAGTTAACGCGCCGCCATTCTCAGTGGAATTAATCAAGGCCGCCGTGACTCCCTCTTAAATTTATCGCACAGGTCAACGCAGCAGCGTTCCCTGAACTGCCGCTTTGAGCAGCAAGATGAGTATGAACGCAACGATTGGCGAAAGATCAAAAGTGCCTAGAGGCGGAATCATGCGGCGCAGCGGCGCAAGCAGCGGCTCCGTAACGTTCACAAGAAAACGCATGATGCGGTTCGTGTAGCTCACCATGCCCCACGAAAAGATTATGCGTATGAAGATCAGAAGCATGTAAATGTTTAGCGCGCCGAGAAGGATGTAGCCTAGCACCTTGACGAACGCTCCCTGCCGGGCGCTATCAATCACACTGAGGATCGTGCCCAGAATATTGTCGGATAATTGTATAACGAACCAGCCTAGCAGTATCACAATGAGAATCAGGATAAGCGGCGCAAAGTTAGGCTCTATGCCCAAGCGAACGAGCGCACGCCTGAGGGGCGTGACCATAGGGTCTGTGATGCGTCGTAGCATGAGAGCCGGGCGGCTGAAAGGATTAACGTCCGCGTATTGAAAGAGCAGACGCAGAATCATTAGCAGAACCGTCGCCACTATGGCGATTATCACGCCGTAAGAGATGAACATGCTGATTGCGTTGATTAATTGCATAGATCAATGAATCTTTATCTAACGAGTTCTTCTCGCATTAAAGAGTACGAAAAGCTCCGTGCGGCTGCGCGTTCAATTCAGAAGCCGCGCGCGCCGAAAATCGCAGTGCCCACGCGAACAAAGGTTGCACCCTCTTCTATGGCTATCTCGAAGTCATGGCTCATTCCCATTGAAAGCTCGCCTGCGCGCTCGCCGAAAGCGCCTTTCATCTGAAACGCATCGCGCAACTGGCGCAGGCGGCGAAAGAACGGGCGCGCCTGTTCTGCCTCCTCGAAAAAAGGCGGGAGCACCATCAGCCCTATCAATCGTAACCGCTCGCAACCTTTAACGGCATCTATTATTTCAGGTAACTCGCTTTCGCTTGCTCCTGATTTCGTAGCCTCGCCAGCCAAGTCAACCTGAATCATCACAGGAAATTCTCCGCGCCCTTCTTCCACAGAAATTCTATCAAGCCTGCGCGCAAGCTCCAGAGAATCCAGCGAGTGCAGCACGTCGAAGAGTTGTACGGCGCGGCGCGCTTTGTTCGCTTGCAGGTGGCCTATCAAGTGCCAGCGCGCGTGCGAGCGCCCTATTTCTTTGATCTTGGATTCGGCCTCCTGCACACGGTTCTCGCCGAAATCGCTCGCTCCTGCTTCGATTGCTTGACGCAAAACTTCCGCCGTGTGAGTCTTGCTGACGGCGACAAGCGTGATTTCCGAAAGGGAGCGTCCCGCGCGCGCCGCTGCCCGCTCTATGCGACCGCGAACCTCTGCCAGACTTTTCCTTAAGTCATTCGCACTATGCGCAATCTTCTGCATACATCTTCCGGGAAACCATATCATACGCTCTGGCCGTTGCGCGATAAACGAGCAGTCCATACAAGACACGATACGGTTTGAAACCGAACGATATAGTATGCACGCTTCTTTCGCTCGCGGTATTTCGAGACGAAAATCAACAACTTAGCGCGCCTTCATCAAATGGCACAGTGATTGTAAGTAAGTTCGCCGCCGCCAGGGATTATTCCTCACGGAATCAGGGAATTTTAAGGCTTGATTTTGTACACGTGGATTTATGTTAGAAGGAGAAACAATGAGATTTGAACACAAACGCACGGCGCTCTGGTCAGCGCTTTTAGCGCTCGTCTTCGCCGTAGCGCTTCCGACCGTCTCGTTCGGTCAGGGACGCGGGCACGGACGCAACCATTCAGATGTATTCGTCAACGGCCACGACGCGCGCGACGGACGTTACGACGGGCGCGGGCCTAGAGCCGACCGTCGCGGTCGTAACGGTGACGATGATCGTGATAACGACGGCGACGATGACGACCGCTATCGCAACGGCGGTTATCGCAACGGTCGTTACCGCAATAACGGCGGTTACGGCAACAACGGTGGTTACGGCAATGGTGGCTACAACAACATCTATCAGGTAGCACAGCAGCAAGGCTATCAGGATGGCCTGAACACAGGAGCAAATGATGCTCAGCGCGGACAGAGCTATGACCCACAGCGTTCTCACTACTACAGGAACGCTACTTCGGGCTATAACTCTTCTTATGGCAACCGTAGCGCTTACCAGCAGGCTTATCGCAACGGTTTCCTTCAAGGTTATGACCAAGGTTTCCGTCAATATGGTGGTTACAATAACGGCGGATACCGTCGTAACCGAGTCGGAAGCATTCTAGGCGGCATCTTGGGCACGCCCTAATCAGGCAAAGTTAAGAAGAGAACCCGAGACATTCAAAGACAATGGGTCGAGAGCTTATTCAGACGCGAATTGCTCTCGACCTGTTGTCTTTCGCTTTCTTGACAGCCTTCACGTGCGGCACGTATATTCAAACTCACAAAAGTTTTCGCGGATGTGGCGGAACTGGTAGACGCGCAGGCCTCAGAAGCCTGTGATCGTGAGATCGTGGTGGTTCGACTCCACTCATCCGCATTCAAAATCACCCAATGCAAGATTCCGACTTTTATTGGTTATGTGGATTGCTTGAAGGCGAAGGCTCCTTCATGAAAGGCCCCCCATCGCGCCCTCAATATCCTATATTGACTGTGACCAGCACAGATGAAGATGTGATTCAGAGAGTCAGCATACTCTTTGGCGTGACTTACTGTGTGGTGAGAAAGCGCCAGAGTCATTGGCGACAATCATACAGCACTAGAATGCATGGTAGAAAAGCTGTGGAACTAATGCTTCGGATGCGCCCACACATGAGCAAGAGGCGACAGGAGCAGATTGACATAGCTGTTGCTTCTTACGAAGCACGTCCTAATCGCGGGGCAAGTAAATTGACAGAGAACCAAGTTCACCAAGTCAAACATTTAATTTGGGAGAGTCGAACTGTCCGCTCTATCGCAGAAGAGTGTAAGGTCTCTGTTTGGAGCGTCATGCGGATAAAAAATCATGGAGCATTTCCCGATATAATCTAGAGGTTCGATTCCTCTCATCCGCATTCAAGTCAGACATATCAGCTTCTTCTGGCTTCTAAATCCTGGCCTCTGTTTTCCTTCACCTTTTTCCTTGAAATAATATTGTCTATGGCGCAGAATACGTAGCATCAGTTTTGCTTGAAGTCTCTTTGACCTCTATCAGTCCTGCTGCTTTTGTCTCGCTTAAGTCCTTACTTCTCGGATCAAAAGGAGATCCGAATCAATGATAGGGCAAACGATCTCTCATTATCGCATTCTCAATCAACTCGGAGAGGGTGGTATGGGCGTCGTCTATCTAGCCGAAGATATTAGTCTGAACACGCGTGTTGCGGTAAAGTTCCTCGCCGCTGGTTTGGACGATCATAACTATCGCGCGCGATTCTTGCGCGAAGCGAGAGCCGCCACCGCCCTCGCAGCTTTGTCCGAACGTGCCACCGGAACTTGATCGCATCACGTTAAAGGCACTCGCCAAAGTAGCTGAAGAACGTTATCAGTCAGCCGAAGAACTGATGGCGGACTTGGCAACTGCGCGCGACGGTATGCTCTCCAACGACTCGGCTAAACCAGAGATTCTTCCGCCTCCCGGCCCGTTTTACCGAAAAGTTTTAGATACTCTGTCAAACATCCCGTTGCGTGGTCGTTTATCTATCGGAGCTTCTTTAATTGCACTCGGAATCCTGTTGGTCGCTTCTTGGGTCATCTGGTATTCCACACATCGTGCGCCGTCACCACCGCCTCAAGCCGTCGCCTGGTACGAGCGTGGCACAGGCGCACTGCGCGAGGGCGCATTCTATCAAGCCAGTAAGGCATTTGAGCAGGCTGTCAAGATAGATGACAGCTTTCAGCTTGCGCACGCGCGCCTTGCCGAAGCGTGTATGGAGATGGATTACACTAACAATGCCGGAGCTGAACTGTTGCGCGCATCAGCCCTTTCGCCGCTCAATCAAACGGACGAGTTATATCTTAAAGCCATACGCTCAACCTTCACGCGCGACTATGTACAGGCCATCAACTACTACCGCGAGATAGCCAGCCTCTCGCCACAAGAGCCGCAAGTTTATGTGGATTTAGGGCGCGCCTATGAAAAGACAGACGAGATTAAGAAAGCTATAGAGAGCTATGTGGAGGCCGCGAACCATGACCCTACATACGATACGGCCTACCTGCATCTGGGAATCCTCTACGGTCGGCGATTGGAGTTAGCAAGCGCGCAGGCGGCCTTCGAGAAAGCCGAGGCGCTCTATCAGGCTTCGAGCAACACGGAAGGGCGCACAGAAGTCTTTTACCAGCGCGGCGTGCTCTTCAATAAGCTCAGAAAGATCGATGATGCTCGCGCGCAGTTAGAGCAGGCGCTAGAATTGACGCACGCTTCAGGCAACGAGTCGCAACAGATCAATATCCTCTCGCAACTGAGCAACACCTACACCGCAGGGGATACGGCGCAAGCAGAGCAGTACGCTCGTGAAGCTGTGAATCTGGCTGAATCTAAAGGCATGAATAACCTGCGAGCGCGGAGTTTGATTTCTCTCGGCAGTGTCTTTTTATTGCGCGGCAATTCCGTTGAAGCTGAGAGATACTTCAAACAGGCGCTGGAGTTTGCGCAACTCTTCAAAGGATTAGCTACCGAAGCGAGGGCGCAACTGTCGCTTGGGAGCTTATATGCTCAGATAGGTGAGACGGATCAAGCGCTGCAATATATAGAGACAGCCCTAGTCTTTTATCAAAAGGGAGGCTATGGCACAGAGACCTACCAAGCCCTGACCTTGCTCATGCACATCAACCGTGATAGAGGCAACTACGATGCAGCGCTCCGAGCATTTGAACAGCAACTCGAACACGCCAGACAGGTGGACGACCTCTCGCAGGTAAAGTCTGCTGAAGAAGGGATCGGGAGCGTGCTCGTCCTACAGGAGCGATACCCGGAGGCTCTGGCTCACTTTGAGGAATATTATGCGACCAGCAAGAAGTTGTCCGACCAGCAGGGAATCGCTTATAGCTTCTTCCATCGGGGTGGTGTGTTGTGGAAGCTAGGTCGTTACACGGAAGCCCGCACGGCTTTAGATCAGGCCACTGTGTTGGCCCAGTCCAGCGGGAAACGGGCGCTATTGGCAGAGATCTATCAATACGAGGCCGAAATGGCTCTCAGCCAACGTCTGTTCTCAGCGGCCATAGCGAAAAGCCAGCAGGCTCTAGCCATGCCCGAGGCGCAAGATTCCCACACGTTACCAGAAGTCAAGAGCGTGCTCGGATTGGCGCAAGTTCTCTCCGGCGCGAAGAGTCAGGGAAGGCAGATGTGCCAGGACGCTTTCGTTTCAGCAGCATCACATTCCAGCGAAACAGCGCTGCTGTCCAAAGCGCAGCTTGCGCTGGCCGAGGCCATGCTTGAAACCGGCGACGCGCAGAGCGCACTGGCGAATGCATTGCAGGCGCAAGATAGCTTTGCGCGCTCCGGCCAGCAGGATTCTGAGTGGCACGCTTTACTCATTGCGGCTCTAGCCAGCCGAGCGGCAGGCGATCAGGCCAAAGCGCGTGATTACGCCTCGCAAGCCTCTCAAATACTTTCCGATCTTCAGCAATCTTTGCTGAAGATCGGGGGGATTGAAGCTTCAGGCTACCTAGCCAGACCCGACATAAAATACTCCCACAGGCGGCTCGGAGAACTCTTAGCCGTAAATTAGTTAATTGCCCCTAGACCCTAAGAAGGAGAATCAACATGCCACACGACGAACCAATCATAATTTCAGGCGGCTCCATCCATATAGAGTTTGACCATGAAGTGTTCCCCAAAGTCGAGATAGGAAGGCCACATGTGCACGGACACTCGGGAAAAAATTTGAGAAAACTGACGTACAAACATAGGGAAGGTGAGGAAGAATCAATAATTAACAGAGTGGTGCTTACTGGCTTTGAGGGAGTTCCAGATGGAACTGCCTATGCCGTAAGGGCAAACAGCCAACCCGAAGTTAAGGTTGAATTGGATGATGCCCCAAGTGAGTCTGCTAAGCGGGCGCAGTGAAAGCAGTTGCTTAATTCCAAAGGAGAGCACGAGCCTTCGGTGTCCGCCGACTCGTGCTCCACCTGCTTTCAACTGAGAATGCTGTCGCTGGATAAATGGTGGCTGAAAGAATCCTCTGATTCTTCTTCTATATCGAAATTTTTCCACCCCTTTTTCAGTTAATCGCCTCGGATACATCCTCTGCGCCACGTGATGCGTGCGCATCCGTGACGACGAGTCGCTGTTCGTCGAAGAGGCTTGAATCCAGAAGAGTCTGAACCCAGTATTCGCCTGCGGCTGGGAAGGTCACGTTCACAAAAAAACTTATGTTGTCGGCGAATCCGCCAGGCGTGACCTCGAACCGTGTGGGTTGCGAGACGACTACGGGGTGCTGGCGATCAGGCGTGAGAATTCTGACTTCGGAAAGATGCGTCCCCTCGCCGCTCCAGTGATTGACGACCGCGAACTTTATCAAGGATACGGGCACGTGCTCCACCACAATGTTCTGGAACACGCCCATCAAAGATAATTTGTTGCCGACTTCCAAACGCACATCGTCGCAAAGAATCGTGTAAATCAATTCAAGTTTGTTCTCTTCATTTGAACTCATATCTTCTCCAAGTGATAAGTGATGAGTGATAAGTGATAAGAAAGAACGTGAATAGTAAATCGTGAATCGTGAATAGAGGAAAGCCTTCTCGTCTATTCACGATTTACGGTCCACGATTCACGCGCTCTTATCACTTATCACTCATCACTTATCACTACCCTATCATCTCTTTGAACGCAGCCTCATCAATTATTTTCAGTCCGAGCGACTGCGCCTTCTCAAGCTTCGAGCCTGCCTCTTCGCCCGCCAAGACGTAATCCGTCTTCTTGCTGACGGAAGAAGTGACGCGACCGCCACGCGCTTCAATCAGCGCCCGCGCCTCGTCGCGCGTCATCGTTTCGAGCCTGCCCGTCAACACAAACTGCTTGCCGGCAAACTCTTCATCGTAGCCTTCTGCCCCACCCGTTTCAATTTCAGTCTTTACGCCAGCCGCGCGCAGACGCTCGCACAACGCAAGGTTTCCGGGATCGTCGAACCAGTCGCGCACGCTTTCGGCGACGGTCAAGCCGATTTCGGGAATCTCATCAAGCTCTTCAACGCTCGCCTCGCTCAAACGATCAAGCGAACGAAAATGGCGCGCAATGATTCCTGCCGTTCTGTCTCCAACGTGGCGTATGCCTAGCGCGTAGATAA
This sequence comes from Acidobacteria bacterium 13_1_20CM_3_53_8, assembly GCA_001920415.1. Classification (GTDB taxonomy): domain Bacteria; phylum Acidobacteriota; class Blastocatellia; order Pyrinomonadales; family Pyrinomonadaceae; genus 3-1-20CM-3-53-8. The sequence continues at coordinate 74,180 of MNJR01000051.1, read as the reverse complement.
GCTGTGGAAACTCGCGCTGCTTGCTATCCTCTATCTGCCCCAACAGATTCGACGCAGACTTTTCGGCCATGCGCTCAAGCGCAGCCACCTCTTCCAATCGCAGCGTGTACAGATCGCCCACATCGCGCACCATCTTCTTTTCAACCAACTGCTCCACTAGAGCATAACCCAAGCCTTCTATGCGCATAGCGCGGCGCGACGCGAAATGCAGCAAGCGAGCTTTTAATTGTGCTGGGCAGTCCGCAGCGATGCAGCGCGCGACCACTTCGCCTTCCGGGCGCGAGACTATGCCGCCGCACACGGGACATTTTTTCGGAAAGCGAAAAGCTTTCTCTTCACCCGTGCGGCGCGATTCAATCACCTTGATGACCTTTGGAATTATCTCGCCGCTCTTCTCAATCAGAACCCAGTCGCCTAGACGCACGCCAAGACGTTTGATCTCATCTTCGTTGTGAAGCGTAGCGCGCGCTACGGTCGTTCCCGCGAGCAGGACGGGCTGAAGGTTTGCTACGGGCGTGAGCGCGCCCGTTCGTCCGACCTGAACGACGATTGATTCTACGCGCGTGGTGGCCTGTCGCGCAGGGTACTTATACGCGATAGCCCAGCGCGGTGCCTTCGTCGTCGCACCGAACTCATCTTGCAGAGCCGTCGAATTGACTTTCACTACGACACCGTCAATCTCATAGCCCAACTCGTCGCGTTTCATCTCCATCTGGTTACAAAACTCTATGACTTCGTCAATCGAAGCGCACAGCGCGCGATTGGTATTCACGCGAAACCCTGCGCGCTCCAGCCATTCGAGCGACTGCCAGTGCGTAGCGAAAGGTTTGCGGTCTCCGCCTAGCACATCGTAAGCGAACATGTCCAGACGGCGCGCGGCCACAATCTTAGGGTCTAGCTGCCGGATCGTGCCCGCCGCAGCGTTGCGCGGATTGGCGAATCTGGGCGTGCCCTCTTCCTCGCGCTCCGCGTTGATTTTTTCAAAGACGCTTCTAGACAAAAAAACTTCGCCGCGCACTTCCACCTCTCGCCATTGGTCGAACGCTGGATTCAATCTCAACGGGACGCTGCGAATCGTGCGAGCGTTCTGCGTGACCTCTTCGCCGCGCCGACCGTCGCCGCGAGTCACGCCGCGCGTGAGCAAGCCCTGCTCGTAGTGCAGCGAAATGGAAAGCCCATCAATCTTCAATTCCGCTACGTACTCGAAGGGGCGACCGTCCGCCAATTTCCTGCAACGCTCATCGAACGCGCGAAGGTCTTCAATGTTGTAGCTGTTGTCCAACGAAAGCATAGGGCGGCGGTGAATGTATTCGGGAAAACTTTCCGCAGGGCGGCCTCCAACGCGCTGCGTAGGACTGTCGGGCGCGATAAGCTCAGGGTTTTCCTCTTCGAGTTGCTGAAGACGCGCAAGCAGCCGGTCGTACTCTTCATCAGAAATCTCAGGATTGTCGTGAACGTAGTAAAGCTCTTCATGGCGGCGAATCTCCGCACGCAACTCTTTCATCTCGCGCTCTATGTCACGCACTTTTGCTGGCAACTCCGGCGTCCCTCAGAAGATTAGAGTGATTGCAGTGCGTGCGGAGAAGCGATGGGTCAGTACCGCCTGCGGTAGCGGGCGGGTATCGCATCCATCACCCGCCCGCTACCGCAGGCGGTACTGACTTACCTTGTCGCACTCAATTGCAATTAGTATAAGACGTTCTAGAACATCATAGCCGAACGCGCGCGGATGGCAAATTCAGATAAGGCAAAAGTAAAAAGGTAAAAGGCAAAAGTGCGGACAAAAGCATTTTAATAAAGGATGGTTTGCGGCCTTACTTTTGCCTTTTTACTTTTACCTTTTGACTTTCCTTTACCTTTTTACTTTTGCCTTATCTTACTCTCTTTCGCCTCGTGTCCCAGACGGTGGATGATGCGACCGAAGTATTTGATGTTCTGAAGAAAATCGTCAACACGTATGTTCTCGTCAGGCGCGTGAGGGTTTGAGCCTGCGTAGCTGATGCCGAAAGATACTACGGGAGTGGGAGGTGATTGTACGCCGCAGACAGCGCCAACAGGCCCGCTCGAAGGGTCCAAGGGAAATATCACTGGCTGCGCGCCGTAAACTTCTTCGGCGGATTCTATTGCCGCACGCGCGACACTTGATTGAGCAGAAGATTTCGCCAGAGGCGCGCTGCCCAGTTCTATAATCTCTATGTCTTTGAAGCCGCGCACGTCCAGATGCTCGCGCAGAAGACTGACGACTATCTCTGGCGTCAAATCCGGCACGAGTCGAAAGTCCAGGCGAGCCATAGCCGCGCTGGGCAGCACAGTCTTTGCGCCTGCTTCCGTGTGCCCGGTCTGAATTCCGCAGATAGTACAGGTCGCCCCAAAAATATGTTCCTTGACGAGCGTTGAGCCTTTCATCTGTCGCACCCAACCGGCGATGCGAAATTCGCGCTTGAGTCCCGTCTCGTCTATCTCAACGGTCTTCAACGCCTCAACATCTTCCGGCGTAATCGGCGCGATGTAAGACGAGAAGCCGTCAATCGTAATCACCCCTTTTGGCGACGTGATTGTAGAGAGCGCCTGCACAAGCCGCCACGCGGGGTTGGGCACAATCGTTCCCCACTTTGAATGAAGGTCTGAGCGTGCGCCGTGCACGCGCAACTCTATGAAAGTGATTCCTTTGAATCCCAGGCTGACAACGAAACGCTCTTTAGTATCTTTGTAACCCTCGTCCCAGATGCAGCCGTCCGCTTTGAGCAGTTCAGCGTTCTCTTTAGTGAAGCGGTACAGGCTAGGGCTTCCAAGTCCGTCCTCGCCCTCGACTATGAAGCGTAAACAGACTGGAAGTTTTCCGAAACTCTTCTGGTAGGCTTCGACCGCAGCGAGTCTAGCCACCAGATCGCCCTTGCTATTCGACGCGCCGCGAGCGTAGAGCTTTCCATCTTCAATGGTCGCCGAGAACGGGCCGAAAGACCAGCTTGTCAGTTGACCCAGAGGCTGCACATCGTAATGACCATAAACAACGAAGCAGCGCGGCCCCGCCCCTGCCTCGCCGAAAAGAATCGGGTAGCCGCTGCCAATCTTGAACGAGCGCGTGCCCAGCCCAGTGCGCTGCATCAACTGCTCGACCGCTTCAGCCATAGCGCGCATGCCTGTGCCGCGCGCAGCCACAGACGGCATGCGACACATAGCCTGCAAGCGCTCGGTAAACGCGCGCGCCTGACGATCAACGTAACGGTCGAAACGTGCGAAAGACATATTAAAAGCAGTGATAAGAGCAGTTTTTAGTTTTCAGTTTTCAGTTAAAAGCAGTTCGCTTCTTTCTGAAAACTGAAAACTAAAAACTGAAAACTCTTCTTGTCACTCATCACTTATCACTTTTATAAAGCAGATAACGCGGGCGTTCTGCGTCGCGTTGAAAGGCGGCGCAAATGAGTCCGGTGGCGAAAGCCTGTTGAAATTCGTGGCGGACACGCAGTTGTTCGCGCCGCGCTGATTCGGGGTCTGATGCTATGAGCGCGCTCCAGTTTGGGGGAATCAAGATTGATGTTTCGGCTTCGGGCAAATCTTCTGGCGCGCGCCCCTCGGCTAGAGCCGCGACGCGCTTGTGGTCTAGTTCCCATTCGGCGAAGAGTCGGTCGCTGTCAATGCTATGAGCTTTGCCGGATTCCATTGGAATCGTGTGACAGTCTGTGCCGTAAAAATTCTCTGCGTATGAGCGCACGACCACGCCCAGACGGTTAAGGTTGAAATGAGCATTGCGCGCCTGCATGGGGTCCCAAGTCCACTTGATATAGTTTCTTCCCTCCAACAGAGCGCGCTTGCGCTGCGCGAACTTCAATTGCGCGCCAACCCCCCGGTTCTGATAGTTCCGTGCAACCGCCATCATGTGCGAGTAGCCTATGAGACGGTCGCGCCCGCGAACAGCAACGAGGTGATGAACGAACCCTACCATTATATCGCCATCGAACGCGCCGAGCGTCCACCCGCCCGCCATACGCGAAACAATCAAGTGGCGGCGCGGGCTAATCTCCATGTCCGGCAAGCCGAACGCCTCGCGCTGCAAACGAATGCACCCGTCGTACTCCTCAATCGTAGTGCATTCGCGTATCTCAATCATAATAAGTTTCAAAAAGAGGTAAATGGTAAATGGTAAATGGTAAATAGTGAATGGAAGAAAAGCGTTTTCTATTTACCATTTACTATTCACCATTTACCCTCTTTTCAGGCGGGCGCGACGGCAGCTCTATGATTGCGCGCAAGCCTCTTGAGTCGCGGTTTTCAAGATGAACGCTCCCGCCTAGCAGGTCTATCAGGCGTCGTGCTATCGCCAGACCAAGTTCGTTCATGCTCGCAGCTTCTTCCGACGGCGCTTTCAGGTCAATCGGTTTGAAGATGTGCGAGGGGTCGCTGAGCGGTTCGCCCTTGTCTTCAATGATAATCTGAAAATGAGATTTGTCTGGACATTCGACGCGCCCGATTATCTTTTGTCCAGCGCTGCTGCGACTGATGGCGTGCGCCAGAAAATTGTAGAGCACCTGGCGTAGCTTCCCTTCGTCGGAGACGATTGACGGGAGGTCTGGCGATGGCGGACAGTCAATCTCCACCTCCTGCTTCTGCGCCAGGCGCGCTACGGCTGCGCAGGATTCGCGCAAGGTTTCGCGCAAAGAGAATTCATGAAGGAAAAGCTCCGTGTGGCCTGCTTCAAGGCGCGAAAGGTCAACGAGTTGAGTAAGGCTCGCCTGCAATTGCATCCCTGCGGCTTGAATCTTCTGGCAGAATCGGCGCTGCGCCTCAGTCAGCTTCTCCTGATCCAGCATGATTTCCGTAAAACCTAGCATGGAGGTAAGCGGCGTGCGAAGCTCGTGCGACATGCGCGCCAGAAAGAGCGAGCGATAATGGCCTACGCGCTGCAACTCGCTGTTGGCTTCTTCGAGCGCGCTGCTGTGCTGTTGAAGCTCTTCAAGCAGGTGCTCTATTTGCTCGTGCTGCTCGCGCATGGCTACGGAGCGTTGAGCGCTCCCGACCGCTATAACTATAGGCGCAGCGGCGAATCGCAGGCCGTCCAGCGCCGCTCGCATCCTTTCTGGAAAGGCAGAGAGCGCTACGAGCGCGCCGACCAGTTTGCCTCGCGCGTGAATCGGCGTCGCAACGCCTGCGCGCAATCCAGCGTCAACGAGCCGCTCTCTCAACCCGTTTCCGAAGTTTCCTGCGCCAGCATCTTCATCAAGCCAGACCTGCACCTCGTCGTTCTCTCTCTCGATGGCGGCTGCGAAAGCTTTGCCGGCTTTGCGCCCGACTGAAGGATCAAGACGCGGGCTTCGGTGCATGGCGCTTTCTCTCAAGTGGCCGTCAGCCCCTTGCAGGTAGATTATGATGCAGCACAATTCCCAGCGCCTGAGTAAAATTTCCGAGAATGTTTCGCAGACGCTCGCGGGTATGCTTGAGGCGTCTGGCGAGAATGTTTGCTCGTAGAGCAAATCAACTATCTCCGCATCAAGCGTCGTCGCGGACGCTTCGGGCGGATTCCCTACTATCTCAGAACGTACTTGCGAAGATTGTTCCCTGACCGGCTTGTTCATAAAACACAAATCCAAGGCGTGATGCGCGCGCGTTTTGGGATGCGCGCTGCTTCTGAAAATTTCAGAGTCTATTTTCAGCAAATATAGTTCACGCTTCGCGCAAGTGTCAAAGAAGTCAAAAGTAAAAAGGCAAAAGGTAAAAGTAAGAACAAGCTTTCGTCTCTAATTTTTAATCTCTAATTCACGCCTTGCAGGCGTGTCCACACTTTTACCTTTTTACTTTTCCCTTTTGCCTTCTCTATCTCATGCGTTATGATGTTTGAGCGGAAGCCGTTTCGTATGTGGGCGGCCTTCCTCCCGCGCTGGCATGAAGGGTCAATTGCACGAGCACCCGCTCGTAGAACTCATACGCGAAATTTCTACGGCACGTTTGACGGGCGCGCTTCGTCTAGCGCGCGAGCGCGCCAAGATGGTCGTCTATTTTGATGACGGCGAAATAATCTACGCCATCTCGAATCTGAGAGTCTTTCGCATGTCCGAGTGTTTGCGCCGTTGGGGCATGATTAAAGAGAGCGAGATTGCTGCCGCCGCTGAAACGGTTTCCGACGTGGAGACGGGCGCGGCGTTGGTCGCGCGTGGTGCGTTGACGGAAGAAGTTTTGGGGGAGTTGCGAGCGCGACAGCTTGCAGACATGCTTCGTCCTGCCATGCTATGGATTGACGGAGCGTGGGAGTTCGATGCGCGCGTGCGCTTGACGGAAGATGTGCGCGTACAGTTAGGCGTATCAGAGCTTCTGGTTGAAGCTGCGCGACGATTGCCACAGGGCTTCGTTGTTTCCAGATTCTCAAACCCGGACGAAAAACTTTTTCCCGTTCCCGGCGCGAGCGCCAATCTGACATTGAGCACGGAAGAGGGTTTCGTGATGTCGCGCGTGATTGAACCGCTCACCATCAGAGAATTACTCGCGCTCAGCGGTCTTCCTTCGACGCAAACTTTCATGGCGCTCTATGCGCTCGTCAACTATGGCATAGTCAAGCGCGGCAGCGAGCCTCGCGCATTCAATGATGAAGAGTTGCAAGACGCTATTGCTTTGAAAAGCGTTTCAGCCAGAGCCGCAGTGCCAAAAGCTACAAAGACAGCAGAAGCAGCGCCCGAGAAGCAACCGCAAGCGACTGCTCCGGCAGCAGAAGAATTTGACGAAGAGCGCGAGCTTCAAAGTCTTTTCGCGCGACTCGGTCGCGCAGACAGCTACTACGAAGTCCTTGGCGTACGGCGCACTGCCTCGTCCGGCGAGATAAAGAAAGCTTACTACTCACACGCCAAGCGTTTTCATCCTGACAAGTTTCGCCAGCACACAGATGCGCAGCTTCACGCCCGCGTCGAAACCGCCTTCGCAGAGATAGCTCAGGCATACGACACGCTCAAGGATTCGCAGCAGCGCGCCACCTACGATCTGAGCCTTGCCGCGAAATCCAAGCCGGGAGCGCGTGGCAAAGGCAGTCAGTCGCCCCGGCACACTGAGATGACAGGGTCTAAATTGCGCACGTTAGACGGGGACGCGCCAGCGACGAACTCCGCGCCCGCTTCAGCGCAAGTCGCAGAAGAGAGGTTCAGGCGTGGCGTCGCCGCGCTCGAACAGGGCGATTTGAATCTCGCTCTAGGACTGCTGAGCGAGGCCGCGCTCGTCGCCCCGAAAAACGCAGACTATCGCGCATACTTCGGGCGCGCGCTCGCAAGCCACGCGAAGACACGACGACAGGCGGAGATGGAGTTTCAAGCGGCCATTGCCATTGACGGCTCGAATGCCCTCTACCACATTTTTCTAGCAGAGCTTTACCGCGACATAGGTCTGCATCGCCGCGCACAGGCTGAGCTTGAGCGCGCGCTCTCCATAGAGCCGCAAAACACTGAGGCGCGCCGATTGCTCGACAGTTTAATCGTGAAGAAGTAGTAAGAAGAAGCAGTCAGTGGACAGCGGACAGCATGAAGAGGTTTAATAACTCATCATACGCGATGAGAATTCATTAAGCCGTCTTTAGACAGCGACCGTCTAAAGCCCGCGCAAGCGGGCGACAGTATAAAGCCCAGTGCGTTAGCGCTGGGTTGGAATGAGAGAAATAATGAAGAGCGAGCTATCGAAGATAGCAACAGCCCTAGAATTGCTACAGGCTGTCGCCCGCTCTCGCGGGCTTAGATAATCTCTATTACTATCTGTTTCCCAGCGCTAACGCACTGGGCTTTATACTGTCGCCCGCTTGCGCGGGCTGAAACTCAAATTTCATGTAAGATGAGCTAATAATCGTCGCTTCTGAATTAAAACACTTGACGCTGAAAGTTTAGAAAATTCTACTGACCACCGCATGATGCTCAAACTTGATTTCACATCCGGCGAGCGCGCAACTGGCGAGATGTTCGCGCGGCTGGCTTCATCCGCAGATGAGTTTGAAGCCTACGCGAACGCGCACGCCGCGCGCATCGCACGCATAGCTGACGAGATTGCAAAGCTCTTTCATCTGGCGCAGCACGACCGCTCGTCGCTGAAAGTGGCCGCGCTCGCTCATGACCTGGGCGAAGTTTCTATGAACCGCGATTACATAGGTCGCGCAGGCTCGCTCAACGAAGAGGAGCGAATAGACTTGATGCGACATCCTGTGATTGGCGAGCAGGAGGCGGCACGCTCCGGCGCGGATCGCGGCGCGCAGCTTCTAGTGCGCTGGCATCAGGAATGGTGGAACGGCACGGGCTACCCAGACGCGTTGCGCCATGAACAGATTCCGCTCGCCGCGCGAATACTGCGTGTGGCCGATTCTTACGCGGCGCTCACGGACTCGCGCCCATTCAGGCCAGCGCGCACTTCGCAAGAGGCGCGAAAGCATCTGACCGCATGGGCTGGTCTTGAATTCGACCCGCGCGTGGTGCGCGCCTTTCTCTCGCTGGAACATTTCCCTGAGCTTGACTCCTTCGCACCTCTTGAGGAGACGAATAAGGCGGAGCATGAACGAAGCGCAACGGAGCGGGAACAATCCGAACAGGTTGATAATTTTGGAACGGGGAAAATTTTTGGCTTCTGAATACAGACCACAGACTACGCAAACGATGATCTCGCCGAACGGCTCAGGCACGGTAACTCATGGATGGCTAGCGTTCGAGTTGAGCGTCCTGCGGCGCGTGAAGTTCCGCTCCGTTGTCATGCCTTTTACTGGCGAGCCTGAGTTGGGACTTTACCTGAAGCGCTGGGACGCGCGCGTAGCCTCGAACGACCAGGCCGAGTGGGCTTACACGCGAGCCAGAGCTTTTATTGAAAACAACTCTGAGCGCTTGACGGAAGAGAATCTTGAGAGACTGCTGGAAGACCTTTATGTTCCGCGCGACGAGTTGAGCAACCCTACGCTCAGAAAGTGGTTCACGGAGACAGATGCTTGGTGGTTCGACAACCTGCGGCTGAACATCTTGAATCTGGAAGGGACTACGGGCGACGCATCGTTTTTGCGTGCGATGGCGCTCTCTATAGGAATGGTCGTTGGTGATTACGTTCTATCGTTTGATGATGAGACACGGAGTTTGCGCGAGCCGCTGGCGCTTTCAGAAGTTTTCCGCCGTGCGTGGGAGAGCCATCCGTCGCCCGTCAACAACTCGCAACTAAACACCGCCGCGAACCGCGACGCACGCTCCTTCACCGCAGAGCAGCACGCAGACCTTCTGTTCCTACGGCTGGCGCGCACCACAAACCTTCCGCTTCGCTCGCGCAGCCCGTTGCTCTCATGGCGCGAAGAATGGGTGCGCGGCGGAGATGATTTCTGGGACGAAGCTGAACGCGCGCTAGCAGGACGACTGGGCGCGTCTGTCGCCACCAAGCAGCAATACCTTCGATTCGTAGAAGAGCTTCTTCAAACCGCCGCGCACATCCCCACATGGGCCATAGCCCACACCGAAGACGGCTTCATCACATCAAGCGAGATAGCAGAATGCGTCGGCCAAATACGCAAAGTCGAAGCCATCTACACGAAAGATTTTTCCGAATTGACGGGCTTGCGCGCTTCAATCATCGTGGCGTAGAAGAGCAAGGATTAAGAACAGACGCGGAGACACGGGCGAAGAAAGTAAAAAGGTAAAAGGTAAAAGGCAAAAGGTAGGCTGAAACCGCTTTTAATTAAAAGATTGGCTTCCCCTAACTTTTACCTTTTTACTTTTGCCTTTTGCCTTCTTCGCCCGCGTCTCCGCGTCTGTTCTTTCCCGTGTCGCTTCATACTTGAAGTTCTTCTCCTGCCGAAGCCAGCAGAGTCTCGTCCTGCTCTTCTTTACCCTCAACCCTTCCGATCTTCGCGGGCAGTTTCAATAAACGCGACGCGAAGACCACAAGCCAGACGACTCCTGAACTTGCGGATAGAAGACCGCAGACGAAGGTGAGCGTGCGAGGAGTTATCAAGTGCAGCGACCAGCCCGCTATGGCAGTCGAAAGCGTCCACACCATAAACTCCATTGAGCGATCCATCGTTGACACGCGCCCGCGCAAGTTGTCCGGCACGAGGCGCATTATCAGCGTCTCCTGATAGGCGAACTCCACTCCTATGACCACGCGCGACACGAACGCCATCACGCACGCGAGCCACAGTGTCGGCATCACGCCCATCAGCGCGAAGAAGATGCCTTGCGTTATGAGCGTCCAGCCTATGAACGGAACCGTCGCACGATGTAGTTCTACGTGCGAGCCTACGCGACGCGCGAGCATCATCCCCAGAAATAAGCCAGCGCCCGCCGCAGCATAGAGCGCAGCGACCGCAGCGTCAGGCTTCATACCGCTCTGACCTCCGGCGAAGACCAGTCCGCCTAAGCGATCCGTTATAAGGTTCACTGCGCCGCCGCCCGTAGCCCACAGTATGTTCACTCCTATGATCGCTGCGACCAACGAATTTCCAAAAATGTAAGACCAGCCCTCGCGCACGTCTCGCCAGAGCGCAGCTTGCGGAGCTTCTCTTTCTCTCTTTTCCTGCCTGGTCTCTCGCTCAGGCACTAGCCATACGGAATAAGCCGAGACCAGAAACGAGATCGAGTTGATGACGAATGCCGTGTGATAGCCGAAGCGCGCAGACGCCCACCCGCGCGTTTCCGGCCAGCAAGCCTTCGTCGCCCACTATGTTCGGCGTGGCCGCGTTCTTCGACGCCTCAAAGAAGGTGCCCAAGATAGTGAGCGCGACGTTGCAGCCATAGGCTATCCACAAATCCTCCGGCCCTCTGACCAGCAGGAACCCCAGCGCCACACCAACGCGCGCAAGGTCTGTCACGAGCATGACAGTGCGGCGCGACCAGCGATCCGCGAATGCTCCCGCTATGGGCGAGATAAGCGCGAACGGCGCAAGACGGCACATGAGCATTATGGCCGTAGCCTCCGGCGCGCTTGCCGAGACCGCACGCACAAGGCCCAGACCGGCTATGAAGTTGAACCAGTTACCAAGTTCCGAAACCACCTGCCCCAACCACAAACGCCGGAACGTGCGATTTCCCCTAAGCACCTGCATGTATGTCAGCGTTGCCATTGCCTCACCCCGAAGAAAGTCAAAAGTAAAAAGGCAAAAGGCAAAAGTGCGGAGGAATTCAGATGCTCCTTAATGCTTTGTCTTCACTTTTGCCTTTTTACTTTTACCTTTTGACTTAAAATAATTCGAGCCGCCGGATTCATCATCCAAGCGGCTCGCAGCCTTTTCGGAAAGCTTCAGAAGCGGTTTCACCCTCCTACAAACTTTGGTGGCCGTTTCTCTAAAAAGGCTGCGACGCCCTCTTTGAAATCCTGTGATTGTCCCGATTGAACCTGCGCCTTGTGTTCAAGATCGAGTTGTGCCGCGAAGTCGCTTGTAGCGCTAGCGTCCAGCAACCACTTGATGCGACCGATTGATGCGGTTGGCGCTTCGGCCAGTTTCGCTGCCATTGCGAGCGCTTCATTCATCAAATCATCATCCGCTACGACGCGATTAATCATTCCCATCTCATAAGCGCGCCGAGCATCAACCATGTCGCCCGTCATCATAAGCTCTGCTGCGCGGTGCATCCCCACTAGACGAGGAAGCATGAACGTGCCGCCGCAATCGGGCGTGAGACCAATCTTGATGAACGCCTGATTGAATCGCGCGCTTTCGCAAGCTACGACCAGGTCGCATGCTAACGCCAGATTGCAGCCTCCGCCGGAAGCAATGCCGTTAACTGCGGCTATAACTGGAAGCGGCGTCCTTCTGATTAGCAGAACGCACTCGTGCAGAAGTTTCAGCGGCTCGTCGAAGAAAGCTCCTACATTGCCTTCCGTCTCGGCCATTCTCTGCATATCGCGCAGGTCGCCTCCGGCAGAGAACGCGCGCCCCGCGCCCGTGATGACGATTGAGCGCGCGCCGCTCTCTCTAGCTTCAGAAAACGCTGCGCGAAACTCGTGCGCGACCGTTAGGCTGAGCGCGTTCAATTGCGCGGGACGATTGAGCGTGACTAGCCCAACGGTCCTGTGCATCTCGAATTGGATAGTTTCGTAGCTCATCCTAAAATAAAAACAGGAGGAGAAGAGTTTTATCTCCTCTCCTCATCGAATGCTGATGCGTTCGGCGCGTCTTCTCTCTGGCCTATACGGCAGGGGCGGCTGTTTTGTTCGCCGCCACGGCACGGAAAATTTCAGGAAGCCTGGCTTTGCAGCTATTGATGCTGCGAGCGCATGGCGCCGAAGCATTCGCCGCAGAGAACAGCCCTGCCGCTAGACGGCTTGAATGGCACGCTGTCCTGTTTGCCGCATTTATCGCAGGTTATCTCGTAACGCTGGCGTTCGCCGCCCCCTCCGCCTCCGCCGCTGAAGTTCGCTCGTCGCGCGTCGCGACATGCTTTGCAGCGACGCGGCTCGCTCAAGTTTTTCTCTCTGTAAAAATCCTGCTCGCGCTCGGTGAAGGTAAAGGGCGTCCCGCACTCCGTGCATGTTATCTCCCGATCCGGCATAATTTTCTCCCCTGATTGACGCGCGACGCCCGAAGGCGAGCGCTCCATTTTCACTTGCAGGCCTAATGATGCCCGCTAGGTCTCTACAAGCTTTCGGTCTTTGAACCTTTACCTTATGAGGAAGTAGGCCGAAAGCCTTTCAACTCAAAATGCTTCGGGCGCGATGCATCAGCCCCTGAAACCTTTTGAACGCCTCAGAGTTTACCTTACGTTCACCCAATGGCACAAATATTTTGGGAAGTGAGCAGTAAGAAGTAAGCGGTAAGCAGTGAGCAGTAAGCAGTAGATTTGTTGAGCATTCGCGGTTAAGAGATAAGATTAAAGACAGCAAGCCTCTTAACCTCTTCCCTACTGCTCACTGCTTACTTCTTACTCAATTCCGCCACGTGCGCGCGAACCGTTTGGCCCAATGTGCTCAAGTTGTAGCCACCTTCGAGGCATGAGACGATTCGGCCCTCGCAGGCGCGTGCCGCCCACTCTTTAACAACGCGGGTCATCAATACGAAGTCTTCATCTTCGAGCCTGAGTTGGCCCAACGGGTCGCCCTCGTGCGCATCGAAGCCGGCAGAGATGAAGATGAAGTCAGGTCTGAATTTCGTCTCAATCTCTTCTAACGCCGCATCGAACATGCGCCGCTGATCATTTGCTCTGGTCGCTGCGCGCACAGGCACATTCAATGTGAAACCGCGACCGCGCCCAGTGCCCGTTTCGCCCCTGGAACCTGTGCCCGGATACCAAGGGTACTGGTGCATAGAGAAGAAGAAGACCGATGGGTCGTCATAAAAAATCCCCTGTGTCCCGTTGCCGTGATGCACGTCCCAATCAACTACTGCGACACGCTCGATCTCTGGATAATTCCTCTGCGCGTAACGAGCCGCGACCGCCACGTTGTTGAAGAGACAAAATCCCATAGAACGGTCTGCGGTCGCATGATGACCGGGAGGTCTGAGCGGAAGAAAAGCGTTTTGCGCCTCGCCTTTCATCACGGCATCAACTGCGCGGCACGCGCCGCCCGCGCACCTGAGCGCTGCTTCGAGCGAGCGCAAGCTGACGGTCGTGTCCGCATCAAGGAAGCCTAGCCCTTCGCTCACGGCGCGCTCCACCGTCTTGTACATCTGTGAAGAGTGGCACGACTGCACGTCGCCGCGCGGAGCAACGCCAGCCTCAATCTCAAGAAGTTTGGGCCAAAGCTCTGCGTCTTTGCGCAGAGCGTCAAGAATGACCGCGTAACGTTGCGGAGTTTCCGGGTGGCCTGAGCCTGTATCGTGATCGAAGAAAACTGGATGATGAATGATCGCCGTCGTCATGCGAACGATTATAAGAAAGGCAAAAGGTAAAAGTAAAAAGGCAAAAGGAAGGCGGAAACCACTTTTAATTAAAAGATTGGCTTCCCCTCACTTTTGCCTTTTTACTTTTACCTTTTGCCTTAAATACATACGCGACGATTCTTGAATCGTGCGCTTGCGCTTTCTGGGCGAATGCGCCGACCATTGCATAAAGCTCTGATAATTACGGGTTTTTCCTGCCCCGTCTTTTTCATATTGTGCGGAATAACATTTGCTCAATTCTCATTCGGTATGAGATAGGCTCTCTCCCAGAATACGATTTCAGGACGAGATCAATCTTGAAGGAGAATGAACGATGAGAAAATTTGCTTTATTACTGCTCTGTCTGGTGCTCTTCGTCACTAGCCTTGTGCCCGTTTCTGCGCAGGATCGTCGTCACCGCTCGCGCTTCGGGCGTAAGGCGCGCACTGCCGCGATTGTTGGCGGTGGCGCTCTGGCAGGCGCGGCGATTGGTCACGGCAGAGGCGCGGCCATAGGCGCTGGCGCTGCCGGACTTTATGCTATGAACAGAGGGGCGGCGCGTCGTCACTTCAAACGTAGCAACCGCAGGATTGGGACTGTTGCAAGCGGCGCGCTTCTGGGCGCTGGCGTAGGCGGTCACGGTCGCGGCGCGGCCATTGGCGCTGCCACAGGCGCTGTAGGCTCCTACATCTACACGAAGAAGAGCCGCCACTACAGGCGTCGTTACTAGCCGGGCAAGCTGGTTCGTACGAAAGTAAGGGTGGTCGGCCAGGAGTACGGCCACCTTTTCTTCAATCGCATTAGCGCTCGCGCGCCTGATTAAAAAGTTTCTTACTCGCAGGAGAGAAAAATTTATGGCTTACGATGAAGGACAGAAAAGGAGTCGTATTGTTGTCGAGACGCCAACGGCGCGGCGCGAAGAGGTTCACAGCCACTACGACCGCGCGCCTGAGCGTAACGGAATCTCTACGGGAGTGGTCGCGGCCATAGTCGTTGCTACGGTCGCGCTATGCACCATCCTGTTTCTATTTTTGATGAACGGTCGGCAGGACACGACTACTGTAAGCACAACGCAGCCCGTTAACCCGCAGCCAGCGGCGCAGCAGCCGGTCGTAATTCAACCGCCCGCGCCTTTGCCACAGCAACAGCCAGTGATAGTGCAGGCTCCGCCGACAACGCAGCCTGCGCCCATTGTCGTCGCACCACCGGCAACCTCGTCTTCGACGACAACTTCAGGGACAAGCGCTACGAATGGAACGGACGACTCGGCGATTCAGACTGCGCTTGATCGCAAGCTTTCGCAGGATCAGACGCTAGGACAACTGGGGCTGACCGCAATTGTGATTGACGGGAAAGTTACGCTGACCGGAACAGTCTCGTCCGATGCATTGAAGCAACAGGCCGAGCGGCTGGTGAGAAGTGTCAAAGGCGTGAAGGCAATTGATAACGAGATTGCTGTCACCCCCTCGCAATAGTCAAAGGCAAAAGGTAAAAGTAAAAAGGCAAAAGGAAGGCTGAAACCATTCTTTTTATTAAAAGTGCTTTTGTCCTAACTTTTTACTTTTGCCTTTTTACTTTTACCTTTTCAATATCCTTCCGTCTGTTCGCGCAGCCATTCGTTCACTTCATCTTCCGTAGGCTCGCGCTTCAACTCTTCGTGCAAACGCGCCTTAACGTACTCGCGTTCTTTGCGCGCAGCTTTTTCGAGAGCATCTTCTTCCCCTTCGCGCTTTGGTGATTCACTGGCAGAAAGCATCGAGTCAGTACCGCCTGCGGTAGCGGGCGGGTAGCGTTTTGAGATAGCAAGCAAGTCGCACAGCGACAACGACCCGCCCGCTACCGCAGGCGGTACTGACCCGTTTGTAGTGATGAAAGCGCTTCGCACAGAGACCATTTTTAACGAAACTCCTTTCCGCTTGAACGCTACATGGTGTCGGCAGCGAACTTGAAACTCTCTACGCTGATTTCGCCCTCGCCCAGCGAAGTCTCAATCAGAAGACTCTCATCTTCGCCCGTGAGCAGAATGCGGCGGCGCTCGTCCAGCGCGTAGAGACTAATTTCAGTTATCAGACAATCGGCGGGCGCGGGCGTCATCAAGGCAAGACCTTCAACGCTGCGCCCTTCGTCATGCAATAGCTGAATATCATTCAGCAGTTCAGCCTTAACGTAGCCTTCCAGCGCAAGCCCTGAGACGCAGACAGACTGTAGGGCTAGCGCCATCTGAGCGTCAGCGTAAATGGTCAGGATGAAGCCTATGTCAAGCAGAAGATGTATAGCCTCGTCCGCCACGAAATAGCCTAGCACGGTCGTACCCTTCACGTGCTCAATGACGTGATCCTGATAAGTATCCGTCTCCTGCTGTGTCCACTCGAAGTCCATTGTCTCAAGCGCGAGCGCGTCTGGCGGAAACTTTTCAGCGAAGCCGCATCGCTTCAATCGCCTCTTCGAGCATCTTCGTGACCATATCCGAAAGGAGCGAGAAGCGTATACCGAATCCTAAACCTTGATGATGGTGCGCGACGTATCCGCTCAGAGGTATCCAGCGCCCCGACGGCAGTTGAATCTCAAAAAGTATACGCTCGCCGTCGGTCACCTGCGCCATAGATTCTATGTAGCAACCGCCTAAACTTATATCGCTCGTGCGCGCGCTGTGCTTTCCAGACAGACCATGCCAGCGCACTTCAAGAGGCAACTGCACTCGCTCGTTCTGTCTGGGCGTCTCAAACATATCTTCCGAAACATTTAAGAAAAATATGGCCTTACACTCAACCACTCCGAATGGTACACGCTCATTTCTAGTAAGGCAAAAGTGAAGAAGAGACGCGGAGAGTGGGCGACCGAGGAGACCGAGGCGAAAGAGTAAGACGAAAGCAGCTTTTCTCGCCTCGGTCTCCGCGTCACCGTGTCCCGTCCTAACTTTGCCTTTCCTTCTCGCCTTCATATCTCAAGAGGCTTTTAGCTTTCAGCGCGGTGATGGCGACGGCTATGAGGCAGCCGAGTCCGCCGGTCACGACCGAGAGCGGAGTACCAAGGAGTCGCGCGACAACGCCAGCCTCAAGTTCGCCCAACTGCGGGCCGCCCATGAAGAAGATCATGTTGATTGATGTCATGCGACCGCGCAAATTGTCCGGCGTAGCAAGTTGCCTGATGGTCTGCCTCAGAACTGTGCTCACAGTGTCAGCCGCGCCCGTGATGGCAAGCATGAGAACGGAGAGCCAGAAGATTCTTGAAATGCCGAACTCTACAGTTGCCCCGCCGTAGATAGCGATTGAGACGACGACCAGTTTGCCTTCTCTTCGCAATTGCCCTATGCGCGCGAGCACCAGTGCTGTCAGCACAGACCCGGTGGCAGGCGACGCGGCCAGCACGCCGTACCAGCGCGCGTCAACGTGCAGGACTTCCGCCGCGAAGATTGGCAGCAGCGCAGAGGCCGACGCGAAAAACGTCGCTATGAAATCGAGCGTCATCGTCTGAACAATAATGGGCGTTCGCCACACAAACCGCAGTCCCTCACTGAGCGCGCCAAAGCTGAAACGCGCGACCTCGCTCGCTCCCCTTTCCACTTGACCGCTTGTTCTCATCAGAAAAAGTGCGACGATAACAGCCAGGAACGACGCGGCGTTGAGCGCGTAAACAAGCGCGGGGCCGCCGCGCGACCCCAGTATAAGACCCGCTAGCGCAGGGCCGCAGATTGTCGCCGTGTGAAAAGCTATGAGGCCGAGGCTGACTGCGTTGGCGAAATCACGCGCGGGCACAAGCGAAGGCAGCAGCGCCTGGCGCGCAGGATTATCGAAAGCGAACGCCGCGCTGCTCATAGCCGTCAGCAGGTAGATGGGCCAAACGCTTTCAAGCCCCAATGCCGTCACAGCGGCAAGCGCAAGCGCGCTCAGCATCGCCACCGCCTGCGTCACATACATCAGGTGCTTTCGATTTACCGCATCAGCCACCACGCCGCCCACCAGCGAACACAGTATGATCGGCACTACACGCACTAAGCCGACTAATCCTAGCGCGAGCGGCGATTTCGTCAAGAGATAGATGTGCCAGTTAATCGCTACGAGCTGCATCTGTGTCCCGGTCACAGAGACGATCTGGCCCATCCACAGTAGCCGGAAATCTCTGTGCCGTAGCGCCGAAAACGAGGAGCGGCGCGACGCGTGTGCGCTCTCATTTTCAAGCGGCGAGGGGACAGGAACGGGACTAGACATTTCGGGCAATTCTAAGAAGAAGATTCTCTGAAATCATTGAAACGATTTCTCATTTTAGTGCAAATTCGGGCTGAGTGTTAGCAAACAAGTCAGTACCGCCTGCGGTAGCGGGCGGGCGATTGAAGGGATGAGGGATGAGGGCGGAGGGATGAATAAGAAGGAGTGGAAGCGTCAACATGCAATTGACTTTATCTTACTCATCCCTCATCCCTTTGTCCCCCCGCCCGCTATCGCAGGCGGTACTGACTTGGATTCAATTAAAAAACCGCCCGCGCAGATTTCACTAACGCAGGCGGTCAGAAGAAATTTTTACAGTTCTTTGCTTACTTACATTTTGAGTAACCACAATCGCGGCAAAAGTCGCAGCCTGATGCGTGCTCAAGTTGGCCGTGGCATTCTGGGCAAGTGCCTATCATGCTGGACATGACGATGCCGCTCGCAGCGCCCGTCGGTTGAGACGCTTGCATTTTGCCCGCTACGCGAGCGGAATCGGGCTGGCCTTGAAGACGCCGGTTGGTGAGCATGATGCATTCGGACACTGCCTGCTCAGGGCTTGTCAACAATCTTTCGTTGAACCAGACGGCGTGCGTGCCCGTCACCTTGTTCAAGCTGTGCGCGACCTCCGTGGCCTCGAACCCGCCGCGCAACATCTTCGACGCGAGCAAGCCCACACCGCCCGATATTGGCCCGGTTGCGAAGACCTCCAGAATGTGAAGGTCGTCGTGGTTGACAGTGACGTACAGGTTCTGTCCGTCGAAAGGAATCTGCCATGTCGCGCCGCGCAACTCGCGCGGGCGTTCTATGCGCACCGTGTCATCCACGTCTCTTGCGCTCATCTGCGTCAAGTGAGCAGCATCTTCGTGCGTGGCTGGAGGCTCGTCCAAAGCCTCAACTTGCGCTTCAGGGTTGCAGGCCAACTCGCCCTTAGGCTCCTCTTCTCGCTTCATGGTCGTTAGCACCTGACCTTCGCGCGAGCCGTCGCGATAGTAGCTCACCGCCTTGCAGCCCAACTGTCGCGCCAGATGATAAAGCTCGTCAACGGATTCGACCGTATCGTTTACAGCGCCGTTGCAAGTCTTCGACACAGAGTTATCAACGTTGCGCTGCGCAGCGGCCAATACATGAACATGCTGCTGCGCGCTAATAGCCATAGCGGAGATGAAGTAAGGCGGCAACTCCTGTTCGTGCTCTACTACGTAAGCCGCCGCGCGGTCAATAGAGTCCTGATCCGTCTGGTCAACTTCAATGCCGAGCGCGCGAGCCGCAAGCGTGTGAACGTATGTGCGCGTGCCCAAAGTGTCTGTGCGAACATAAGCCCAAGAGAAATTCGGCTCTATCCCGCTGGAAGTTTCCGCCACAAGAGAGATTGTCCCAGTAGGCGCAATCGTAGTCACTTCATAATTGCGCGGCGTGAGTGCTATATCGCGCGGCACACCAATCTGATTGTAAAGAAAGTCCGCATAAGCCTCTTTGTTAGGCTCAAGCTCTGGGAAAGCCCCACGCTCCGCGCCTATTCTTAAACTCTCCATCCACGCCTCGCGCCTGACGAATCCCATCACTTCGTCCATCAAATCAATAGAGGCGGGCGAACCGTATGTTACCTTCAGATTCAGACAGAGGTCTGCGAAGCCCATTATGCCAAGTCCTACGGGTCGCGTGCGTTTCACCACGTCATCAATTTCTGGAAGCGGCCACGTGCACGTATCAATCACGTTATCAAGAAAACGCACGCACCAGTGCGTCACCTCGCGCAGACGATCCCAGTCAACCTTGTGCTCTTCGTCATAAAACTTCGCCACGTCAATCGAACCCAGGTTGCAGGAGTTGTTGGAATGGAGCATCTGCTCGCCGCATGGATTACTCGCATAAATCGGCCCCATGGATTTCATAAGGTAATTATGACGATTAACCTCATCAATAAAGCAGATGCCCGGCTCAGCGTATTTGTGCGCCGAAGCAATGATACGATTCCAAATGTCTGGCGCGTAAATCATGCCGGGATGCGGCGGCTCTTCAATCGTGCAGTTGGAAAGGTCTGCGGCCTCAAACATGGCCTTGTCGCGGAAGGTCATGGTTGAGTTGTCAGGACGACGATAGATGACATAATCTTTGCCCGTCACAGGATCATAGATCGGCTCAGTCCACGGTTCTTCGCCAAACTCAAGCTGGAACCACTCGTGCTTATCCACCGCATCCAGGAAAGCATTCGTAACGTTGACAGAGATGTTGAAGTTAGTAAGCGAGTGCTGGTCGTTCTTCGCGTGAATGAAGCGAAGCACATCAGGGTGCGTACAGTTATGTACGAAAACGCCATTGGCGACGAAGTTATGAAATTCCGGCATGGAGATATCGAAGACATCTTGCCGTCCCTGCGGTTCGACCTTAATCACTTTATGATTCGGCGCGGGGCTATGTTGATTACTGAAGCCCGCCGGATAATGGCGACGGTATTCATTAGTCGGCAAGTCTTTATTCCACGATGCGCGCCCAGTCATCGCTTTGGACTTTCTCTCTCTTAATTCAGCCGCCTTCTCTACACCGTAATACTCTTCCCAAGTCTTGCCCTTGCGTTCTGCTGCAATGCGCGCTTGATTGGCTGCCAAGATGCCGTCAACTTCTGCATGATGTCGCGCGTGGTCTCGCAAGCAGACCATCTCCAAATTTTCAGGCAAGTTGTTGAGCGAGTTGTGGTCAATATGATGGACGATGGTGTCGGTGGCCTTTCTACCTCGCCCACGCGCGGTCGGGTACATGCCATACTTCATCTCCGCGACGGCCAAATGTTCCGCAACGCTGAGGCGCGAGCCAGTCACTCGTAATCTAAGATACCTGCCGGAAAGCTGCTTGGTCAGTGCGGCAACTGAATCGCCGAAGCGCAGCTGACCGGCTTCACGGTAGGTCTTTCGGTCAGCAAGTAGAATCAGATGATCTGGCGTGCAATCTAGATAAGTGTCGTCATCAAACTTCACACGCACAGTCTCCCTGACACCGTTGCAGAAGACCTTAACGGCTTGACGAATGCAAACTTTTTCGCCATCTGTACAGTAAAGATAAGGGCGCGTTCCGACGAGGTCTTTAATGGCGATGCGACCTGAAAGAGTTGAAATCATCGTATCGCCTGCCAGACATCGCAACATTCCCATATTCGCGCCGCGACGAACGCCGCCCTGCTTCACAACATCTGTCACCTGATTGACGATGTTCATGAAAGAGACAGGCCCGCTTGCAACACCGCGTGTAGAACTGACCATAGCTCCTGATGGACGAAGGAACTCATAAGTCATTCCCGTGTTGTGAACCATCACCAAACCATTTGTTCCAGCAGCATAGGTGTTCCAGTCGGCAACGCTTAGATCGTAATAGTCCTTGCGCTCGGTCGCAGGCCGCACGCGCGCAACTTCAAGACCGTAGGAAGCAATGCGCGCCAGCAATTCACCAGCATGGTCGCCTGCCTGCATCATGCGTTGGCCGATACGCTTGAGCGCGTCACGGTTCGAGCGTCCTTCCACATCACACGACCACTTGTCCAACTCTTCGGCGCATACTCCAGCATTCTGCGAGCCGCGCGTGGAAGCCAGCCCAAGTTTTCGCAGCCGTTCGCGCCAAGTATCAATCGGCACACGCAAACGATCCTGACGACGGCTCTCACTGCGCAAACGCTCGCGGCGCATCAAGCAGGCCATAAACTCGCCCAAGTCTTCTGCTAGATTGTTGACCTGCGGCAGTACGCAAAGCTGCACACTGTAAATCGTATGACGGCCTTTGCCATGCGGAGCTTTTGCCTGTACGCGCGGTTGATAGCCGAGTAGCGAACAGAGCGCGGCCAAATCCTGCGCCATCTCCTCGCTCTCCGTTGAGTATGAAGGAGAGCCATCCTTCGCCACGTATCCATCGCTGTCCAGAAGCCCTGCGATGAATGCTCTGACAACGGAAAGGGGCGACTTGGCGATCACTTCGGGCACGCGAATACGCGCGCCTTTCGCACCGTACTGGGCAAGGCCGCACGCCTCAAACAGCGTATGCACAATCTCCTGTCGGAATGTGGTCAGACTATAAAGGTCACGCTTGTCTTGACTGATGCGCAATTCAGTGCCGAGCGTCGCCAGCACAGCGCGCGCCTTCTCTAACACATCCGTCTTTCCCGAAAACAGGCGCAGACGATGCAGCCTTTGACTCGGCACGTAATCAAAGCAGCCATCACCTAGAATGAAACCTATCAGCCACCCGAACTCTTCGTTGACGATATAGCTACGCACCGCCCTATACTCATTATGCGGCCAGTAAGCATCCGCGCGTTCTGGGCCTAGAATAATATCGCCCCGCTTCACTTCGTCAGCGCGCACAGCAACCAATTCGATTCCGCGTAAGACCATGAATGGATGCCAGGCGCTCGTTTGTACCTCAACGCCCTGCCGCGTTTTGACGACGATCTGATCCTCCTGCGCCACGTCGAACTTCCATACGTGCGTCACCTGCCGCAAACCACTTTCGCCTGTCTGTGGATTCAACGCCACTGTTTTGATATTCAGGTCTTCTACGTTGTAAGTAGTGCCGCGACCTTGAAGGACGCCCACACGCCCGTCTGCGGTCGCACGATTAAAGAGCACCTCAATCGGCTCAAGCCCACAAAAGGTCGTCCACACGCGAGCGTCCGCTGCGATGCAACCGCCCCCTGTTTGATGAATAGTCGCGGCGGCTTTGGCATGATCCATGATTCCCGAAATTGAATCAGGCACTTCGAGGACGAAACATGCAGCCAACTGCCCGTTAGACTTTCCGGCGTTGACAAGGCAAGGCGTATTCGGGACGAACTCGCGTTCAAGCATGATCTCCGTCATCGCCGCGTAAAATTCGTCGCGGCCTTGCGCGTCCGGCTCAGCCACGGAAACATGCCCTACGACGCGGCGCACTATATCAGGCCATTCCTCAATCGGATTGCTCTGCGCGTCTTTGAGCGAATACCGCTTGCTGATTACACGGCGTGCATTCAATCCGAGCGGCTGCCCCTTACCCTTACGCTGCGTAGGGGAGAAAAGCGGCGTGGAGTTCTGGTTGGCGGCGTTCGGGTCGAGTACGGTGCTCATTCTTTTAATCTTGCCTTTCCCGCGCTAAAGGGGACTCGGAGAGCGCGGACACTTATGACGTCAGAAAAAATTTGGCGCGTTCAAAATTCGGGGCGCGCCTCTTCTAAAATTTTGTTTCGTTTACTTCGGTTGGCCTACAACAACGCTGGCGACAAAACTCCTGGCAGAGCGCTCAAGGCCCGTAAGAGCATCTCTGCTCTAATGGTTTCGTCTAAGCGTCGCGGACTATACATACAATTTTCGGGAATGTCAATATGTTGTGTTCACCTTTTTTTTCAATCCAATAGAATGTGCAACCTGAGAATCCACATTAACATCCAAGATTGTCAGCCTTATCAATAATTTCCGGCGAGTTTAAAAGAATTTGGGCGCTGAAACTTCTCCTCAAAATTTATTTTCCGCCCGGCACGGAGCCTTATAGGGCATACAATATAGGAGGCACAATTCGCTCTAATTTGCTTCGGTTTAATTATGCGACCGAGGCTGGCAGTTAGTCAAAAAGAGAAAGTCGAGAAAAGGGTGTTGGGAAACATTATAAAAGCAGAAGAGGATTCGCTGGTTCTGGCGACAGCCGCAGGCGGGACTGTTCGCTGCATAGCAACCGTGACGACCGACCTAGTGGCTGAAGCCGCGCGCCGTCACGTCACGAGTCCGACCGTAACAGCCGCGCTTGGTCGCACGTTGACGGGCACGCTTCTTCTAGCGTCGAGTTTGAAAGAGCTTGACCGGCTGACGGTGCAGATAGTGAGCGATGGGCTAATCGGCGGCATTACTGCGGAGGCGAACGCGCGCGGCGAGGTGCGCGGTTACGTTCGCAATCCTGATGCTGAGGTGCCGCTAAACGAAAAAGGAAAGTTCGACGTGAGCGCAGTTGTTGGCAACGGCATGTTCTATGTAATACGCGAGTCGGGTTACGACGTGGGTCTTTACCGCGAGCCGTATAGAGGCTCTGTGCCCATCACTTCGGGCGAGATAGCGGAAGACTTTGCATACTACCTTACGATGTCCGAACAGATTCCTTCGGCTGTCAGCCTTGGAGTTCTACTGCGCGCCGCAGATGAGCGCGAAGCTTTCGTAGCGGCTGCCGGAGGTTTGATGATTCAAATCATGCCCGGCGCGGACGATAAAACAATCGCGGCGATTGAATCGGGTGTCAGCCATACGCCGCACACTACGCAGATGATAAGTGAGGGCGCGCGCCCCGTTGACCTGCTACGCACGGCGCTCGGCGAAGTGGAGTTTGAAATTCTGGATGAAAAGCGTGTGAGCTTCGCTTGCCCTTGCTCTTACGAGCGCGCGGTGTCGCTTATCTCTTCGGTTGATCGTTCGGAAGTTGAATCAATGCTGCGCGAAGATCGCGGCGCAGTGATGACGTGCCACTTCTGCAATGAATCTTATAGGCTGAATGAAGAGGCGCTTGAGAATATTCTGAAAGGTGAAATGGTCGCTAAAGAATAAAGCTTCCGTAGGAGTGTAGAGAAGTAAATAATGATCCACGCGCATCACACGAAGCCACACGAAAGAGATTCTATTTTCGTGTGGCTTCGTGTGCTGCGCGTGGATAGGCTTCGTTCTCGCCTTATAATTTCAATTCGGTATTCGGTGGCTGAAATAAGCAGGAGCAAAGGCGAGACGGCGCTGAAGAATGAAACATCTCTTCCGCGCCGTCTTGATCTCTTTTATGCCGTTCTTATTTCGTAGGCGCGCTTGGCAACATGTCGTAGTTGCCGTAGTCGCGGTTGTGGCTGTCTAGCGCGGCGAAAGTGTCTGAAGTGTCTTCGAGCATCTGCTTGGTCATCGCTATGGAATCGCTCAACTGCTCGAAGTCAAGCGAGGAGACTCTTTCTGGCGTAGGCAGCGTCACGACCTGATCGTTCACAAGCCCGAAGAAGTTTTCTATAGATTGCAGTTGGCCTTCGACCAGTTTGACAGAGCGTTCGAGTTCGTTGAACTGCGCGACGCGGCGCTTCAGGATTTCTACGTTCGCAAGATTAACGCGGCGCGTGCGGTTGTCAGGCGCTGTTTCTGCCGAGCGCTCGGCCTGTGTCAACTGATTCTGAACGGCCTGACGATTGATCGAGCGCAGGTGATTTTTGCGACGGCGGTAAACGTCCAGAAGATCAACGAAATCTTCCCAGCGCTGGTCAAGACTCTGTATGTTCGCTGGAAGCTCGCGCGCGCCCGTGAACTTTCTGTAGTTAGAGTAAATCTGGTTCTTCATCCAACGCAGGTATTCAACGGCCTCGCGCTCGCGCGGGTCGAATCCCTTAATCATCTCCTCGCGCTGCTTCTCACGTAGAGCGCGCAGACGCTTCTTCTCGCGGCTGTCAACCAATCGCCTGTAAAGTGAGCTTGCTGGCACTGTAGCTAGATAAAGTCCTTCGGCGGCCAGGGCGCAGCCCAAGGGTATCAGTGATTGTGTGTAAGCGGCAGCGACGGCGAAACCCGCCATGCCCCAGAAATTGACGGGTTCTTTGACCGCTTCCTTCAAATATTGCAAATCAATCTTGGGTAACTCTGCCATGGCCTTGAATCAAAGCTTAAGGAAATTTTTCAAAACGAGAGGACGCGCGCGCCATTTCGATTCTGCTCGCACGAGCAGATTCAGGCCGCACTGCCGTCTCCCTCTTTCACCATCTGGCGCGTCTCGTTGCTCGCGCTCGTTTCGCCCTGCGCAGGCAGCGCGCCCGGCTCCGCACCTCCGGTTGACGCAGGCAGCAATCCCATCTGCCGCTTGTAGTCGAGTAGCTTGTCCTGCAACTGCATGTCCATCGCCTCGCGCTCAATCTCGTGCATCTGCGAATCAACCGAGGCCGTGCCCAACTGCATCTTCGCTTCGGCTGCCGCCGCGCGGCGGTCAATCTTGTCGCGCATCTCGTTGAAGGTCGAAGCGTCGTCGCCCAACTCGAACGACTCCATAGTCTGAGCAAGTTGCTCTTGAAGCTTCGCTTGCTTCGACTGATTTATGAGCTGCATGGCCTCGGCTGTGCGCCGCTGCATCTGTAGCACATAATTATCGCGCGCCTTGAGCGCCTGTTTGGATGCGAGTTGCGCGTGTTCAAGTTGCTGCGAAGTCTTTTGCAGATCAACCTGCGCCTGCTGCAACTGGCCTATGTAAGCCGTAGCGATGTCGTCGCGCCCCATCTTCACCGAAGCTTTGATTTTTGAATCCAGATCAACGACCTGGCTCTCCAATCGCTCCTTGCTCTTCGACAGGAGCTTCTCGGTCGCCATCACCTGCGCCACAGAGTTGTTCAACTCAGGCACGCGGTCGCGCATGTCTCGTATGGTCTGCTGAAGAATGAGTTCCGGGTCTTCAGTCTTCTCAATAATCCCGCCGAACATAGCGCGGAACGAACGCTTCATTCTGCTCCAAAGTCCCATCTTCTTCTCATCCTCCAGGCGTCTTTCTTATCTTGCGAAAGCTGCGAGCACCCACCCCTGCGTCCGACGCCGCCTCTGTTAGTACGCACGTTCGGACAGGACGGTTGCAATTTACCGGCCAGCTTTCTGGGGAAAGTATAGCAGGAGTTGAGCGCGCGTAGAAAGTAAAAAGGAAAAAGGTAAAAGGCAAAAGTAAAGAAGAAGAGGCTAGAAGTTGGAGATTAGAGGTTAGCAAAGCGATTAACTTACTTCTAACCTCTATTCTTCTCCTTTTGCCTTTTACCTTTTTACTTTTTACTTTTTCCTTCCTCCGAATCTTCCTATGTCGCGCCGATACTGCATACCGTTCCAGCTAATACAATCAATCGTGTCATAACATCTGCGTAGAGCGGTGTCCAAATCAACGGCGCTTGAAGTGATGCCGAGGACGCGACCGCCGGATGTGATTGTTTGGCCTTCTGCCGAGCGCGCTGTTCCAGCGTGGAAGATTTGTACGCCCGGAATTTCCGCTGCGCGTTTCAGACCCGTGATGCTGTCTCCTGTTTCAGGGCGCGCAGGATAACCGCGCGCGGCCAGGACTACGCATGCGGAAGATTCATCAGACCAGCGAACTTCTGTTCGGTCTAATCCAGCCCCGCGCGCGACCGATTCCATGATTTCAATGAGATTGCTTTCGAGTCTTACAAGAATCGCCTGCGCTTCCGGGTCGCCGAATCGCACATTGTATTCGAGCACGCGCGCGCCTTCTTCGGTCAGCATTAATCCTATGAAGAGCACGCCGCGAAAAGCGAAGCCGTCAGCACGCGCCCCTTCAAGCGTAGGCTCTACTATTTCACGAACAACTTGTTGGAGCGTCTCTTCGTCTAGCACACTCGCGTCCGTGATTGCGCCCATGCCGCCTGTATTCGGGCCTGTGTCGCCTTCGCCTATACGCTTGTGATCGCGCGCGGCTGGCATGAGCGCGTAATCGCGCCCGTCGGAAAATAAGAGAAGCGAGGCTTCGCGCCCAGCAAGCGCTTCTTCAATAATTACGCGTCGCGCGGCTTCCGCTCCGACTGCGCCGCCAACCATCAGGTCGTTTATGGCCTCTTCTGCTTCCGCGCGTGACCGTGCGACGACAACCCCTTTGCCAGCCGCAAGTCCGTCAGCCTTCACAACGACCGGATCGTTCTCTGTGCCGAACTCGCCGCGATTGAGAATTTTTTGGGCTTCTTCGGGCGAGCTTACAATCTGGTATCGCGCCGTAGGAATATTGTGGCGCGCCATGAAATCTTTGGCGAAAGCCTTGCTTGCTTCGAGTCGTGCGGCCATTTGATTCGCGCCAGCGATTAAGAGACCGCGCCGCTCGAATTCGTCAACCAAACCCAGAGCGAGCGGAGCTTCCGGGCCTACGATTGTAAGATCAATTCTCTTCTCTACTGCGAACTCGGCCAGTGCGCCAGTGTCCGTCGGATTGATTTGGACGCACTCTGCTATCTCAGCTATACCTGCGTTTCCCTGTGCGCAAGCGATGCTCAAACTTGCGTCGTGCCCTTTCCTCAATGCCCATACAAGCGCGTGCTCGCGCCCGCCAGAGCCAATGACAAGAAGATTCATTACAGCGTTTCTCTCTTCATTCTAACGATGAACAATTGCGTGAAGCAGCGCGGATGCTGTCACGACGTAACTTTGCTGTCAAGCTATTAGAAAACGTGTAGTGGGTCAGTTTGAGATTGAGATCAACATTGGCGATAGAAGAAAGAGCCAAAAGATAATCCACCAAATCACACGAAATAACACGAAGAGGGAATCTTTCGTTTCGTGTAGTTTAGTGTGATTTAGTGGATTATCTTCTCTATTTCCTTTCCCTTCTGCGCTTCTATTCTGAAATTGACCCGCTACCCAAAAATTGTAGCAAGTCATATTGTTGTTGAGAGTGATTGAAAGATGATTTAACCGCCGCAGGACGCAGAGGTATTCGCAGAGGACACGGAGGAAGCAGAGGGAAGAATAAAGCATTTGAGATTTGAAATTTCAGATTTGAGATTTCAGATTAAATTCTTCTCTGCGCCCTGCGGCGGTTAATCTCAAATCCCCTCACCGCTCAACTCAAATTTACCCGCATCCGAAAAATGGTTACGAAAATGCTTGACACTGTTTTGACATGGATATACTTTTCAACTGTCAGCGGCTGGGTTTTACAGATCATACGCCCCGCATACGCATCAATCCCGCGCTTTTAATATTATTACAGCCGCGTCAATCGTTGTTGCTTGCTATCTCGAACGGATAGCAGTCGCCTCGCTAATCTGCACAACAATGAAATGAAACCCGCGCATCGCACGTATTGCGACTCTCCTTCCGACAACAGTCGCGCACGAACGAATCGCGGGCAGTGAGAACAAACTTGGGGGAGCACACCATGTCACACGCTCAGGCTACTGCCGAATCAAACGGTAAATGGAGTCAAGCAGAGATGGAATTCGAGGATCGCACAATACAGTGCGTTGACTGCGGCGAGGATTTCATCTGGACTGCTGGCGAACAGGTCTTTTTTCATGACAAAGGTCTGAAGAACGAGCCGAAGCGATGCAAGCCATGCAAGCAAGCTAAGAACGAACGGCTCGCAGCCATAGCAGCCGCTCAGGCATCAGGCCAGCGCCAGCGCGTAGAAGTCTCCGTTCAATGCGCCCATTGCGGCCAACAGACCACAGTTCCCTTCTACCCTTCGCAAGGACGACCCGTGTACTGCCGCTCCTGCTTCCTGGCAACGCGCGGACAAGAAGAATAGTTTTCAGTTTTAAGTTTTAAGTTTTAAGTTTTCAGTGAAAAGCAGTTCGCTTCTTTCTGAAAACTGAAAACTATAGCGGTTCTCACTTGAATGCGACTCATGTCAGTACCGCCTGCGGTAGCGGGCGGGTCGTAGCCGCACCGATACCCGCCCGCTACCGCAGGCGGTACTGACCTGCATGCCTTGATCAGAGTGGTCGCACCCAAGTGAGAACCGCTATAAAAACTAAAAACTGTTCTTCTCAGTGTTCCAGATGATAAGGGACGTTGGTGACGACGATTCCCTTCTTGAAGAGGAGCGCGCCTTTCAAGAGTAGAGAGTTCTGGTTGTGCAGCAGGTTCTGCCACCATCTTGCCGGGACGAACTCAGGCAAAACAACAGTCACCACATCATCGTGCGCGCGTCTTTCCACACGGTCAATGTAGCTTAGCAGCGGTCTAACGAGCGAACGATACGGCGAAGCCAGCACGACGAGTTTTACGCCCACGCCCCACTGATCCCATTTCTCTCTAAGCTTTCTAGTAGCCTCTTCGTCCAGGTCAATGTAAACGGCTGTCACGTGCTCCGGCGCGATTGACTTGGCGTATTCCAGCGCGCTGATTACGCCGCGATGAATTCCCGAAATCGGCACAATCACTTCATGCTTGATAGGACGAAGTTTCTCCAAGCCTTCGGTTGAAAGCTGCTTCGCAACTTCAACGTAGTGGCTGTGTATAGAGCGGAACAGCAGAACCAGCAGCGGAATGAGAAGGACGACGACCCAAGCGCCGTGAATAAATTTTGTTGCGATGAAGACGACCAGAACTACGAAAGTCGCAATAGCGCCGACGCCGTTGATGACGATAGATTTTTTCCAGTGCGAAGCCTCCTCTTTTTCTTCAGCTTCATCAACCGGATTATCCGCGACCTTTATTTTTACTCCCTCTTCATTCAACGCCTCTTTGTGCGCGCCCGCAATCCTCCCCTTCCTTCTTAACGCAGCCCCTTCTTTGAGCCAGTGGCGAACCATGCCCGTCTGTGAAAGCGTGAAGGAGAGAAAGACGCCCACGGCGTAGAGCGGAATCAGGCGCGAAGTGTCGCCGCCGAAAGCCGTGACTAAAAGCCCTGAGAAGACTGCCAGTATGATTACGCCGTTAGAGAAGACAAGGCGGTCGCCTCGATTAGCGAACTGACGAGGTAGGAAGCGGTCGCGCGCTAGAAGTTGCGCAAGACGTGGAAAGTCTGCGAATGAAGTGTTGGCCGCGAGCACAAGGATTGCCGCCGTAGTTATCTGCACGACGTAGTAGAACCAGCCCATAGGGCCATGAAAGATGATTCGGGCGAATTGCGAAATCACAGTCTCATGCTCATGCGGATGAACGTTGTAGAGATAGGCCATCACGCTTGTGCCCACGAACATAATGGTCAGAAGCGCAGCCATCCATGTCAGCGTCACGGAAGCGTTATGAGCTTCGGGCTGCTTGAACGCAGGCACGCCGTTTGATATGGCTTCTATACCCGTCAACGCAGCGCAGCCGTTCGAGAACGCGCCTAAGATTAGAAAGATCGAGAGCGATTGAATGATGTATCCTTCAGCGATCTTTAGCTCAGGGTCTTGTCCGGGCGCGAGTGGCGTCGGAATGCTGCCCGGATTCGCGTAGTAATGAACAAAGCCGTAGGCGATCATGAAGATGAACGCTACGAGAAATGCGTAGGTTGGCCCGGCGAAGAGCGCGCCGGATTCGCGCACGCCTCGCAGGTTTGCTACTGCGATGAAAGCTATGAAGAAGAGGCAGAGCGCGACCTTGTGATCGTCCAACCAGTAAAAGCGCGTTCCCTGAAACATAGATGTCAGCGCCGCCACACCCGCAGCTATAGAGACCGAAACCGTCAGTATGTAGTCAACGAGCAGAGACGCGCCTGCAATCAATCCAGCCATCGTGCCCAAGTTATCTTTCGCAACGATGTACGCGCCGCCGCCCGAAGGATAAGCGCGAATCGTCTGCCTGTAACTGATAGCAACGATGACCAACAGAGTCGCAATGCCGATTGAGACGGGTATGACTTTGCTGAATGCAGCGGTCTGTCCGGCAGCGTAAGCCGCCGCCAGCACGAGCAGAATTTCTTCCGTAGCGTAGGCGGTTGACGACAGCGCGTCAGAAGAAAAGACTGCGAGCGCAGTCTTTCTAGAGAGTCTTTCGTGTGCGGCGTGCTCTGTTCTTATAGGAGTTCCTACAACCCAACGCTTGAGTGATGCAACCACTGTTCGACTCCTTCTCCTGCGGTTAGCGGCATTGCCCTTCCCTCTATTGCCTACGAGGTTAGCTGACGGGCTTGGATTGAGGAAGTATCCATCGCATGCTCTCCGAGCGAGAATGTTCGCGCGTCCGAGCGCATACGATACGCCCCGCGTCCTCCCGAAAAAAAGAGGACTCTGGTTCCCCCGCGCCGCCCGTCTCGTTATCCTCAAAACCCGAACACGGCGAGCGGCTTCGGCGACAAGTTTTCAAACGACCGACATTATAAACCCGTTGCCCATCGAAGCGGTAAACCTGAACCGTTCGAGCAGGGCAATCTGAAAATCAAGAGATAATTTCAAAACCTATAACGCCCACTCAACTCTTAGCGAGCTTAAGCATTTTCCTTTGCGCCTTTGCGTGAAACTGCAATTCTATTAATACTCAAGATAGAGAGAGTTATTGGTTCACGCAAAGGCGCAAAGAAAGGAGCAAAGACCGCAAAGGAGGTTTTGAATGTGCTTGAAGTAATATTCATTCCACTGAATGCTAGCCGCCGACGTGCACGACAGGGCGGCGCTCAGGGTCATCTTCGGCCTGGCGTAGAACCTCATGCGTGACGGGCGCAGTATCGCCCTCGCCGAAAGCTATGTACTTGAAGATGTATGACAGAGGGTTGCCTTCGCTCCAGCCAAAATAGACATGCGGTATCTTTCCAGTCTTATCACGCAAGTGCAGAAGAAACGCTGCGATTGCATTCGGCACCGCAGGGCTTTCCGCTCTGAGCACGCGATAACCGTCCACGCGCTCGCCACACACGCGCAGCACCCCGGCAAATTCCGAAGCGTCGCCCGGCGTAACCTCGAAGAAGATGATTGGCTCGCCCGCAGGAATGTGATTGTCGTAGCGCTTCTCCTGCTCTTTCATCTCGTACTCGCTCACGTCGCCTGAATCGCAGCGGTTAGCGACGATGCGTATTGTGCCGCGCGCGGCCTCTTCAATAATTTTTCTGGCCGACTCGTCCAACTCCACGTTCTGTACGCGCAGTTCCGTCGTGCGCAAGATGCGCGAGACGAATGAGGTCAGAATCATCGCGCCTATGAAGAACGAGGCGATCTTAATTCCTTCGGGTCGCTCGTGTATGTTCTGCACAGTCGTATATGCGAAGACGAGCGAGATGAGCAGGAACGGCCACCACGTAGACCCACGCCGCCGCGCAGAGAGCGTCACGGCCACAGCCGCCGAACTCATCAGTACCAGAACGCCCGTAGCATAAGCGCCGCCCTGCGCATTCACGTCCGCTTTGAATATGAGCGTGACGGCGAAGGCTATTGCTGTGAAGACAATTGCAAGTGGCCTTGTTGCCTTTGTCCAGTTCGGAGCCATGCCGTAGCGAGGCAGGTATCGCGGAACGATGTTCAAAAGCCCCGCCATTGCGGACGAGCCAGCGAACCACAGAATCGAGATAGTGCTCAAGTCGTAAACGGTGCCGAACCCGTTGCCCAAAAATTTATGGGCAAGAAAGGCTAACGCGCGACCGTTCGCGCCACCGCCCTCTTCAAACTCTTGCGGCGGGATGAGCAACGCTGTGACGAAGCTGCTCGCAATTAGATAGACGCTCATAATCAGCGCGGCGGTTCTGAGCAGCTTGCGCGTGTTCTCGATGCGCGCCTTTAGTAACGCCTGCGCGTCGGGCACTACCTTAATTCCGCTTCGCGTAGAATGTATGGAATTCCAATCTTTGTCCGTCAGTTCTTTGTCACCCTTCACCAGAGGCATTACAGCAACGCCAGTCTCGAAGCCGGACAATCCCAGCGCGAGTTTTGGGAAAAGCAGTAGCGCAATGCCTATGACCAAGAGAGGATTGCCGTGAACTCGCTGATCTGCTAAAAGCGCGTGCTTCCACTCAGGCAGGTGAAATGGATGCGTCATCACTTCGTAAATTCCTACGGAGATGACCACGAAGTTTAGCAGCAGGTAGACGCAGACCAGCAAGACTGCGATTCCGATTGCTTCTTTGAACCCTTTGAGAAAGATTGCTCCCAACAAGGCTATCAAGAAAAGCGTGAATCCGATTTGATGTTTTAGAAAGAGAGGCGCAAAAGGATTTTCTATGACGTGCGCTGTCGCGTCAGCAGCCGAGAGCGTGATTGTAATGATGAAGTCCGTAGCGACGAATCCAAGAAGCGCCAGCACGAAAAGCTTGCCCTTCCAACGCGAGAGCAAATTTTCCAGCATGGCGATTGAGCCTTCGCCGTGCGGGCTTTCTTCTGCGACCCGATTGTAAACGGGAAGCGCGCCGAAAAGTGTTAGCAGCACCAGGATGATTGTCGCAATCGGCGAGATATACCCTGCTGCAAGAAAAGCTATGCCCGGTTGGTAACCGAGCGTAGAGAAATAGTCAACGCCCGTCAGGCACATCACCTGCCACCAGGCGTGCTGCGGGTGTTGGCCTTCCTGCTCATGCGGCCCTTCCGCTTCTTTACTCCCCTTAAAAAACCAGAGCTTGAATCGTCTCTTCCAGTTAGTTAACAGAATCTGCATGATGGCCTTTCAAATTCGAACAAAGCTTTGCTTTCTGAATTTGAGTTAGAACATCAATTCCAGCCACACCCGTGTAGGCCAGAATTTTCTGGCCTACTCCTGCACGTAAGTATTTCAGGGGAAAAGTGCTCGCACAATATAGCACGATGAGCAAGTGTCGAATAGAGGAAAGCTACCTTTAGAGAGAATTTCGACTTATTGATGCCGACCTACAAGTTATTCAAAACCTGGTGGAAGTGGCTCAACCCTTTAGCGGTCTTTGCTCTTTTCTTTGCGCCTCCAGCGTGATCCAGCAACTCTCTTAATACTTAAGATTCATGTGAATTGAGGGTTCACGCAAAGGCGCAAAGAGAAATGCTTAAGTTCGCTAAGAGTTGAAAATGCGCTTTAAGATTGTGAAATGAATTTGAATAGAAAGTGTGGCTGGAAAATTTTAGGCCTAAAAAAATAAGCGGGCGGGGGCCTCCCACTGCCCCCACCCTAAGGCCACGTGTCCTCACCCCACGCGACCACTTCGCCCAACGGGGAGTCGGGCGCAAACGGATTATGCACCAGCCGTGAAAAAGTTGCAACCCGCTTTTTATATTCCTGCCACCGCGTTGAGACAAAATCCGTTCGCCCCCCTACAGCCCCTCATAAATTCGTCCATTTTCTTTCGTACTGTGTTAATTTTTTAGCAATAGTCGAATCCGGGAGGGCTGAACAGACCTGATGAGCGACGAAAACTTTTCACAAAGCGAAATTCTGCGAAAGAACATTTCGGCTGTCATAGAGATGCAGAATAAAGCCGAGCGCTCGCGCACGTTCCAGACTCGCATAGCCGACCTCATAACTGCCTTCTTCGGCTCAATGGCGTTCGTCTATGTTCACGCCATCTGGTTCGGTCTCTGGATTCTGCTCAACATTGGTCTCGTTCACATTCACTACATCTCAGAATTCGACCCGTTCCCATTCCAGCTACTGACCATGATAGTCTCGCTCGAAGCCATCTTCCTCTCTACATTCGTGCTCATCTCGCAGAATCGCTCGCAAGAGTTAAGTGAGCGGCGTGCTGAACTTGACCTTCACGTAAACCTGCTGGCCGAGCAGAAGGCCGCGAAAGTTCTGGACATGCTCCAGGAGATCGCACAGCAACTAGACCATCTTCATGACGATTTCAGCTTAAAGCACGACCCGGAGGCCGAAGCGCTCAAAGTCTCGCCAGAGCCGCAGGAAGTTTTAGATGTGATTGAGAAGACTGTGAACGCCAAGTCGAAAGATGTGAAAAGGGTCGCTGAAGAGCAAGGCGGAAGGCGGAAGGAGAAGAAGAGCAGGGAGGATGGAAGGGATGAGGGATGAATAAGAAGGAGCCTGTTGCACGTTGACGCAATTACTCCTTCTTATTCATCCCTTCGCCCTCATCCCTCATCCCTCATCCTTCATCCCTTCGTTGTGGCAATTATGTGGTTCGGGCAAAGTTGCCACAGCTTTCCGTGCTCTACGATCTTGAGCCGTTGAAAAATTGGTAGAAAAAGCGCGTGTTCTCATGCCGGTGAGATTGGCACGAACGTTGCTCGCCGGGTCTGGTGCGAGCAAACAGGTAATGTGCATCAGCGCGATTTCGATGTCGTGTTATCAGTCTGAAGCTCGCCTTTCAAAGCGGTTCTTGGATCATGATCACAAATCCGCATTTGCGGTAAAACTCAAAGGAGAAATCACTAGTGAGAAGCAAACTCAGTCTCGTTCTGACAATCATCTTCATGCTCTGCTTCGGCAGCCTTGCTTTCGCGCAGAACATGAACATGGGCGGCACCGGCAACATGGGCGGCGGCCATCACAGGCATCACCGTCATCACAGGCGTCACCATCGCCACGCTGCTCGCACTGGCGGCAATGCGAACATGGAGTAACTCCAAACACTAATCTAGCGGCGCGTGCGCTTGAAGCGTGTGGCCGCTAGATTTTTGACAAAGTATTATTAGTTTGCCCCGACTTCAGAGCTTTCAGCCTAAAGACGTGGCAAGGGGATTGCGCGTAAGCAAGCCCTATGGGTTTACTTGCGCGCGATGTAGAGGGGCGTGACTATGATGAGGAGGTAGTCACGCCCCTCTCGCCTTTTCCTATGGTCGGGATTAGCGCGTCGGCGCGCTCCTTTCAGGTGCGGGAAGAAATCGTATAAGCTAATAGAAGTTTTGAAGAGATGATAAAGCTAGAGACGCAAACTAATGGAAAGCGGACGCACGCACTCAAACTCTTCTCGCTCTGCCTAGGCCTGATGCTTGCGGCTTCATGCGCGTCGCACCCCGTCGAAGAGATAGTGACGACAGATGCCAGCCGCGCTTCGGTCGTGCCGCCGGGCGCGCAGCCCGTAGCGCACCAGCCAGACCTGCCCGCGCGTGACGCTGACATAGAGGTCGCAGGCGACCGCATAGCAGAGGCCAGGACATATCTTAATTCGCGCAGGCGCGACCGCCGCGAGGTCGCGCTGCGTGCCCTGAATCAAGCCGAGACCGCAATCAACCGCGCCCTGCGTGCACGCGCGCATGATGATGAAACGAGCCACACAGCGTTGCGCGGAATCCTCAGAGACCTGGACACTGCCGAGCGTGCCGTGCAGCGCGGCGCAAGCGATGCTGCGCGCCAGCTCGCAGCCTTAGACAAGACTCTGGACAATCTGAATCTGCCCCCCGTCACGCCCGAAGAAGAGACGCGAACTGAAGCCGTGCCATCTCCGTGAAGAGCCGAAGTATAAAATAAGAGGCATAAAAGAGTAGTCGTATCGCTTCGCATAACAATTCAATCGAGTTAATGATACCTAACGTGAGTTCGATATAAGCCTTTAAGAGAAAGGAGCGAATGAATTATCCACTAAATCACACTATACTACACGAAACGAACAGTTCTCTTCGTGTAGTATAGTCAATACTGTTGACAGTTTTAGAGTCGCGATTTCCGTAAGTTATTGATTCTTCAAGCGCGGCTGAATTTAATCAAAGTCTGCTCGTGGAGCTAACTTGCAAATAATTCAAAACCACGCGAAAACCGGCTGATTTATTGAGCTTTTTGCCATCAAAAACTGTCCACAGTATTGATAGTGTGATTTAGTGGATAATCTGTTGACCTTAATTTTATTGTGCAATTCGGTATTAGCTCTTAGAGGAGCGACATATCAGTAGCAACTCATTCATCCTTGCTTTTCTACACTTCACGCTCGCGCTCTTCCAGCTTGATTCCGAAGCGCTCGGCCATGCGATAGAGCGTTCGGCGATCAATGTCCAGGATTTCTGCCGCGCGCGTGCGGTTGCCGCCCGTCGCTTCCAGCACGTGAAGAAGGTAGCGACGTTCCAATTCATCCATCGAGACGAGGTCTGCGTACATAGCCGTCAGCGGCGAGCGTGATAGAGCAGCGCGCGCCTTCACATCGCTCGTCTGCATCTTCACGGGCAAATCTTCGGGAGCTATCTCCGCGCCGCGAGCGCGCAGCGCTGCCGCCTCGACCGCGTTCTCAAGTTCCCTAACATTGCCCGGCCAGTCGTAAGCCATCAGAAGATTGAGCGCACTGTCCGAGAATCTGAGGCGGCGTCCTGTCCTTTCGGCTGCGAGCCGCAGAAATCTTTCGCCTAGAAGCGGGATGTCGCTTCGCCTGTCTCGCAAGGGCGGGACAACTAGCGTGACCACGCTCAAACGGTAGAAGAG
The DNA here is from genome assembly GCA_001920415.1 of Acidobacteria bacterium 13_1_20CM_3_53_8. Classification (GTDB taxonomy): domain Bacteria; phylum Acidobacteriota; class Blastocatellia; order Pyrinomonadales; family Pyrinomonadaceae; genus 3-1-20CM-3-53-8. Next base: position 36,519 of record MNJR01000051.1, on the reverse strand, counting down.
GTCTTCGCGGAATCTGCCTGCTTTAACTTCGCGTTCCAGATCGCGGTTCGTAGCTGCGACGACTCGTGCGTTAACGCGCGTTGGCTTTGAAGAACCTACGCGACGAATCTCGCCTTCCTGAAGCGCACGCAGCAGCTTGACCTGCATGGCCTGGCTCGTCTCGCCTGTCTCGTCCAGAAAGAGCGTGCCCTCTTCAGCCTCTTCCCAGAGTCCTTTGCGATCCGCTACAGCGCCCGTGAACGAGCCGCGCACGTGGCCGAAGAGTTCCGCTTCTAGAAGCGTTTCTGTAAGAGCGCCGCAGTTAACGGGAACGAACGGGCGCGCGGCACGCGGGCTGTGCTGGTGAATGGCGCGTGCGACCAACTCTTTGCCTGTGCCGGATTCGCCGGTGATAAGCACGGTCGAACGCGCGGGAGCTACGCGCGCAATCTCTTTGTAAAGCTCTATCATTATGGGCGAGCGACCGACCAGCCCCGTCTGCTCGTAGTTAGGCGCAACCGATTCCGCTTCCTTCGCCTCTTTCTTCTCGCCACTCTCTCTTTCCATTGCGCGCCGCGCAGTTGCCACGACCTCTTCAACTTTGAAAGGCTTTGAGATGAAATCCCAAGCGCCTTCGCGCGAAGCCTGCACGGCGGCGTCCAGTGTGCCGAACCCTGTCACAAGAATCACAGGACACTTGTCGCGCAAGATTCGCAATATATCCAGCCCCGATTCCTCTGCTTCAAGATTCACGTCGCTAACCACCAGATCGAAGGCATGCGACTCGGAAAGCTCTTTAGCTTGCGCGGGCGTCTGAGCGGTCTCGGCCTGCCACCCTTGCGCGGCAAAGATTTCGCGCAGCAACTCGCACGAAGCGCGGTCGTCGTCAACTACCAGAATGCGTTTCATAAAAAGCAGATTTTAGATGCAGTATGCTGGTTTTAAGATTTCAGATTTCAAATCTCAAATTTCAGATTTGAAATTAAATCTGGAATATTCGCTTGTGACTTCAAATTTTTACGACAGCTTCCGGCCTCTGACCTTCAGCTTCCGTCCTCTTCTTTACAATCGCGGGAAGCGTTATCAGAAATCGCGTGCCCTCACTTTCTCTGCTCTCCACTTCAATCTGTCCGCCGTGCTCGCGCACGACCTGGCGCACGACTACAAGCCCCAGACCGGAGCCGCGCCCCGTCCCCTTCGTAGTATAGAACGGCTCGAACAGATGCGAGCGAATCTCTTCATCCATTCCCATGCCTGTGTCTGCGAATTCGATGAGAACGGCGCTCGGTGACGCTCCGTCATCATCCACGCGCGGCGCCGCAAGATGTGCGTCGCTCGTTGCGGAAGCGGTGCGGACGATGAGCTTCCCGCCTTCAGGCATTGCGTCCAGCGCGTTGTTGATTAAGTTTATGAAGAGTTGCTGAAGGCGGTCTGAGTCGCCCGCAACCTGCGGCAGACTTTCGGTCAACTCTGTCTCCAACTTCACGCCGCGCGCGTCCAGCGCCGGTGCTGTCGCGTCGAATATGCGAAGCAGCAGTGCGTTCAAATCAACGGGCTGGTGCTCGCTCACTACTGGGCGAGTGCGTGTAAGCATGCCGCGCACGATTCGCTCTATACGCTCTATCTGCGCGTTTATGGTATCGAGCCTTGACATAGCGCGCTCGTCCCTTTGCACCTGCGAGCGAAGAAGCTGCACGTGGCCGCTGATTAGATTCAGAGGCGTGCCGACCTCGTGCGCAAATTGCGCGGCTGTCTGCCCTGCGGCTGCAAGGCGCTCAAGCTCTGTGTTGCGTCTGGTTATCTGCAACAGGTCGCGGTTCTGCTCCTCCAACTGCTCATTCTTCTGTGCAAGCTCCGCAGTCCTTTCTCGCACGCGCTCTTCCAGCATACGCCTCTGCGCGTCGCGCTCCGCAGTCATCTGGCTTATGCGCGCGATCATGCGATTGAAGTTGCGCGATAACAGCCCTAGCTCGTCCGGCGCACGCGGCGGCGCTTCCGCTTGAAGGTCTCCTGCCTCTGCGCGAGCCATTGCTAGCAGCAAGCGTTCTACGGGTCTGTAAACGAGTTGACGAAACAGAAGGTATGTGCCGAGCGTGATGAGGATGACAGCGGCGAGCGCGGCCATGATAGCCGTGCGCTCAAAGCGTACCGCTATGAGCGGCGCGTCGTCCAAACGCTCTACGAGTTCGACCGCGCCGCTGCGTCGCTGCTCGCCGCCCGTCTGCTCAGTGATAGGCGCGAAGACGCGATAGAGCGAAGCGTTGGCGTTTGCCGCTAAGGGTCTCGTCACGGTTGACTGAAGACCGCTGCGAAGCGCCGCTATTGTATCGTCAGGAATCTCCTCGGCAGGCTCGCTTCCGGCAGCGGCAGCCGTCTCCACATACTTGCCGCCGACGCGCTCCCACACACGTACGGCCACTATGCTGGGGCGCGAGCCGCGAACGATTGTCGCAGCGCGCGCCAGCATCTGCGGGTCGCGCGGCTCTGGCATGTGGCTAATCTGCTCGGCAAGATTTATAGCCTGAAGCTCTGCGCGCGAGCGCTGCTCTTCATTGACTATCTCAGCAACGCGCGGAATGACCAGCGCCAGCAAAATCGCCAGCACAGTCACCGTTATAGCCGAAGCCAGCACGGTCGTCTTCGTGTGCAGTTTTAGAGGACGCATAAGAAGAGACGCGGCGAAGGGGAGACGCGGTGACGCGGAGAGAAAAGTATCTTCTTTCGCCGCGTCACCGCGTCACCGCGTCGCCGTGTCATTCCTTCGTTGTGGCATTCGCGTGTAGCTTGTCCAAAACGCCACAGTGCGAATTTGCCGCTTGACTATGGTTGCAGCGATTTAAGAGCGGCATGTCTATTGCTCATGCAAACGCGGAGCCGCGTGGGAGATTTATTGAAGTTCTTGGAAGCTCAGCCAAGCTCGCGCGAGATTCCGAAAGGTCGCAAATGATTTTCGCTCTCATAATCGTCGTAGCTATTGCGGTCGCAGGTGTAGTGCTTTTTCTTGAGCACTTGGGCGACCCGAAGGCGCTTGAGCGCGAATATGATTCGAGGCCTCCCGTTAAAGAGAAGCCTCGTCGCAGCTAACTTCCCTGAAACTCGTCTCTTTCCAAAAAGATTCTCTTACTCAAAGATCAGCGTCTTTGACCCGTGCGCTTCTGGCTCGCTACGGTTGGGGTTGAGGCCGCAGCCATCCCGCTGCCTATGGCAGCCGCGTCGTCAGCCGGTACGGGCGTTTGCGCTGCGGTCTTCTCCGTACCAGCAAGATCGGCCATAGCGACAACAATCAGCAGCACAGTGACGCCCAGCGTAGCCAAGATGTATAGAAGCGCCGTCTGCTCGAAATAGATGAGCGAAATTGTGATGATAGCCAGAGCCGCCACCCAGATTAGAGTTCTGGTGCGTCTGCGCCTTCGCGCTGCGGCGGCTGAAGGAAGTCTTCGACTCATAATGAAATCACTCTCCGAAAATCCTTAAATTTGAGAAGCGAACAATTTATCACAACGAGAGGCGAGAGGGCGAACCGGGCAGAAGGAAGAAGGCAGAAGAAAGGTAAAAGTAAAAAGGCAAAAGTAAGGCTGAAACCATTTTTTCAGATTTGGAGGAAGGAATAATAGAATTTCTTTCATCCTTATCCCTTTTGCCTTTTGCCTTTTTACTTTTGCCTTCTTCATTCTTCCCTTCTCTAAAGCTCAAGAAAATAGGCTGGCTTGAGTGCAGGCCAGCCTATTGCAATTTAAGATTCAGGCAAACTCTTAGTAGATAATTCTATAAGGCAGCATTGCCCCGGTGCTTTGCATCGTTGCAGGAATTACCGTGCGAATCAGAGATTTAAGGATACCCGCTGGCGTCAATTCGCCCTCTCGCGGCACATTGACCACGTCGTAGGGCTGCAAATGTACGTCGGGCTGCTGCCCTTTCTTGATCGCGCTGTAATTGACCTTGACTATCTGAGGCTCTGAGTCGCCGGGCTTCTGCCGTATGATCGTAACCCTTGACAGATCGGAATTGGGGCCTGCTCCGCCGACCATCGCCAGAGCGCGCGTCAGTGTAAACTGTTCGCGCAGGTAAAGACCTTGCGGCGCAACAACGTTGCCGGTGATGTAAACAGGCTCGGCCTCTATTGCGCGCACTATGTCGCCGGGACGAATCACAGGGTTTGCCTCCGCTCTCCCGGTCAGAAGGTCTGCGACCTTGTAATAGTGTAGCGGCGCAGCGTCCACCACCTCGCCCGGCTCAGGGCACATCACTTCCTGCGTATGCAGGACTTCTATTGTGCCGTTAGAGCGCTCGGTGATTCCGCCCGCGACTGCCAGTAGCTCGTTGAGGTGAACGGCGCGCATCATCTGAATACGCTGCGGCGTATAGACAGCGCCATGAATGACGGCGGGCTGGCGGCTATTGTGTCCCGTTATGCGCACGCTCACCTGCGGGTTTCGCAAGTACCTGGAATAAGCTGTGCTGATGGCCTTCTGTAAGTCCTGCTCGGATTTGCAGCGCGCCGCTATGGGCGTGTCAACGAAGAAGATTCTTATGTTGCCATCGCTATCAACCTCGCCGTCCCAGTTGAAGTCTGGCTGCGCGAACACACGCACAGAGATTGTGTCGCCGGGTCCGAGCAGGTAGTTTCTTATGCCCTGAATATCCATTGAAGAGGACGAAGAGATGGGCGCGGGCTGAGCCGTCGGCGCACTTGATTGCGCGGGAGCGGCAGTGCCTTGAGCGCGAAGCGCGACCGTTGCGCCCAAGATTACGAGGAGTAGGAAGAGCGAAGTAGTAGCTTTCATTGCTTTAACCTCAAAAAAGCGATTCTGCCTGACGATTAATTCATCGCGGGCGTTTGCGGCTAAAAATTTGCGCGCCCGCTCAATCAAGATGTCTTGAGAGATGAAAAGGCTGCACGGACGGTTTATTACCAAATAGCAATTTTCCCAAAAGACTCAGATGCTGGACTGGTTGCGCTCTGGTGTCTTTGAGACCTGCTTTTTCCTACGGCGGCTGCCGTGTTTCGGCACAGTCCCCGGCACGGCAAGACCTTTGAATAGCAGGTTGCAATGATCGCATAAAAGGTTATAGATGCCAAACAAGCGTAGCAGCAAAGGCGTAGGCTTGTAACCGCGCCGTATGCGCGAGCTTTTACATTTAGGACAACGCTGGCTAATCATCGTGAGTTCACTGCCGGGGTCGGGAGATTCAATACTACTATACTCAATCAGATTTTGTAACCGACTCTAACGCGCGCTATTTCGATTACGCTTCAGTCCAAATCAAAGTTCCTCTAGTAATGCCGGTCATGCATCAAGACTCCGGCACAGACCAACCGTCTGCTCTCTCTTCACTCGAAGTCTCAGATTCTTTCACAGTCGAGATTCGCGCGCGCAGCATCTCTATCTCGCGCCCGATTCGCTCGGCAGTTTCGGCGCGCACAGCTTCGTCCATCTCTTCGCGCGAAAGATAGAAGAGCGCGTCGCAGTAACGATCAATCGCGCGCCTGAATTTTCCTTTGAAGGCGGCGCGCTCGGCCATCTCTACCCATCGCCCGACTTTCATAGAGACTATATACTCGCGCAGCGCCAACGCGGATTTGTTCAATTCAGTCTCTTCCGGGTAAAGTTTCAGGGCAGAATCCAGACAATCAAGCGCGCGTCGCGCCGTCTCTATCTTATCGCCGTAGAGCACGCGCCGTTGCGCCTCTTGAACAAGTGATTGTGAAGCGCCGCGCGCCCACGAAAGAAGATGATGTTTTTTTAGAGCGCGCACGCGCTCCTGGCTTATGCGCAGGTTACTGCGACTTTCGGGCGAGAGCACGACCGAGCGTAGGGTTTCATCCGTGCTAGTCAGATAATCTTTGCAGGCGTTAAAGAGATCAAGATGCGTTTCCGGCGTGGATGTCGAGAGCGAGTCTACATCGGCTGACTGTTTTTGAATTGCGCGAAACTGAGCCGCATGAGCTTCAGCCACTGAATTGCCAACAGGTCGGCTGCCATGCATTGAGCGGCTTGGCCTATATTTTCTGGATTCACTGCTGTTGGATAATCCCGGCTGATCTTGCTCAAGTAAGTAGCGCGTCCATGCGCGTCGCATCACAACCTCGCGCGCTGCCACAGCGACCAGCATGACAACGCTAGCCGCCAACCCTGCGGGAACCCAAGGCGATTCATCCCCGCTCGCCTGCAACATCCACCAGAGCACAAAGAAGAGCGCAGCAGCCGTGATAGCTGCGGCAATCATGTACCCGGCAGTCGAAGGCATTCGCGCCGAAGGCGCCCGGCGATGTGCGCCCGAAGCGCTCGCGCGCGCGTTCATGCCACGCGAATTGTGTCTTGTGAATGCTGGGTCGGCTGGCCTTGTGCGCAATCCCTTTTCCTCTGTAGGAAATTTTCCGTAGCGAAATTTTAAGCTAAGAATGCTATGCCAATAAAATGAAGGCGGAAGATAATCGCCCGCGCCGCCGGACGGTGCTGTATAGTCAACTTTTTCCCGCGATTATGTCAACATAATAAGTAAAAAGGTAAAAGAAAGGCAAAAGTAAAAAGGTAAAAGGCAAAAGGGATAAGGATGAAATCATTTCTATTACTTCTTACAAATCTGTAAAAGCGGTTTCCTCCTTACTTTTGCCTTTTTACTTTTACCTTTTGCCTTTCCTTTTGCCTTTTTACTTTTGCCTTAACGTAGAGGAGAGAGCGAATGAAGAAAGATATGGAAGGACGCTTCGCGCTCATCACGGGCGCGACTTCGGGAATTGGCCGCGCCACCGTTTTATGTTTCGCAGAGGCGGGCGCTCGCGTCGCCGCAGTCGGACGAAACGAAGAGGCGCTGCGCTCATTGGTTGATGAGACTGCTGCGGCTGGAGGCTATGCGCTGGCCGTTCGAGCGGACGTAACTGCTGAGAGCGACATGAGGCGCGCTCTTTCCGAAGCGGTCAAAAAATTCGGCGCGCTGGACGTGCTCGTTAATGCCGCAGGTCATCTATCGAACGGCACGATTGAGAACACAACGCTCGAAGCATGGGATGCTATGATGCAGGTCAACCTGCGCTCCGTCTTTTATCTGATGCAACTTGCCACGCCTCATCTAGAAGCCAGGCGCGGCAACATCGTGAACGTGTCTAGCGTTACAGGTCTTCGGGCGTTTCCCGGCGTACTAGCCTACTGCGTCTCTAAGGCCGGAGTGGATCAACTGACTCGCTGCGCCGCCTTGGAACTTGCGTCGAAAGGCGTGAGAGTCAATGCAGTTAATCCGGGCGTCGTCGTCACAGAGATTCACAGGCGAGGCGGGATGAGCGAAGAGGCTTACAGAGCGTTTCTAGAAAGATCGAAACAGACGCACCCGATTGGCCGCGTTGGCCGGGCGAGCGAGGTCGCCGAATTGATTCTTTTCCTGGCATCAGACCGCGCTGGCTGGATAACCGGCGCGACCTATTCGATTGACGGCGGGCGCGCTCAAACTTGTGCCAGGTAGAGGGTGTATGAAAATCATTAATGTTCGGTGAGCAGGGATGATTAGTGCCCAGAGTGATGAAAGAATTGCTCGCCACAGAGAGAGCACAGAGAATTTTTAATTTTTAATTCCTTACTTTTGCCTTTTAAGTTTCAGCTTTCAAATTTGGGTAATAATATAGTTGACTCACCATAAGGGTGTGTCAGCGAGGTCTGAATGGCCTCATCAAAATATTCCCTATCGTTTCTAATACGGGTAAGACCTTGAGCAAGAATTTAATCACGAATAAGACTAGCGCATACTTCCAATTTAAGTACAATAATACGAGCAAGATTCCCACTCTAACCAATAGAACACAATCACCCATTTTGGCAACATCGGCTCATCAGGCGGTAAAATTCCTTGACGCTTGGCCTGAGTCATCCTTACATCGAACGTAGTTATTGAGGCAAGAAGGAAGTAGGCAACAGTGAGGCCGATTATGAGTGGAGTCCATTTCATGCAGCCTATCTCTTCGTTGTGGAAAAAATTCCTTCGACCTATCTTGACTCATCTAGCGGCGAGTATTCTTCCGCTTGCTCGGTAACTTCTCTGGCAAGTCCATTTCATCATCAGCAAGCATTTCCAAAGTTACATTAGCCGCTCGCGCGTATTGCAAGAGAATCCTTAGCGGCGGCTCTCGCTTTCCTAGCTCATACTCTGAAATAGTATTCTGCGCGATTAGTTCCTCAACTCCCATTCGCTTAATCATCTCGCTTTGAGACAGACCCAACGCTGTCCGAATTTGTAAAAGCTTTTCGGCTAGACGTTCCGGCTTATGGCGTGCTCTTGTTCCCATCAGGCGCGGCCTCCCGATGGGACACAGAGCGACTTGCTTTCAACGGCAAATGCCGTTAATATGCGCTCGCTCAATTTTGCTGCCGTGAGAGTGAACCTTTCAAACTCAACGGCGCTCATCACTCATCCTTGAGGTTGAGGGAGCAGACGCATAAGCCGTTACTTTTTCAAAAACCAGAGCGCGCGAATAATAGCACGCTTCACCCTATGACTTCATATCTCTAAACAATTCGATTCGGGAGCGTGGCGATGAGGGTAGGCCGCGCTCCCGAAGCTTGCACGCCCGTTAAGTGTGGGTTCGGGTTTGTGCAGGAGAGGCCGCCGCGTTGACCTCCCACGTCATGTTGCGCGGCGGCCTTGCTTTACTCATACATGCGAATTGTAAACTATAAAGCAAGATGTGGTGATTGAAATATATTATTACCCAAATTTGAGATTCCAGATTTGAAATTAAAGATTAAAAATCCTCTGTGCTTTCTCCGCTCTCTCTGTGCTTGCGGTAGTGAGTTTCAACTTTCACAACTTCTCGATTTCAAATTAACCTGCCAACCAAGCTCGCAAACACTAGAATCTTGAACGCATCTACGGCTATACTCTGGCAATCGCTCGAATGTTTCACTGAGCCTTTGAACATAGGTTGCGACCGAGTCCCGACTTTCCGAAACCGCCGTTTCTATAAACTGATCTCTTCTTCTGAAGCATGTACAACCAGCCGCCACAGAACTATTACCAGCAGCCCTTTCCGCCGCCCGTCCCCGTCAGGTCGTCCAGCCACAGGCGCGCGATTAAATGGGTCTTGATTATTATCTTCCTTCTAGTAGCGTGTCTGCTTGGGTTGCTCACGCTCTTTCTGGCCGGGGCGGAACTGACGAACATGAATAGCGAGCAGGGGCCGATTGCTTTCCTGCTCGGTCTGGTAATGGCTACGCTGCCCGTACCCGTGTACGTTCTGCTCATACTCTGGATTGATCGCTACGAAGCCGAACCGCTCTGGCTTCTGGGCGTTGCTTTCATCTGGGGCGCAGTATTCGCAACCTTCAGCGCGCTCATAATCAACACGCTGAGCATAGTCATCTTCAGCGAAGCTTTCGGCGCTGTCATCTCAGCGCCAATAGTCGAAGAGAGCGCAAAAGCGTTCGCGCTCTTCACGCTCTATTTTTGGAAGAAGGACGAGTTCGATGGCGTAGTTGATGGCATCGTTTACGCTGGCATGGTCGCGCTAGGCTTCGCCATGACGGAGAACATAAGCTACTACGGCAGAGGCGCGCTCGCAGGACACTTGGGCGGCATCTTCATTGTACGCGGATTGATGAGTCCGTTCTCGCACCCGCTGTTTACCAGCATGACCGGAATCGGGCTTGGATGGTCTAGGCAAACCACCAACCAGTTCGTCAAATACGCAGCGCCCGTAGGAGGTTTCGGACTTGCTATCTTCCTTCATGCGACGTGGAACGGATCAATCACATTCTTCGGCGGACTTGGTTTTCTTCTCACCTACTTTCTGGTGATGGTTCCGATTTTCCTGGCGGCAATCGTTGTAATCTTCTTCGCGCTAAGGCGTGAGGGGCGCGTCGTGCGCGAGAATCTTCTGTGCGATTACCAGCGCGGATTCCTTACGCCCGAAGAGTACCAGTCGCTGTGCAGCGTTCCCGGTCGCATGGGTTCAAGTTTCAGAGCGCTCAGGGGCGGAGGCTTCGGCATATGGCGCGACCGCATGCAGTGGAATCAACTTGCGAGCGAGCTTGCATTTCATCGCAGTCGAGTGGCGCGCGGTATCGTTAGAAGCGAGCAGGAGGCGCGCGAACGCGAAGCCGCTTACCTACAGATGATGCACGAGCTAGGCCAGCGGCTCAGACAGATTCGAACCTGACCTTAGAAAATAACTCGCGCGTTTTCGCCTCTTTGCCTTATACTTAGGCCGACCTCGCGCGCTCGAAGTTAACGCGCTCGTGTCTGACACGTGAAAATCCAACTTCTACCCAGCACATTCGACGATCATGGCCGCGTAGCCCTTGAGCAGCGGCTGACCTGCTTTCTCATCAACGATAGCGTCACCGTTGATGCCGGTAGCATAGCAATCGCTTTGACGGACGAGCAACGAGGGAGCGTGCGCGACATCATAATCACGCATCCGCACATGGATCACATAGCAAGTCTTCCAATCTTCATTGACGACATGTTCGGATTTCTTCGAGAACCCATACGCGTTTACGCAACCGAAGAAGTCATAGAAGCTCTGGAGAAAGACATTTTCAACTGGATGGTCTATCCACGTTTCTCCGAGTTGAAGAACGAGCACGGGCCTGTGATGCAGTACGTTCCGTTTCGCGCGGGCGAAGAGTTCAAGATAGGGGAGTTGCGCATCACAGCCGTCCCCGTCAATCACATAGTCCCGACCGTTGGCTTAATTATCTCCGACGGGAAAACAACCGTTGCATTCAGTTCCGACACTGCGGAGACGGAAGAGTTCTGGAAAGTCTTGAACCAGACGCCGCGCATTGATGCGCTGATGATTGAAGCATCTTTCCCAAATTCAATGTCGAAACTCGCAGAAGATTCCCGACACTTTACGCCCGAATCCATGTGCAAAGCCTCCCGCGCCACAGTCATAGAAGAACTCAATGCACTCAACATCCCGCGCCTACAGGTCATGGAACCCGGAAGGACGTATGAGTGGTAAAGCATCTGTGGATGTAATGGTAAGGAATCTAATACCGAATTGCAGAATAAAATAAGGTACAGCAAAAGACTATCCACGCGCATCACACGCGCACGACACGAAACCCAGCGACTGACTTCGTGTTGTTTCGTGTGTCTTCGTGGACAGTCCGTTGATCTTATTTTATTCTGCAATCCGGTATAAAGTAGATCACGCCTCGCCCTGCGAAGAGCGCAAACCGGATAGAACAAACTCTCTGACAAGCAGTAATGCAAGAAGCATAGGGGCGAAGATGGTCAACTCTATAAGGCTTGCCTTAAACATCTCCGATAAGGTTATCCCGTGCATTAATTCCGAAAAACTTATCAGCCCCAGTTTGAATCTCTCATGTACAAAGGGCCAGAAAAGCTCTACGCCTCCGCCATGCTTGGCCGTAAGGAAATCTAATATCCCGTGCGACAGGTAAGCTGCGCCGTACGCTACGGCTTCACGAATGCGCGCAGTGCCAAGTAAGCCTATCAATAGCGCCGTGACGATAAAGCCCATTAGAATCGAATGCGTAAAACTTCTGTGCCAGCCGTTGCTCAAGTGGAACACCCAGATGAGCATGAAGTCCAGATCAGGGATGATGGCGAGCACTGCGCCAAAGAGGAGCATGTGCCAGTCCATGCCGAGCGAGCTTTTAGGACGAGAGAGAGCCACTATGCCCGCCCCTACACAACCATGCGCTATTGGAAGTGGCATATAGTTATAATGCGTAAGTAGTGAGTCGGTTTAGAGTTCAAGCACAAACCTTGTGCCTGCTAATCAGCAACCTGAAGGTTGAACTTCGGAACGCTATCTGTCTCGCTGCTAATGCGCGAGGCTCGCTTCGCTTCACTCCGCACAAAACTCAGACTTACTCTTTTCGCCCGCAAGCAAGCCTTCCATATGCTGTTTTGCCTTCCACGCGCCCGTTCGCTCTGCGACTTCTATGCCTTCGGCCCATGCGCGGCGCGCTTCATCCCGTTGGCCCAGATTAACTAGCGCCGTGCCAAGCATCTGATACGCAGCCGTGTAATCCGGCTTGATGCTTAAAACCTTTCGCAGAGAGTCAATGGTCTCTTGCCATTTCTCTTCCTTGAAATACTCGCTGGCAAGCCCATACCAGATCATCTCGTTCTGTGGCTGCTCGGCGGCCATCGCGGCGAAAATCTCTATTCTTGATTGCGACATCACAAAACCTTTCCGCGACTTATTTGAATCTGACAGGCTCAAACTCTTTTTCGGCATGCTCGCCCGTAAAATTTTGCAGTGTGACGCGCCCCGATGGCAGCACCTCTTCGATTTGGAAAGTTCTTTCCGAACGTTCGCGCCCCGGCATCACCTCCGCGCGGAAAGTCACGCTCATGCCCGGTCGCGCCCACACATCTACAGCACGTTCTGCTCCTGCCTTCATGCGTTGCCCTCTCTTCCTAATCAACACCGCTCCGGCTGCGCCCAAGCCTCCGGCAGCGAGCGCAAGCATTCCCATCAAACGTTTCGTCTGTTTCTTCATCAGGCTTGGGCTTCGGCCAATAGCAAGGTCTCTTCTCTCTTAACTATCTTGGTTTCTTCCTCCGAATACAAGTCGCGGCGCACGACTCGAAAATTGATGAATGAGTCGCGCGCCGCTTGTGTGTGTGAATAAAAACAAATGAGCTTGCTATCCGTCTAGCACAACGGTTCGAGCTTTTCGCTTATCGTGGGCAGACCGCTCAGCGCTTTGTCGGCATTCATCTGCGTAAAGTGCACCCACTCTTCCGGCACTTTATCTTCCGGGAAGATTGCTTCCACAGGACATTCGGGTACGCAGGCGTCACAATCAATGCACGTCTCCGGGTTGATAACGAGCATATCGTCGTCCAGATGAAAAGCATCAACGGGGCAGACCAGCGCGCAATCCGTGTAGCGGCAGTTCACACACGGTTCGCAAACAGTATACGTCATTAAAGTTTCAACCTCCTCGAACCATCTCTTTTTTGAAATATCGCGGGATGAGAAAAGCACATACTTTTATCCAAAAATTCCACGCGGCCATCCCGCCCAAGCCACATAATGTTTGAGAACGCAAATATATTAAGCACAACATAAGTCTGGAGTCTAGAGTCTAGAGTCTGGAGTCAAAGGCAAAAAGCTTTTCTTCTTCTGACTCCAGACTCTAGACTCCAGACTTTTTATCCCAGTTCTCTTTCGGGGCATTGCCCGAAAAGTCGTAGAAACGCATATCCCCTTGCGTGAGCATCTTCGTGAGCAGGATGATCTGCCCTGTGTGCATAGAAAAATGTTCGACGACGTGAAAGACGGCTTCTAGAACGGTGACATCGTAGCCTTGAATCTTTCGCGTTTCTAGAAGCGCAGAAGAATTCAGACCGGCAAGGACTTCATCAACATCTGCGAGCACTCTTTTCAGATGCGCCAGCAACTCGGTTTTAGGAATAGCGCGCCTCTCGTCAAATTCGCTCTGGCGGTCACGCTCGTCCGTTGCGCCACCCACGCCGCTCAAAATCCACTGCCGCGCGTTGCCTGCCATGTGCAGCATCAGGTTGCCTATGCTGTTCGATTCACGGCTCGCGCGCCACCATACTTGCTCGTCGTTCAATCGTTCCATGCAGCGCTCAATCTTCGGCAGATACTCTTCTGCGAGCAGTCGTCGCGCTTTATCCAGGAAATTTTCAGAGACTTCAGGCATTAATCGCTCTATTGATTAATCGTTATCTTCGAGAATGTATAGCATCCTGGCCGACGCCGAGCGCCCCTACTCCTCATCCGCAGGTTTCAGACGCCCCTTGTGTTTGGCTTTCCGCCCGGAAGGGTGAACGCGTTCTTCCGGCTTGGCTTGAGCCAATGGGTGTCCCGGAGGCGCAAGCGGTTTGCGAATCGAGCTGAAAATCGGACGCTCGTTCGATCTCTTCGCAGATTTCGTGCTGCTTTTTTTCACGTCTTCTACTCCCACAAATTTTTCGAAGGTGGCAAGATGCTAAGACGCGCCGCCAACAGGTGTCAACGCACGAAAAGAAGTCTGGAGTCTGGAGTCAGACTAATTTTAGATTTTGGATTTTAGATTTTAGATTGGAAGAAGCGGAGAGCTTCTTAAATCGAAAATCGCAAATCCAAAATCTAAAATCAATCCGACTCCAGACTTTTTATCAGCATCTGCCTTTCAAATCGAGAGGGGCAAGATGGAAATTCATCTTGCCCCTGTATGAATTTTTTTGAATTTGATGAGGCGCGTGCTGGTGGGCGCATTTGTCTAGCGCCAACTGTCAGAACTTTCAGGCTTCGCTTGGTCGCGTGTTGTCAGAGAAAAGCGTCTTGATAGCTCGCTGAGTCTCATCGCGTCGCTTCTGCTGAAACTCGTTGACCCAATTGGTTACGGTCGTCACTACTTCGCGCGCGCCCTTCTGCGGCGATTCGCCCACCTGTTGCGCGTTCTCGCCAGTCTGTTCCTGACGAATTCGCTCTTCGCGTTTGATTACCTTGATTGCAGTCTTCTTCACCATAAAATTTAAGTTTCCCTGAAATTATCGCGGGATCAACCTTTCAAACGAATTTGCCAAGCCAAAGTTCCAATCTTTACCTGACATCTGGCTTGAGCGACTTAATCAGCAAATGCCGGGCCACACTTTGTTAGTCGTACTCGTGATGCGATGCCTTACATTCCAGCTACGTAATTAGACGAAGGAACGGATTCGTTTGGCGAAAGAAATCAAGGCCAGACGCGCTGTTTCTCTATGAATTTCCGAAGATTCTTCTTCAACTTCAAAGTGAACACTATGTTTCATCAACTACCATTTCGTGCAACGCACAACGCTTTCGTCATGTGACCAAGCTGAACGCAACTGCTTTCACTGTGGCTTTATTGCGTACATCTACGCCTCACCACGTACACATTTCGGATAGCGAGTGAAGAGCAAGAAGAAGAAGAGACGCGGAGAGTGGGTGACGCGGCGACGCGGAGAGAAGAGGATAATCTTCTTACACCATTCTTCTTCTTTCGCCGCGTCTCCGCGTCTCCCACTCTCCGCGTCCTCTCTTCTTCTTACTGCTCTTCACTCGCTTTGGCACTTTGCAAAATTAAATTAGTCTCCGGTGCGCTTTGCCAACGGCGAGCATTAACTTTTCACTTCCGACGCAACTACATATTGCCTGCTAAGTTTTTTGCTTCTAACAGAAAGCCTCATCAGTTCGATTGATAAGGTTGACGAACGAGCGCGCTGGCATGTCCATTGCCCATTAGCCGTAGCGGTATGAAGTTGATAGAGCTTACAGTCATATATCTTGCCGCCGGGTCGCCCTTCGTTGCTCATCAAGTTATGAGCGTGCGTGGCCGCGCGAATCGTCTAGCCACTCTGGCGCGCTCAACAGTCGCGTTTGTGCTCTGGCCTTTCACTATCATTTCGTTCTTAGTCAAAAAGGTAAAGGCTATACGCGACCGCCGTCGGCGCGGCGCGAACTATGTAAACAAGATCGAAGAGGCTGGAGAGAGATTAACCGACGCGCTAAACGAGATATGCGAATCGGTTGAGAGCGGGCGCAATTCTGATGAACTTGCGCGTTCTGTAATCGCTGCCCGCGACCGAATAGAGAAGTACATCTGTCTTACACTGTCCGTGCGGGAAACGCGGTTTGGGTCGCAGCCGTATAAACACGAGACGGAGCTTTTCCGCGTGGCTGGTCGCACGGGCGAGGACGCGGCGACCGCCGTGCGCTGTCTGCACAGGCGCAATCACGCGCGACTCATAGAGCATCAGGCGCGCGCGCGCATGGAGCTTCTGCACACGCTCGCGGAACTGCGCGAGATTACGGCGCGAGACCGTGAAGGGCATCCGTCCAAAAGTGATGAAACTTTTCAGCGGGATTTGAGTGTAATGTTCCTGAAACTCTACGGTCAGGCTCTCAATCTCTTCTCGCTGGCGGAAGATGAGCGGGCTACTGGCGTAGCGTCGCGCTTGCTTGAAGCCGAATGCGCGCGGCTGCGTCGTATGGAAAGAGAAGTTTCCGGTTCGGGTGAAGAGAGTTCGGAGGTGGACGAATCATGCAAGCCACACGCACACCATTTGGCCTTCACTGGCCTATCGCAGACCAGGACGTGAACGAAAGGTTAAGCTGGCTGATAGCAGTTAATACCTATGAAGCCGAGCAGCGGCGACTCTATCGCACCGCGAGCGAAGAAGAAGAGATGCGCTTGATGCAGCTTCCCCTTCCGACACGGCAGGCTTTCTCCCTCTTCGGCCTTCTGCTAGGCATACTCGTCCCTGCGGCCATCTTCCTGAAAATTTTCGGCTATGGCTTTTCTAGACACATTGGCAACACGCCCGTCATGTTCCTTATTTGCGTTGCGATGAACACGGCCTGCGCAATCTTCGGCCATCGCATGGGAGGACTGCTCAGCAAAGGCATTAACGAGTACGAACGAGCCTCGTGGACGAAGATGTTGCTCTATTCAATGCTCATCGGGACCTGCTGGGGAGCGGCAACGGGTGCGATTGGGGGCCTGGCTTTCTTCGGCATCGGCGCAATCTTCGGAGCGTTCTGTGCGGTTCCGGTTGCAATGATAGCGTTCCCGCTTTTCACTTCCCTTCATCGTCTTCTAGCGCGCGGTGGTATGATTGACGCGCGCCACTTCTGGCCGCTCGTCTTCGGCGTCACGATGACGATTGCCATGTTCATTCTGGGAATGTGAAAGCAGTTTTCAGTTTTTAGTTTTCAGTTTTCAGTTGGTTGATTATCAGCCCGCGTTATCCGCTTCTTTCTGAAAACTAAGAACTGAAAACTGAAAACTGTTCAAGATGCTTCTAGCCCTGCTGCTCATCACGCTTTTTCTGCTAGTGCTGTTAGGCTTCTATGTTTTCGTTGCCGCGCCGCGCAGTCTGGTACATCAGACTTTCGCTGCTTTCGTCTCATGTCTTGCGCTGTGGACTGTAAAGGATATAGTGCTGTGGGGTTTTGAATCTCCTGAAAATTCGGTCGCGTGGTGGGCTGGCGCAAGCTTTTTGATCTCGCTTTTTCTTCAATACTCAACTCTAATATTCGCCTGGGTCTTTCCCGAAAACAGGCCGCTCCCGGTAAAGAGCGCTGCGGTTATATTCGCGCCGGGCGCTGTCTTCGTTCCGGCAATACTCGCGGGGCTGATGTGGAAGCGCGTCAACTTCGTAGGCGCAAGATTCGAGATTGAACTGACGCCGCTCGCCTACGCTTTCGGCCTCTACATCTATGCGATACTCGCTTACGCGCTCCTTCTTCTCTTTCAAAAATACCGTAGTTACAGGGGCAAGCTCTGGAGCAAACAACTCGGCGCGGTTCTGTGGGGATTGATTATTACGGTCGTGCTCAACACGATTGCTAATGTGGTGCTGCCGCTTGCTGGCGTCTATTCCTACTTGAAATTCGGCTCGATCTTCGTCGTTCCGGGCGTGCTCGTCTACGCTTACGCTATCTCTAACTTCAAACTCTTCTCGCTTCAATCAGCGCTAGACCAGTTTCGTCTCTTTCCGATAGCCTACAAAGTCGCGCTCTCGATTGCTGCTGTAGCCATCTTGAGTTTCATGCTTCTGCAAATCCCCATAGTCTTGTGGAGTTTCGGAGGCTGGACAACTTCCGGTGAAATGGCAGAAGCGTGGCGTCGTTATCTTGTCTTCAGCGTAGTCACGGCGCTCGTGCCGAATCTGATTCTGGTTGCGCTTGTGATACGCACAATCTCGCGCCCTGTGCGCAGATTGACAGAGGCGGCGGTCGCGGTCGCTGGCGGCTCGTACGGCGCGCAGGTGGATTTGCGAAGCAACGACGAAGTTGGATTGCTGGCAGCATCATTCAACGAGATGAGCCGTAAGATGGCCGCAGACATAGAGCGCCTGCACGAATTGAACGAGCACTTGATTCGAACAGAAAAGCTTGCGGCAGCAGGAACGCTTGCAGCAGGGATAGCTCATGAAGTTAACAATCCGCTCGCCTCTATCTCATCGCTCATTCAAATGCTTCAGGCGCGCGAGATGGTGGACGCAGAAACAGGCGAGATGCTTCGCCTGATTCAGACTCAGATTGCGCGCATCACTCAAGTCTTACGCGACATGATGGATTTTGCACGCACGCGCCCGCCCGTGCGCCGCTCGCTAGACATAAACCACGCGCTCGACGCTAGCCTGCGCCTTGCTGGATTTGATAAAGCGTTCCAGCGATTGCATGTTCAAGTTCAAGCCAGCGACAATCTGCCGTCCGTTCTGGCCGACGCGGATCAGATTCAGCAGGTCTTCCTCAACATCCTCTTGAACGCGCGCGATGCTATGCCGGACGGCGGCAACCTTCTTGTCAAAACATTTTTCGAGCCTGAAGAGAACGCTGTAGTCATAGAATTGTGTGATAGCGGCTCAGGCATCAACCCAGAAATTCTCCCGAAAATCTTCGACCCGTTCTTTACGACTAAACCTGCCGGAACAGGAACGGGCTTAGGATTGGCTGTCTGTTACGGCATCATAACGGCGCACAGCGGGCACATTGAGATTGGTGCGAACGATGGAAGAGGCACATGCGTGCGCGTTAGTCTGCCCGTGCAGAAATAGTTTGAGTGTAATTGCCCTGATGAATCTTAAAGTTTTGCTCAATTAACTGAAGCGTGCGCGCAAAGTGAGCCGCGTTAGCGTCTAGATGAATTTAGCCCGGCTTTTCAAAGCCGGGAATTGAATCGCAACCGCAACGCCACGTCGCGCGAGCGACGATTGAATCACTTCTAAACTCAACCGTCGCTCGCGCGACGTTAATTGAATTCGGGCACTCTCTCCCGGCGTTGAAACGCCGGGCTAAAATCTAGCAGCCGCTAGCGCGGCTTACATGTTTCGATTGATTTTTTAACGATTATGAAGACATCACCGCTAATACTCATCGCCGAAGACGAAGATTTGATGCGAGCGATCTTGACGCGCCTGCTGGAAGAGTCCGGTTATCGTGCTCTGGCTGTTTCGAGCGCAGAAGAGGCGCTTGAAAAGTTCGCATCCGAAGATGTGGCCGTCACAATCACGGACATACGCATGGGCGGCATGGACGGGCTGGCTCTGCTCGACAAGATAAAAGATATTGACAGGGATGCGCTCGTCATAGTGATGACAGCTTACTCGTCTGTTGATTCTGCGGTCGCTGCGCTGCGCTCTGGCGCTTACGATTACGTGACGAAACCTTTCGTCAACGAAGACCTGCTGCAAGCGGTCAAGAACGCCATACGCCAGCGCGAGCTTTTCCGCGAGAACCGTGCGCTGCGCCGCGAGCTTGATCGCCGCTACAGCTTTTCGGAGATCATAGGCACGAGCGAATCTCTGCAAGCCGTCTTCCGCCTAGTCGAAAAAGTCGCAGCCACGAACACTAACATTCTCATAGAAGGCGAATCCGGCACTGGCAAAGAGTTGGTCGCACGCGCTATTCATCACAACAGCCCGCGCTCTGACCGTCCGTTCGTAGCAATCAACTGCGGCGCTCTGCCCGAAACGCTTCTCGAATCGGAACTCTTCGGCCACATGAAGGGCGCGTTCACGGGCGCTGTGGCGAACAAGTCCGGGCTGTTTCGCGCGGCAGAAGGCGGAACTATTTTTCTAGATGAAGTCGGCGAGATTTCACAGGCTATGCAGGTCAGGCTGCTTCGCGCGGTTCAAGAGCACGAGGTCACGCCCGTAGGTTCGAGCGCTCCCATACAATTCGACGCGCGCATCATCTGCGCGACCAACAGAGATTTGGAGAAAGAAGTTGCGGAAGGCCGATTCCGCGAGGACTTGTTCTATCGCCTGAACGTCATAGAGATTCACTTGCCGCCCCTTCGTGAGCGTCGTGAAGACATCCCGCTTCTCGCCAGACATTTCATAGCGCGAACGGCGCGCGAGCAGGGGCACGACGAAAAGGCCATTGAACAACAGGCCATGTCCGCACTCATCAACTACAACTGGCCCGGCAACGTGCGCGAGCTTCAGAACGCAATCGAGCGCGCGTTCACCTTGAGCGGCGATTCAATTGATACGGAAAGCCTCCCGCCTCGCGTGCGCGACGCAGCCGCAGGAGGCCATTTCGAGATGCGCGACCCAGACGGTCTGCGTCCCACGCTCGAAGAGATAGAGCGCCGTTATATTTTTGAAACGCTAGCCTCTGTCAATCAGGACAAGGCACGCGCCGCCAATATTCTTGGCATAGACCTTTCTACGCTCTACCGTAAATTGAAACGCTACGACGCTGTTTGAATTGAACAATCAATTGCTGCTTCCGCCCGACAACGGAAGCGATTCATTCTATGTGACCGTACAATTGTGCTTGGCGGCTTCCCCGGGTTTCAGATATCCACCGCAGTGCGGACAGAGATAGACGTTGAACTGTAGGTAGTAGTAAGCGATCTTGAATTTCTCATCGCGCTTGAGTTCTCTTTCAAGCGGAGCTTTACAAGTAGCGGCCACTACTTTATCGACCGTATCATCAACATTAATTTCTTTCCAATAGACATCGAACAGCGATTTGAAGTGCTCGCCATACTGGGCGCTAAGACGTATCGATAAGCGATAAACGGCGTAACCCAATATTAGAAAGAGCGCAAAGAGAAGCCACAAATTTGAGAGGCGCGGAAGATGTTGATAAATCGTAACTCTAGCTGCCGGAAGATAAGACTCAACCGACGGCAGATAGTTTTTAATAAACAGGTGTAAGTATGTAAAAAGAGCAGAGATCAGCCAGACAAACGCTGTGAAGTAGAGGGCGAACGAAGTATAAACCGTGCTATCAACGAGCGCTTGTCTGTCATCAAGCTCTTCGCGTAAGTCCTTATCAACTTTTAACCAGATGCGATACCAGTAGAAGACGGAATCCATTCCATAAACTCTCCATGAATGATCTTCATAGGCATTCATCAGATTACCTAATTGCGTAGGGAATTTAACGACATAATCATCATCCTCTATTGGGAAGTTGCGTATATCGAAGTAGGCCTCATCAGCCATATTACCTGCGGCAGCTAAAGAAGCCTCCAATCTCTTTTTCGATTTCAGCAACGCAACTGATGGCTGTTTGTCCGGTCTAAGGTTTGCGATTTTTTCCTTGATTCTTTCTATCTGTCTCTTTTGTTGCTCACATTCCGGCGTCTTATCCGCCCGCATATTTTCTTTAATCCCCTTTAATCGTCTCTCTTCAAGACGAATAAAAGCTCTCCGCAACCAGCCCGGCCAGAAGCGACGCCCTTCAAACCACATATAGATCAACATGTCTGAGATGATGATTAGCCATCCCATGAAGATAACTAATATGGCGAAGATGTACTCGAATTTGTCGCCCCACCCGGTTAAATCCAGAATCGTCCTAAGCAGTGGTATAAATCCCAAGCTGAGGAAAAATCCGGGTATTACAAGCCGGAAGATTAGCTTAATGCCAAATTCGAATGGAAGCTTCATAGACCTGTGCTTATCTCAGCCCTAAGAGATAAAGTTTCTTCAAAGCCCTGCTCTTCTTTCAAGACGCAATAGCAACAATTGAAGTTTCTGACGGCGCTGGCATCAAAAACTGCTTGGCATTGCGTTTACAGGGCACATCATAATTTTCTCCTGATATCAGGCTTAATAATAGAGTCTTCAATTCAAGGAAGATCGTTAAGGTCGTTACTTCTTCGCAACTGCGGCCTCAGCCCCGCTTCTCTTCGTTTGGGTTACCCTGCTCCGTATCTGTTTTATCAGCTTTCTCTTCATCTAGAGCCATTTTGTTTTCATCCGTAGAGCTTGAGCCGATTGGAGTAGCTTCCGCATCTTTATCGCCATCCTTAAGTTCATTTACGGAATTTTCCTGCTGCTTCTTCTCATATGAAATATCAGAACTCGTGGTAGCCCTCCATTTTTCAACCGCGAGGTAGGCGAGAAGTAGTAAGGCTGGCGCTCCGAAGATGACTGCCGCGACTGTTTTACCTGCAACCGTAAACAACGCGGCCAGTATTGTGATTAAGAGCACGCTCAACACGGCCACATTCTGAAAATGGAAGCCGCCCTTTATTCGTATGAATGCGCCGACGAGAGCGACTAGGCCAAAGACAGCAATAATCATGAATTGAATTTGAATGTCAGTCATGCCATTCCTTCAATGAGGTTACAAGCTATAATCGTAAGAAGATAGAGAGCGTCTTAAGACAAAAATAATCCTTTCCCCGCCTACAGGAGAACGGGGCTACGCCCAATATTCGAGAACAGAGGGACCTTAGCTATCGCGCGGTTCAGCGCTTTTTGCTACCTGGACGCTTTCCTGTTCCTTTCGGCCCGCCCTTCTTCCCTCCGCCCTTTGCGCCGCCTTTTTTTCCGCCCTTTTTAGTTGCCATTGGTTTTAGCTCCTTTCAGTGAGTAAAGCTGGAATCTGGTGAGTTGCATATAATGCTGTATAGCGAGTAGACCTAGTGAATGTAAGTAAGCGCACGAGCCTGTTGATAATTGCGAAGAATAAAGAAGCTATGAGAAAGAGCGACCCGACTTTATGCTGGCGTGCATGCGATTGTCAATAAATTTTTGAAGCTCGCCAACAATCGTTTATGGGAGGGATAGGAATGCAAATGCATGAACACAGGTTTTCTATTATAAAGAGTTCCTGCGCCCTACTGTAGCTTAAATGCTAGCAGTCTGACGCAGGAATTTATCTCTCATCTCAGCTTATTACTTACCGAGCATGCCGCCGAGCGCTCCTGCAACGTCACTGAGACCGCCAGCGCTGCCTTCGCCTCCACCGCTGCCAACTACGTTGTCAATCTGCCCGGCAATGGGCGCTGGAAGTTTTGTCTTCAAAAACCCTAAAACCGTCTCGACGGCCATCCTGGCCTTATCTTCAGGGATGCCTGTTCGCTGCACCACCTGATTAATCAATTCATTCATCTTTGCTCCTCCTGAATCAATATAACGTGAGTTCAATAGTAAGAGTGAAAGGAAAGATAATCATCCACGAATTCACACGAATTTCTCGCCTCTTCTTCGTGTGGTTTCGTGTGAATTCGTGGATAGCTCATTCCTTCCTTCTCATCTACTGATGGTTTATCTCTAGCCCACGCTATCCCTTTTTAAGACCGCTCCGATTTCTAAATGAAGACTACCGATTGCGAGTTCGGAATCTCGAACCGGCGGCGGCAGCGTATGTTCTTGCAAGCCACCATGTCGTCAATGCGCACCATGTAGTCGCGCGATTTTTGAAAGCGTGCGCGATCCTGTTCGTTTGCGCCGCGCGGCAACTCTCTTTTCTTTGTGCGACGGAGCCAGCGCACTTCATAGTCTGCTCGCTCGCGGCAGAACGGGCAGACGAAGCTTGCGCGCTTGCGCTCCTCTTTCTCGTTGAAGAAATCTTTTTCGTTCATTCCGTGAATTATTACAAATGAAAAGCGCGCCACGCAAATTTTTGGAAGAGTATTAGCGCGGCGCGCCTTTGAGATTGGGACAACTTCAAGGCCTGGAAGGCGTGGGCGTGGCGGCTGGTGCGGGCGGCGGCATCTTGAAGATGCTGTCGTCAACCGGCACGTTGCTCTTCACCTCTGTGATAGAAAGCTGCGTGCTGTCATCCACGTTTGAATACCGAAGCATAAAGGGAAGCTTCACGCCGTCAACGTCTCTGTAGTCGCCGAAATCGAACTGCTCAGGCAGCGGCGCGAGCATCGTCTTCGTGATGATAAGCTCGCGCAGTAGTAGCCCCGTCTCTGCATCGAAATAGAAAAGTTGCTTCATATTCTCGCTCGGCGTTGATTCGAGCACGAAGGCGTCGCGGTCTCCTACGCGATCTCTTCCCACCACAGTCATCTTCGGGAAAGGCTCGCTGAGCTTGAGCACCCAGAAAGCCTGAGCCTGCCGCTTCATCTGGACTAAATCCGACGCGCTCGCTGCTCGCGCTCCTCTTGGCCCACGCATCCAGCCGCCCGACGGGTTTAGTCCGCGCGAGAAAGTCCCACCCTGC
Source organism: Acidobacteria bacterium 13_1_20CM_3_53_8 (assembly GCA_001920415.1). Classification (GTDB taxonomy): domain Bacteria; phylum Acidobacteriota; class Blastocatellia; order Pyrinomonadales; family Pyrinomonadaceae; genus 3-1-20CM-3-53-8. The sequence goes on along the minus strand of MNJR01000051.1, from coordinate 12,665 downwards.
GGCGCTGCCATGCTCGTCAACAGATTTTCGGGGGATTTCAATGTGATTTCAAAAGGCATTTGACGACCGCCCTGCCCTTCGGTCGTACCCTTCATCAAAATGGTCTGAACTTTTGCTATTGCAGGACGGCCTCCGATTGCCGTGATGTATTTTTCCAGAATCTGCTCCGCCGTAGGCAGTGCAGCCGCCGCAGCGCCAACGCCTACGGGTGCTGCGCCACCAGGGCCGCGCGTCGCGGTCGCTATCGGGAGCGTTGGGAGATTTTGCGGCGCGGTCTGGCCTCTGTGACAGGTGTAGCAGGTGACGGTCGCGCCCTGTAGAGCGGCGGCGTTCGTTCTATTGATGTTAAGAACCATCTGAATCATGCCGCGAGCGGTCTGCTTCGTAGGCTTAGCATCGCTGTCCGGCTGAAGGTGGCCGTCCTGGCCTCGCACGTGACAGTAATCGCATCTTACGCCAAGCGACGATGCCATAAAATTCATAACAGGGATTAGTTGCGACACGGGCAGCCCATTCAAAACTTTTATGTTCTTCTGAACCTGCTCGACCGGAGGGTCTGCTTGCTGTTGCGCGCCCTGCTGCATGGCTGTCATCTCGAATGAGAGAGCGGCATCGTGATTATTCCCTGCTCGCGCGCTCGCGCTTCTGATCTTCATGTTCGTGATGAAGAATCCGAGCGAAAGGACGAGCGTCGCTATCAGGACGGAAAGTTTTATGCGTTGAAGGGTCATGCGGAAAACCATCTCCTTTTTCAGCAACATGGGCCAAGTAAATCGGTGATTGCCCGAACGTAAAATTTTCTCTTGAGGGAAGACCGCTCTTCTTTAACAGGAATTGAGGTTGAATGACAAGCTTTTATTTGCAGAAGATTCTATCGTTCAGAGTCCCTCTCAAAACTCTTTGCGAGCTTAAGTTTTTCTCCTTGCGCCTTTGCGTGAAACTGCAACTCTCTTAATACTCAAGATTCATGTGAATTGCAGTTTCTCGCAAAGGCGCAAAGATAAGAGATAAGCTCGCAAACGGGTTGAGCAGTTGCTAGGGGTTTCTAAATAACTTCTTGTTTGATTCGATGGATGAAGGTCCTTTTAAGTTTTCATCAGTCGCTTAAAGATTAGTCGGCATCATCGTTGGTCGCAAACTGAACTATTCGAGCTTGGTCTTCGTCGCTCACCTTTGTGAAGCTCACGCCTATGAAATAGCCTTTGATGACTCCACCTTCTTCCAACGGCTGAAAGCGAGCAAGGACGCTCTCGGCGCGTACAGAGCCTCCGGGTAGTTCTATCACGAGATCAATGCGACAGTTCTTTCGTGACAGGTAATGTTTGATCTTGCTGGCCGAGACGATTACGCCTGCGCCCGTCTCGCTTATGTCGCGCGTTTGATGCGGACGGGAAATTGCGCCCTTCGCCTGTTGGCGTAGCGACCTTCTATCATCTGGATTAATCAATCACGCGCGGTCTTCTTCGGAAAGCGGCGAGCATCTCTTGCCTGTTCCGAGACCAGACGAAAAATTCTCACACCAGCAATCTCTCTACCGTAGCAAGAAAGCTGCGAGCTTCCAATGGCTTTGGCTCATACGCGGTCGCGCCCTGCGATAACGAGAACGTGGCGTTGCCTGTGCCGAAGCCCGTCGTCACAAGGATAGGAACGTTAGCTATCTCCGGCGTGTCGCGCACGCGGCGAACCAGGTGAATTCCATCCGCTGCGGGCATGCTGATGTCCGTGATAATCAGATCAGGACGGACTCGCACAGCCTCTTCATAACCCTGCACACCGTCTTCCGCCGCGACCACAAAGTAGCCGCTACGCCTGAGCGCCATGCACATCAACTCGCGCTCCTCCGTATTGTCCTCCACCACTAAGATTTTCTTCTCGCTACTCATAATAGGAACAGTTTTTAGTTTTTAGTTTTAAGTAAAAAGCTTGCTCGCTCTTCTTTCTGAAAACTGAAAACTGAAAACTAAAAACTGTCCTTTCCGCAAAGCTCGCGCAAATAGCGAAAGCTGTAGATGCCTGTCTCGTGGCCGTCGCTCCAGCGGAAATTGAGCGCATAGCGGCCAACGATTGAGATGTCGCCAATCTTCAAATCGTCCGAAACGGCTTCAGGATTGAGCATGCGCTCGCCGCTCCATTCGTTGACGCACTGAGCGCAAGGGCACGCGCGACGAAGTTCGGACGCGATGTAATGGCAGATGCGCCCGTCAGCCCAGGTGATGCGCAATCGTGCGTCGTCTTCCTGCATCACCTCGCGCGGCTCTATAGCTTCTCTAGGCTCTCTGGGCTTGGCTTCGTTCATCTTCGGTGCTCTCTCAAAGCCTGCTCGACCGCTTCTGATGATATGCGCCAGTGCGATGCAGACCATACGGCCTGACCGTTGCGCAATATAATTGCCTGCGGCGTTTCATGCTGCACGCCTGTGCGCGACTCTATTTCGTTTGAGACCGGACGCGCACGCTGCACAACCACTAGCGAGACTTCGCCGTCCAGTTTTTTCATCTCCTGGTAGGCCGACGCGCTGATTGGGCACATGGCGCTATGCTTGAAGAGCACGACAGGTTCCCGGTGCGAGCGTGCGAGCAATTCGTCCAACGCTTCAGCATTTTCGATGGAATTAAAATGATTACTCATATGGCTTTCTTCGATAACGAATATGATTAGCAAAGGGGTGCTTTGATATTAGCTCACGCGCTCCTTTACTACAATCAAGGGCAGCGCGAGAAAATATTGATTTTCCTTCACGAAAGCGAACGCGCACCACACACTGACAATTCTGTGCTGCTCGCCGGGGTACGAGTGAGATTGTATGAGCCTGCTATTTGACGATGTTTGCGTAATTAATCAATAGTTGATTCTTAGGAAGGCTCAACCAGCTTGCGGCTATGAACTAATCTTAATGATTCCCCACAACTCCGGGTCGGGATAACGCCGCTCAAGTGATTCAAGAATATCACTCAGTTCTAATTTACGTTCCTCATCCCAGTTATTGATCCAATGTAGAAAGCGTACAAGAGATTCACGATCATCCGTGACGCTTAAAGCGTTTTTATCAATCAACTCTTTAATTCGCCGGAAGTAACTCGCCCTTTGATTCTGCAATTCTGGTTGTAGATAACTGCCATACGATTGCGGGTGGCGCAGCCATTCCAGCAGCAATATGTCTACGCGTTCCCGCAATTGACCTTCGTAAAGGCCAGACGCAGAGATTAAATAAGAGAGGAGAGAGATAATCAGCCCTCTAGTGACAGGCTTTAACCCTGTTCGTAATAGCAAAGGCTTCAAAACAATTTCAGAAGTGGCATAAACTTCCTCGGCCACTTCTTTTTCAAGAAGATGACTCCTCAACTGGTTCAGACGCCATATAGCATCTTCGTTATTTGGGAATCCCTGACACCACTTAAGAATACTTTTAATGGTCTCGATAGGAATATCCTTCTGCTTAGCCAGAAATTTAGTTAAATAGACTGCCCTTTCTTTATCATAGTTCTGACTTAACCACCGGATTGCGGCTGAACGAACCAAAGAAAAATCTCCTCTTCTTTCAAGCCAGCCCTTAATAACGAAATCAGCTTCGCTATAATCGCCATGAACTTCAAGCCAAGCTACAAGTACGTCTCGCACAAGTTCCAGATCACCGCCAGCATCAAGCCAACTACGATAGACAAAATCTGCCTCCAAGTCAGTCCTATGCTCAGCGAGCCATGCCACAATGTCTTCTCTTACTAACTCTTTATCACCGCCAGCATCTAGCCACGCATGATAAACGAACCCGGCCTCGATGATAACCTTGTGCTCAACAAGCCACGCTACGATAGAATCTTGTACTAATTCTTTATCGCCGCCAGCATCTAGCCACGCTTCATAAACAAATCCAGCATCGGCAATGCTTTTATGCTCAACGAGCCACGCTGCAATAGCTTCTCTTACTAATTCTTTATCACCGCCAGCATCAAGCCAACTACGATAGACAAAATCTGCCTCCAAGTCAGTCCTATGCTCAGCGAGCCATGCCACAATGCCTTCTCTTACTAACTCTTTATCACCGCTAGCATCGAGCCATGCTTTATAAACGAATCGAGCTTCAGCGATATTTCTGTACCTGCCGAGCCAAGCTGCGATATGTTCGCGTAAGATTTCTTTATCGCCGCCTGCTTTTAGCCAAGCTCTAACCACAAAACTTAAATGATATGATCTTTCAAAACTTGTGCTCCATATCTTGACCGATGAAGTGATGTCTTCAAGCGATTCACCTTGATTCAGCCAGACGACCATCAGGTAGTGCGTTTGAAACACATGCGGGCGTGTGACGATCCAGTTCAAGGCATATTTACGGACTACTTCGGGACAAAAACGTATGCCACGAGTCAGGATATAATTGCTCACTGTGGCGTGAGCAGCAGCCTTCTTCGTCCAGGAGATGAGAATTGACTTGCGCGCTTCATCAATCAGGTCTTCACCTTCATCGCTTAGCGCCCATTCTATAAGACGGGCTAATCCGTATTGAAAATCTCCTTTCTCTTCCGCGCTTTCCCAGATAGCTTCATGCTTTCCAAGCAGTTCGATAATTTCTAAAGGTTGAAGCAGCGAAGTGCTTATCAGGATGTCGCGCACATCGAGCCAATCGTGCGGGGCTTTGCCTATCTCGTCGTCTAATATTCTAGCCCAGTTGAGTGACTTCAGGAGTGGCTGGGCAGCGACTCTTTGTAATGTGATTAATGCCGAGCGCAGGACGCCGCTCGCGCGCGCAAGATTGAGAAGCTCGCGCACGAAGAATTCTATTGTCGGGGCAATCGTTTCAAGGTACGAGAGCAGAATGCGATCAGCTATTACGTCGTGAGCGGACTCCCAAGTCTCTTCGGCGTGCAATTCGTCAACGGGAAGTTTTTCGACCCAGCCATCTATAGCCGATCTGTTCAGCAGGTCTCCATACTTCTGCAAATCAAGTTTTGAGACAGATGTTGTCGTCATGGGAAGCATGGCGATGAGCAGCGCCAAATCGCGCGGGATTGTCTCTTCGCCAAAACTCAATCTCACTCGCATCTGAACCCAGCGACTGAAATCTTCTGCTTCGAGAAGTTGTTCAAACGCTTGCTGCCCTCTAGTTCTGTAGAGATAAGAGATGAAGGCTGCGAGGACGGGCATGTCTTGAAAAACGGTCAGCTGTTTTTCAGACACACTCAATCCGCTTTGACTGAGAATGTAGCGGGCTGTCTCCTGCCGATAAACTCCAAGCCATTCGATGAAGGCCGAGTCTTGAGATAGAGGCGATAGGTCAACGCGTTTATGATTCTGTGTAGTGGCGACCGAAGGGTAATAGCTCGTGCGGCAGTTGGCTACGAAGCGCAGATGAAGCGAGCGGTCACTGTTAAATTCAATGAGAGTATCAACAAGCTGCGCAAAAGTTCGCTGCGTCTCGATGTAATCAATTAAGAGCAGAACGCGCGTCTCCGTCGTGACCATCGAAGCAAAACGCTCTATGCTTTCTTCCGTAAAATTGCTTAACACACGTCGTACAACCCAATCTTTGCTCTCAGCTAAGCGTCCAAGCTCCAGCATCAATCGAGTCTTGCCTATGCCGCCGCTGCCAGTGATGATTAAGCCCGTTAGCTCACCCTCTTTGAGTTGATCGAGCAGGGCATCTTCGTCCGGGATTTCAAGCCCTTCAGGAGCAGGGTTGAGTATCAGGTGCTGGCTGCGCGAGTAGTAAGAGAGTTTGTCGTTATTGAGATAAGAGCGAAAGCTTGTGTGTTCGGTTGCTGCGGCGAGTTTGACCAGACCTGGAATGCGCTCTTCTGGAAACCATTTGAGCAATAGATTTCGCGGACGACGCTGTAGCAAGCCCCACAACTCGCTCCAATCCAGAATCGTGACCGACAAATCGCGCAGATGCTTCAGGTGCTCATGCTCTTCGCCCAGGTGATGGAAGAAACCTTCAATTTCGTGTTGCAGACTCTCGAACCCTGCCTGATTGGATAAGACGCAACTGACACAGAAGATGTAACGACTGATGCCCGGAATATTTCTATACCAGGGTTTATACTGCGACTCTCCCTTAGTTGGCCCATCAGGATGGACTATGTGTTTGCTTAAGTTTCCTGCAACACCACGCCAGCGCTGCCGAGCCTCATCCAGCCCGCCGTTACCGATATATTTGCATTCAACGACAAGCCTCGGCTCTTCTACTGTTTGAATGAGATCAATGCCGCCGTCTTTACCGCCTCCGGGAAAGAGATGCAGTCCTTCATAATCTTCAAGCAATACTTCATAAACGAATGTCTGAAAGAGATCACCAGCATTTTCAGTGGCCGGTCTTGTCTCCAGGTGCTTGTTGAACTGAGGAATGCTCATCTAAATGAGAACAGACGGCAAATCTTTAGGTGCTGCTATGAGGCCGGATTCATGCGACCACTGAAACCTACAAGCTTGAAGAGGCGCGCTCGATGGTATTATATCAAGATGCAATAATAAGAGAGGTCACGTTGTCCACTAAATCACACGAAGCCACACTAAGATAGAACCCGTTTCGTGTCGTTTAGTGTGAATTAGTGGATTGTCTCTTCATCTCTTTTCATTGCAACTCCGTATTACTACAAATCCCTGTTGATTACAAGATGCTTCTCTCCTCTAAAACTTTACCAGCACCTTTCAGACGAAAGAAGATGCGCCGCCTGAAAAATTCTTCAGACAGCGCATCTCAATGAAGGCAATTCTTGACTCAGCTTTACTCTTGCTCTTCCTACCTCCACTCGCCAACGAGTATGAACGGTGCCCAGTAAAACGGTGCGCTGTAGCGCTTGTTCTGAATCATCTCCAACTGTGCGGCGCGCATGGCAGATGAAGCGGATTCGCCTTGCCCTGTCAGAAGACGTTTGTAGAAGCCCGTCATCAACAGCGCCGTTGATTGGTCGGCTACAGACCATAGACTCACGCCAACCGTGGGCGCGCCAGCGTACATGAACGCGCGTGTCAACCCGATTACACCTTCGCCGCGACGCTCGCGCCCAAGACCTGTCTCGCAGGCGGAGAGCATGACTAGAGGCGAGCCTAGCCGAAGATTGAAGATTTCGTCTGTGCGCAGGAAACCGTCGCTGTTTCGATTTCCTATGAGCGAGAGCACGACGCCTGTAAACTGCGGTCGCTCTGCATCAAGTAGGCCGTGCGTGGCTATGTGAACAACGCGGTACTGCTTGATGCTCTGCGATTCAACGTTGTCCTCGCTAGCCTTTAGACCTTCCCACACTTCCGCGCGTCCGCCTGCGGTCGTCACGAGTCTTGAGATTTGCAGCGCTTCGTCGTGCGTTCCATTCAAGCGCGCGAGCGGCAACCCTTTCATCTGCGTATTCGATGAAGCGGCGTTGGCTTGATCTCCGGCAACGTCCGTCAACGCGCTCTGCAATCCCAAACCGCGCGTGTCCGCGACTGGCGACGAAACTGCTGCCGCACCGCTCGCGCGCGGGTCTAAAGAATTGAAGACGGGATCGGCAACGAGCAAGACATCGCGCCCTGTGGGTCTGCTCGATTGCTTTCGCACAACCGCAATGACAGATGCAGAAGGAGCATAGACCACTTCGTTCGTCTTGATTAGATAAGGCAAGGTTGAATAATCCGTGCCGCCGCCAGCCGTGACTAAAGCTTCAAAGGGAATGTAGTTGAGCGCGCCGTCCGCTACGACTAGAAGGCGTCTATCGCCAAAGGTTGAGGCGGCTGGCTCGACGGCGGTTTTGTAAAGAGCGTTCGATGCAGCGACGAAAGCGCTCGCGTCTGCGCCGCTGGCGGGCGGCGTGCTCGAAAGTCCAAGCCCTCGCGTCTGGTTCGCGGCAACGTCAATGCCTACGATGCGACGTTGAAGACGCGGCGGGATGAGTTGTGCGCGGAAGTCCTGCGCCTGCTGGTTGACGGCATTGCGCGCGGGCATTCGGAAGAGCGACACGCCCGATTGGGTTGCGACCCAGAGAAAGGAGCGCTCATCGCCCAGACTGTATTCCAGAAGCGCCGTGCGGTCGTCTAAAACTTGTTGCTGAACTTCCGAGAGCGAGAGCGGTTGCGGCGCTGTCAGCGCTGCGTAACGCGGGCTTGCCGCACGAATCTGATTCTCTATCTGATCGTACTCGGTCGAGAGAGTTTCAAGTTCAGCTTCAAGTTTTGAAACGTCCGGCTTCTCGCCCTCTGTAGCCGACACGCCCGTCAACAGTTGTTCAATCTCCTGTTGACGATCAAGATTATCCTGCTTTCTTTTCAGAAGCTCAGGCGGCACACCCTCTGTAATGTTCGTGCCTGTTTCGCCCAGAAGGTCTAACAGGGAACGCGCGCGTCCCTGCTCCACAACTTTGAAGCTTTCGGCGGCGTAATCCAGAGCTTTGCCGGAAAGTATTCCGCCGGAAGCGGGCGCGCTCATCAAAGCCATCTCGGCCATAGCGCTTGCAGCTTCGTCATATACATCTTTGATTGAAGCAAGAAACGTCGTGCGAGCTTCGTCCGCGCGCAGGCTTCCTGAGCGTATGGTCTCAACCGTTTGCAGAGCTTCGCGGTAAGAAGCCAACGCTCCTTCTCTTGCCTGCATAGCCTTCGTCTGGTTGCTTTCCTGCGCGGCTTGCAGCCACTTTGCTCTGCCAAGCCCGCGTTGCGCAGGCCACATCAAATCAAGCCTGTGATCTTCGGTCGCGCCCTTAACGGCGTCCGTGTAGAACTTGATTGCATCGCGCGGGTTGTTCTGACGAACTGCAATGTCGCCCAGACTTGTGCGCGCGGCTGCGCGAACGCGGCGCGATTGCCCGAACTTTCCTATGATAGCCATGCTCGCAGTATCCAGCGCGTCCGTAAAATGTTTTTTGGAACTATCGAGTTGATTGTTCGAGTAATCAACGCGCCCCTGACCTACTTCTCGCAGAGAATAAAGTATCGTCTGGCGATAAAGCGCAACGGCGGCTTGAACTGTTTGAAGAACTGCCGCGCCTGTGCCGACTGCGCCCGAAGCGCCGCCCGCGCCCGGTACGCTGCTCACTACGCTTGAAACTCCTCCCAGAAGTCCGCGCTTCTTCTTCGGCGGAGCCGTCGTGCTGTTGCCCGTTGCAAGCGACGTAGGATTGGGCTTCGCAACATCAATCTGCGCGTAGGCCGCGCCCGCTTCCGATGTTTTGCCCATGCGGAAATTCGCGTCGCCAATTTTTGCCAGCATAAGGTCTGCGTTGTACTCGTTGTCCGGCATCCCCACAGCGTTCTCAACAGCGCCCTGCCCCTGCACAGCCGCTTTGAAAGCGTCGTGCGCATTCTGGTAATGCTTAAGCGCGACGGCGTACTGCCCCTGACGCATGTAAAGATCGCCGAAGGCATCGTTGGTCGCGGCTATGCCTCGCGGCGAGTTCGCCTGCGTGAATTGCTTGAGCGCATTGTCCAGAAGACCTAGCGCCTGATCAGACCTTCCGCGCTTCATCAGCGCGCGCGCCTGCTTCAAATTCTGCGCAGCTTGCGATGTATCACCGCTCTGTTGTTCTACGGGCTGCGAATTTGCAGGGGAATTTCCAGACGCAAGCGAAGCTACGGGCACTCCCGCAGTAAGCATCAAGAAGGTCAGCAGGTAAACGAGGGATTTCGCTTTCATGTCATTGCCTCCAGGGGAAGATAGGTCAGTACCGCCTGCGGTAGCGGGCGGGTGAAGAAGTCAAAAGTAAAAAGGCAAAAGGAAATAGAAAGATTGGCTTCTTCTCACTTTTTACTTTTTCCTTTTTACTTTTGACTGTGTTAACAGACCCGCCCGCTACCGCAGGCGGTACTGACTGAGGATGCTAGCCAGAGCAGTCATATTCAAATTGCTACAGTCTAATAAAAAACTTCACCACAGAGACCAGAGAGTTCACCGAGGATGCACAGAGAGTTTGGAGACGCTCAACCCTCTGTGCTGTCTCAGCGCGCTCTCCGGTCTCTGTGGTGAATCACGTATTGCATAAGTTCAAGCCTTGGACAACTTTTGCCCGGTCGAAAATTCCAATCACCTGTGAATTAGGTCAATCGCAGTAACAAGCACGGGCGCATTCGACGTAACGTTCATGCGAACGACTGAAGGCGGAGGCGCGCTTCTATCTAAGCCCATGCCGCGCGTCGTTGCTTCTCTCTCTCCTGAAGTCTGCGCCTGACCGTAAACGGTAGCCTTACTCTCTGAAACTCGGCCTTCTGCGCCCGCCTTCACCTGCGTCCACACTTGCGGCAATGGCTGCCAGGGGCAGCGATTCGAGTGGCAGTAGTTCACAAGAGCATCAGCCGTAGGCACGCCCGGCAGCGGATCGCGCGTGACGACTATGTAAAGCCGCTCGGTCGCTGGCCTGTTATCGAAGACGAACCAGTGAAAGCGCTCGTCCTCTTCTGGACTCCAGGGAATCTCGTAAGGCACATGAGCGTCCACTTCGTTGTGCCCATCGTCCAATTGCGCATCAGGGTAGATCATCTCAGGCGTCCCGCCGTTTTCTGTGTGAAAGACGTAGAGATAACCATCAACATTCGTTTCAAACGACAGGCGAATTCTATCGCCCGCATGGAACTCTCGCGCAGGATCAACGCGCACGGGTTGGCCTCCCTGATCGCGTATAAAGAATGAATAGCCCAGACCGATTGGCGCGTTTGAAGCTGCCGCATGCACGCGCGTGTTGCCCGTAGAGCTATTCACAAGCCCTACGCTTGCGCCCGCGCTCGTCGTCGTGCTCGTCTGTCTTCTATTAGAGCTTGACGAAGCGGAACTGCTTCTGCGTCGGCTTGACCTGCGCGTGCTCGTACGTGTTTCGCTGCTTCCGGCTGAAACCGTAACGCGCGTGCTAAGGAAAGCGCCGCGCACATCCTCGTCCTGCGATTGCGCAAAGACAAAGATGCTTGAGACGAGTGTGATTAAGAGAAGAAGGGGGAACAACTTGAATCTCATTACAACCTCCAAAAAGCTCAAAATGGCTAAATCGAAGCATGAGAGATTGACACACGAGCCATAAATGATCCACGAAGCCACACTAAACGACACAAAGAAAACTCAACCAGTTTCGTGCAGGTTAGTGTGGTTTCGTGGATCATCTTATTTCGTCTCTCCCCGATGCTATCGGTTTCGATTTAGCGCATTCAATGAATGAAAATTTTTCGGAAAAACCTATTTATGCTCAACGCGCACGTCGAAGATGACGGGCTGGCCTGCCACCTTCGACTGCGGAATTTTTACTGAAACGAACGGGTCAACGCCACTCCCGTTGATGACGTCCGTGCCCGCAGTATTTGCTTTGTACTGGTTGCGGAAATTATCAAGCTCGCCTTGTTCTACCTTAGTCAAAGGTCTCTCCGCAGGCTGGTTTAGAAAAGCCAGATCGCTGAGCGGTGTGGGCGAGAATATTATCGTGTAGGTTTCCGCGCCCGGCGTCTGGTCAAGTGTAATCCAGTTGTTGTCGCCGTTCGGGAAAGCTAAATCCATCCCGGCGGTTACTCGATTCATTTTCAAGCCCGCGTGCGGGCCTGGCTTAGCAGTCAGGAAAGTCGTCGGTTCGATTCCAGCGCCCGCCGCTATGATGTAAAGATAGCCGTCCTCACGCGGAGTGAAATGGAACTTAAAGGATTGCCCGGAAAGTAGCGGCACGACTCCGGCCACGCGCGTTGACTCCCCGTCAGGTTGCTCCGACGCGATTTCAAGCCAGTAGTGCAAACCTTCTTGCGTCGCTGCGGAATCGCTCGCATTGTCACCATTCGGCTTTACATCGGTCTTAGTTGTGCCAGTATCGCTTCCTTTCGTCGTACCAGTATCATTGCCCTTCGACGCAACCGCGTTATCGTTCGTTTCGTCCGTTCCCTTTCCTTTCATCAAGAACCAGACGCCGATGCCGCCTGCGATTAAGAGAAGCACGACTACAACTATGACAATTGGTATGACGGGCGAGCGACCACGTCGAGCTTCGGCGGGTTGAACTGAAGGCGCGTAAGAAAATGGTGGCGGGCTTACGGACTGATTCATCACGGCAGGGCTGCTGGCGATTGTGCCCGACGGCGCGCCCTGCTGCGATGCGAACGCAGTTCCCTGCGAGGGCTGCGAAACAGATTGATCGAAAGGCGGCGGCTGCACTGAAGGAGGCTGAGAGGCTGCGACGCTTCCCTGCTTCATAGAATCGAGTGTGAGCACGGTCTGCTGTGCTGATACTTCCGCGTTCGTCTGCCTGCCTTCCTGAATTTCGCCTGTGTGCGTCACAGAGCTTTCGCTCAAGTTTGCGCCCGTCGCCGAAGCATAGATATTTGGTGATGAGATGCTTAACTGTGGCAAGCCCAGAGCAGTTCTCAATTCGTTCGCAAGCTCTCCCGCAGTAGCCTGACGGTCGCCTCTGTCTTTCGCCATAGCGCGCTCTACGGCGCGGCTGAATGCTTCCGGTATTTCGGGGAAAACTTCGTGCAGAGGCTGAGGCAATACAGAGATATGCTGCTTTCTCAATTCGGCTAGAGAGTTCGCATTAAAAGGTTTCTGCCCGGCTATGATTTCGTAAAAGACGTTACCTAGGCTGTAGATGTCTGCGCGCCCGTCAATCTCAGGGTTCATGTCGCGCGGCACTTCACCCCACTGCTCCGGCGACATATAGTAGGGCGTTCCAAGAATCTGCCCCGCAACCGTTAGCTTCGTAGCCTCGCCCGAATCCGACCCGGCCATCTCGCGCATCTTCGCA
>MNJR01000120.1 GCA_001920415.1 Acidobacteria bacterium 13_1_20CM_3_53_8 | reverse complement strand
AGCATACCCGCAGAAATCCTCTCCTTGTTCAGGCACACTGCCCCGCCATTTGATGACACAGGATTGCGAGACCTAGTGAACCTCTTCGCCGCATCTCGTCCCGGCAACCGCCTCCGTCTAGATTCAACAGTGCTCTCTCAGCTTGTTCAAATCATCCTTCACTTGCAGCCGTCGCTGTTACAAGAGGAGCTCATATATTCCCTCCTAGCGCCGCCTCAGACCACAGATTTGGATACATTCAAATCATGGCGCAGATCAACCTCAGAAAAGCTCATATCAAGCATTTTAGGATCACTGCAGGAAGGAGCCTTAGACGAGACTCTGTTGACTGCAGTTCGTCCTCGTTGTCCACTAGGATGTCTTGGATATACTGATAGGTATCTACAGGCAGCCCACTCACTGGCTCTATTTCTAGATGGTGATGAAGAAGCCAAGCGCGTTGTGTACAAAGTGCAAGACATACTTCGGTCAGCGGTGGAACCTCAATGCGTCTTATCCCTTCGTGAACTAACGATTCTCAGACGGTCTCTGGGTACCATTGTTAACAACCATGACAACCATGTTCTCAGGATTGCTGTAGCAAATCTCATCAGAGGATTTATGGTAGACAGATTCGATCGTCACCTCTTCTGGCCACATGACATTCCAGCAGCTTTCTTCAATGCCTTTCCGCTGTCCGAAAATGGTGGCGCTGAATGGCTCTCCAAAGCTGTAGAGTTCCTGAGCGCTGCCGATAGCTCCAAAGCCTTTCGCACTGAGTAAGTCACAGTAAGATGTTACGACCCCAGGCAGAATTCATTTCCGGTGCTCAGTCCGTTAGCTAAGTTAGATACTTTGTCACTCTACAACTACTAACTAACCTGATATAGTCATTCAGAAGTTTATCTTGTGCAATACTCCGAATTTGAACAGACCATGGCCATCATATCTGACAGTATCACGCTTGTTCTGCCAGCAATCGGCCAGCAACCACTGAGGTTTCTGCGGCTGCCTTTGACAGATGTTGTAGTTTCTCAGTCAGGAGATGGTTCGGACAACAAGGTGATAATCCGATATCTAGGGACAACAGGATATAAGATATCTCAGGGTGTGAAGAGAGATGCAGAAGACATTCACTTGATTCTGGGAGATCCTGCTCAGAAGACCACCTTTGCAAAATCCCTACAGAGCAGGGCAGCGAAGAGATTGGCAGACACACGGCCGGTCGTTCGGGCAAAAGCGACATCTCAGAGAACCTCTTACGTCTCTGTCGACTTGAGCCAGTCGAGAGAGACGTCAGTCGAGTCTGACGAAGAGGCAACTAACTTTGTACATATTACAGAAGCAGGCGTTTCAATAAATCTGCCAAGTCGTTCTGAGGCTCCTGATGCAGCCGAGAGCCAGAATCGGCAAGAGGGGCTCATCAATGGCTTAGGCAACCTGATTGACGCTCAGATCACCAATCATGTACCAATTCCCGCTATGGAAGCTATAACGACGAAGCCGTCCGATCTCCAACCAACACGAAGGAACGAAGCTAGTAAGAGATCTACCGAGCAAGAGTACACCATGTCCTCCATTCGTGCGGACGGATTCGGTAGTAATACCATGAAAGACAGCCGACGTCAGTTAAGGCGGCCTCATACAAAAGGTGCAAGGAATGCCATCGGAAATGACGTCGACTGGGATGAAGGCCTACGCGATAATGGCGTCGAGCTGAAAGCAACGGTAGCAAAGAAAGGTAAAACCACGTCGAAGAAGGCAAAGAAGCCGAACAATGCAACAACTAGTAAGATCTTGCAGTCTAGATCTGAACCACCAAGCAAGCAAAAGAAGACAAAGGAGTCAAGAGCAATGCTACTTGGAAAGCCCACAACAACGACCAGGACAAGTCGCAAGGCTGTTCCCAAATCCGCCAAATGTGTGGAGGAGTCTGAGGCAAGTCTCGACATTGTGGAGGGGAGGCAAGGTAACTCTGAGGAGCGGGACTCAGACCCTTTGCTGGCGAAGAATGCTCTGTCGGAGAAAGACGATATATGTATCGATAACGGCCATGCTCGAGGAAATGTTAAGGGCCGGAAGATATCTGAGTTGGGTAGCAACAACAATCTAATCGCAGAAGGATCGAGTGCTGCCCTTCCCCCTACAGTTCAGGAACGAAAGCGGGTCGTGCAGAACGAAGCAGCAAATGAATCTCACGCAATGGATACCGCAGCCAAAAAGCAGGCTCCCGCTCAGAATGGCACAAGCTTTGGCACAAAATTAGCACAGGCTTTGACAGCCAAAGCACATTTGCCAGTTACCGCCATTCCGCGGCCGTCAGGAAAAGCTTTTGGCGATGTAAGGAATTTCGTTCGGAGTGTCAACGCGACGAAGAGCTCGACTCAGAAAAGCCCTGCAAGAAAATTGCAAGCCTTACAGCCAGAGAGCCGACACGCTACCAATAATGAGAGACGTAGAGGTTCTCGGAGGATCACTAACTCGACAGCCCAGAATTCGCTCGCCCAAAGCGAAAATGCAGAGCTGTTTAACCATATGTCAGAGACTTGCATTGCAAATAAAGTCCCTGAATACGGAGACCTACAATCCCGTAATGTACCTGTGGCATACGAAGAGGCGGCGCCTACAAGCATATTGAGTGAAGATCTCGAAGAAACGTCGACTGCAGGTCTGCAGAGGGACGATATGGTGGAGGCAGTTCCTGGAGCCATATCGCTGGCAGATCGTGATCTCGCCGTTGTCGCATTGAAGCAAGCTGCATTTCAAAAAGCAACCGTGACCAGGGTCAAGACCCTAGAAGATGTGGCCGCCGAAAATCTGGCAAAAGGTTCCAACGTGCGTGGCGAATCACCCGAGACGCAGTTGTCAAAATCTGCCAATACGGCTCCAAAGTTGTCGTCAAGCAAGCGACTGGCTGCGAAAGTGCTCCAAGCAATTCCCAACGGTGAGGGAACAGACATGCGTATTAAAACTGCACCATTGCTACGTCGATCCGAGCGTCGAAGTGTCCACAACCCCGTCAACAGGGCAACCGTCGAAAATAATAGCTCCATTCCCATGACAGACGAACGCATCCAACGAAAGACGCCAATTATAACTTTCAGTGCCCGAGACCCATGCAATCAGGGCGTGGTATCCCCCAACAAGCAGCCCAGGGTTGGAAATGCTTCGGTTCTAGTTCCTTCAGAGACAGGGAAGCATTTAGCTGCAGAGAGACAGAAGAAGGTGCTAGTTCCGACCGTATTGCCTGCTTTGGCAGACGAACGTTCCAGTATTAGTGGCCGAAGCTCAGAACTCGTTGAGGATGGTGGGATTCTGGTACAAGAGCGGGCGGCGCTCGCGTCAATTGCTTTCGGCATCAGCTCAGATGTCAACAAAGAAGATCATAGTGCCTTGCCACAAGAGGGAAGCAGAATCAAGCTCCCCTCTGGCGCAGATGTTAGTGCCAGAAGGAAAGTCTCGCAATCCTCACGGGTGGACGAAAACGGAAGTCCCCGCCTGAGTCAAAGTCAACCTCAAAAATCTCTTACCTCTGCTTCCAACTCGCAAGACACTTCAACTGCCCCAATGCACATCGCTAGCAGTGCTTTTACCTCAAAAGAGCTCCAAAACCCTGTCTACGCTGAAAACGGTAGCTCCAGTGCAGCGAGCTTTCGTCGAGAGCAGGATCCCAATCGAGT
Source organism: Acidobacteria bacterium 13_1_20CM_3_53_8 (assembly GCA_001920415.1). GTDB lineage: Bacteria > Acidobacteriota > Blastocatellia > Pyrinomonadales > Pyrinomonadaceae > 3-1-20CM-3-53-8. The sequence goes on along the minus strand of MNJR01000120.1, from coordinate 7,449 downwards.
TGTACAGCCTCTCAAGGCGAAAGTGATTCATGCACGCCACTCTATTGGATTGCAAGATACTGTTTCTAAAACGTCTGCCCCAGCTTCAAAGTCCATGAATACAGCAGCCTTGAAGGAGCAGGTGCAATCCAAACTTTGTGAATCACCCGTGGTTGTGCAGAAAACAGGCACGGTCGTCGAGGAAGACAGCAACATCCTGTATCCAAAGACAAGTGTCCAAGCTCAGGCTATTGAAGGCGAAATCGATCGTACTCCTCCGCCACCCTTTCCACGACGGCTGTTTTACGATCCAAGTACTCGTGTCAGTGGGCTACGTCCGGAGACATCGGCAGAATTGGCGAAACTTGTGGAAGCCAGTCTAACCCCTACTTCGTTCAAGACAAAATTCACGAATATGCTCATGCCGCCACCTCCTCTACCGCTCCTGAGACAAGAGCAGCCTAATTTGATAGCTGCCCTGGCGAGACAAGGCATGAGGAAGAGGAGCCCTACAGCAGAAGATGCAGATGTGACTCTCGTTAATAACGAAGACTCAGTCGAGCAAGGTAGGCGCCAGCCTCAGCAATCACCAGACTCGTCTACAAATCCGGAGTCCTCGACAACACCAGAGAGTGCACGGCCCGACAACGATTTAAGAAGGAAGAACGGGGAAGCATCTTCGCAGGAGATCAGAATTACCCAGCAGCGTGTTCTCAATATCCTGAATCGCGCAACCAGTGTAAGTGCAAGCTATCTTCTTTGAAACAACGGCGAGTGTCTGAGCCATGTCCTACACCATTCTCAGGTTCAACTATCGCAGCGCACTAATTACTGCATTTTGGCAGGGCGTGCTCTTCCATCTGCAAGCAGCAGAGCAAGCCATCCAGGGCAAGACCCAAGATTACCATGCAGGGTCTCGTATCATCATCGACAAGTTACAGATGACGTACCAAACCCAAATGCAGCGCGAGAAGCTGAGAGCTGCCCCTCGAGTTGCCAGACTCTGCGAGACCTACAATACGACCGTCGACCTCTGTTCCAAAGGATTGCGGAGAGTTAGAGGAGGCGCTGAGCTTGCCAACTTTTCCGAGAATATTGGGGAGAGGCGAAACCATCTGCTCTCCCTCGTTGCAAGTCAGATGGAAGAGACTGGAACATTATAGCAACAGCTGGAGTGATGGATAGATGAGTTGGCGGGAAAGATGGCTTCACGCGATAGATTAATTACTTGCAGCACTGTGCGACCTCGCTTCCAGTCCTCAACGCCTGATGCCACAGGTAGCAGATATGTAAGCCATATTGTTACTTCGGAATCAACCATGCATATTCGATTAGTCAACGTGTCTGTCTCGCGGTGCGTGATGCAATTTCTCGTCACACAAGCATCTGCTCTCCTTCACCTCTGCCTCGACTAAAATGTTATAGTGCCTGTCTAAATTGACATGTCGGTGCGCTGCATCTCACGTGGCGGTCTGCCCTACAGCGCTTGAATGAGCATCTCTGGCCTACCATCTGCCCTAATAACCATTCCCGGTGTTAGACAGATAAGAGGCCTTGCCCATTTACCTTCCTAGCGAGTGTCTAAGATGCGGTATGCAAACCTAGCTCTCCCATCGTACAGCCTCAAGCCTAACTCCACTACAGAACAGTAACTAGAAGGCCAATCACAGTGCCCTTGACCGCATGGCTTACTGCCTCTCCTCGTCTGCGCCCACATTTACCAGATCCAAGCATCCGCCATCGCGGCCGCAATATCTCACGTGAGCGGCGTCCGTACCGCCTTCCTCTGGTCGGTGTAAAGCAGGCCGAGCAGAGTTGATGCCGGAGCCTAGGATGCACGAGTGAAGGAGGCGAAGGGCAGGGCGGGTGAAGAGGGTGACGAGATATGAATACCGAGAGTATGTGAGAAGGACATCGGGTCCATGAGGCTGTGGAAGCCTCCACCCAGGGTGAAGGGGCCGACGAGGGAGCAGACATGGGTCAGGATACGTTGGTGTCGGATGTTGGAATTAGACGCGGACAGGTTCTGATACTTGAGGAGAGAAGAGGTTCGTGAAAAGTAGGAGTTGATAGCAACCAGGAGGGAGAGTTGTCGCGAAGGGGCCCTAGAAATTATGCTGATATGGTGATTATTCGTCAGTATCACCCTGGTCGAGGGCGACAGGTGTCAAGGATGTACGACCATGGTTTGCCTAAGGTACCTCATTCTCCCAACGCGAGCAATTTAGGGCAACTTCTCCAACGAGGCCTCACCTTCAACCTTAGCCTTGTTCTTGGGTACTCAATGCAGCTACCATCATCAAGTCGTTGGCGGACTTAGGGAGAGGAAGGTATACGGGAGCGTGGATGGACACTGCAAAGAGAAAGTCGCACACATTCGTTTCGCCATTTGAACCCCCCGGCCGCGGGGGTCACTGGCGATCTCCTCTCGGACCGGATTCTGTAGTTCTACTGCCTAAGCACGTCAAGATTTGATTTCAACGACCAGAATTGCGATGCCGTTCCAGGATTTTCCAACCCTTCTTTGGACCGGATGACGTGGAACGCCAAAATTAACGGGACTAACGCAAGCTCCCACAAGGTTGTGGGACATGGTATCTCATGTTGTGCATGGCGTGGCGCCGAAGCATTGCTAGAGCTGCTTGTCTGATTGGAGCTCGCTGCCAGTTGTATCGTGTCTCTACGATTCTCCCCGATGTTGGAGAAGAAGCTATAAAGCTGGATTGTAGATTCTAGTACACTGTCTCCCCGTTTCTTCGGTGTTTCCCCTTGGCCGCCCTCTTTGGCATAGTACGTGATCTGCCCTATACACGGTTTCAGGATATTGTTTGCCAGTTGTATCCGTGCGTCCGAAACAAAACGGTGCGACTCTCAATTGCAAAATTATACCTTGACCCAAGACAGCAACCTGCACCAGCGCAAAAAAAAATTAAAATTAAAATAAAAATAAAAGGCATATTCGGAACACGCGGATAATGCGTGAGCATTGATCCCCATTGAGAGGATAACCCGACTTCCAAAAGAGTCGCGTTTCCCCACGGCGCATTATGCCTTCAGATCCGATCGCAAAGGCGCCAGACGCCTCAGTAGTTCGCAAACCGGTCGCGACAGCAGCACAGGTGCCAGAACCACAACCTCAACGCGACAACCATGACACTCCCACAAACGGCAATGCCGGCGTCTCGATCCCCCTCAAACCTCTTCCCGCGGCCCTCGACCCTCAGAAGCAGTCCCACATATTCCCATTCCGCAAAGCCAGACCGTGGCGCAACCTCTCCCGCCGCACGCTCATTATCCTCGCCGTCGGAACGCTCGCGCTCCTGGCCCTGATCATCGGCCTCGCAGCCGGCCTCACCCACCGCTCCCACACTCAGAACCTGCCCCTCCCCTCCGCCAATGGCGGCCCTTACACCGGCGACCTCACCTACTACGCGCCGGGCCTCGGCGCGTGCGGCGTCACCTCCACCAACGGTGACGCCATCGTCGCCGTCTCCCACATCATCTTCGACGCTGTCTCTGTGGGGTCAGATCCGAACCAGAACCCGCTATGCGGCAAGATGATACGCGCGAGCAACAATGCGAAGGCCAGCGTCGATCTCAAGGTCGTGGACCGCTGTGTCGGGTGCGCCAGCCGCGACCTGGACGTGACGGAGGACGTGTTTGCCAAGCTAGCGGACCCCAATCTGGGACGGGTCAAGGTCCAGTGGAGTTGGTTGCAGGGCGTGCCTGGTGCGGCGAGTGGTGGATGAATGGGGAAATATGGGTGTTAGCAGGAGGGACTGGGAATGTGAATGGAAATGTGAACATCATTTTATATCAGCTCCAGATACCCTGTACAAGTCACAACGAGAAAATCGAGGCTGATGAGCTAGCGTTGTATATTCGGTTTCACTTCAGGCTTCTGCTCTAATGTCTGTGCTATGAACCCACGCAGTGCGGCCCATCGTTGTGATGTCGCTGGCGCCGCGACTCCTTCAGACTGCGCTGCTCCGCCTCCCTGCGGACTGGAAGGCACGGTCGAAACAGCCATCTGAGCCATATTTCTCGCGAAGCGCTCCCTCTCGCCTTGGTCTAATTTCTCCCGCCGCTTCATGGCACCCGGCCGGCTCTTGATACTCTTCCGCCGGATGATGTTGACTGCTTCTGTGCCCGCTGGTCCCCCTGTCTGCGACGATTGTTCGTCCGGGAGCGCCGCTGCAAGCGAGTCAAGGGTCGTAACGAGCTTTTTGTTCGGCCGCCGTCTCCGCGGCTTCTTTGTAGCTGACTTTGTGATTTTGGACATCAAAGCCGCGTGCTTAATGTGTCTCTTATCCCTCTTAGTGGATGGGAAGAGCGAAGTGCCTGAGTTCGACCAGTCTGCCCCGTGCATCGAAGACGAGGATGACTTCAGCGCCGACTTCCGGGATTTGGGCGCATTGTAAACCGGTGCCTACTGCAGAGTCAATGCCTGTGATTCTGGTGCCGAGCATGGGTGTGAGAATATACCATTGTGTTCTGCTAGAAAAATTCTCTAGCTTTTCAAGTGCCCAGACTGGCGGAAAACTTTTTCTTGCTGCTGCTGTATGGCCCAAGTTATGCTCCTTTGCGCGCTTCGGGCCGACGCTGCGTAGGGCTGGGCTGCAAGCCTATGTAGACAATTGGCCGCTCCGGCACTTGCCCTTCCAATCAACTCATCCATTCTTCATGCCTTTCGCCTTTACGTTTCGGTCAGCTCATTTCCATGCTGGACATTGTCGTCTCGCCATCATGTTAGACGACCGTCCCCAAAAGTATGGACAGGAAAAGCTATTGTGGTGGAACCACATGGGTAATTAGCTTAGCCTGGATAGGAGAGATACATATCTGAAGCATATACGCCTCAGCCACACGCGACACACACAACATTCTACATGGAAAGCTCTCTACAATGACGCGCTCTCAAGCCTTCCGCATCTCGTTTCGTTATGTTTATTCTCTCTACGTTCTACAGTCAGCCTTTTGGCCTATCTTTATCACTTCACACTATTTCACCTGTGCATCAGAAATTTGCCTTGGAAGGGACAGTCGGAGCAACGCAGAGCTCCCAGCCGCTGCTGAAAATCCGTAACGTCATGCCGCTAGCGATTTTGGTTCAGGCAGGGCTGGAGGACAAAAGAGGCGCAAGAGCCTATAGAATCCCACTTTCTCTACCAGATTGCTCGCTTTGTAGTCGAGGATATCCTGTGTGTGGAATCGAAGGATAAAGACAAAACTTGCACCGCTTTCTCGTTCTTCTTACTTTCCTACGTAACATGGATCTCACTGCCCCTTGCCAAAGTCACGGGCGTCACCTCCTCAGGACTCTTTGCGGGTTTGTGGCGTTCTTTCTTTTTCCTGCTACCTCTCACACGAAACTTACCCTGCCTATATTCAATCATCACCTTCTTTCAATCCTTACTGAGCACACTCTCGCTCTTTGTACTCTGACTGGTATTTTGAATGTAGGTTTCACATGGTGTTTGTCATATGCAGTCATTCCGACCATCATATACGCTCCCGAGCCTCTCCTCGCCCGGCAATGGCGTGACCAATACCTGCATGGCTACTACGTAGGCGGTTTTCGGTCAAGCTCCACAATTCGTATGCACTGATATCCCTGTCACAGATCTCACGACCCTTGTGTGTTACCAACGGCGTGAGCTGGGCCTACCTCGCGTATCTAGGTCTGTGGGCCTCTGCGTCAATGACTACTCCCTGATAATCTCAGCAGCAGCTCCCTTGTCTCTCGCACGTACCCTGTACGTGCTTACCGCTCTTTCAACTGCGTCAGGCGTGCCATATGCGCTTACCTTTCTGCGTTGCACGAACGGTACCCTGTCGATAAGAGCTGACAAGCTTGCTGGCTCTGGCGGCAGAGTGATTGCTTTGACATACGCTTTCAACGAGAAGAGGAGTTATCGACCGCGAGAAAACGTGGAGCACCAGGGAGCTGGTGTTGCGGTGGAAATGGCACAATGAAGTCAGAACCGCTATTTTGACTTTGGGCACTATGCTTGGAACTTGGGCAATAGCACTTGGGGAATGACACGAGCTTCAAAATGCGCAAAGGCTCCGGCAGAATTCCTCTCACCTAGAGTGGTAAGTTGGATGATGCCGCCTTGAGAAATTCCAATGCTAATACACCAGCCAAATTAACGGACAAGCAAGCCACGGAGTATTCGCGCACAGCTTGTTAATTGGACCCAGATTTCGTAGAATAGGTCTTTCATTCGATCTGCTGCTGGGATAGGAACCGTATGTAAAAATTGCGATAAGAATTGCGGACGCAAATCTGTGTATGGGGTTGGGCATGCTTGCGAGTGTTGGAGCTACCCAGCCAACGCGACCGCCATAATATGCGAGAATATGAACACCATTCTACCCTGATGAAGCAACACTAAAGCCACCTTCGATCGTTACAATCATGCTGCGTTCACTGCAGAGGATGAGGAGCTACCGGTGCTCAGTTGCTGCCTAGCGAGAACGAAGCTCGACACGGACATAATAAATTGATCAATTGCGCCCTTTAGAAAGGGCTTCTGCGTTTACTTGTTTAGTCCGCTGATAGACGCGTTCTAGAAACATTCTCATCCCGATATCGATGTTGCTCACCAGTATGGAAGGCTCTTCCTCAAAGATCTGGGCAAATCCGAGGCCCATCATCTATAAGGCCGAAAGATCTCAGTTCCTACTTCTGGTTGCAGAGCTTGGCCAAAGTATGTCGATCCCCCATGAACTCCAGCTCCTGCGTCGAGCAAAAAGTCGAAGTTTCTGCCGCTCCACGCTGTCGTCTTGCGTGTCCCCTTCGGAACACCAACACAGCGCAAATAGTTCAATGCGCTCACGCTCATCCTCCGACCCAATGCTACCATGCACAGAGATCCATAACCTTATTGTGGTGCTGTTCCTGTTGTCTTTCCTGGCTCTTTTCGTGCAAATGTTTAACCTTCTCGTCACCTCTTAATTAGTCCCTTCGAAACTGTGAACTTCGGTTGACCCTTGTGATTGTTGTTCTGTCCCTAGGAAGTCCGTTTCAGAAACCCGCTCTGTCGTTTCCTGCGAGTTCCGTACTTGAAATGCCCCGCGATTGTCTGATTGGTTTCGCTGCAGTTCTGGCGTTGTAGATGGTGCTAGTGGTCTATGCGCTCTCTTAGAAATTTCGTCATCCTTCGAGCTGATGACATCCTCCTGTGGGCGTTTCAATGGCTGAGCTGTAGTCTGTTGTTGGCGTTCTTGTAGTCGGTTCATTTGCGCACAAATCTTGTCGTAGTTCAGGCCCAGCCGCGCTGCTAGTGCCTCAAGACATTTCGAAGGGTATAAACGAACTGCGTCCTCGAGTGTCAGGCTTTCCAACTGAGAATCACTCTCGTCAGATTCGATGCTGAATTCACTCTCCCTGTTCCACCGTTGGTATCCCTCAATAGAGTAGAATTTGAGCAAACGGAACCGATCGTAAGCTAAGGTATAGTAAGT
>MNJR01000013.1:2221-12339 GCA_001920415.1 Acidobacteria bacterium 13_1_20CM_3_53_8 | reverse complement strand
ATTTTAGGGGTAACCGTTATTGCGCTGATCGCCTCCGCCCTTAAGTTACACATTGAGATAGCTGTCCCTGCGGCGGCCTTACTCGTAAGGAAGGGCATTCGGGAGTATTGTGTGACCGGGCCTACACTCGAATCAAGTGAGTCCGTCGAAAGAGTACTTAGCGATATTCGAAAGGAGCTCCAGCGCGCTTGGACTCGGTTAAAATCGCAAAATACTTACGATCCAAGGATGATTAGAAGGAGAAGAAGGAAGCGGGTTAAGTGAGCGTAGAGTAGCTTCGTGATCTTAAATCAGTTAGCAGTATTAGGCGCGCGTGTTCGCTAGTTTTGATCTGCTTATGACTTCTTTTAATAGCTCTTGCGCCTCCCGATCCGCCTCAATCGAGAGCGCCTTCTCCAGCATGATTTTAGAGACGTAGTTATCATTCGCCGCGGCGAGCGCTTTCCCGAGCAGGAATAGTTGATGGAATTGATATTTCTCACTCATTCCGACCGCCGCCGCTAGGTAGATTACTGCCTCGACGGGTCTGCCTTTAAGCAGCAGGCATTCCCCCAGCAGTTCTAACGACAAGGGGAATGGGAATGCATGGATAGCCTCCCTCAGTACAGTAAGTGCCCCGGACTGGTCTCCGTTCTCCAGCGCGGCCCTGCCAACGTCATGGCAGTAGATAGCCCAAGCTATCCTCCCGCCGATGCTGAAGTCTTGGGAGGCCGCCGGGTTCACTCTTTCCAGGAATTCGTACATCGGCTCTCGTGCAGGGGTGCTCCTGGGCCAGGGCTACCTAGTGAATCGCAGAGAGTTAAAAAATCTCCTGCAGATCGATTTGTCCACCCCCCTACCGTCGACGAGTGACCCGCAGCCCAGCGTGTACACTCGCCCCCGCCATATGACGTCGCGCTCAAGGTAATTTATGTCGGCTTTGGTCTCTCCTACCGTCTGCCAAAGCTCCATCTCGACGACGTTCTTCGCCAAGCGGTGTATCTGCACCACGCGCCTCCCGTCCTTGCGCGCCGCCGCCGCGACGAGTTCCTCATGGTCCGGCGCGAACTCGTTATTCTGGCTCGACCGCGGGTCGCCGCCTATGTCTTGGAAGTTAACCGAGAAGCGCATGCCGTCTCTAGTGTTTAAGGCGTAATTTCTAATCAGCGTTACCGGACCTTGGCCGTCCTGTTCGCGCTTCGGCTCGCGCGGGAAGTCTAGCGTGAAGTCACGGTCCGGGCTGGTGAACATGTACCACCGGTCCGCGACGGCTTGTGCACTGCGCCTGCGGACCTGGCGACCTTGTGCAGCCGTCGTCAGGTGCCCGGAGGAGGTTAGAAATATCAGAAAGCCGATCGTGACGAACGCCATGGCTAACTTCTTTTTCATCGTATTCTCCTAGTCTCCGGCTACGCCTCAAGCGGTACCCACCAGCCTCAAGAACGGCTGTAAGGTGTTGCTATCACGTCAAACCGCGCCGACAGGTGTAGATTGCAGCGCCGAGCTTTGGTATCTTTTGACATTGAGGCGCTGAAACTTCTTTGAAAACCAGTTCTCTGAAAAGTCTGCGTCAGGCGGTTCCACATCGCGGATGAGGGACGCTGCCCGGAGCTTCGGCGAGCGGCTCCCGGCGGCGGTAAAGGGTTCGACGCTGCTAATAGCAAAGCGTATTAGCAGCAACAGCCTAATACAGATTGCTATTGGTCGCAAGCGGGGCCCGCGTGCGCGAACTCCCACCGGAGGTGAAACCTTCTGATGGGGAGCGCAGCACGTCGTAAGCCGAAGCGTCTGGCGGAGAAGTTGTTGAAGATCAGGACGGATCTTGGTCTTTCGCAGAACGGGCTGATCCGGCGGATGGGGTTCGCCGGCGACCTGACTCAGGCCGAGATCAGCATGTTCGAGCGCGGAATCAGGGTGCCGAGTCTGCCGGTAATACTCGAGTACGCGAGGGCGGCTAACGTCTACATGGAGGTTCTCGTTTCAGACGAGCTCGACCTTCCGGTCAGGCTGCCAGCCAGGGCTAAGAGTGAGGGCGTTAGAAGGAAGCAAAACTGATCTTCTTACCCGGCGAATGGGAAACAGCTTTGATTATTGGGCGAGGTTGCTGCCGAAATTCAATCAGAAGGCGCTTCGACAAAGGGTTACATACTCATGCTGAGTCAATTTCTCCCGGTGAAGTATTATGATTTAATTGGTCACGTTCCTTATTCCCAAGTTCACTTATTAGATAGAACCAACGATATTGCCTTCTAATCTTACTTTCAGCTATACGATCTACAGTTTCCTCTACGGCTTTTTGCATTGGTGTTCCGGCTAATGGAATGAATCCTATCGGGAGTGTCGCATAAGAAACTATGTTCCTCAGTCGTCCCACCCGCTGCTCAATTCCAAGCACTTCTCGCAAAACTCTATTCGCAAATTCCTTGTCAAACTGAATTTCTTCCTTTGCAGCCTTATCAACAAGACTACGTAAATCTGAAATACGGTTATCCTTGACAACCTTAAGTACGCTCTTTGTGTCCAAAGGTGCAAACTCAGGGAAAGATATTTCGAAGAGTTGCTTCACCTTTTGAATTCGCTTTTCTTCTGGTCTACCTTCCTGTCCTATGGTTAAGAATTTTTCACGATAGAAAGGCTCAAAGTCATACCAGTCGTGGAAACCTACCTCCAAGGTTCGAGAAAGAACAAGATTTGCGTTTACATAAGCCAGATATCCGGTAAGAGTTTCTCTAAGAACTTCTTTATACTCAGAGCGGCGTCTCTTTGTGGAAGACTCCAATGCTTCTCTTAGCATCTGAAGCCGGTTAATTGCTGTGTTCCTGATGCTATGCAAGGAGTGAGGCATGTAATGATCATGTGTTACAAAGATCCTCAATTTGGCCTCATCCTGTGGGGACTCTATATTGAGACTCTTCTCTTGTAGCCCATCAGATAATTTGCCCCCAAAGAAGCCCCGTATTGATTCAGCAAAGTGTTCCCATGTTTGAGTTGATTCTTTTAATGGCCGAATCCAATCATCTAATCGTTTCAAATCACGCTCTAACATTCGATTAAGTAGTTCTTTATTCTGATCTATAATGGCCCTGAAATCTTCGACTCTAACAAAGCCTTCGTCGAATAGAGCCTTCATAACTTCTGCAAAGTTACCGTAACGTTCATGATGCTTGCCCTTTAATAGTCTTTCAAATGATTCAGCATCAAGAATCAGTCGCTCACATAACAGTAGGACTGGATATTCGGGCATGAATTGTTGATTCGTAGCTGACATTGATATAGGAGGCATCCCAAAGAAAAGGCTCATACCTCTTTGAATATAGTCGTCTTTGGGATAATAATCCTGAGGCGTTGGATGTAGGTGAGAGAGTCCAAACGATGTGAGAATTAATTCCATGTTTCTCCCTTATTAACGAGCAATAATCAAGTCTATCTTCTGTGTAACTTTTACTGCTATCCACAGTAAAACTCAATGCTTATTATGAAGAATGGTATGTTTCCACAAATAGGCCTCTGGCTTCCAATGAGTTGCGGAATTCTAATGCTACTAAGATGAAGTTTTTCTTTCTAAGAAGGAACATCTCCGAATGTGGCTAGTGCTTTGTAATCGAGATTCTTAGAGCAAACAGATGCCTGCAGCGGGGCTTTGCTTGCACTAGGTACCCGGTTTTAGCCGCCTACTCACGTTAAATTCACGCCGTATCTCTTGTAGCGTAGTACATAGATCCTCGAGCCTTAGGCTGAGTGTTACACCCAATTCTTTTTTAACTCTGTCAGCAGAAGGGTAGATACCCTTGGCAATGAGCTTAACAGCAGTTCGCCTCACCAGCCGCCTCTCTCCCTTCTTCCTCAGTATGCTCTTTTCCTGCTTATGCCTCTTACACCGCGCTGAAATTGCTTTGCACAAGGCCGGAAACATTGTCTTCAGGTAATAAGGATTATATCCGACACGTTTGGCGACGGCGCGCATCGACTGTGGTTCCTTCTCCCTCAGAGCAGCCTCTAATGTTTTACGGAGTGTCTGCACTTCCACTTTTTTTGATTGCCTATACCGCACCGTGATTTGTTTTGATAATGTGGGGTAACGTTGCTCCAAGCCTGACTGCCCTCTATAGCCAAGCCTTATTGCGACCTCGTATATAGACGGGGGTGGCTCCTCCGTCAGCGCCAGCTTCAACGTCTCTTGATTTTTATCCTCACGGGCCGCCTCATAGCTGTTGCGAAGCTCTTGTATTTCTCGGCAGAGATCCGGGAATCGGGTCATAAGATGCCACGTTGACTTAAACCCGTGCGCGATTGCGATTGAATGAAGTGAAGGAGGCGGATACTGCGCTTTAGCTAGCTCAAGCGAGCGCCTTACTGTTTCGCTATCATCAAACGTCTCCGGCCGCTTTGTTTTTTCCTGCTCTATGTAAGCTTCGTACCTCTCCGTTACTAGCTGGCTAATATCCGGGTGGTATTTTTTTAGAGAATGGGTGGACATATAACCTAATTGACGCGCTGCCCCATCAAGGGAGGGGGGCGGATCTTCTTCCAGCATTTTAAGGAAAGCCTGCCGCAGATCCACAGGCTTTCTTCGAACTATTGTCCTCCCAGCTTTTATTCTAATAAGAGAGGTCGTCGCTTTTACATCATCACGACCGAACAGATTCTTATCAGTTATGAAGTCAAGGAGTGAAACTCCGAGTCCTTTAGTAATCATTAACAAAGAATCGAACATCGGTATGTAGTTCCTAAGTCGCCACAAACTTACGGTGATCTGGTTTATTCCGAAGTGGCGTGCGAATCCCGGGATATAGCCGCCTGCGCATTCATCTACGCACTTCCAGATAGCGCTAAAGAGCGATTCTTTATCGGGATCAGACGGAAGATATGGGGCTCGAGCAATGAGATGACCCACCTGTTCAGCCGCCACAAGTTGCTTCTCAGTTAAGCCATCGTTTGGGGATTCTTGCCTATTCTCCCTTCCTTCCGTCCCGAGCCAATTACCGCAGGAAGAACAGTGCCCGGCGCGCGACCTATCCGAGAGCGGGCGGAGTTGCTTTCCGCAATGAGGACAATGCGTTGAAAGAGGGCGTCGATGAAGGTGGCAAACCTGGACGTGTTTCTGCATCCACAGCAAATGCTCATAAACGATCTTGCCGCCCTCTTTTTGCTCCCGTAGACAGGCCGAGCACCATGCCCTGTTGGGGCGTGAGGACGTCCCCTGTGCGAAGATATTCCGCCATCTCAGCATCGTCAGATGACGCAGATCGGTACGTAAGGTGAGCCGTTCGATGACCTGCACCCAGTCCTCGGCTGTACTCCCGCAACTGACCAAACCTGGGGTGGCCGGATAGAAAGAGGTGCTCAATGAGCTCCGGTTCTTTTTCGAATTGGGGAATAAATACTTTTTGTCCGCGGCGGGCGCTAGTTCCTTGGCGAAGAGGTGCCCCGTCGTTAGGCAGTGGGCTTCGGCGAGTCGGGAAATGTAACTAGTCAGGCTTTCCGTGTAAGGAGTTCCGACGCCAATTGGTTCTAAATGGTAGAGCCGACTCGGAGGCCTTAAGTCATACTGTTTAAGTACCAGCCTTTGATAGACATTAGTCGCACGTAGAGTCATAGGATTTATTTGGGTGAGCAGCAGGTATTTATCGCTATGCCGCCTTGATGGCGCTTACTTGTAATTTCCTCCGCACCTCCCGTAGCATTGACAGGGCTACTCCGTTGCTTCTAACGTTGAAAGTGCTTATGCGTGATTGGACATTTCGCACCGATGGGTAAACACCCTCGGCGTCGAGAGCATAGGCTACGTCGCGCACGAGTTGCGCTCGCGATTCCCGTTTCATTTTCAAGCTCTCACTTAAGTAGCTCGAGTACCGTGCTGAAATGCGCGCGCATAGAATTGGGAAACATTCTCGCAGGCTTTGATCGCTGCGGCCCGTTCTCTGGCAGAATGCTCTGAAGGAACACGGGGGAACCTCTGTGATCGCCGCGTACAAAAGGAGTCTTTCAACCTCCATCAACCCGTTCTTTCGGTCTTCCTCATTTTGTTTCCTCAGGGCGTCGCACAGGTCGGGAAAGTTACTCAGGAATACCGACCGGTGACACTTAAACGTTCGAATCAAATCCTCCAAAGTGGGAGCGGGTGTGGCGGATCTCAACGCGGACCGTAATGCACGCTTAATTTTTCGGTAAAATACTCGGCTTTTCTTTCTGGTGTACCTTCTGAACTTTTCGACTATTAAACTGCACAACTTGGGGAACTGGTATCGGAGGGTGCTTGAAGAGCGGTTGAGTCGTACCGAGAGGTCCTTGAGTGAAGGGGGCGGAGATTCATATTTGAGTGCAGTCTCTAAAGCCGCCCGTGTCTCCTCCAAGTCCAACCGACGCCAGCGGCGCTGTGACATTTTATCTATGCGCACCTTCTGTTCAGCCAGGTGTTGCGGCGGGCCATCGGCGGAGATCCTATCGTAGGCTACACGCCCTAATAACACATCAACCGGCGACTCTTCGGCGACATGGCAGAGCCTCAGTAGCGCACCCAGCTCAGGCAAATTATCGCCTTGAGCCCAGAGTCTGATTTTTCCACTTGGGATTCCTGTGGTGCGACCCATTTCCGGGAAACTGCCGCAGGCAATTTTATTAACGCAGCTCAAAATGGACCGGGCAACGGCATTTTGCTCAGGAGGTATGGTTATACTCTTGGCCGCTGAGAATAATTCCCCTAGCTGGCTGAATACTAAGGACTGCTGCCCGAGTTCCTCTTCATCTACTTCACTGACGCTCCACCGTTGCCGCCGCCTACCTAGCCCCCGGCCGCAAGAAGAGCAGCAGCCCGGATGTGATCTCGAAGAGAGTACGGGATTTTGCCTTCCGCAATGCGGGCATTCGAAGCACAAATGACACCTGTGGCGCACGCAAGTAGTAACGGCTTGAAGTGTCCAAGCGAGCTGTTCATACAACGCCTGGCCACCGGACGCGGATTCTTCAAAGCAGCATGGACACCACGCCCTCGTTTTTCGCGAAAGGGCTTTATTGGGCATGACGTTTTTCCACTTCAGCATCGTAAGCAGGTCGAGATCCTTACGCAGAGTAAGCCTCTCGAGGCACTCTACCCACGCCGCTGCGGTTGCGCCCGTTCCGTTTAATGCCCTTACATTTGTGGCGTACCTGCTCGCCAGTAAAGAGCTTCTATTCTTCTCTTTCAGCAGTGAGGTTACGTACGAATTTTTCATGGCCGGGGCCAGCTCGAGTCCGAATAAATTTGCCACTGACCAGTAGTGAGCTTCCGCCAGGCGTGAAACGTAAGAGGTGAGGCTCTCAACGTGAGGCGTGCCAGTCCCGATCGGGGCCAAGTGGTAGAGGCGGCTGTGGGGGTGAAGACTGACCGACCTCACAGGGACCCTGCCGAAGACGAGGAGCCGCTCACCCGCCCTGACCTCCCTCCCTCCTTCCGATGCTCCGTCGCTTCGGATTCTGCCTGCCGGGCCTCTTTCTCCCTCGCCTGGGTTTGCTCTCTTTCGGGTGACTGCGTTCATCTTTTTCCGGACCGTACATCTCCTGTCCCTCGAGCGTTCTGTGTTTGATCTCCTTTATCTTTTCTTCGAAATCGTCATCACTATCTAAGACCGTGTCGACGTTGTCTTCGTACTTTGCAAACTGCTGGAGCATCTTTATACTCCTAGCCTTAGAAATCAGGCAGGTCTTTTTAAGGTGCTTTAGCTGGAGGGTGGCGGCGCCTTCATCTACCGCTTCTGTGTACGCGGCGACGAGCCAATCCCTGAGAATCCCTACACACCCGAGAGTACGTTCATAAAGATAATCGAAATGTCGACTTAAGTCCGGCGTTCTCTTTAACGGCATGTTCAAAAGGAAAGAATTAACCGTGCTGTCGAAGATGAATCTTTCATCCTCGTTGTCCAAATAACGTCTGAAATGAAGAATGCAGCTACGCCTGATTAGTTGATCACTCTCTTCATCGTCGTCGAGGCTGAGCAGGTCAAGAATCTTGTATGTGCCGAACAGCCCGTGCAGCGTCCTTGTCATGTTGGCGACCGACTTAAGATTTTCCGTCTGCTCTTCGACTCTCAGGCCGCCGGTATTCACCAACTGGTGCGCCTCGTCAAGCAAAAAGATCAGGGGGTCGCGAAACTTAAAGCACGACTCGAGCGCGCGACGGTATTTCCTTATACTCGCCTCTTCGATGATCAGCTTCTTCTTCCCGTCCACATACTTAACGTCAAGACTAACGTCCGCATAGAGCACCTTCTTTTCGATGTGCCTTTCTTCAAAGGCTTCCAAAGCGCGTACGTAATAGTCCCCCCAGCTCGGCTGTCTCGTGTCCTTCGCCGGGACTTCCATCCAGGCCACAGGTATCCTGCCGGGGTCAGTGTGCTGGATCTTCGACCACTCATACTCGAGTTCATTCACAAGCCACCTGATGAGGAACGACTTGCCGGCCCCGGTCGGGCCGACCACGATGATTATTTGCTTACCGCCCGGTTCTCGGATGAGCCTCATCACCCGGTTAAATATCAGTTCGATCCTCGGATGAAGAACTTGGTACTCCCGGAAGTATGTCTTACGCTCCTCCCGGGAAGCATTGAGCAGACGTGCGGGAAAAACATTTTCGTCTCGCGTCACTTATTTCTCCGGATTTTTCCGAAAACAATTGGAGGCGGTGTCTTGAGGCGTTGGATCTCACCTTCGGCGGTTTTATCATGCTTCTTTTCGTAATCTTCACCGCTTATTAACCCACTACGCTGGGAGGATTTGGCGAACGCTTCGAGATCTAACTTACGCTGGATCTCCCTTTCCTCATCCTCGGAAGCTTTTGCCAAGTGCGCGGCGACGTCCTCGGCCTGAGTTCTTCGGTCATCTGCTTGACGTCGCGCTCCGAGCATTTTTTGAGCATATTGTATAAGCTGGGCGGGGCGTAACCTTCTTCCCAACGGCCGTTAACGTAAGCCAATATTGTGCTCGCGTCATAAGGATCGAAGCGCGTTTCGGGAGAGGTGCCGATTAATTTCGCCTGCTGGAACCTGGGCGAGTTGTAGAAGACGTAGTGGTACTTGATTCCACGATTTCGTACGATCTCTCCCTTCCCTCGCTTGGTTTCCGGCATGGTTTCAATCAAAAAGTTCCTGTCGTAAATTATTTCTTCATACGGGAGATCGTACTGCTTCAAACCGAGGTCGTAGGCTTCTTGCGGGCTCAAGCCATCCAAGGCCGGGTGCTCACGATTGTTGTAGCCGTGGAAGTATTCCCCCAGCCTGGGGTACATAAGCCCGTAACTCCACACGGCCAGATTTTTTGGGTTCACGGTCTTCGTCATCTTCCTGCGATCCATCCACGGCTTGGTATTACCCATCAGGTTGAAAATGAACTGCGTTTGAGTAGTAAATAGCACCCGCTCGACGGGAGACCCGAAGCGAGGCTTAGCGGTGGGCCTCACCTTTTTGTCACAGTTGTAGCGGGCAATCACCGTGTCGAAATACACACTTCGGTGGGCCGGGCCCTTATCGACTACTATTAGCTCCGGGAAGCGCCCGTGACGCCTCGCACAATCCCGCAACACCATCATGAGTGACTTTTTACTTTCCCGGTCGAACGAGAGGTAAAAGGCCAGGATGAGTCGCGTGAAGGCGTCTATGAGAAGTGTCAAGGTGGGGATGCCGAGCACTTTGAATGTTTTCGGGTTTACCAGGAGGATTGGCAGCGGCGTGTGGTCGATGTGGCAGATCTGCCAGGGGCGTTCGCCGTGGGGCGGCGTTTTCTCATCAAGCCACCAGTAAAACTCCTCGTGCTGGTAGGCCGCCCTGGAGCCTTTCCTCTTCTCCTCCTGCTTTTGGCCCGCGCGCGCCAGTATCGCGTTCCTGTACGTGGAAAATACCGGTATCTGATCATCAGGGATTTTCTTCCCTCTACACCGGCGAACGAATTCGCCGTATGAGACGGTCATGTTCTTTTCTACCGGGGTTTCGTAGGTCTCCTTGATGCATTGTTCCATATCCTGTCGAATGTCGGCAGGAAGTCTGGGTTCTGTCGAGCCCTTATTCTTGTGAAGTGGGATTAGGCCCAACGTGCCGTCGCTGTATTTTTTCTTCGCCTCTTTGAATCTTTTTACCCATTCGCGGATGGTACGCGTGCTGACCGGCGGTTTG
>MNJR01000013.1:0-2199 GCA_001920415.1 Acidobacteria bacterium 13_1_20CM_3_53_8 | reverse complement strand
ATTCTGTCCTCTCGGTTAAACTGCGCCGCATATCCTCTGCCCTCGTCACCTAATGATCCGCGCCGGCGTGTCTCAAGGCCGGTGATCAGCCCCCGCCTTACGTACAACTCGAATTTAGAGACTGAAACTTCGACCGTCTCATCATTCCCGAACTCCAGCGACACCGTAGTGCTGCCGACCAGCAGTATTCTGATGGGCTTGCTGTCGAAGACGGCCCGCGAACCTGGTACTACGTCGCCGGCGTGGAAAGGCTCTTCCTCGTTGCGCGCGTTTTCCGACAGCACCTCGTAAAACGCGGCGTCCTCTCTCGTTAAGTAAACGTAAGTTCTCTCGGGCTCGGTTAGAAGCTCTTTGTGTATGTTGACGTAAATTCGTTTCGTGGCGATAAGCTCGTAGACGCAGCGGCTACTGAAATTGTTCTCCTGCGCAAACCCGAGTAAAGATGAAAGAGTGGCCTGGGGCCGTTTACTTAAAAACTCTACGATGATGTCAAAGGTGCCAGAGTCAACGACAGACACGTATCCAGGTTTGTAAAACTTGTACGTGATGTCGGTGTTTCGCATTAAAGTGTAGTTGATCTCTGCGGAAGAGCGGACGCGGAAATAGAGTCCGAACCGCTCGGCATATTTTTCACCGGGAACGTAATGCCATACGCAGTCGTCGTCTTGGTAATATCGTTCCGGGTAATCCTGCGCGAGTTCTATGAGCGCCTGTTCCGTCTTCCACTCCTCCCACCCTGCGGAGTCATGGCGTATGACGAAAAAATCCGGCGTACACTTGTGCCCGCGTGATTTCCCCTTCTTGTCTTTGAAGTGGACGGTAAATCTGTTCGGCTGATCCCAATACTCCTCGACATCATTCTCCGGGTCTTCGTAGAGTAGTGCTGACTGTAGCTCTACACACTGGCTCTCGAACTGAACCGAATGGCCCATCTTCCAGCTATTGTTATAAATTCCGCTGACGTTCCAGGGCCCGCTGTCGGTCAAGCGTGCGGGATCCGAGCTTCGGATTTTGTTTACTTCCTCGCGAGCTTCTTTTGAGAGGTTGAGCCTGTCACACCAACTCTCAAATTCCTTAGCCGACATTTTCATGTTGAAGCCCCCGGAACTAACTTACAGGGAGTGATCACTGAACAATGGAAGATTTTTATTGCAAGGCGGAAGACTTTCGCGAATTGTGGCGAGATTGTACAGGAGATTTGCCTGGACGGATAGGTTTTTCGGAAGTTTATTGGTGAGAATTAAGGAATGGTTTTAGAAATTGTTACACGACATCCCTTCCGCGCGCTTCACGCGAATCACCGACGCGCCCGCCGCCGCGACCGCCGAAGTCGTCTCCTCGCTCAACGACGACGGCACGCTCGTCGCCTTCAATTTCCCGCGCGCAATCGCCGAACAGGGCGTGCCCAAAGACTTCGCCAACGACCCCGAAATCTTTCTCGCCACACTCGCGCCGCGCGCGCAAGTAGATTCCGGTCTGCAAGTCTTCAACGGGGCCGCGCCCGGCAAGAAACCAACGTCTGTCGCCACGGACTCAATCGCAATCGTCAACGGCAAGAACCTCTCGCTCTCCGCGTCCGAGGCCGCGCGCCGCGCCGACGGCTCGTTCCCCTCGGACTTGCAGAACGTGACGTTGACGGTCGGCGGGCGCGCGGCGGAAATCTTTTACGCCTCGCCCACGCAGATCAACTTCCACATGCCAGCCGGACTGACGGGCGGCACCGCCGAGGTCTCCGTCTTCAACCACGACGGCTTCGAGATTCGCGGCACGGTCACGGTCTCGCCTTCCGCGCCCGGCATCTTTACCGCAAGCGGCAGCGGCGCGGGCGAAGTGGTCGCGCTCGACAACCAAACGCTCGCGCCCGGCCCCTTCGGCGCGACGGACGAGCGCGGCCAACCGCGCCGACTCATAATCTTCTGCACGGGCCTCCGCAACGCCTCGAACGTCGAAGCACTCGTCGGCGGTCGCGGCGTAAGAGTCGAAGCGGTCGTCCCCTCGCCCGAACTGCCGGGGCTGGATCAACTGCACGTCGCGCTGCCGTCGCGTTTGAAGGGCGCGGGCACAGTGCCACTCGTCGTCCGCGCAGACGGCATTGAGAGTAACAAGACGACGCTGACAATCACGGACGGCGGAGCGCCGCCGCGACCGACGCGAATCGAAATCTCGCCCGCCACGGCGACGATTCCCGTCGGCGGCGAG
>MNJR01000116.1 GCA_001920415.1 Acidobacteria bacterium 13_1_20CM_3_53_8 | reverse complement strand
TTCTCAGATTCAAAAAGCTGCTGCTCAACACGACGCCTCTCAAGCTCGCGTATCTCCGTCAGGTCATGCAGGATTGAAACGACCGCCGTGACCTGTCCTTTCTTGTCCATCACCTCGCCTGCGGTTATCTCCATAGGCAGAGACGCGCCTGTCTCCGGGTCAATCAACTCTATTTCTGCCTGCCTATTGGTCTCGAACGCAGAGGCAAGCGCGGAGATGAACGAGGTGAGCTTGACGGAGTTTGCGCGCACGGCTAATGCTGCGCTCGTTTGCGACGAGCCGCTTTCCTGGAAAAGAAGCTCTGCGCGGCGATTGAAGAGTATGAAGTTGCCGCTCGAATCGCAGACGACTACGGGGTGGCCTACGTTTTCGATGATCAGGTCTAGACGGTCGCGCTCGCGGCGCGCTTCCGCTTCGGCCTGCTGCAATTTGACGAAGTTGCGCGCCAGTTCCTCGTTAGCTTCGCGCAGGTCTGTCACGTCGCGGAAGATTGAGACCAGTCCTATGCGGTCGCCGCGCGCATTGAGCGCAGGAGTTGATATGACCTCAAAGTGAAGGTCTGAGCCTTCCAGTGGGTCAACCAGCGTGATGTCTCGCTGCAAAGCTTCCGTAGAAGAGACCGCAGCGCTCGAAAGATATGCTGAGAAGAGCAGGTCGTTCATCTCAAGCGCTCGCCGCTTTCCCTCGCCAACATTCTCCGAACCTGAGAACAACTCTTCCGCGCGGCGGTTCTGAAGAAGAATCTCGTTATCAAGATTGGTCAGCACAATGGGGTCTGCGACAGACTTCATAATGGATTCGACCCACTGCCGCTCCCTCTGCAACTTGTTGACGGTCGAGCGCAGACGCTCGCTGCGAATCGCGCCAGCCGCCACGACGCCCATCAAATCTGCGAACCGCATAAGGAAGTTGAGCGCGGCTGCGTCCCGTTCCTCGCGCTCCACGCCAACGAAGAGCAGACCCAAGACTGAAGAACTGGCTTCGGATGCCCAGTAGTCTTCGCCGAAACGCGGGCGTCGCGTTAAAGACCAGTCGCCCTTCTCCACCGCTTCTCGCCCGAATAGAGGAAAGACCAGCAGGTGCTGTCGCCACACCTTCAGATCGAAAAAGGCCGCGCTCGATTTATCTTCATGCAGAGATATGCTGGCGGGGCGTCCTTCGTGAAAGGCAGTGATGCAAGGCGCGCTGGAATCCAACGGAATCGTCACGCGCTCGATTGCATTTTCGTCCGGGAAACCGGCGGCAGCGCGCACGCGCAACGCTGCCTGTCGCTCGTCAGCCAGCGCAACCGCCGCCTGCGAATAACCTAATCCTGTAGTGATAGTCTCAAGGGCTAGCAGCAATCTTTCATGCAGCTTTGGCGTGGCGAGCATCTGTGCCGTAGTGTCCAGCAGCAGATCATACTGGCGCAGTCGTGGGTGGGACGCGTCCCCGTCCGACATCGTCGCAGTCGGAGTCGCCGCTATTTCCGTCGGGAAGTTCTCCATAAAAGCAGTTTTCAGTTTTCAGTTTTTAGTTTTCAGTTAGTTGGTTGCCAGCAAAGCTCTTCGCTTTTTCTGAAAACTTAAAACTGAAAACTGAAAACTGTCCTCACCCTCTTTCGACTTCGACAGAGACGCGGCGGCGCGTCTCGTCCTCCAGCGGCTCGGCTGCGCCGGGCGTCAGTGCCGGCCGCGAGACGGCGGGCGTGAGACCTACGGCCTCTGCGTACTTCAGGTAGGTGTCTATCGAAGCCACTACGACGCGCGCTTCTATAGTGATCAGGTCAATGCCGACGAGCGAGATGCGCACCCACGCATCAATCACGATACCTTTGTCCAGCACGCGATCAAGCACGTCAATCAAACTGGTTCCGCCTGGTGCTCTCTCAACAGCCATGTATCCTCTTTCCTTTTCTTAAAATGTTAGCGCTCGTCAAGCGGGCGAGCGCCGGGCGAGGCTTCATCAGGCACGAGCCAGATTGAATTGGCCGTGCCGCTTCCCATCTCATCCCAAACATTTTTAATTCTCAAGTAAAGGTCATCACTGCCTGCTCTTCTTGGACGTGCGCTTGCTCGCGCCGCGTTGCCGCGCTGGTTTCGCTCGACGACCTCTCGCCTGGGCTTCGGGAGGAGCAGCGCTCAAATGCCTGACCTCTCTTTCCAATTCCGCAAGCCGCTCGCGCAACTCCACGTTCTCGGCCTCGGCTCGCTCGGCTCTTGTCGTCAGGTTCGTATCGTAGCGCCACCAGTTCAACCCTATCTGCTCGGCCTTATCAATTGAGCAGACGAGCAGACGAATCTGCAACGTCAGCAACTCCACGTTTGCCAGCGACACCTTTATGTCTCCGGCTATGACCAATCCCTTATCAAGAATCCTGTCGAGCACGTCCACTAATCCGGGCGGACGCGCCGTAATTAAACTCGTTCGCTCGCTCGACAATTGCACCCCCAAAAGTCAGGTGTCGGGGGTCAGGTTCTAGGTGCCGGTTGAAGCTTCAACCGACACCCGGCACCCAACACCCGTCACCCAATGTAGAGGGCGGCTATCAACACGAAAAGCTTTTTGAAGGCCGCCTTATGTTGCTTTTTCCTTTTAAGACTTCAGTTCAGATCAAACGGCCAATTGGCCCAAGGTCTAGATTGAGGTCTTCGTCAGCCAGTTTGAATTGCGCCTTCAACTCCTGCATCTTCGCTTCTAACTTCATCAAAGCGAGACCTAATTCCTCCACCTGCTCTGGCGACAGGCCGCCTCCTTCCATACGACGGACAGCCTGTTTTTCAAGCAGCCGACGTATGAGTTCTATCAATGTCAAGACGAGCTTGGCTAAGCCCTGTTCGACAGACTCAGCATCAATGTTGATGCGCGGGGGCAGGCTATCGGTCACGCGGCGAAGCTCGTCTATGAACTCCTCCGCATGCTCGGTTTCAATCTCCGGCTCAGCCGGAAGGGGAATCTCGGGGGAAGGCTCCATCCAGATTACTCCGAATCCGTTAGATTACTCAAGAGTTAATGTTACTGAAACTGTACGGCGGCCAAGGCCCGCTGGTCAAGAAGTGCAGACCGGGCCGCTCCGCCCGCGCCCGATTCAGTAGCTTGCGGTATTCGTCCGCGCGCTCTCGCCTGACCAGAAAAGAGATGGCAAGGACGGTTGAGCCTGATGGCAGCGCAGTTACCACAGAATCGCTCGCCGCACCCTGTAATTTTTCAGTGAGCCAGCGCGCTGTCTCTCCAGCACGTTCCCTAATCTCTTCGTCAACCAAAATTTCGCGCCGCTTCCTTTTAAGATACTCCGTCCCGCTCACAGTTCTATCTTCTTCCTCGCCGCTTTTGGTCTGAAGAGCTTCGCTCGCGTTTACCTCGTCGGGCAGGACTACTTTCACGCTCATCTCTACAGAGCCGCGCACACGCTCCAACTGATCCGAGAGAGTGCTCTTTTGAGAACTGATGAAATCCAGCAGCCGCGCGTCCGCGATAACTGTGCCGAAGCGAAAAGGGAGAAGCGATGCCTTTCTGAAAATATTACGCACGACGCGCTCGTGCGCCAACACGTTTTCGCGCGTGACTGCGATTGAGTTTTCAGGGAAATTGCTCACGACGCTTACGATTCCTTCCGTCTCGATTAGCCGGGCGGTTGCGCCTGCAACTCCTGAGATGACCTCGAACTCGCCCTCTTCAATCTCATCGCTCAGGCAGTAAGCATAAACCCTCATTCGCCCTCTTCTTTTCGACCACGAGCGCCTATTATCTCGCGCGCGGTCTCGACCGAAGTGAGAACGACGTTCAGGCCTACGAATATCAGATCAACATCCGCGACCGAAATCGTTATCTCGCCCGCAATGACCAGCCCACGCGTCAGCACATGGTCAAGGGTTTCGAGCAACGATAGCTCGCTCTGCTCCAACAGGTCTAAATCTTCAATCATATTTTTAATTTTCGATTTTGGATTTTAGATTGGCTTGACTAATGCGTTGAGCTTTGGATTTTGAGAGTTCAGCTTTCATATTAATTGAATCCAAAATCCAAAATCTAAAATCCAAAATCGCTAAGTGAAATTATAAGCGGGCCAGGGGCCAGTCAGTTCCAGTCGGAAGCCTGCGCCCGCGTGCTCGTCCGCTAGGCGTTCGGCTTCGGCGCGAAAATCTTCAAAGCGCGCGCGCGCGACCAGAAACGCTAGCTTCGCAACGGTGTCGCCGTGCTCCGAAGCTTCGTCTTTCAAGACGCGCAAGCGCACCGCGCCGTCGCTTAATCTTGAGAGTCTTTCTTCAATCTCTCCAGAAACTCGTTTTATCTCTGTACGCGCTTCGTCGGCGCGCATGGCCTCAATCTTTTTACGCATCAAGTAGGCTTGTCCGGGCGTTGCGCGCTCCGCCTCGTCTGTCAATTCTCGCAGTCGCGGACTTAGAGAAACAATCGCGTCCAGAACTCGCGCGCGGTCGCAGTAAAGATTCACGCCCCACTCTTCACGGTCGCGCAACCGCTCAATGATAGAGAGCAGTTCCTCTCGCTTGTCGTCTAGCATCTCCTCTATGTTCGAGCGTTCCAGGTAGATTGTGCCGAAGCGAAGGGGAACTACGCTCGTCTCACGCGCTATGAACTCCACAACTCTCTCGTGCCGCATGGCACGCACAGCCGTCCACGTAGCATCTTCCAATCGCGCGCGCAAAGCGTCTTCGCCGTAAACGGCAAGCGGCACACGGCTGGCAACCGCCGTCAATCCCGCTCCGTTTACGAAAAGAAATTTTGGGTCTGATTCAGGCTCTATGGGCGGCGGAAAATCTCTTTCACGCAGTGGCTCAAGCATCGCGCTCTCGCCCACACAATAGACGTAATACGCGGAGTCGCTTCTTTTGTCTTCTTGCTTCATCTTCGGGATTCCCCGCGCTCATTTACCTCTTTGTCCTTTTGCCTTCTCTAGCGCGGCGCGTTCTTGCACGTCCTTCGCCTTTGCGAGCACTTCGATTGTTTTCATTCAGACGATGCCGGCACGCGAAATGCTCCAACAAAAGGGTTGCGCCGCGTATCTCGTGCGGCTGCTGCGGCGCTATGAGGAGACTGCTCTCGCGCCCGAATTTTTTCGAGAACCCGCGCAAAGCTTTCTCCTGCGAGCGTCGGCGCGAGCGGCAGAAGTCGCAATTCGCTGCGGCCTCTTCCGGTATTACGTTATTGATAAGAAGCTCTCGCATCGGAACTTTGAGCCGTTCGAGCGCTTCTGTCAATCTCGTCGTCTCTTCCAGGCTCATAGTCTCCGGGATAGCCACGCCAATGAACTCGCAAATCTTCTCATCAGTCAGTAAAGCAATCACGCGCTTAATGCTTTTTGATAGAGCGACAAGTTCTTCGGCCACGCCGCTTGGGCGCACTACGTTTCTGTATTTGAGCAAGAGCTTGATGAACGTTCGCACCCAAGAGAGCGCGACTTCCGGCAATTCAAGAAAGCGTATCAGATGTCCCGTCGGCGCTGTATCCAAAACAATTGTCGTATAGCGATTCTCGTCCAACAGATCACTCACGGCGCTCAAAGCGGCTATCTCGTCAATGCCCGGCGGCGCAAGTTCCACCATCGAGCGCATGGCCTCGCGGTCGAACTGGACTTCCCAGCGAGAATTCCCCGTCAGGCTTCTGAACAACTCATCAATCCATGCGCGGTAACGCTCTTTCAACTCTAGGAAGCGAGCCGCAGGGTCAATCTCCATCGCGTCAAGATTTTTTTGTCCCGCGATGCCAGACTTGAATTCCCCAATCTCCTCATCGAAGCTATCCGATAATGAATGCGCAGGGTCGGTCGAGAAGAGAAGAACGCGAGCCTCCCTGTCATTCGAGGCGAGCGCGAGCGCATAGGCCGCAGCCGCAGTGGTCTTCCCGACTCCGCCTTTGCCGCCGAAGATTACAAGACTGAAACTCGCTCTGCTCGTTTCCGACGCGGAGACACGGGGACGCGGGGAAAGAGAAAAAGCTTCTTGTTTTGTCGCCTTGTCGCCGCGTCGCCGCGTCTCCGCGTCTCGTTCCACTTCCCACACCAGTTGCGCGAACTGCTTTAACGCTTCAAGCCCGCGAACCTCTTCGGCCAGTAGCGGAACTTCATGCAGGCGCAACTCCTTAAATTCATCTTTGATTGTTTTGAGCCAGGGTTTTTGACTGATGACGCGCGCGTGGCAGTAGCGGCAACCGTCGTGCTCGCGCTCTACGCGGTTTATGATGAGGTCTGTGACGGGAACGCTTTCGTTTTTGAGAAATTGGTAGTAGCGCGCGGTCTCTTCGACGGCCATAGCTTCTGGGATGGTGACGAGAGTGAAGCTCGTTTCCCTTTTGTCGTAAAGCATAGCGCGCACGCGCTCCGTTCGTTCGCGCATGTCTTCTAGGAAGAGATCAACTTCGTCAACGCGCGCGCGCGCTCCTCTAACGAACTGCGCGACGATATAGCGATGCTTGTCCGACATGCGGTCTAGCGCGCTTATCATCTGTCCGAAAACTTCCGGCAGACGAAGCATGCGCGTGGTATGTCCAGACGGCGCTGTGTCAACTACGATGCGCGCAAAATTGCTGGCGCGGTCAAGCTCGCTCAACTCGAAGAGCGCCATCACTTCGTCCATGCCGGGCAGGGAAAGATTAAGAAGCTCGTTGATGTCGCTCTCGTCCAAAAGCGTCCCGCGCTCCGCAATCTCGCTCAAAACGGCGCGATGCTTCACCTTGAATTTCTCAAGAGCCGCGCCCGCATCCATCTCGTATGCAAAGAGGCGAGCGCTTCCGCGCCGCGCGACCTGAACCAATCGGTCGCCAATCTTTTTTCCAAGGCTATCAGATAAAGAATGGGCTGGGTCTGTAGAGAAGAGCAGAATCTGTTCGCTGTCTTTGAGATTTTCCAGCAGATGAAGCGCGGCAGATGTGGCCGCTGTGGTCTTGCCGACGCCGCCTTTGCCGCCAAAGAAAAGATAACGCGATGCGGGAAGCAATGGAGGGATGAAGAGAAGGGATGAGGGATGAGGGGTTGAATGAGAAGGGGTAAGAGGGTAAAGGGGGAAAAGGGAAAAAGGAGAAAGCTGTTTATCTTTCTTCCTTTTCCCCTCTTTCCCTTTTCCCCCTTTACCCCTTCTTACTTCGTCCCTCATCCCTGCTTTTTACTCTCTCTCGCCCGGCTCCCAGAATGCGCCCTCTTCCTCATCACCGCCCGATTCGATAACGATTGACGAAGACTCTGCCGTGTGCACTTGATGAAGAAGCCCAAGCTGGCGCTCGCGTATCACGCGCAGGCGTGCGAACAGTTCTGTCTCGCGTTCCTTGTATTCCTCTTCCGAAATCTCATCCAATTCGAGCCTCATCTGAAGCTCAAGCAACTGTTCTTTGATTACGGTGTCGTCGTTCAATTCACGATCTGCCATCTTCTGAATCTGGCCGAGTATGAACTTGAAGCCAGTAAAAGGCGCGAGCAGTATGTCGTCAAGTAAAAACATTTTGGATTTTAGATTTTGGATTTTAGATTTTAGATTAACGTGTTCGTTACATTGAATTTTGGATTCAATTGTTCAGCTTCACCGAAAGACCAATCCAAAATCCAAAATCTAAAATCCAAAATTATCTTGTGCTTGTTATAGCTTCAGCGCCAGCGCCCTCGCCGCGCTCCAATTTCAAACGAATGTGAACGAAGTTGTACGGCGGCCAGGGGCCTGTGTACTTGAATGCGCACTTGCCATCGTATTTGGCCGCAAGCTCGTTCACCTTGCTGTCAAATTCTGCCTCGCGGTCGCGCTCAATCAGAAACGCTGCGTTCATAATCATCTTGTCGCCTATGGGCTTGTTGGCGCGCGAGGCAACGGCTGTGTCGCGCAAGACCGAATAAACATCGCGTATGTAAGCGTCCGCCTGATCCGAGAGCGCGTTTTCAATCAGACGGCCAAGCTGCATGCGCGCAAAATAGGTGGAACCCGTTGTGCGCGAAGTTATCTGCTCTTTCAACCGGCGAATCTCTTCGTTCTGCTCTTCAAGCTCGGCTATGACGCGGTCTCTGTCCCAGTTCACTTTCAAACCGAACTCGACTTTGCCCTCCATCTTGGCTAGCACATCGCGCAGCGCGTCGTATGTCCCGCGAATCAATTCTATGATGTCGTCCTCTGTGCGGAAGAGCGCGCCGAAGGCCATAGGCAGGACAGTAAACTCGCGCATGACGGTTTCGTTCACCTGCTCGTGTGCAAACACGTTCTCGCGCGTAGGGTCGTAAACCATCAGCGGCGTGTTGGAGACGACTGCCGCCAACCCTCTGTGATGCACAGTGTAAACTTCGTCGCCGCGCCCGCCTATTCCCATAGGCCCGAACGAGCGTGGCTCGCCTGTTTCTATGATGCAGTAAACGTACTTGCCTTCCTGCGCAGTCTCTGTGGCTACTTGTTCTGTTTCAGCAATCATAATTTTTCCGGCTCTACGAAAATATTGACAAAGGTTCAGTCGTTACCAGAAGACTTGATTTCGTGTAAAACTTAATCCGGCCTGTAAAGCTTCGGTCGGCGGGATCAAGAAGCGAGCCTTGGCCCTGGCTCGCGCACCAGCGTGTGATGTCTTGCGGCTTTTCGCGCTTCCTTATGATAATCGTGTTACCGCGAGCGCTTCAAGCAGTTTCGGGAGATTACGACCGAGAGCCGTCCGTTTACTTTATGCTTTCCTCGCTGCTATCTTTCCTACCGAATGACGAAGCTCATAATCGGCGACAAAGAATTTTTGCGAGCTTATCTCTTATCTTTGCGCCTTTGCGAGAAACAGCAATTCACATGAATCTTACGTGTTAAGAGAGTTGCATGTTCACGCAAAGGCGCAAAGATAAGAGATAAGCTCGCTAAGAGGTTGAATAATTTCTCGCGGCTTTAGTCTTTTACATTCGATGAGACGAGAGGATTTTATGAGTTCAGAGCATAAAAGC
The DNA here is from genome assembly GCA_001920415.1 of Acidobacteria bacterium 13_1_20CM_3_53_8. Classification (GTDB taxonomy): domain Bacteria; phylum Acidobacteriota; class Blastocatellia; order Pyrinomonadales; family Pyrinomonadaceae; genus 3-1-20CM-3-53-8. The sequence goes on along the minus strand of MNJR01000116.1, from coordinate 14,862 downwards.
GAAACGGCCACGCTGGCGGGCGGGTGCTTCTGGTGTCTTGAAGCTGTCTTCAATCAATTACGCGGCGTCGAAAAAGTGGAATCCGGCTACGCGGGCGGCGATGTAAAGAACCCTACTTACAAGCAGGTCTGCACGGGCACGACTGGTCATGCCGAAGTCGTGCAGGTCACGTTCGACCCGCAGGCGCTTTCGTTCAAAGAGTTGCTGGAAGTCTTCTTCACCATCCACGACCCTACGACCTTGAATCGTCAGGGCGCTGACGTTGGGACACAATATCGCTCGGCTATCTTTTATCATTCACCCGAACAGAAACAGATTGCCGAGCAGGTTATTTCAGAGATCAACGCCGCGAACATCTGGGACGCGCACGTTGTCACAGAGGTCGCCCCACTCACGGAATTCTACCCGGCTGAGGATTATCATCGAAACTATTTTGAACAAAACCCTTACCAGCCTTATTGCCAGGTCGTCATCGCGCCGAAAGTAGCTAAGGTTCGCAAGCATTTCATAGAGAAGCTAAAGAGATAATCAGGCAAGTTCGTTAAGATCATTTATCAAACTGCTCTACACCAGAGGACTCAATGTCAGACGATAACAAAAGGGTCGTGATGGATTACGTTGACGCTTTCAATCGTGGAGACATGGAAGCGCTGCGACAACTGTTCACTACGGACGCGCTTGTTTACGGCGTGCTGGGTTGGGGCGGGCTGGATAAGGTAGTTCCTATCTGGGAAGAAATTCGTGCCGCGTTCGCAATCGAGCTTAATGTAGAGGCTATGATCGCAGAGGGAGACACAGTTGCCGTTCGCTATCTTGAGCGCGGAACGTCGGTCGGGCTGTTTCGCGGGCATCAGCCCACAGGGCGCATCTTCGAGGTTGTCGCAATGGAATGGTTCATCATAAAGGACGGCAAAATTCACCGTCGCTGGGGAGCGCGCGACAACGCTTCACAATTTCGCCAGATGGGACTCCTGTTGGAATGAAGAAGAAGGCAAAAGGTAAAAGTAAAAAGGCAAAAGGAAGGCGGAAACCGCTTTAATAAAAATTTGGCTTCCCCTGACTTTTGCCTTTTACCTTTTTCCTTTTGCCTTTTTACTTTTGCCTTTTTACTTTACTTGTCAACGGGCAGCGCCGCGCCGCCAGCGTTCAACGCAGCGTGCGCCGCAGCCAGTCGCGCCACAGGAACGCGGAAAGGCGAGCAGCTAACGTAATCAAGTTCTATCTCGTGACAGAATGCGATTGAATTAGGCTCACCGCCGTGCTCGCCGCAGATGCCCACTTTCAGATGAGGTTTGACGCGGCGACCACGCGAAGCGCCCATGCGCACGAGTTGACCTACGCCGTCACGGTCCAGAACTTGAAACGGATCGTCCGGCAATATCTTGTGCTCGACGTAGGCCGAGAGGAAGCGACCGGAATCGTCTCGGCTCAAACCGAAAGTGGTTTGAGTAAGATCGTTCGTGCCGAACGAGAAGAAGTCTGCGTGCGCGGCTATCTTGTCTGCGATTAATGCTGCGCGCGGCAACTCGATCATAGTTCCGATCATGTAATCAACTTTCATCCCGTGCTCGCCCACTACCTGCTCTGCAACTTCACGAATCAACTCGGATTGGTGACGCAGTTCTTCAGCGATGGATACTAATGGAACCATTATCTCAGGCTTGACGACTGTGCCTTCGCCCTGAACTTTGCACGCGGCTTCAAAGATTGCGCGCACCTGCATGCGCGTCACTTCAGGGTAGACAAGGCCGAGGCGGCAACCGCGCAAGCCCAGCATAGGATTGGACTCGCGCATACGCTCGACCTGTTGAAGCAGCGTGCGCTTGCCGTCAATTTCGTCCAGAAGCCTGTCCATCGCGTGTATGCTCTCTGCGCGCTGCAAAGACATTTTTAACTCTGAAAGCTCGCCCAGAAGCTCTTCCATGTTCGGCAGGAATTCATGCAGCGGCGGGTCTAGCAGACGTATTGTGACTGGAAGCCCGGCCATAGCCTGGAAGATGCCTATGAAATCGTTGCGCTGAAGCGGCAGCAATTTTTCCAGAGCCTTCTCGCGCGCGCCCACGCCATCGGCCAGAATCATCTCGCGCATCACGGCCAGTCGTTCGTCGCCGAAGAACATGTGCTCGGTGCGGCACAACCCTATGCCTTCCGCGCCGAATTCACGGGCAACTTGCGAGTCGCGCGGCGTGTCCGCGTTTGCGCGCACGCGAAGCCGTCGGAATTCATCCGCCCATCCCATTAACTCCTGAAAGTCCGAGCCGAGCTTTGGTTGAATGGTTGGAATTTTTCCTAGAAAGACTCTTCCGGTCGAGCCATCAACCGTTATCCAGTCGCCTTTCGTCACAACAGTGCCATTCACATTGAACTGCTGCTGACCGTAATCAATATTCAGCGCGCTCGCGCCGCACACGCAGCACTTGCCCATGCCTCGCGCTACTACAGCGGCGTGACTTGTCATCCCCCCACGCGCAGTGACAATAGCCTGCGCCGCGACCATGCCGTGAAAATCGTCCGGGCTTGTCTCCTGTCTGACAAGAATCACTTTCTCTCCCTGTTGCGCCAGGTCTTCCGCTTCGTCCGAGTTGAAGACTACGCAGCCCTGCGCAGCGCCCGGGCTTGCCGGAAGTCCTGTTGCGAGCACTACTGAATTTTCGTCCGGGTTGACGGTCGGGTGCAGAAGTTGATCGAGTTGGTCTGGCGTGACGCGACGCACGGCTGTGGCCTTATCAATCAACCCTTCGTTCACCATGTCGCAGGCTACGCGCACGCTGGCAGCCCCTGTGCGTTTGCCCGTTCGAGTCTGAAGCATCCAGAGCTTGCTCCGCTCTATTGTGAACTCAACGTCCTGCATGTCGCGGTAATGCTTTTCAAGAAGCGACGTTATCTGCTTGAACTGCTCGTAAACTTCCGGCAGTTCATTGTTCAACTGAGAGATAGGATTCGGTGTGCGTATGCCAGCCACAACGTCCTCGCCCTGCGCGTTCAAAAGATATTCGCCGTAAAGCTCGCGCTCGCCCGTCGAAGGATTTCGTGTAAAGGCTACGCCCGTGCCGGAGGATTCGCCCATGTTTCCAAAGACCATAGCCTGCACGTTGACAGCCGTGCCCATGTCGTCGCGTATGCGATGGACGCGCCGGTAATCGCGCGCGCGACGTCCCATCCAGGAGCCGAAGACAGCGGCGATTGCCACGCGCAGTTGTTCATAAGGGTCTTCGGGAATTGCGGAGCCGCGCTGCTCTGCGAAGATAATCTGCTTTTCTGCTGCGATGATTTCCAAAAGCTGCTCGGGCTTGAGGTCTGTGTCGCGCCCGCCTGTGGTCTGAGCTTTATAACGATCCATCACGCGCTCGAACTTTTCGTGCGCAACGCCCATGACTATCTCGCCAAAAAGCGATGCGAAGCGACGATAAGCGTCCAGAGCGAAACGCAGGTCGCCCGTTTGAGCCGCAAGCCCCTGCACGGTCTCTTCGTTCAAGCCCAGGTTGAGAACCGTGTCCATCATGCCGGGCATGGAAAGCGGCGCGCCTGAACGCACGGAAACCAGAAGCGGATTTTTGGGATCACCAAAGCTTTTGCTAACCTTCTCTTCTATCTTCTTCAAAGCTTCTTTGACCTGCTCCCACATGCCTTCTGGAAAATTCTTGTCGTAGGCGTAGTAAGCGTTGCAGGCTTCTGTAGTGACTATGAGTCCCGGCGGGACTGGTAATCCGGCGCGCGTCATCTCTGCAAGGCCAGCGCCTTTTCCGCCGAACAGAGCTTTGTTTTCACCATTGGCCTCTTCAAAGAGGTAGACCCATTTGTGGCTGTTGTTTTGAGACATGAAATTAATCCTTCAAGTACGGTTTACGGATTCAAAAAACTTTCGCGGTTGCTGCCGTTTCGGGGAAAGCAGCGAAGGACTGCTCGCGCTGGTCTTCGGGTGTGCCGCGCGGAAAAGAGCCATCTTTGAGACGGGATTTTACTCCAATAGCGGATTATAGCGAAACCGTGCGTAGAATTTCGCAGCCCAGCTTTATGAGATTACAGCAATTTCCAATTTAAGGCAGGTTGGAGTTTATATTCACCGCCGCAGGACGACGCAGTTCTGCGCAGAAGGCAGGGTTGAATAACATTGGCTTTGCCTGACAAGTACATGAGGTCTCTATTTATAGGATACTTTTCAGGCAGAATTCTAATTTACGCGAAAAGCCTTACTCGCGAGATTTTCCATTGCGGCCTTCGCTGATATAACGCTCAACTATATCAACCAGGCGATTGAGCCGTTCGTCGGTCTGCGCTAATGACGCCTCCGTGCGGGTCTGCGCTCCGGCCAACCTCGAAAGAGCCTCTTCGGTACGAATTTGCGCATCAGCTAAAGATCCTATCTTAACAGTAAGACTATTGATCGTAGCATCTTGGCGATCCATACGCTCGTCTGTCCTCACCTGCGCTCCAGCCAATTTAGAAATAGCCTCTTCTGTCCGAATCTGCGCATCCGCCGTTCGAATCTGCGCGTCAGCTAAAGCTTCTATTTTAGATTCTATCTTAGAAAGAGCTTCTTCTGTCCGAATCTGCGCGTCAGCTAAAGTTTCCATTTTAACAGCGAGGTTATTGATCGCAGCGTCGTGGCGATCCATACGCTCGTCTGTCCTCATCTGCGCTCTGGCCAATCTCGAAAGAGCTTCTTCCGTACGAATCTGCGCCTCTTCCGTACGAATCTGCGCATTAGCTAAAGCTTCTATCTTGACGGTGATGTTATTAATCGCAGCGTCGTAGTTATTGATCGCGACGTCGTGGTCGTCCATGCGCTCGTCTGCACGACGCGCAAGTTCGGTCAGCATCGCAAAGTATTTTTCTAGATTTAATACTCGCTCATCTAAGCTCATTCCTTTGGCTGACCTCCATCAGCAACGATACCGATTTTTGATATCCGAAAGTTTAAGCATTTTGTCAGCATGAGACAAGTATTGAAATGTCTATCCAACAATTCGTTTGAGAATAATTCCCACAAGATTCGCAAAGCCCATCACGAGTATGACTAACTACTGCTTAACAGGCTTCGGCGCGTACTCCATAGTGAACTCGTTGACGAATGAGAGGCCTAGAATCTGTAGCCCTGAAGTGTCGCCGGGTTGGGGCGAGCCTGAATCAACCAGAATTTTCAGGGGCACCTTGTTCTCTGTCGCCGCTCCGAGTTTCACAGTAGCGTTGTCGCTCTTCCATGTGCCGCCCTCGCTTCGGCCTGTGGCGGTCACAGTCCAATCGCCGTACGCTATGGCGACGTAGTAGCGGGGAAAACTTTTCGAGAAGCCTACGATGAAGTCGCGGAAGGCGTTGCCACCCTCGGTCGTAGTCCATGCGTTCCCGGTCGCGGGGTGTCTGGTGTCCCAGCCGAAGCCCGGCGCGTCGTTGCCCGACACGCGATGTAGCTGCCCGCCATTCGATCTACCTTTCGGGACGCTTGTATTAACTATTACATCAGACGAGCGACTCCTGAACGGCGAAGTTCCGCCCGTAGGCTCGTTCCTAGCCCTCACTCTTGATGAATCGAGCATAGGCGTAGGCGCGCCCGGAATCTCTCTTCCCGTCCCCGCCACGTTGCCCGGAGCGACAGGCGCAGGCGTAGGCACAGGATAGTGGACTGTGAAATCGTCAACCAACAGATTGCCGACGTTGCCCAAGACAATTCTGTCCACGCCTATGCGACCGTTTGCGCCTCCGCCTTCCAAGAGCACTTCCGCCTGAATCCTCATGGCGTCCTGCGTGCTCACGCCTCTCTGCGAGCCTGAGAAAGTGCCGTTAGTGCTTATGAAATGGTCTGGCTGCACAGTAACTCTGACCACAGCCATCAGCAAGACTTTCAACTCTTCTCCAGAGTCCAGCGTGCGATTGTTGTTAGCATCAACGTAGCAGGCCAGCCGGAAATTCCCTGCTGTGTTCGGCGTGACCACTACTTGCCCACCTGTCTGCGCGCTGAGCGCGGGCGTGCCCGTCGCTACTGTGTCCGTAGGGTCACGGTCAATCTGCCATCGCAGTTGGTCTACGGCGCCGGGCGCGACGCCTACAGCTTTAACCGTAGGCGTGCCGACGGACGTGGCCTGAAAGATGACCATCAAATCTTGCGTGACGGAAGTAGCGAAGTCTAAAGAACTGTTCGAGGTGGTGAAGGTAGCGGGCGGCGGCGCAACGCCCGACGCTGCGTTCTTCGTGGAAGGCATTGATGCTTCCAATGCGCTCAGGTCGAAGACTGTGAAGCTTCTTGCGGCCATCAATTCGTGGCCGCGCGTTGCTTCCAGCCTGACATCACCTTCGGTCACGCCTTTTACCTGCACCGTTGTGTTCCGGCTCACAGTCATAGAGGTCGAGCCATCTGCGAAGCGCGCTTCGCCCTTCCCGCCCACAGTGCGTAAACTGAGCGTGACCGCGCCCGAAGATGAATCAAGAGTAACCGGAACAGACACAATCTTGTTCACGGCCAAAGCCACAAGCGGTTCTATATGAACGTCCGCTTGCTCCGGCTCTAAATCCTTGTTTCGGGGCACTAATAGGGTTTGCGCGCTAGTGCAGCCCGGAAAGAATGTGACCGACAGAAGAAGAGAACCGATTACTAAAAAGCAGTAACAGATAAGCGCGAAGCCAACTTTTCTTACCGAGGAGGTGCTGTAAGACATTCTGTTTTTCATCCTGAGTTGAAAGGGAGAGTATCTAATTTGTCAGAAGCTAACGGCCAACGAGCGTCACTAAAGACGAAAGCTTGCCAGACCGTTTGCCGAAAATGATACGAGATCGAAGAATCGAAGCAGCCCTTCTCTAATGACTAGATGCTAAGGTCAGAGCGCGCGGGATGCTACGTGACCGCGTCGCGGCTTGTCAACCTGCTTTCATATTATAGAGAATTCCGAAGAAGAATAGATAATTTGAGATTTCAAATCTGAAATTCTCTGAAGTCTTCAATGAATTTTATGCCTTCTGTGGCGGATTCTTGAGCTTATACATTGAGGATTGATCTCGGAGGCTAAAGAGAGGGCGTCAAATTCGCGTAGAATTAATTCGCCTCCTTTTTATTAAACCGGCGAGTTGATATTGAAATTTATTTTCAATATCATTATAATGATACTGCCGGTCGGGTTTTTCAGCCCCGGCCTCTAATTCTTGAATGACCCGGTGATCCAATGAGCGCTCTCATAAATGTTCTCCCTGCCGACGTAAATATTAATCTAGCAGAACCAACCTCTTTCGAGAGGAACACGGTCTCGCTCGATGCAATGCCGCGTGGAATTCTTGCGCGCGTCGTAGCTGTCGCAGGCTCCGGCGCAGTCGCGCGCCGTCTGATGGAGATGGGCATTCTGCCCGGCGCTCCTGTTCGAGTAGTCAGACAAGCGCCGCTTGGCGACCCCATCCAGATTTGCATCAGAAGTTATCATCTGGCGCTGCGTCGTGTCGAAGCGCAAACAATCACGGTCGTAGCAAGCGAGGGATGATTCGCCTTTTCGGAAATTTCTCCTGCTCGAAATCCGCGCCATCTTTATGAGCACCGTTTTAGAATTCCTCTCACCTTCCGCAAAATCAGTTTCAAATGAAGCTGCGCATCTAACGCGCCCGCTCACTGTCGCTCTCGCAGGTAATCCCAACGCCGGCAAGACGAGTCTATTCAACGCGCTCACAGGGTTAAGACAAAAGGTAGCCAACTATCCGGGCGTGACCGTCGAGCGTAAAGAGGGCTTGTGGATGCTCTCGCCTGATGAGCAGCCTGCGCGTCTCATTGATCTTCCAGGCCTCTATAGTTTGGACGCCACTTCGATTGACGAGCAGATAGCGCGCGACGTGCTGCTTGGCCGCGCCGTCTCTCTGGATTCGCCAGACGTAATCATAGTGACAGTTGATGCTACGAACCTCGAACGCAATCTTTATCTGGTCACGCAGTTGATAGAAGCGGGGCGACCCATTGTCGTAGCGCTCACGATGATTGATCTGGCCGAGCGCAGCAAGACCGAAATTGATGTTGAGAAGATGGCACGCGCGCTAGGCGTGCCCGTAGTCGCTGTCGTTGCAAAGCAGCGACGAGGATTGAACGAACTCGCACAGGTCGTTACGAAGGCGGCCACTTCCACGCCGCCGAAGACCAACTGGCGATTATCCGAAGAGATGGAAGAAGAGTTGGCAAAGCTCGCGTCCGATGTTTACGAGAGCCGCGACGCGGCTATGCGCGATCTCTACTCGGAAGATTTTCCTGCCGAAGCCGAAAAGCGCGAAGCTATAAAACTTGTACGTGGCCGTCTCACTCAGACCAATCCGCAATGGTGGCAGGAGCCTTTGATGGCTCGCTACCAATGGATTGAAACGGTGGTCGCAGAAGCGGTCTGCAAAAACTGTGGTGAAGAAAGACCCAGCATCACGGATCGCATTGATGCTCTGGTGACTCACAGATTTTTCGGCCCACTCATCCTGGCCGTAGTCATGCTCGTTGTCTTCCAGACAATCTTCTCTTGGGCCAACCTGCCTATGAACCTTATTGATAAAGGGTTCGGTTCGTTGGGTGACATTATTCGCGCGCACATGCCGGCAGGACTTTTAACAGACTTGCTGGTTGACGGCGTCATAGCAGGCGTCGGGGGCGTGCTGGTATTTCTGCCTCAGATTCTATTGCTCTTTTTCTTCATCTCTCTGTTGGAAGATAGCGGCTACATGGCGCGCGCAGCGTTTTTGATGGACAGGCTGATGCGCGCCGTAGGTCTTCATGGGAAGGCGTTCATGCCGCTGCTCTCAAGTTTCGCATGCGCTATTCCGGGCATAATGGCTACGCGCACGATTGAGAATCCGAAAGACAGATTTGCAACCATCATGATCGCGCCGTTCATGAGTTGCTCTGCGCGTCTGCCCGTTTACACCTTGATGATTGCTGCCTTCTTTTCGGGAAGAAAATTTTTCGGCATTCTGTCCGTGGGCGCTCTGATAATTCTGGCGATGTATCTTCTCGGTATCAGCGTAGCCATAGTCGTCGCATGGATTCTGAAGCACACTATATTGAAAGCGCCGCCTCCGCCTCTTGTATTAGAGCTTCCGCCTTACCGCGTGCCCAATCTAATCAACATAGCGCACACCATGCGCACGCGCGCAGGGCTTTTCGTCAAACGAGCCGGCACGGTGATTTTAGCCATCTCTATACTGCTCTGGGCGCTCGTCACATTCCCACGCACTGATACAAAAAGGAGTGTCAATCAGGAGAGCATCGCGGCGCAGAGAGTGAGTAACGCGGGCGCGCCGCAGGCGAATGAAACTATGGGGCAAGAGAATAGTTCTGAATCGGCCTCTGCTTCGGAGACGAGCGAGCAGATTCAGAACAGTTTCGCTGGAAGGCTGGGACGATTTATTGAACCGGCAATTGCGCCGCTCGGCTTCGACTGGAAGATGGGAATAGGTCTTATCTCATCATTCGCCGCGCGCGAAACACTCGTCTCCACATTCAGCATCGTTTACAACGTGGGGCCGGACGGCGACGAGAATTCGCCTTCGCTGATTGACGCCGTTCGTAACGCGCGTCGTCCAGACGGAAGCCCCGCATGGACGCCGCTCGTGGCGCTCTCTATGATGGTCTTCTTCGTGCTAGCGTGCCAGTGCATGTCAACGGTCGCAATCGTGCGGCGCGAGACGAACTCTTGGCGCTGGCCGCTCTTCATGGTCGGCTACATGTTGGTGCTGGCCTACATAGGCTCATTCATAACTTATCAGGGCGGGCGACTGCTCGGCTTCAGTTAGTTTTTCGTGAACATGTTCGACTGGCAGACAATCGTTGTCGCTCTCGTAATCCTCTCGGCGCTCGCTTACGTCTCACGCCGCGCCCTCAATCGTCTTCGCTCGCTTCGCGTGAGCAAACACTTAGCAAAATCATCATGCGCAACCGGATGCGGCAACTGCGGTGAAAAGCAGTGATGAGTGATGAGTGATGAGTGATGAATTGAATCATTGGCTCATTGGTTCATTGAATCAATGAATAAATGGTTCAATCTATCAATTCTTATTCATCACTCATCACTCTGCACTCATCACTTCTCTTCACCGTCTTCCGCTGTAGTAGTTGATGACGCTCTGCAAGATTCCGTCCAGCGACATGCGAGGGCTAAAGCCTACGAGTGCGCTCACCTTCGAGATGTCTGGCACGCGGCGCGGCATGTCCTCGAAACCTTCTTCGTAAGCTTCGTCATAAGGCACGAAGACTATCTCGCTGGAAGAGTTCGCCATCTCTTTTACGCGCTGGGCAAGTTCCAGAATCGTCACCTCCTGGCTAGACCCTATGTTGAAGACCTGGCCGACCGCCTCTCTGTTATCCATAAGATTCACCAGCGCGCCCACAACGTCTCCAACGTAGCCGAAGCAGCGCGACTGTTTCCCGTCGCCGTAGACTGTAATCGGTCGGCCAGAGAGAGCCTGTTTGACGAACGTAGGGATGACCATGCCGTACTGCCCTGTCTGTCTTGGCCCGACTGTGTTGAAGAGGCGCACGACGATTGTAGGCAACTTTTTCTCGCGCCAGTAGGCCAGCGCCAGAAACTCGTCAATAGCCTTCGAGCAAGCATAGCTCCAACGCCCCTTGATGGTCGCGCCCATCACCAGATTGCCGTCCTCGCGGAAAGGCACTTCCGTGCTCAGCCCGTAAACTTCCGAAGTCGAAGCTATCAACACTTTCTTCTTCTTCTTGTTCGCAAGGTTCAGGACGACTTCCGTGCCGTGCACGTTTGTCTCTATAGTTCTGACAGGGCTTTCGACAATGAGTTTGACGCCAACCGCAGCGGCCAGATGAAAGATCACGTCGCACTGGTCAACGAGTTCGGCCAGAACTTGATGATTGCCTACGCTCTCTATCGTGTAATGAAAACTCGGATTGTTCTTAAGGTGTTGTATGTTCTCTATGCTGCCCGTCGAGAGGTCGTCAATAACATAAACCTCGTCGCCGCGCTCAATGTAAGCGTCAGATAGGTGCGACCCTATGAACCCGGCACCGCCTGTAATCAATACTCGCAAGCTTTCAAGCCCCCTTCAATAAAGTCTGGAGTCTGGAACAGATAGTCTGGAGTCTGGAGTCCGGTTGATTTTCGATTTTAGATTTGCGATTTTCGATTGTACCGCTCTCAACATGAGACTTTGAACTTGAGACCTCAGACTCCAGACTCCAGACTCCAGACTCCAGACTTTTATAGAGTTTTGCGATGTCCGCCAGCAAGCGATTCTTTGAATAGCTTTCGGCGACAAAGCGCTCCCCGCGTGCGCCCATCTCTCCTCTTAACTTTTCGTCGTTCACAAGCCGAGCAAGCCCTTGACAGAAAGCTTCCGCGCCGCCGGACGGAACGAGCACGCCGCGCTCGCACACCTGATATCTATCGCCCTCTGAAACTTGCGCGAATTTTTCGCCCAGCAAATCAACAACTCCGCCTACAGCCGTAGCCACGCAAGGACGCGCGCATCCCATAGCCTCTATCAGTGTGAGCGGCGTGCCTTCGTTCAGCGATGTTAGAGCTACTATATCCAGCGCCGGGTAGAAGTTTTGCGGGTCGTTGCGCGTTCCCATGAATTCAACGTCATCAAGAATCCCAAGCTCACTTGCGCGGTTCTCCAATTGCTCACGCAAGTGGCCGTTGCCTACTATAACAAAGCGAACGCACACGCCTTCGCTCTCTTTCGTCCCGAAAAGCTGCTTGTAACAGGCTGCGGCGCGAAGAAACAGATCATGATTCTTTACTTCGGTCAAACGCCCTACTATTCCAATCAACACTTCATCGTCTCGCGCGCCAAGCTCGTCACGCATGATGTGACGACGTTTGGGCCAATCCGCATAAGCGCCAACGTCCATCCCCAATGGCACGACAACGAACTGGCTGCTACAGCCAACGCCGAATTTTTCGTGAATCTCGCGGCGCTGCTGCGGACTGATTACTATAATCTTGTCTGTCGCCGTTCGCGCCAGAAATTTTTCTATGCCGATAAAGATGCGCGTCTTCCAACGTCCGTAATAGCTGTGAAAGATGTGGCCGTGATAAGTGTGCACGAAGCGGCATCTGCGTGGCCTACCAAACAGGATGGAAGGCGTCCACCATCTGTAGAGAAGACCGGCAATTCTGCCAACCGTCCCGGCTTTCGCCGTGTGCGTGTGAACTATGTCCGGGCGCTCACGCACGAACAACCTGTAAAGCTTCCAGATAGTGACTAAATCTTTAGGCGAAACCTCGCGGCTCATCTCAGGGATAATGAGCGGTGTGACGCCTTCGCTTTCGGCGAAGTAGCCCATGTCGTCTTCGCCCTGCGGCACAACGCCCGCGACCAGAAGCGTTTCAAACTCGTCTGGCTGAAGCCCCGCGCTCAGCCACACCACATGGCGCGCAGGCCCGCCAACGTTAAGACGCGCGATGATGCGAACAACCTTCATCAGTTTTTAGTTTTTAGTTTTCAGTTTTCAGCCTGGACTTCTCTTAAAACTGAAAACTAAAAACTGCCTTCTCACTCGTCCATCCTGAAAATCGTATCAGGGTCGTCCTCGTGTCTGATCTCGTCAATCTCTTCACGTTTGCCCTGCCCCATGTAAAGACGGTTGGGGCAGTTGATGACTATGCCCTGCGCCTCGCCGACGTTTAGATAAGCGTGGACGACGCCTTTGGGAACTATCACCGATTTCGGATTGTCCTCGCCGACCATTAGAGTCATGACGTTGTTGTAGGTCTCCGAGTCACTGCGATTGTCCCACATGCGCAGCTTGAAATTCGATGGGCCAATGAAGCAGAAGAGGTCTGCTTGATACACATGCTCGTGTGGGCCGCGCTTGACGCCCGGCTTCGTAGAAGAGATGTAGCTCATCGCCGGATAAAATTCTTCTTCAAGCTCGTCGTCGCGGAAAAGCTCCGCGAGCCAGCCGCGCTCGTCCATGAACTTGCGCAGGTCGCGCACTACAACGCCGCTTATGTCGCCGTGCTTGAACGCCCTAGCGGGCGACGCTGACTTCGGCTGCATTTCTCATCTCCATCTTGTTCGCTCCAGATTGCGCCACCAGGTTTGAGGCACGCAGAAGGCTCTCGAAAGTTCCAGCGTCAGTCCACCAGCCTTCTAACTCATCCCAGGTCATTTCGCCGCGCTCTATGTAAGCGTTGTTCACATCAGTTATCTCAAGCTCGCCGCGCCCCGATGGTACTAGCGTGCGTATGATGTCGAACACGTCTCCATCGTAGAAATATATTCCTATGACAGCGTACTCTGATTTTGGCGTAGCGGGCTTTTCCTCTATTCGCAAAACGTGTTTGCCTTCGAGTTCAGGCACGCCGAATCGCTGCGGGTCTGGAACTTTTTTTAATAAAATCTTCGCGCCGCCTCCTTGATGACGATAAGCGCGAGCCGCCGCGCGAATGTTCCCTTCTATGATGTTGTCGCCCAAGATAACGCAGATGGGTTCGCCCGAAGCGAAGTGTTCGACCAGGCTTAGAGCGTCGGCGATGCCGCCTTCGCCCTCCTGATATGTGTAATTGATATGCTTTAGGCCGAACGCTTTCCCGTTGCCGAGCAGTTTCAAAAAGTCGCCAGCCGAGTTGCCGCCCGTGACAATCATTATGTCTTGAATGCCTGCGTTCACCAGCGTCTGAATCGGATAGTAGATCATCGGCTGGTTGTAAACGGGCAGCAAGTGTTTGTTCGCCACAGCCGTCAACGGACGCAGCCGCGTGCCCAAGCCCCCGGCCAATACGACACCTTTCACAGCAACAACTTCCTCCTTCATTGAATTAACGTTCAGCACGAATCTTTAGCGAGTCGCCCAAGTGACTAACTTTGAGTAGTCCATTCATCATATTCTTCAACGCCCTGCGCGAGCGACTACGCAGAAGCGCCTCGTTAAGTTGATAGCCCGACTCTACGCGCTCGCATCCAGTGCAGGCGGAAGCGTTGCCGTTTGACCGTGCAGACTTGCGCAAGGCTTGCCATATCTCGAACGGGTTTACGCCGTGCGTAATGATGCGCACGCGTTCAAAACCTGCGTCAGTTAATAACTTTGCGACGCCGCGCGAGGAGAACAGATGCAGGTGTTCTGGCGGGCTATTGACGCTCCATTTAATTCCAAGCAGGCGCGCGGACATCCCGCGCCCGTTCGGAGTAGTAGCCCAGAAGAGTCCGCCCTTGCGCAGTATGCGCGCCACCTCCTTCAACATCCTTTGCGGGTCGGTCACATGCTCCAACAACTCGCTCGCCATCACAACGTCGAACGATGCGTCGGCGTAAGACGCATCCGATAGTTCGCCGCAGAATGCGTTGAGACCGTAGGCACGAACGTGCTCGACAGCAGTCCTTGAAACTTCAATCCCTTCTACGTCCCAGCCCGCGCGCGCTGCCGCACGCAACAGCGAGCCTTCGCCGAAGCCCAGTTCCAGCAGACGATTTTGAAGACGGTAAGATGAAAATCCCGCTACGATCTCTTCAATCCGCCGTTGTATGAAATCGGGCACAGAAAGATTTCGCGGCGTGTAGTAATCATCATAATCCTGCGCGTTCGACTCGTCAGGCAAACAGGATGCGTAGAGCGTGCCGCAGTTTCGACAGGAGACTATGGGGAAGCCGTTCTTCTCACCACGATCTTCTACGGCAGAAGCGCCGCACGCAGGGCAATTTCGAAGCCTTTGAGATTCGACCTTCATTACTAAACGGCTCGACCCGGTTGATGCGCGCTTCTCACGATTGCTTTCACTTGGCGAATTTTGAACCACTTAGGAGTTACGCAGTTAACAGAAAAGCGCAAGCCTTGTCAGTACCGCCTGCGGTAGCGGGCGGGTCTGTTAGCAAAGTCAAAAGTAAAAAGGAAAAAGTAAAAAGTGAGAAGAAGCCAATCTTTTTATTTTCCTTTTGCCTTTTTACTTT
>MNJR01000006.1 GCA_001920415.1 Acidobacteria bacterium 13_1_20CM_3_53_8 | reverse complement strand
ATGATCGCTAACGTTTGCGGAAACGCTTTCGGGCGAAGGCCCCTGTCCTAGTTGGTAAGGAGCGCGTGCTATGCGTGCGGCGTAGAGAAATGCTGGAAGGTTTCTAGGCCAGAAAGCGCCACCGCTGCCTCCGTCCATGCAACTGAAAGGAGGGAAGAAGCCACTGCACTGGCCTGACTCATCGCCGACCTCGAAAGTGTAAGACGCTATGCCAAGTTCGCCGTAAGACCAATCGTCAGTTGTGCCGGAAGTTGGATAGAGGCCAATCGCCTGTTCGGGCGTGAAGCCGTTGTATGACGCAAACTTTTGTCCGATTGCCTGTAGCTGATTTGCATTGGGCGTGGGCGAAGATATATCGCCCCAGGGCCATAGAACAAGATTGCTGTATGAATGGAGCGTAATCATTATGCCAGTGGCATTGTCTGGCGCTGCGTCTGTGCGCTGCGTACCTCGCTGGTCTGGAAAGAGCGAGCGAATCAGATTTTGAATCGCGTCCGTTTCAGGTTCCGATGCAGCGCTCGTGCCCGGATAAGTCTGACCGCACACTGGCTCGCCAGGCGAATTGACAGTTCCCCAGCCGAAAGAGAAGTTGCGGTTGAGATCAATGCCCGACTGGTTGAAAATAGTTGGAGGGTTAGCGCAGCCCGCGCCATTCGTCGTGTTCAGATTTTTGCGTTGATAGTAACCCTGCTCCGCAATTCTATGTCCATCAGGGTTCACGACAGGCACTACAACAATTTGATGCTCGTCCAGAAGCCACGTAACGTCCGCATCAACTCCGTAGTTGCTCAGAAGATAATCAACGAATCGCAGCGCGAGTTCGGAGGTCGTCAACTCGCGCGCGTGTATGGCGGCCATCAGAAAAAATGTGGGCTTCACGCCTTGCGTCTGTTTGTTCGTCAATCTAATTCCGAAAAGATCGCTGCCAGCCGAGCCGCCCATGTGAATCTTCTGCCAGCTACTTCCGTAAGTGAAAACTTCTGCTAGATTCGGGTAGCGCGCGGCTTCATCATCAACAAAGGCTCGCATCTCTGTGACCGTGCGGTAACCATTGCTGAATGTTTCCGCAGCCTGCTCAGATGCCAAAGTGCTCTTCTGCTGGTCAATCGCCACTTGCCAACCTTGCGCGCGAAGCTCGCCTAACTGTTTCGCGTCTGTGAGTATGAAGAGATCGTCGCCTTCTCTCATCTCCAGCAGATCAAGGCCGAGCGATACGAACCGCCGCAACTCGTCTTCGTCTCTGAGATGTACGCGCGCAACTAAAATGTTTGAAGAAGGAGATGAGGCAGAGACTCTTTGCTCGCGTCCGAAAGCGCAGGGCAGAAGTGCAAGCGTGAGCGCGAAGCCGAGTAGGAATACTATGCGAGCGGGGGCGTTGAAAAGGCTGGGCATAGTTTTAATTCTGAAAAATTCTCATGGTTGAATTCGCAGCGTGTAGCTGCAAATATCAATCTTCTGATCCGGCGTGACTGGCGAGCGAATATCGCGCGGCAGTTCGCGTCCGTTTACGAGAGTAGCATTTCTCCCTCTGGGCGTGAGCCAGTATTTGCCATCGCCGTCGCGCGTCAAAACGGCATGAACGCGGCTTACCTCCGGGTCTCCTTTAATCGGCAGGTCAACTGCGACGCTGCGTGACCCGCGCCCTATGGTAATCTCGGGTTTGTTGATGGGAACTACAGACTGGCGAACACTGTTGCGCCAAATTTCTACGGAAAAAAGCTCTGCGGCGCGCGCGCGCACGACAGTCTGCTCGCTCTCGGTTGATTCAGCGTTAGGGGTCGCAGCCTCGCCTTCGCCACCGGGCAGAACCGTTTGAAGCAGATCGCTTTTGCGCGCTGTGACCATTGTGTGACCGCTTTCGGTCTCGTCCCAGACGGGCTGCACGCGGAACTCGCCCTTGTTGAGAGTGCCGTCAACGCGAAGCTCTACGGCGAAGGAAGAGGTTGCGAGCTGAGTTGAACCGGCCAACTCACGCGCGCGTTCCGAGAGAACGTGAAAGAGACCTTGTTCCAGGCCGCGCCGTTTCTCGCCCTGCCACTCTTTATCATCATCGCCGCTCAAATAGACTATGTACTCGCGCGGGATGTAAGTAGGCCCGCCGGGCGGCGTAAACATTTCACGCTGCATAGCGGCCTCTACCTCGCGCGCGATTTTAACCAAAAACTCTTCCCAGACTCGGCGCGGGCGCACCTTATCTTCGGCGGCTTCGAGCGGGTCACCGCTCGCTTCGCCGTCAACCCAGCGTCTAATGGATTCGATTAAACCCACCTTCTATTATTCTCCTCTCAAGAGAGAAACAAGGTCAGTACCGCCTGCGGTAGCGGGCGGGTTATGATGTTGTTGTAACCTGCTTATTAATGAAAACACAACCCGCCCGCTACCGCAGGCGGTACTGACTTTGTGCTTTCAACAGCTAAGAATCAACATTAATCCAACGCTTATTTATCCAACCGCGATCAAGAGAGTTGGGATCAGCTTTTTCGCGCGAGTGCTGCAATATCTCGACTTCGTACCAGTTGTTGCTGCTTCCGCCTACGCTTATGATGCGAACGCGCGAGCCTCCTTCAGCAAGTCCTACGGGCTGGTTGCTCATGCTCGGGTCCGGCCTTAAGTTTACATCACTCGTGGTCGTTCCTGTATGCCCGACGACGACATTTTGAGTCTGCCCTGCCTGTGTGCTTGTGTTCATCCTGCGCGAGCGTATGTAGCTGTAGGTAGCCAGCAGCACGCCGCTGAATGCCAGAAACAGCATCAGTATGAAGAGAAGGCGCGAGCCGCGTCTTTGGGGAAATGGCGTAGGTTGTTTCTGAATCTTCTGCGCCTTCTTCTGCTCGACATCCGACATCCCCGCTATGATTTCGCGTGCGGGGCGATGCTGGCTCTTTCTTTCTGCTATCTGAGCTTGAGCCGCAGGGTTGGCGACTGGCACAACTATTCTGGGTCGTTCCGGCAGCGGCGCATACATCGCTGTCTGCTTGAGTTGGTCGGAAGATTGAAATCGCGGTCTGGGAGGCGGCGCATCCTGCGCAGGCTGCTGGGCGAGCTTTGCGCTGCCTCTCTCCTTCTTCTCCGCTTCATCAAGCGTGGGCAGAGGTTTCGTTGGCGGCATTGCAGCGTCCGCAAACTCATCCCAGAATTCCTGCACAGTTTGATAACGAGCCGAAGGCGAAGATTGTGTCGAGCGCGTGAGCACGCGTAGAACATCCGAAGCCCAGGGTTTATCAGCAATGTGCGTAGGAAATTCGCTAATAGGGTTGTGCGCGAACTTTCGCGGCGACTCGCCAGTGAGCAGAACGTAAGTGGTCTTAGCAAGCGAATAGATGTCAGCCGCAGGCGTCAGATACGCAGTCTGAGTGCTTCCATCAGTAGCATCGAGCGGGCCTGTTTGCACGAGCGGGTTGTGTTCGGGCGGCGCGTAAACGTTCGTGCCCACGCGCGTGATGCCGCCTTCGGTTGCCTCAAGTTTTGCAACGCCGAAATCTGCTATCTTCACAACTTTTCTATCAGCCGTAAGCAGAAGATTCTGAGGCTTAATGTCGCGGTGTATGACGCCGCATGAATGCGCATGCGCAAGGCCGGAGCAGACCTGTTCCAGATAGTATAGAGCCGTCTCTATTGGAAGCAGATGACTGCGGCTGAGCGCGGACATATCTCCGCCGGACAGATATTCGAGCACTAGGTAATGAAAGGTTGTTCCTGCAAGGTCAATAGCAGTTCCGTGTCCCAGACGACTGATGATATTAGGGTGGCGAACGCGGTCAAGAGCTATAGCCTCTTTCTGAAAATTTTCGATGAGAGTTCGCTCTAAATCTTCGTCCGGGAGTTCTTGGAGAGATACGTTAAGGGCTTTGATTACGACTAGCTGAGGCGCGCCTTCTTGTGCGGCCAGATCATGCGCGACGTAGATTTCTGCGTAGCTGCCGCGCCCCAGACACTCTCGAATCTCGTAGCGACCATCCAGCAGGCACTGTTGTAGTTTGAGTTCGCTCATCAGCTTCTAGGCGTCTGATACCGGATTGCGATAAAAAGAGAGCTTAGAGTTCAAACACAAGCCTTGTTATTCGAGAACCAGCAAGGCTTGTGCTTGAACTGCGGAACACTTCTCTTTATTGCTACTCGGTATAACATAAAACCCTCGCGCTGGGTTCGGTTAGATGCTCTGGGAGAACTTACGGCGCGCTGGAAGAGTTTAGAGGAGAAGGGTTGAGCGTGATCGTTCCTTTTCCTGAAGTCGTCCCGACTGTTCCGGGTTTTTTGATAACATCATCTAGCTTGTTGAATGCTCTAGTGCGCGGGCCTAGACGGTCGAATTTGAGAGCAGCGCTGGCAAGCCCAAGACGTGCTTCGGCGCGCAGGAAATTGTAATCAGAAGTTGGATCAGCGCCCTTCGTGTCAGCAAACTGTATGGCGCGGTCGAAAGCCGCAACAGCATTCTCGAAATCTCCCGAAAGAAGCAGAGCGCGCCCATAAAAGTATAAAAATTTTGGGTCTTCGGAATTCAATGGAGCACCGTTAGCCTGACCTGATAAAGCCTGCGCCTGAGCTGCCGGGTCATTATCAATATCGCGCAATCTCATCTCAAAATCGCTCTGACCCGGCGGCTTAGCCGCAGGTGATATTGAAGACCGCCATAAAAGGCAGCCGCGCCAATAGCAACTAGCAGAATCAATAACGCTAGCAGCAATCCAAAAGTTCTACCCGCACCGCCTCTCGCTGTAGAAGCAGGAATGGCAGCTTGCTCGGTCTGCGGCGGCATCGGCGCGGGTTGAGCGGGCTGAGCATCCATGAGGCGGTCAACGCCGCGCGGAGTCTGTAAAGCAGGCGCAGCCTGTTCGTTTGTTATAGGAGCAGCAGCTTCAATGGCCGAAGCGCTGGCGGGCGCGGCAGCCGTTGAGACCTTTTCAAACTGGACAGTTCGCTCTTCGTCAAATGGAACTTCTTCAGTTGGTTGAACAGCACGGCGTTGCCCTACATGAACCACTACTGCGGTCAAATTATCTTCTGCGCCGCGATCATAACAGCGCCGCTTCATCTCCTCGCAAATCTGCTCAAGACTTTCGGGGCGATTCAATATAGCCTCAAGCTCGCGGTCTTGAATGTGGCGCGTGATGCCGTCCGAGCAGAGCAGAAAAGTTGTAGCATCTTCTATCTCAACTATTTTGAGATCAACCTCGACAGTGTCTTCTGCTCCAAGCGCGCGGCTGATGACATTTCGGCTCGGATGATTGGCGGCCTGCTGAGGAGTCATGCGTCCTGCACGCACTTCTTCCTCAACCATTGAGTGATCGTCCGTCTCGCGGTGAATTTTGCCGTCGGGCGTGACACGATATAGACGCGAATCGCCCACGTGACCAATCGTGGCCGTGTGTCCGTCAAGATGAAGAGCGACAACGGTCGTAGCCATCATTAAAAACTTCGGGTGCTCGCGCGACATCTGGAAGATGGAAGCGTTGGCGCGTTGAATCGCTATCTCCATCAAATCCTCAACGTCTGCATCCTCCAGTTGATGACGAAACGCTTCGTCCAGAACTTCCATAGCTGTGCGCGAAGCAACCTCGCCCGCCTGCGCTCCGCCAACGCCGTCTGCAACGGCGAAAATTCCGCGCTGCGCGTCCGAAAGAAACGAATCTTCGTTGAGCGGGCGTTTCTCGCTCAGCCCGCGATCTGAAACGGCTGCGGCTTGAATCTCAACGGTTGCCGGTTGTTCGCTCATTGAACTGCCTCCGGTGCTTTAATTGGTTCGTCGGGCGCTATGCGCACGGGCGTTCTCGCAGCGAGTTGCAGGTCATGTGCGTTGCGATGCGAGAAGGCCATCAACATGCCTAGCATAGCGAAGCTGGTCATAAGACTGAACCCACCGTGACTGACGAAGGGAAGCGTGATTCCTGTCATTGGAAGCGCTCGCGTGATGCCGCCAATGTTCACAAGAGCCTGAAATCCTATGAACGCGGTCAGCCCTGCTGAGCAAAGCTTCGTAAACATATCACGCGCATCCAATGCAGTGCGAACGCCAGCGCTCACGAAAATTATCAAAGCGAGGATGATAATCAGACCGCCCGCAAGCCCCATCTCTTCGCTAACGGCCGCGTAGATGTAATCTGAATCCGCAACCGGTATCACCTCTGGAAAACCAAGCCCCAAACCTCTGCCCGTAGTCTTGCCCGAAGCGATTCCGAACACAGCCTGCGCTGGCTGGAATGCAACCCGGTCGAACCACACGTCAACGTTCACGCTGTTTCGCATTGCAGGACTCTGCTCTGCAAGCTCGCGCATCCTTGGGTCACGCGAAAGCGCTTCGTCATAATCCTTCTTCCACCAAGAGATTTCGGGCGACGGCGGATCGAAACCGTCAAGCCATAGATGAAAGCGCTGCTGTATTCGAGCAGGCAGCGCAGCTTGAACAGGGCGCGCAAGTGTTGGAAGAAACGGAACTCGCTCCTGCACGTCATGCGGCAGCGCGCCTACGACCAGAATGCTTGCGACGAGCGCGACTGAGCCTACGAAGAGAAGCAACTGAGGCCAGCGGCGCACGGCGACCAGATAGAGAGTCGTGTAAGCTCCGCTGAAGACTAGCATCTGTCCGAAATCTTTCAGCGCGAAGAACGGAATAAAAGGCATAGCAGCCATTGCTACCAGAGGAATGACATCACGCGCGCGTGGTATGCCCCAATAGGTGCGCGCCAAATCTTTGTAGCGCGCTGTTAGAATTCCTGCGAAGCCCAGAAGAAATGGAATCTTTGAAGGCTCCCACGGCGTCATGTTGCCTATGGCTTTTCCTGCGCTGGAAGTGACGACCGCGCCTGCGAGCGGTATAAGGGTGAGCAGGACTATGATGAAACTGTTGCGCTGAACCCATTGCAGGAAGCCGTCACGCACGCAGAATGAGTAGGCTATGGCGAAACAGGCAAAAGAGAAGATTGGAATCCATGTTGCGCCCGAAGTGAGCGCCTTGCTGACAGAATAATCCGCTTCTCTAGGCTGCTCTTCATCAATGTTCACAGGTCTGGCGGGCGTAGGCGGCAGACCCATCAACTGCTTCTTCTGCTCATCATAGGTCTCCTGTATAAAGCGCATCCTCAACGCCGTAGTCTTCTGCGCGCGCGCTTCTGCCTTATTCCTGGCGTTGTAGTTTCCGGCAAACTTCATCCCGCGCGTTAGCCAGAAAACAAAGCCCACGATTGGAACATAGAAGAGCAGGTCGCGCCCGGCAGCAACCCACGATGTCTCGTAGCCACGAATCAGCGCCGCACGGTGAAGACCGTAATAGCCCACGACCTCGAAGCCGACGATTAAGAAGAGAACCAGCAGATGTGATGATGCGCGATTTTTCATAACTTAGTAATCAGTAAAAAGAGTTGTCCACGAAAACACACGAAACTTCACGAAGCTCACTCCTCTTGTTTGTGAAGTTTCGTGTGATGCGCGTGGACTGCTTTTCCGTCTCCCCTCGAAGAACGGGCTGACGAATCGTAGAATGAATAGAATCTAATCTCTTCATGCTGGCTACCGCCTACTTCCTTCATTGCGTAAAGCGCTGGCGCTGTTGCCCCTGTTGTGTATTCTGTTGTGGCGCGCGTCCAACGTTTCCTAAAAGTCCAAGGTCTCTGGCCTTTAGAACCAGAGCCGCTGCAATAGGCGCTGCTGACCTTGACCCGTAGCCTCCGCCTTCCACCACAACAGCTATAGCAAGCTGCGGGTTATCAAGCGGCGCAATGCAGAGAAACCAGCCGTCAATGCGCGGGTGCTCTTCGTCTAAAATAATCTCTTCGTGCTGGCCTATGATCTTGCCATGCGGGTCGTGGTCAATGATTGTGCGCGTGCGTGGTTCGCCCGTTCGAGGGTCGTAAACCGGGATAACCTTTTGCGCAGTGCCGGTCTTTCCGCCAGTAATTATCCCTTGCGCGTGAACGGGAGCGAAGACCCCGCGCGCGGTGCCGTGCGGCCCACCTGTCACAAGCCCAAGAATACTTCTCTCTTCAGCAGCAATCTGCGGCGTCATCACCTGATTGAAAACTTCCGGTGGACGGTCATACTCAATCTTGGGCTTCATCAGATTGCCCTGAAGATTTCCTATAGCCGAGACGTTCAGAGCCATCTGAAACGGCGTCATCTGTCCCGCGTACCCTTGCCCGAAACCTTCCAGCGCCAGATCGAACTTTCTTATCTTGGGGTTTGTATTAATCGTAGCCTCGCGCGGAGCAAGCGCGCGTTTGATTGCATCTGAGCTTGCATTCCAGATGTCTGGCCGCTTGCGCCCGCGCGTTAGATCGCCCGGATCATCGTAAGTACCTATGCCAAGAAGTTCAGCCGCATGCTTTAATCTTTCCGGCCCAAGTTTGACGGCCATCTGAGCGTAATACTGGTTGCTGGAAGCTTCCAGCGCCATATCAATTCCAATCGGGCCACAAGCTTCGCATGAGCCGTTATCATCCGTAATCGGCTTCGCGCCGGGTTCAGCTACAAAGCCGCCCGGCGTCGTAGTGAAGATTGTGCCCTGAAGTCCTGCGAGAAATGCTGCGGTCATCACTACGGTTTTGAAAGTCGAGCCGGGGATGTAGTACGCGCCCGTCGTACGACTCACAAGCGGACGGTCGCGCTGGTTCGCTTCAAGACGAATCCATGTCGCTTCGTCCTGAACATCACGCAAACTATATGAAGGCTCTGAGTAC
The DNA here is from genome assembly GCA_001920415.1 of Acidobacteria bacterium 13_1_20CM_3_53_8. Taxonomy (GTDB): domain Bacteria; phylum Acidobacteriota; class Blastocatellia; order Pyrinomonadales; family Pyrinomonadaceae; genus 3-1-20CM-3-53-8. The sequence continues at coordinate 13,419 of MNJR01000006.1, read as the reverse complement.
ATCGCGAGCAGATCGCCCGTCTGCGGATTCAAGATTACAACCGCGCCATGTTTGCCTGCTTTCTTGAGCTGGTCTACGACCGCCTGCTGCAAGTCTCTGTCAATTGTGAGGCGAACGTCGTGTGTGGCCTGCTGCTCAAGCGTCTGCCCCATTGCCACCTGCCAGGCATCCGGCACATCCTGACTCTGCACGCCGAACAGCGCACGTTCCAATCCTGGGTCGCCTCGATCCGAGCCAAAGATTTGCGCGAAAGCCTGATCCATAGGGTACGTGCGAACAATCTCGCCGTTGCCTTCTCTATGATAGAGAGCGAGCGCTCTATCCAGAGTTCCCGCGCGATCAAGAATCCATCCGCGCAGAGTTGATTCCGAGAGACGGCGGTTGCGCAAATCTTTGTAGCTCAACTGCTGGAATCGCTCGTTCTGCTCGCTTGCATACTTGGCCCAGTAGATGTGAAATCCGTAAACCCCGAATGCCATCAGCACGAAGAGCCAACGCAACGCGCGCAAACCTCTGTTGGTTGAAGTTGCTCCCAGACGCTGCACAACTTCGTCCGGCAAATCCTGCGGCGCGATTGCTGCAAGCGCCGAACGCCTGCGACGGTTTCGCAAGAGCGACAGAAGAAGCAGCAAAACCATCAACCCCAGCCCACCAATGTAAATCAGACTGAGGACAGCTGGCTGTCTTTCGGGCGACGGGATGGCCTCGGCTGCTGCTGTATTAGCGTTTGCGACTTGGAAAAGAAGATAGTAGATCATACCTTGAAAAAATCGTCTCTTGCTCAGGATTAAACTCTGTGAAAGCGGACTTCAACATCACCGAAACCAAGAACATCCCCATCATCAACCTGTCTGGCTTCGCCATAAGCTATGCGACGACCATTGATGAAAGTGCCGTTGGTTGAACCTGTGTCTGCAACGAGCAACGTGCCCTCTCGATTCATCAGAAGCGCCGCGTGAATTTTCGAGACGCTGTTATCGCGCAGGCATAGATCGTTATCCGTGCCGCGCCCCACGCTCATGCGTCGCCCACCGGGTTTGAATGTCATTGGAACTTCGCGCGTCTGGTCTTGAATGATTACTCGCGCTGTCATGTGAACATCTGGAACGGGCGGAGCGCCTTTGGGAATGTTCGGCGTGCCGAGTTTCTCCGCGCGCCTGCGCGCTTCGTCCTGCTCGCGCAACTCATCTTCAAATTCGCCGAAAGTTGGAAGAACAGAAACGCCCGTAGTGAAGATGTCAACTTCGGTTTCCACACGCACAGGCGCGAGCGTGCGATAGCGCTGATCGTTGATGTGGTCAATCGCCGAAGCTAATACTTCATGCTCAAGCTCTTTGATGAGTTCAGGCGGAGCTTCAGAGTGCGTGCCCCACTCGACCTTTAATTTCATCAAGTGTGGCGCTATGCGACCTTTCGCGCCTTCATCACGCACGCGCTCGTCAATCGAATGCTTCATACGGTCAACGAGCTTCGTAGTCGTCAGCCCCGTGCTTGAAATCGTCTCGCGTCCGAGCTTGCGATCAACCGCCGCGCCCATGCCTTCCAGCACACGTCGCAAAAGTCTTTCGGGCAGAGCTTCTTCCCGCTTCTTAGCCTGTTTTGATTTATCTTCGTCCGCCATTGTCAATCGAATACGAACAGTTACAAAAATTTATGACGCTCACAGAAAAGTGCAAGCTGGATGCGTCGGTTATAAATTTCATGACCGAAATTAGAGTTCTCGCCGCGCCCCCATTCTAGCCGAAAAATGTAGCAGCCGAAAAGCTGTATGGAATGGATGAAGGCCGGATTCATGGTCAGAACGCATCTGAATAACTTACCGAATATGATAAAGGAACTGTCCAGCCGTCGAAGACAGCAGCATAAAGCCCACGCAAGTGGGCGATAGCATAAAGCCCAGTGCGTAAGCGCTGGGTTAAGGTTGGGAGAAATATCAATAGAGCTATCGAAGATAGCGACAGCGCATTGATAATCAAAGGGCTGTCGCCCGCTCGCGCGGGCTTTAATAATCTTTACTGCTATCTTTACCCAGCGCTAACGCACTGGGCTTTATTCTGCCGCCCACTTGCATGGGCTAAAACTATCTAGAATTTAATTATTGATTTACGTCTCCGCCCCTCTGTCGCGCAGCCTCGTAAAGAATAATTCCGCACGCAACGGCAGCATTAAGACTCTCGACGGGCTGCTGCATTGGAATCGAGACGCATTCGTCCGCCGCGCCTATCTCTTCATCTGTAAGCCCGCTCGCTTCGGGGCCGATGATAATTGCGCGCGCCACTGTCCAGAGTATTTCAGAAAAAGTTTTAGTCCCGTTTGCGGCTGTGGCAACTGCGCTTATACGGCGCTTCCTGCACCACGCCAAAGCTTCGGAAAATTCCGCCCCAAGCCAGAGAGGCAGCCTGAAACTTGAACCCATAGCGCCGCGCAGCGCTTTCGGGGCGAATAGATAGGTCGTCCCTGTAGTCGCTATCAAGCCGGTTGCGCCCGCAGCCTCCGCCGTTCTCAAGATAGCCCCGGCGTTCGACGGATTATTCATACCGTGAACGATGACTATGAGCGGCACATCCGAAAGATTTTTTTCTAAAATCTCTTTTCCCATGAGAGGGCGACGCGCTATGAGAATCATGCCCTGTGTGGCTTTCGTAGCTGAAAGGGAATTCATCACCTTCTCGCTGATAATGGAAATTTTCAGCCCCTTTTGTCTAAGCTCTTCAAGAAGCTGAAGCCTACGCTCTTCACCTAAAATCTTTTCCGTAGCAAGCGCTTCATGAATCTCCATGTCAGCCCGCAGCGCCTCTTCACACAGCCGCACGCCTTCAATGAAAATCTCCTTTCGGAGTTTCCCATCGCGCACCTGCCGCGCAAGGATGACAGTCGAATTGTTTCGACTCGTGATGATTTTGCCAGAAGCGCTCATATTTTCATTCGTCAAAAGCTAGCTCGACCCAGATAGGCCAGTGATCGGACACGCCTGAAAATTTGCATACACCATGGCGGCTCGCGCCTACGCCGCGCAGGAATATCCAGTCAGGCTGAAGACGAATCGCACCTGCGCGCCACGTAGCAATGCCGTTAGGAAACGGAGTGATGAATCCGCGCGACTCCATGAAGCGGCGCATCTCCAGACACGACTTTTTGCTCAGCGTGTTGAAATCACCAGCTATAACAACGGAGCCTTCCAATTTCTCAGCCCTCTCTAAAACGGCCTCGTGTTGCTCAAACTGCTCGTTCGTAGATGCGTGTGGATCAATATGAACATTGAACAGATGCAGATCATGCGCTCCGAATCTGAAATGCGCATAGAGCGCAAGACGTGGCCGCCAAGCGCATTCGTGCCAGGGCAAATCCAGACGCGCCACTTCCGAAAAATCGAAGCTGCTCAAGATAGCCACGCCCGTATCGCCTGTGTCTGTCTGCGCGATGCGCTCCTCGAAATCAAGATACCATTGTTTGGGCTTAGGCTCTTCGTTGCGCGGCAGATTCATTGGCGCGTGCGCGTAGTTCATCCCCAAAAATTCGGCAAGCTCGCGCGCCACGTGGTGACCGCCAGCCCTGACGGTCTCTTTATCTGCCTCCTGCAAGGTCAGTATGTCAACGCGCGGCATCATCTCTGCGTCGCTTAAAGCACGCGCGGCTCTGGCTAAATTCCGCGAGACCATGCGGGGTCGCCGCCGACGGCGTAGCGTATGTTAAAGGAGGCGATAACAAGGCGCGACCGCTCGATTTCGGGAGAAGTTTTTGGGGCAAAACTCCCAATCTCTATTTTGCCAGCCTCGCTATCTTCGGTTGAAATAGTTTCAGTCCGCGTGCTACTCATGGGAGCTATAACTTTACGCGAAGCCGCTCTTATTGCAAAATTTATGAAAGAGAAGGGAAGGAGCTTAGATTATTAATGGTACACGGCTTGGAAATATAAGCCGTCTTTAGACGGCGACAGCATAGAGCTTAGCCCGTGAGGGCTGGGTTAGCGTGATATTTAAAATAATCAAGCCCGCGTAAGCGGGCGACAGCCCATAGGTAATGAAACGGCTGTCGCTATCTTCGATAGCTTCATTGGTATTTTTCAAACTCTGTTCCCAGCCCTCACGGGCCGGGCTTTATGCTGTCGCCCGCTCTCGCGGGCTAAAAGAAACTATGAGAAAAATAATCGCGGCTATGGACGACATGTTCTTCGTTGCGAAGATTCGCGCGACGGCTGAGCAACTGAATATAGATGTCCGGTTCGTCAGAAGCGAAGATACCGCAATCGAAGCGTGTATGACCGGGCAGCCTGCTCTAATTATAGCTGATTTGCACTCACAAAAAATTTCTGCGGTCGAGCTTGCGAAAAAGTTGAAGCGAGACGAGAGGTTGAAAAATATTCATCTACTCGGATTCTTCTCTCACGTCCAAATGGCTTTGCGTGAAGAGGCGCTTGCAGCAGGATTTGATGAAGTGATTCCGCGATCAGCTTTCTCAAAAAACCTCGCGCAGATTCTTCAGGGGTGAATTTTTCGGGAAATCTTATTCAACTATGAGCTTGCCGCGCAGCATATTCATCCCGCAGGTGAACGTGAACTCGCCCTTCTTATCCGGTGTGAATTCAATCGGGGTTGTTTTGAAAGCGGGAAGATTTCGCGCTATTCCGAAATCACCGAAGATGACCTGCTCGCTGCACGAGGCCGTCTCGTCACGATAGAAATTTAGCCTAACGGGAACGCCTTCACGAACTAATATTAAGTCCGGCGAATATCCGCCATGAACCGTCACGTTTATCTCCTGCACGCCAGATTTGCTCACACTTGCGGCGACCCTTTCTCGCTCGCCGAAGAAGAACCAGAGGACGAAGAGTATGGCGAGAATTCCGCCAATGGCTACTATGATTTCAGTTGTATCCATCTCAAAAAACCTTTGCGGCGGAATGAAAGCGGCGAAGGCGCAGGCTGTTCATGACGACAGAGACGCTTGAAAGAGACATTGCTGCACTGGCTATTATGGGAGAGAGAAGCCAGCCCGTGAATGGATAAAGCGCTCCGGCGGCGATGGGTATGCCTATGATGTTGTAGATGAATGCCCAGAATAGATTCTGTTTTATGGTTCTGATTGTGGCGCGCGACAATTCTATTGCTGTCACGACCGCGCGCAGGTCATCTTTGATGAGAGTTATGTCAGAAGCTTCTATGGCAACGTCTGTGCCCGTGCCTATGGCTATGCCTACGTCTGCTTGAGCCAGAGCGGGCGCGTCGTTTATGCCGTCGCCGACCATTCCAACAACTCTTTTCTCTTCCTGCTGAAGTCGCTTAATCTCGTCTGCCTTTTCACCGGGCAGCACTTCGGCAAGCACACGATCTATTCCTACACGCTGCGAGACTGCCTGAGCCGTGCGGCGATTGTCACCCGTCATCATCACAACCTCAAGACCCATGCGTTGCATGGCGGCGACGGCGCTCGCCGCCTCAGGCTTTATCTGGTCTGCGACGGCTATGAGTCCAACGAGAGTGTCATCAACGGCTACGAACACTAGCGATTTGCCCTCGCTAGATATTTGAGAGGCTCGCTCGTTGAAGCCGTCTAGGGCTATATGGCGGTCGCTCATCAGTTTGAAATTCCCAAGAAGAATTTTGCGCCCGTCAACATTCTGCTCGCGCGCACTTCTTACGATTGCTTCGCCAAGCGGGTGTTCGCTGCGTCGCTCAGCCGAAGCGACCAGACGTAGAAACTCTTCATGATTGAGATTAACTCCATCGCCAACTAGAATATCAGTCACAGCAGGCTCGCCGCGCGTGATTGTTCCCGTTTTGTCCAGAACGATTGTCGTCAGCTTGTGCGCAGTTTCAAGCGACTCGCCGCCTTTAATCAGAATCCCGTTCTCAGCGCCTTTGCCAGTCCCGACCATGATCGCAGTCGGAGTTGCAAGGCCGAGCGCGCAAGGGCAAGCGATGATGAGTACGGAGACGAAGTTGACCAGAGCCATTGTGAATCGAACATCGGCTGGCGCGACAAGGAACCAGACGACGAAAGTTAAGATTGCTATGCAGATTACTATGGGCGTGAAGATGGCGCTGATAACATCTGCGAGACGTGCGATTGGAGCTTTAGAACCTTGCGCCTCCTGAACCATCCTGACTATTTGCTGAAGCGCAGTCTCTTTGCCAACTTTCGTCGCGCTGAATTTGAACGAGCCTGTTCTGTTAATCGTCGCGCCGAAGACTTCATCGCCCGGCTTCTTCTCGACAGGCAGGCTCTCGCCCGTCAGCATTGATTCATCAACATGGGATGCGCCTTCCACTACGACACCATCAACCGGAATCTTTTCGCCGGGACGAACAATCACAATGTCCCCCGAAACAACTTCTTCTATAGGAATCTCAACCTCTTCGCCGGCGCGGCTGACGCGCGCGGTCTTCGCCTGTAGCTTCAAGAGTCCGCGAATCGCTTCGCCTGTTCTTCCTTTAGCTCTTGCTTCAAGCATTCGACCTAAGAGTATCAAGGCTATGATGACGCTCGCGGCCTCGAAGTAAACGGGAACCATCGGGCGCTCCTGCATTGCCATTCCCTGCATAGCGCCGTCGTGCGCTGCGACGAAGAATTTCGGGAAGATTGTCGCGGCGACTGAATAAAGAAAAGCTGCGCCCGTGCCCGTTGCTATTAGCGTGTTCATGTCTGCCGCGCGGTGGCGCAGCGCCGCCCACGCGCCTCTGTAAAACTGGGCGCCGGAATAGAAGACTACGGGCAGAGTGAGAATTAATTGAAGCCATTCAACGCCACGAAAGTTCAGCGCGGCGATTCGCCCGTGCGACATGGCAATTACGAGGACTGGCAGCGAGAGAATTGCTGCGACTATAAATTTTCTTCTCAGGTCAAGGAACTCTTCTCGGTACGCATCTTGTTCTGAATCCCCAAGCGATTCGTCTACCCCATAGCCCACGTCTTCAACGGCGCTTATTAGATTGCGCAAGCCTGTCCTTGAAGGATCGTATTCAACAGTCGCGCGTGCGGTGGCGAAGTTCACGTTTGCCTGCTCTACACCTTCTGTCTTCGAGAGCTTCCTTTCGATTCTTCGAGCGCATGCGGCGCAGGTCATACCCATTATGGGAAGATCAACGCGCTCTCGCGACTCATTCTGTATCTGCGGTTTCATCTTTTGAGTTAAGCACAAAGTCAGTACCGCCTGCGGTAGCGGGCGGGTGTCAAGTTGCTTTGTGACTCGCTTACTAATCAAAATACTACCCGCCCGCTACCGCAGGCGGTACCGACCTGGTTTTAATACGTTCAATTAACCAACGGGCGTGGGCGCGATCACTTCATGTATGGCGCGCACCTCGTTGACCAGGGCTTCGTATTGATCTAGCGTGAGAGCCTGCGCGCCGTCCGAGAGAGCGCGTTCTGGCTGGTCATGAACTTCTACTATGAGGCCGTCGGCTCCTACGGCGACTCCGGCGCGAGCAAGCGGCGTCACCATAAAGTTCTTGCCAGTCCCGTGCGATGGATCAACTATGACGGGAAGGTGCGAGATACGACGGACAGCAGGAATCGCTGCAAGGTCAAGAGTGTTACGCGTGTGCTGTGCGAAAGTGCGTATGCCGCGCTCGCAGAGCACAACGTTATAGTTCCCTTCGGACATGATGTACTCGGCGGCCAGCAGCCATTCATCAAGCGTGGCTGAAAGCCCTCGCTTGAGCAGCACAGGCAAGTGCGAACGACCCGCGCGCTTCAGCAGAGAGAAGTTCTGCATGTTACGCGCGCCCAACTGAATCATGTCGCCGTAGCGTTCGACCATGTCAACGCCAGACTCGTCCAGCGCTTCAGTTACAATCTTTAGGCCGTATGCCTCGCGCACGTCAGCAAGAATTTTCAATCCCTCTTCGCCAAGTCCCTGAAAAGCGTAGGGCGATGTACGAGGCTTGAAAGCTCCGCCCCGAAAGAAACGCGCGCCGCTACGTCGCACCGTCTCTGCGATTGCGAAAGCCTGCGCGCGATTGCAGCGTCACCGACTCTGACTACTGTTTTGTCCGGGCGCAAGTCAAGTGTAATCAGCTTATAAGGCTTCGTGACACGAATTGCTTCGGCCACGCCGGGCAGCGTCTCGAAGCGTGTTGGATCAATCGAGCCTGGATTGCCCGTGATGCCAATGGCTGTGCGGTTCGCACCGGGCATAGTGTGCGCGCGAAAACCAAGTTCCTGAATTACGCTGACAACGTCCGCTATCTCGCGCTCGGTGGCGTCGGCTTTCATTACAATGAGCATTAGAATTCTCCAAAAGCTACAGCTTTATCATCGCCATTAATTTACAACAAAAGCCCGGATGAATAGCAAGGATGAAAGCGGAAAGAGTAATAACACAGTGATGTCATGCAGAATGATCTTTGAGTAACAGCATCAACAGAGTCTGCGTAAGCAGACGAAGAGAGTAAAGCCCCTGACGAAGCGAAAGCTGAGTCTAGGGTGGAGGATGAGAATATTAAATGAGTCTGCTTTAGCAGACGGCAGATGTTCTCCGTTCTACATACATCTATCATCTTGCGCTTCTGCCGTCTGCTTTAGCAGACTCCGACCTCCGCTCTCGCCCTTTAACCCCAGACTCAGCCCTTGCGGGCTTCGTCAGGGGCTACATTCTGTCCGTCTGCTAGCGCAGACTCTGCTGCAGCACTCACAATATCGGCTGCTGCATAACACCGGCTACTCATCTTGAATAGCAAAACTTTCATCCTTCCGCCTTCATCCTTCCGCCTTGCTTTTCAATCGCTTCGAACATCTTGCCGCCTTTGCTTCCAAGCAGAGAGATGATGGCATGTGCGCCTATGCCTACGAATACAGCGACAAAAAAACGGCGAAGGCTCATGCTCTCGTTTAATCGAAGGAGTGTGACGACGCCGAGCGGAATGAAGATTAGTATGCCTGTTATCACTCCGGGGTTGTATTTAGAAAGCCGAGCGCTGGTGATTGTGTGAGAGAAGCCATTAATCAGAACGACCGTCGCCATGCTGACAAGAAGCCACTGCGGAAACCGGAAGATGAGTGCCAGATACATCCCGGAAGCTATCAACACGACGGCGATGGAGTTGACGAAGAGAAACTGGCGCGGCGTCATGTTCACACCGTACATCTGCCTCTGCCCGCGCGCCAGAGTTATTCCGCCAACAAATTCTTCGGTGATATGCACAATATATATAGCCAGAAAAAGCCAGACCCACAGCGCAACAGGAATGTTAAAGTTGGCGGAGCTTATCATCTTAACGAGTATGGTTAATTCGACAGAGTCTCAAAAAACTCTAAAGAACTCATTCAGCCGTTGAAAACGGCGACAGCATAAAGCCCGGTGCGTAAGCGCCGGGAACAGATAGCAGTAAAGATCATCAAGCCCGCTATTGCGGGCGACAGCTTATTGATAATCAAAGGGCTATCGCTCGTCTTCGATAGCTCAAACTATTTTCTCTCAACTCTAACCCAGTCCTCACGGACTGGGCTTTAGACGGTCGCCCACTCTCGTGGGCTATCTGCTGATTACATCCTTTCGGGCACGCCTATGCCCAGTGTATTGAGCGCAAGCGTAAGCTGCCGCCGCGTGATGTCCGCGACCTTGATTAGCACTGCGCGGCGTATTCTGTTGCCTTCCGCGATGATGCGATGGCGATGGTAGAAGAGATTGAAGGCGCGAGCCAGATTGAAACTGTATTTAGCAAGATGCGCAGGCTCGGCTGCCGCGACCGACTGCTTGATGATCTCTTCTAGCCGCGCTGCCAGCATCACTAGCGACCAAATCTCGTCGCCGCTTTCGCCCTCGAAAATTTTGAGAAGTTCAGACTTGTTTCCGCTCTCTTCATCACCACTGATTAAATGCTCTGCCTCTTTCAATGCGGCTTCGTCAAGTTTTCTAAAGATGGAGTTTGCGCGCACGGCTGAATATTGACAGTACGGGCCTGTCTCGCCCTCGAACGAAAGCGCTTCTTTGAAATCGAAAGCGATGACAGAGTTTCTTGTGAATTTTAAGAGAAAATAGCGCAGCGCGCCCACAGCGATTGCATGAGCCGTAGCAAGTTTCTCATCTTCCGAACTTTCAGGATGTCGAGCTTCGACTTCCACCAATGCATCCGTCTCAAGACGATTGATGAGATCGTCTGCCTTTACGCCTAAACCTTTTCGACCGCTCATCTCAATAAAAGGACGCGCGCGGTCTTCTTCGCTCAACCTGATGCCGAGTTCTTCGCACGCGGCGGGCGAGAGCGCTACCATTTCATACGAGAGATGAACGCTGGCCTCTTCGCCCTTTTCAGGCGCGATTGCTGCGACGCCCTTTTTGACAATCTCCTGCGGGTAAGACTGGCGCGAGTCAATCACGTTGTAAACGGTTTGGCCTCCGCCGAAGTGTGGTCGCTCGATTGCTTCATCTTGAGGGCGCGACGAAGTTATCCATGTCTGATAACCGTCCGCGTATTCCCGAAAGAGTTTATAGTTGAAATCAAGGCCGAGCAGCCCTAGTTTCCAGAGTTGATACGCAATGTCCTTGCCAGTGTAGGTCACAGTCCCATTCGAGCGAACTAGAATCTTGTCAGCCTCGTGTTCGTCCGTGCCCGTGTGCGATTCAAAGGGCATCACCCAGCAGCCTCTATTTTTTCCCTCACTCACATAATGAATCAGCCCGCGCTCCTTCATCTGAGCGAAAGCGTGATCCCAGAAATGAAGATGAAGAATCTCCGATTCACGTGGCAGAACGTCGTAACGAATCCCCAGCCTCTCCATAGTGTCCAGAATGCACTCTACGTTTCGCGTTGCAACGTAATCAGCCAGAAGCGCAGTCGCGTTGTCTCCTTCTTCAATCGCATGAAGAATCTCTGCGCGCAGTTGCTTCTTCTCTTGATTCTCCTCTCTATTCGGATCGCCATCGCGGTAGAAGAGACCGACACGCGTGTACAAATCCCAACAGAAATAATCGAAAGGTTTTTGGGGCGGAAGGGAACTATTCAAGGCCTTAACGTCTTCAAGCGTCATGTGCTCTATGTGCATGAAGCCAACGACAACGTCCGCGACCTGCACGCCAGTGTTGTCAATGTAGTTCTGAACCTCTACGCGCTCGCCCGCCGCTCTTAAGATTCGCACGAACGTGTCGCCCAAGACTGCGTTGCGAACGTGACCAATGTGCGCGGCCTTGTTCGGATTGATGCTAGTGTGCTCGACCATACGCTTCCCCTTAGCGTCCGATAACGTCTCCGGCTGAGAAGTCTGTTCTGAAATTTCGGAAGGGAAGCGCGCAAGGAATCCAGCGCGGTCGTAGAAGACGTTGAGATAACCTGCGCCAGCGACCTCAACACGAGCGACGCCTGCGGTTGATTCAAGCGCGGTCTTCAACTGTTCAGCTATGGCACGTGGCGCGCGTTTCTCGCCCGTCGTCTGCTTGATTCTCTTTGCAAGCTCGAAGGCGACAGGGAAAGCCAGATCGCCCAACTCAGTTCGCGGCGGAATTTCTGCGGAAATCTGTTCCAACGAGATTCCAAATAGTTCCAGCGCTTCGGCGCGCACGCGCTCGCGCAAATTTTCTTGAAGTTCTACAAGACTCACGATCCTTTTAATTCCTTCTGTCACCGATTGAGATTAACCGCTACGTGCCGGAAAAGCAGGCAGTATAGCCCAGCGCGACAGTTTAAGGCTATCTATGCGCGAAACAGGTAGTGTATGAGTTTGGAGTTAGGAGTGATTGAAGCATGATTTAACCGCAGAGGTTGCAAAGGATTTCGCAGAGGACGCAAAGGTGTTCGCAAAGGAGAAAAGGATTGATTCTTATCTCTGCGACCTCTGCGGTTACATCCCAACTATCTCAGCACTCAACTCATATTGACCCACTACTGCGAAACAGTGAACTTTGATGATTCAATCCTGCTCTGCTAACATCACGGGAAGTTAAAATGCAAGCGAGCAAAGCTTTGGAAATTTCCGAAAACTTGAGGGAGCGGTTTGCGTGTGCGCGCAATGTGCTGGTACTGACGGGCGCTGGTGTTTCCGCAGAATCGGGCGTGCCTACGTTTCGAGGCGGCGGACAGACCACAGTGTGGAAGGGCATGCCCTTCGATGTTATCTCGTCGGCGCGTATGGTCGAGCGCGACCTACCAGCCGTGTGGGAATGGTTCGATTATCGCCGGAAACTTCTGGAAAAACTTTCGCCAAATCCGGCGCATCAAGCCATAGCACGCTGGCAGGATCGCTTTCCCGGTTTCACTCTGGTCACGCAGAACATAGACGGACTTCACCACACGGCTGGCTCGCGTGAAGTGATTGAGCTTCACGGCAGCATCTGGCGCGCTCGCTGCGTCGCTTGCAGCGCACGCGCTGACATTCGTTTACTCAACGACGAAAGGCCGCCAGCCTGCGCAGAATGCGGCAACTACATGCGCCCGGACGTTGTTCTTTTCGGCGAGATGCTGCCCGCAGGAGCTTTCGAGCGCGCTGTGGAGAGCGCTAAAAATTGCGAGCTATGTTTCGTTGTTGGAACTTCTGCAATCGTCTATCCGGCTGCCGCTTTGCCGGAAGTCGCGCGTGCGTCGGGCGCATACCTTGTTGAAGTTAATCCAGAAAAAACGGCGCTCTCAGAATTTTGTGACGAAGCGATACAGGGCAAAGCGGAAAAAACTCTTCCGCTCTTTTGTGTGTAGATGAGAACCCTTTACTTCGACTGTTTCGCCGGAGCGAGCGGCGACATGATCTTGGGCGCGCTGGTCGGCGCTGGCTGCGATGCGGCAGTTTTAATAGAGAATCTGGCTGCGCTCGGAGTCAGAGGCTACAATGTGCAGTTCACTACAGTGAACCGTTCGGGCTTGAGCGCGACTCGCGCGCTCGTAGACGCGCCGCACGAGCATAAGCATCGTCACCTGAAAGATATTCAGGAGATAATCAATGACTCGAAGCTTAATGAAAAAGTTAAGGCTAGAGCGTGCGCAATTTTCAGGCGTCTTGCAGAAGCGGAGGCGCGCGTTCACAACGAGCCTGTAGAGCGAATTCATTTTCATGAAGTAGGCGCGCTAGACGCTATAGTTGATGTCGTAGGCGCTTGCATAGGCTTTGACCTTCTGGGCATTGATCGTTTCGTCTCTTCGGCGCTTCACGTAGGAAGCGGCATGGTCGAGATGGCGCATGGACGTTTTCCCATCCCGCCTCCTGCCGTCGCTGAACTTCTGAAAGATGCGCCGGTTTACTCGTCTGAAATCACAGGCGAGCTTGTGACGCCGACGGGGGCTGCGATAATCAGCGCGGTTTGTGAAGAGTACGGCGCAATTCCACGCATGAAGATTAGGGCGACGGGCTACGGCGCAGGCTTTAGGGAGTACGATAATTTTCCGAATGCGCTCAGAATCATCATTGGCGAAGAGGATGAAGGAGCATTGGATGAGCGCCTGTTGATGATAGAGACGAACGTTGACGACATGTCGCCGCAGATTCTTGGCTTCGTGA
>MNJR01000094.1:4298-9624 GCA_001920415.1 Acidobacteria bacterium 13_1_20CM_3_53_8 | reverse complement strand
GGTTACAAAGGCATTTTAAATACAACTACGAGAAAGAAGAATAACGTGTTGTTGAAGAAGACCGGATGAATGTTCGCGACCAGTGAGACCAACGCAACTCCAAACAAAAAAAAAAATGTCGTGTTCCCTTCAAATAATTGAAGTAAGAAACCTGTATGAGACAAAATCATAAATCCCGTTAACCAATCAGTCTACCAGTACCACCACTCCAACTGTGACCATCTATCCTTATGGCCAATTTGGAAACCAATCATTCCTTCTTGTAGCTCATTACCGGACTGTAATTCACGGAAGTTGGTGACTTCATATCGATCATCGGACTCGTGTCCGTTGAACTCGGCACACCTCTGTCCTGGAGATCAGTGTCATTGCTATGGTGGTAACTCGTCTGGGCTGCTGCTAGTGGCGAGTCGTTGTAACGATTGCTGCCTTCTTCGGGCGAACTCTGCAGAAGTCTACGTCCCTTGGGGTTCTTCCAGAATCCGAACTGGGACAGCCAGGGCAGGTACGCCACCATGTACCGCATGCCTAGGCTCCTATTGTGTGCAATGCTCTCGTCGTAGTCATCCCCGTTTGCTTCGGCCCGGGCTGGGGAGTACGTCGATGCAAGCAGCCCAAGGCCAACTTGCCGATTGACGGGAGGAGCTGTGGCCGATCCGCTCTGCTTCTCTGGCGCAGCTCCATTCTCATCGCAGCAGTCGTCTGGGGGATCCGTCACTTTCTTGTAGAGCAGCCAACAAATTCTGATAAAGCCAAGCACGCCGATCAACAATGGAAGCAACTGAGCCGGATAAGAGATGTTTCCATTTGGTCCGTAAACCTGCGTCACATGGTTCCAAATGAGGATCAGCTCGACCGCGACTATTGAATAGCAGATCCAAAATATGTTGAAAGTACGATTGAGGGTGAAGATAAAGGCCAACCTAGAGGAAGACGTAATCAGTCAACTGAACTTTCCAAAGTCGTAGACGGGAGGTTGACTTACTCCTTCCGGGACAGTCCGGTGTGGTATTTGAAAGTTTCGCGCATGGCATGTCCCTTTTCCTTGCGAAAAAATTGTATCAAGTGTCGAACCCGTTCTGCGACTGCAGCAACAAGCATGATTATATAGTACAAGGCAGTGCCAGAGGTCATGATGAGATAGAGGGTCTTAATACCACCAAGTACATTGAGTTTGGCGAAGAAAAAGATGTAGACAGGATAGCACTCCGGAGGTCGTGGATCGCCGTTCTCGTCGGTGACTATCGCCAAGCCATGCCTAAGGTCGTAACGGATTCCGTAGCTCCAGAACCAGATCCCGTAAACACTGATGGCGGTGAGGAGACCAAGTCGACAGTGCGTTCCAATCTTCCCAAAGCGACGGACCGCTTTGGGACCCTCCTTGGCGTAATGCGTAGTTCGATAGCCCCACAAGCTGAAGACGCCGAAGACGAAGCCACAGCAAAGTTGCATGAGGACAAGGCCGTCTATGTAAGCTAGCTTCTCCGAACCCCCAACTACAGTCCCTTTGATGATTGAAATTAGGACTGCGAACAGAAAGATGGAGTTGGCATCGAGGCCTCCGGATATCTCCCCCGGGATGAATGTGTTGGCCAACCAAGAGCTGACCCACGTCAAGTAGATACCTAATCGGACTCCAAGGCCATAGTAGTCGCCACTGAATCTGGACGAGCAGTTCAAAGGTTCTGCAGTAACAGTGGGTTTGGGAGGCTCCGCGGGTGTCGGAGACGCAAAAGAGAGCGTCGCGATAAAAGAAAGGAGCACCAGTATCACATGTGTCTTCTTAAGTATCGCCATGATCTTGAGACTTGTCCAATATGGCGCTCAACAATAACATGAAAGGACTGATGAGACGAGACGTGATTTTCTCCAAGAAAAGCGTCATGAAGCTACGATGGAACCACCTGCGTTGAACCCACCTTTTATCACAAAATTCTATGTGAACTTAGCCCAATGCCTCGCTGTAATGGCGTTGCGTGAGGCACACAAGCGGAGCGACCCCAACCAATTGGCAGTAACGGGATCTGCAAGACACCCAGTGGGCGACAATCACTGCGAGCTGGAGAAGCTGGAAGCGAGGTAGTCGCCCTTTTGCCAATAAACGGCTGCCGGAGAAAGCGACTGTTTCCCAATCTGGAAAAGACAGGCAAATGTTTTGGAGAAAGTTGGACAGCCCCGCACTGGCTGGAACTTGGGGCGATCATCTGTGGCTTGCTCTAGAACAGCTGAGGTGGAAACTTTACGGCCCGAATTTAGCAAATGACATGATTCTCCGATTCCGGAACTTCATCTTCCTAACTGCAGCGATCAGAAGCCCACTCGAAGAGCCACACCGAAGGGTCTAGAACCGGTCCACAAAAAACTGCCAATTTCGATGCAAGCGTGCGAAAAAAACCCCAATTGCCGACTGGGGAGTCCAAGGTGCGTGGTCAAACCGGAGCGGAAGCTCTTGATCATATACACAATGATATATCAGATTTGCATCCAACGGTTCTGCAAAAGTCGCGACGCAGCAGCCAGCTTCTTCGTCAACTCATAGCGTGGCTGGCGCCTCCGTCTCTGGTTGGGGTTTCGGGTCTCGCCCATGCCAAGCGAAGACTAACTGTAGGCCTTATGCACGTCCTGCAGGGAGTCCGGACCTCTTTCAGCCAGCCTCATCGAGGTGAGTTGGGCTACAAGCACCGGAACTCCTCGGTGTCGTTCTCGGAGAAGAAGCATCATGCAGTGTGTAGCCCATTCACCCCAGCTTGCAGCCTCAAACAAAAATGGATCTCATGATTCAATATGATGGTGAACCCAGTCAGTCACAGACCCTTGTTCATATCGAGGGCGTCTCTCCATGAGCCTAGCATAGCTAGGCAGTGGAGCTGAGTGTTTGAGGCACTTATTAATCGAAATAAAAGTCCTTACAGCGTGCCAGGCTATTTGCACTTGGAATCCGCCTTGAATATGTTGAAGATCTTCCGTCCATTTTTGGACTTCTGCCACACGGCACAATGAAAGGTCCACGGAAGGCGCCCCACGCAGGGAGTTTCGACCTGCAAAGCGATCCGAAGCTTGAAGGCAGCCACCGTTTCCCATCATTGGAGAAACGAGTCCGTGGATAAGAAGGTGTTTTTGCGGGTGTGGGATTGACCCCCACCGAGTGGCAAACAACAGCGCTCTGGTAGATGGAGGACGAAAACAGCATATCGACAGCCCTTCTGAGGTCGTGGGAGGCCCGTTTATGAGAAAGTGGGATTGTCCTTTGTGTGCAGAACACGTGGTTGCAGCTTACGCTTTTGCTTTCCTTCGTCGCGCCCGGTTGCTGTGAGGAAATGGGACCGGGTCCGACAGGAAGGCAGCTTCGACAGCCGCAGCCGTCATATCGTTCCCACTGCTTGGCATCAACCTCAGAAAATACAGGCGGCATTTGAGATTGGCGTCATCTACGTAGGTATTCTTCTAGTCGTTGTAGCGAGTTATGTGTTCCTGATGTTTTACCTCGAACTTGCCTCGCCTTTCCTCTCCCACCTAGTTGCTTGAACTTTTGGTGGTGGTCTTGGCGCCAAGCGGGAGCTCTACCCCGCTTGGCTTGCGCTCTATTCTACCATGAGCCATTCGCGTAATAACTCCTCCTCCATGAAATAAGCAGAACAATCGTTGAGCAAGCGAGCGAGAGGGGCCGCTAAGGCGTAAGGTAGGGGCTTTTGGGCGATCAGGAGCACTAATGTAGGTAATAATAGGTAGCATAGACTAGGGCCCTCTAGCCCTCCTCCATGAGCCATTCAAATGCAGCATGTCTTGTAACTTCTGGCCGAGAGGAATGTGATACCGAGTTTCCAACTTCGCAAATCGAAGAATATTGCATGAAGATTCCCAAGAAGACTGGTGAGGGCCGAAGCACGGAGTGTGAGCTCTAGACTGGCTAAGGCGTTGACAAAGGGGGACTGGTCCAACCATTCGATGGACATGGAAAATGAAAAGAACCCTCCGGCTTCGATTTCCTTCCAATTCTTGTAGTCCTCGAAGTGGCATGCGAGATACCTGATATGAAACTTCAGGTGCCAAATTGGCGGATTGGGCCACCGCAGCCAGGCTTGTGATTTGTTCTGTCGCATTGCGGGGGCGGACCACTGATCAGCTGTGGGAAGTCCGCCAATCAGCTCCCACCGAGGACAAGATCCTTGCTATCTGCCATGTGTCTTACACGTAAAATTGCTGAAAGCTTGGGTGCAACTAAGCTTTAGGGCGTAAATGCGCGCTATCGCACGGACAGCGGAGCCACTCACCATTTGGCGCAAGTGTATCTAGCTCTCCAGCTTTGCCCAAAACCAGGAACTTCGAAAGGTAGAATTGTGCCCAGAAAGACCAGAGCTTCACATATCTTCTAGAAGTGATAGAGCCCATGTCTC
This sequence comes from Acidobacteria bacterium 13_1_20CM_3_53_8, assembly GCA_001920415.1. Lineage (GTDB taxonomy): Bacteria > Acidobacteriota > Blastocatellia > Pyrinomonadales > Pyrinomonadaceae > 3-1-20CM-3-53-8. Next base: position 5,230 of record MNJR01000094.1, on the reverse strand, counting down.
CATCAGTTGTGCTCAACCGCAAGTATATCAATTAATGCCCGCAGCTTGTCCTTCAACTTCGTCAAAAGACTGTTGCCGCAAATTGCTTGCATAACCTGCCGTGACAAACTTGGGCCGCATGTTAGTCAACACCGTGTATTTTATGCTCTCTTCGGCATCATCAAACGCATTGGGTCTAAATGTGTCTGGGAATGTCATCAGGCAAACAGCTATCGAGGTGGACCAAGCCAACGCTCATGACAACACATCGGCTAGACGCCATGCTCCGAAACAACCCCTGGGGCTGTTGCATAAAGACGTAGTTGCAACGAAAGCCTTTTCCTTGACAAATCCGTGCTGAAGGTCGTCGAGTGGAGTTGCAGGGTCGGCGCGCAATTCTGCACCAATCGAAGGAGCGGCAGCGTCGAATATACTGTTAAGCTCTTTCCGGTGACCGAATGACAGGTTGATTGGAAAGTCTGAGTAATGCACACTGACCAGAGATATGTAGATTTGGACCGCTGCACCGAATTGTTGTCTTCGAAAAGCTCCCATTGTCTAGCTGCTTCAGTTGTGGGCTTTTTCAGGGCTCTGGAACGGTCTACCGAAGGTGACTAGTCTGCTTTCCACTCTCCGATCCGAATGGGAAAGCTAATGTTCTCTCCCGAGAAGCCTTTCAGGGCCGCAAAGAGCAGGAAAGGAGTCGGATTTGTTTGCAGAGCTTCAAGAGCGGTCATCGTGTACATCTCTCCGCGTCGACTTCCTCCAGTGCTTGTGGAGGGAGTGAATTTTTGCCTGCAGAATCCGCAGGTTGTTTCAGCCGAGTCAGATCGAGTTGAGCTGCTATTGTTGCGTTTTGTTTCCCATTCTTCAAGTATCTGCGACATCTCTCGCAGTTTGCGACTTTTCCAGAACCTGCCAAAAATGACCGATGTTTTCATTACAATAATAAC
>MNJR01000094.1:0-4265 GCA_001920415.1 Acidobacteria bacterium 13_1_20CM_3_53_8 | reverse complement strand
TAAGCCCAATGGGCGAGCCTGGTACGTCTTGCAAGTGTTAGCAAACCTTCTGCGAGAGCTGGTGATGGCCTCACCCTGCGAGACTGTAAAAGACAGTCTGACGGCGCCATGGATGTATAACCTTAATCTTCCGAATCTTCCACAGGAGGTATGGAGCATAAAACCAGTTCCATAACTGCCAGGCTATCGATGGCCACCTTGAGCTCATTGGCTGCAGTTTCTCTTGACAGGTTATAATGTCCCACCATTTCCAACCTTTACGGCATGCGACTCTGTCGACTCTGGGTCCGAGGGCGCCCCCATAAGGCGTGGAACCGTCTTGGCAAGCGAAAGATGAGGGAATGCGCATAGAATCTGCGACCAAGTCAGCTTATGCCCTAGCAACACGGCGCAGGAAGGCGCGAGTCGTACTTGTAACGCAATTCCATGTAGGACACACCTCATGGCTCGTTTCGTAGCATTGTGGGAGTTCCATTTGCCCGCAAGCATGCGCCACCCCCCGGAGTGGAGTTGCCATTCTGTCGGGAGTAGGGAGCGATATAGGCCTGGCAATTTGCTACTACAAGCCTGCAACATGCAGCAGTTGCGTATTGCGTGCTTGATAGAGGGCAATACCGATAGGCAAATACGTGCTCATGACCCAGTATTCCATGGAGCACGCAAAGAATCCGTTAAGAACATATGTGAGCATACACAGACACCGGTACACATGGAGTGTACAAACAGCCAGAATCCTTAGACGTAATTTGCGTACCCGTAGGAAGGGTAACTTTCGGTTGCTAACAAGGCAATACCGAACAACAGCAGCATGGTCCATACTGTGGTGAAGGCACGATAGAGCTGGCCGAAACTGTCCAAACTGATCCTGCTCTTCATATCATGGCCTCCCGAAAAGACCCAGAAAGCCATGTTGCATAGTCCAGCGCCCTTGTGAGAGGATTTCGATAGGGGCGGGTCTCATTAAGAGTGTCGAGCAAGAGCGACAAGGGGAGGGTAGGCACCTGGCTGCTGCTCCTCTTATGTAGTCAGTAGTGGCAGAAGTGTGTTGAGATTGACAGATGAACAAAGGCCAGGTGGACAAGAAACCGAAAAGAAATGGCACCAAGTGAGTGGTGATGATTAGGAGACTGGGAAAAGGCTTGCACGGTTGACCGTTCGGAATTCGAGATAAGAGTGGAGAGTGAAGCATGTTGCATGCAGGAGAGCCACATTGCATCTCATTAGATATTCGCACAAACCAGTATATTGAATGGCAGTGGACTGCTACTTGCAAGTACTTGAAGAGACATCTGCCAATTGTGCCATTGAAACTATTCAGCGGAGATACTCACATCGCAAGAAGACTGCGACAAAGCGCGCATCGAAGAGCTCTAAGCTTTCAGATCAGAGCCCAAGGCCTGTAAGGATGCGTAACAGGCTATGGGACTGCTGGCTCAGGTTTGGGAGAGAAGATGCAGGTTAATTCCTCGGAGAAAGCATCCCTTTGCCGAAGATGATTCATTTCAGAGATCTACGCAAGATACTCGGCCTATAACGAACCAAGGTCAGTAGTATGAAACTTTGAGCAGGCTCCAGCAGAAAAAGATCTCGCAAGCTTCCTCAGAGATCTTGGTGTAAGGATGAAATCATATGCAATCATCTACTATCTAGTGCAAAGAGTTTGTAATCATCGGAAGTGATAGAAAGTGAAGGGCGCTTACTTTCTGACAGAAAATGGACATAGTTGGAGCTCTCAAGTTGCCTACCTGACCCAGAAATAGGTGCTCGTCATGTGGTAAGTGAAGGACTCGAAAAGCAACTTCGTCGGGTGACTGGCATTAGCGGTCGCAGATTCACTGAATATCTTCTGTATTGAGCAAGGACGAGATCCACGTTGTTGCAGTGGATAGACTTCGGGGGTCATCTTGTAGTGTCCTTATCATTCAACTCCAGCGCGCAATCGATCCGCTTCTGCTCCCTTTTGTCTGACTATGGCCGTGTACTGCTGCGCGATTCTGGCACTATACATAACTCGCTGACCTGCGGGAGTGCATCAAATGGATTGTGGCGCTTCACGGCCTGAGTACAAACGCAGGCAAAGGCAAGGGTATGAAAAGACTGAATCGGAAGTCGCCGTTCATTGACAATAACAGTCGTACAGCTGGGTAAATACAGGAGCTGGCATATCGATTTGTGTCTGCGCTTGCTAAGCATCGGCCTGCACCACAGCGAACATCAGCCGAATAGTCTCTCATACAGGACAGTACGATGGTCGACGTTTGGAAATTCAGAATATGTAAGAAAAATTCTCATCTCCTTCGTGCTGTATCGAGAGCTCAGGCGAGAGCTTCGCAGGCAAAAGTTCAATCGCAAATTACGTGCATCATGAGAATGTGACGGTAGGGAAGGGGCGTATTTCTTAACCTTTTGATAGAACGTCACAGGCAAGGAGGTCAGTGAAAATCAACATAATGCGCTCGCGTGAAGTGCGCGGCCTTTCACGCTCACACTCGAGAGACTTTCGCTGCGTTGGGGAGGTCGTGAACGGGAGACGTAGCTTCGACCCTTGTCCTTGGCGAGACTTTTTCGTTTCCACGCTAGTATGCCCTTCTTGCCCTAATTACTAGTCATTTTTTGGCAAACAAGCACAAAACTTCCCGGTCACCCAACTTTGGGAGCGACGAACTGATTAACAGCGACCTGGAAACTGTGAGTGGGCCCTTATTCACTTCACTTGAAAGGCGCCAAATACTGACATTTGCCTTGCAGCAATTTGGTCGCTATGGCCGGAATCGACATCAAACCGGCAGGGTGGAAACTCGTTGAAGTTGGCCGCATTGTGGTCGTGCAGGATGGGGAACACAAAGGAAAGCTGGCTGCTATCGTCGAAATAATAGACAATAAGCGCGTATGTTGTCTATACTGGATCCTCCTATCAATATTCGCTAAAAGATGTTTGCAGGCATTGGTCGACGGTCCCGCCGGCCAAGAAGGCGCAGTCGTCCCACGACATGCCATTGCCCTCAGCAACATTTACCTCACCCCTTTTGTCATTCCCAAAATGCCTCGAGCTGCCGGCACAGGACCTGTCAAGCGGTTATGGGAAAAGCATGAGATCGATCAGAAGTGGGCAGAGAGCAGTTGGGCGAAGAAGAGAGAACAACAGGAGCGGAGGAAAAATCTAACGGACTTCGAGAGATTCAAGATCATGAGACTCAAGAAACAGGTAAGAGGCACCACGTTCTGCGCAAACACCGAAAGAGACAACCCAAGTTTTGCCTTGCAGGATACAGACAGCTTTCCGGGTAGCTTATACGAGACTTCACTGAAATTGTGGCTAACCCTCTGCTTACGTAGGCACGATTTGAGGTACAGAAGGAGCATGCTAAGGTCCGAGCGGCGGCCAAGTCATAGTCTGATGGCCGAGCGTCGGGAAAAGGGGGCGAGAGATACTTCTGCAGTAGAGATGAGAGCCGTGTCTGTGGCTTGGTTTCAGCAATTCCTGTAGGCGTTGCTCAGTTATATGAGCTCTCTGAAATCAGAAAATCACTTCTCGGACGGGCATGGTCAACAAGTCAAATGGATTCGAGTTTCAATTCCGGTTTGTGCAAGTACACTGGGGCTTGCGGGCTGCACGACACTCTTCAATGAAAGGCACTGTCCAAAACTCTACCTTCCACTTGAATTGAAATAGTTGAAGTCGATGTCGTCAGCACTTTGACCGGTGACGACGGATTTCATCGTAGCCACTGAGTAGATACGCTAGGATGTAAAAGCACTTTCACCTCACCCACGCCATGCCGCTTTAATACTCGCACCTCGCTCACCCCGCTCGCGAGGGTGAGCGACGGATGAGTGGAGTGTGAGCGCCTTGTAGCTCACGTGCAGACACCCGCTCGCCTGCTCTCTGGTCTCTGGAGGCAGCTTGTGATGAAAAATGGCAAGCTCACCGAAGGTGTCCAGACAGTATACCAATCAAAGAGAGGTCAAGGATCTAACCATGGACGAGACCTTGCGCATTCTCACAGCTACCTGCTGCGAATTTGAAAGAATCTTATTGTTGACGCTCTTGACGAATGCCCTAACATATCATCCAGCGATAAAGACGAGTTTCTCAGCCACAGAGATAGGCTACTCTGCATTGAACAGACTTCATGAGTTGACCTTACGTCAATCTCATGGTAGCGTCCCGCCAGCTTGGAATGCTGGCGCGGCTGGTGTACTACCACGATCAGCGCCTTTTCGGCTTCGTTTCATGCGTCAAGCTGCCGCTCTTCCAAGTGTAA
>MNJR01000002.1:7258-11339 GCA_001920415.1 Acidobacteria bacterium 13_1_20CM_3_53_8 | reverse complement strand
CACCTGCGCAGCTCCAAAACTCTTATGGTATTCTGGGATGTCAGCATTTTTTGGTCAATCGCCGCTCTTCGCACATTGGCCTCTGTGGCTAAATAAGGACGGTGCTTCGGCGCATACAGGCCAAAACCCCAACGACTACAGCGTCAGCTCCGTGACACTGCTTGAAGGGCTGAAGCGCAGTTATAGGATAATCTTCGGCAATCCCGACGGGCGATTCCTGGAGCGATTTCCGGGTAAACATTTCAGTCACAGTGGCGATGAAGCTGGAATCCTATTGCAGGACTTTGAGAATTTAATGCCAGGCCCAAGCAACCGAACACATGTAAACATCAGTCGATCCTCCGCTCGCCAGGCTCTCACGTATTACTTGAGGGCGCCCATCCCCCAAAGTATCATAAGTCTACGACCGGAGCTTGACCGTAGGAAGCATCGAGGGCCTGAAAAAGGGTCCAACTTACAGCTTTACCTGAGGAAGCCAACCGCGGGGAAGCTCATGGATCTTTTGAAGGCCGGACCTCCTTTCCCGCTTGATTTCTGGATGCACATCTCGTATCTACTAGAACTCTCACAATCATCGGGCCTGAGCGAGATGGAGCGTTACCCGGCATATCCAATCTACGGGGAACGGCCGAGGGAGCTAAAAAAACATATATGGATAAGCAACGACCCAAGAATCTGGAATTCAGGCCCTCGTTGCGCTGTACCTACTTGACGCTATGCTATCTTCCACTTCTACAAACAGCGGGTCGAGGGACAGGTCTCCTTTCTCGCTTTTTGGACCAGACCATTTGTTTCTCCAGTTCAACTTGTGATTCTCCGTCGTCAAAATGGGAGAATGGCATTCCATGAGCGGGGTGAAGATGCTGCTGACTTTTCCGGCAACAGCCTCATCCCTGGTTCTTTTCAGATTGGTATTGGCTGCGGAGAGATTTGAGTAACTCGAGGCTGGATATGATAATGCTCCGGAAGATCATCATATTGCCCTTTCTGGTGGAAAAGATAGAGGACATTGTGACAGGCAAGCAAGGGCGAAATGTCGCCCATGATGGACTCGGTCTCGCGAAGCCAGTAGTTCGCAGCAAAATCATAAATTAATGCCAGCAATGATTGAGCCCTTGGGACTTTTAGTCCGCTATTGACTCGAGATCCTCCTCAATTCGTTTGCGCATGCCGTGGATCGATTTCCTGATGTCGCTAAGCGGCTTGAGGAGCTTGTGCTGTTTCAGAGTCAACTTGTGACACGCTCTCCTTCTGAGAAGTGGACAGCACACTGCGTAGATGGTTGCAATGGATATTGCAAGGTCATGTGACATTTTGTAGGTTGCTAACCTGTTCCGCAACGTCAAGGCCTCTTTCTCGCGGAAATACCAAAAAAAGCCACTCCATTTAGTTCCGTTCGGATCACCCGATGGTGTAGTATGACAATGTGATAATGAGGAAGATGATGGTGCAAGGTTTTAGACGTGGCTCTAAAGCCGGCATAGCAGCCCTCCGCATGTAAAAAAATCTCTCGGCAAAAGCGAGTCACTTCAAGGAGAGCGTTGAGTGCTTCAAGGACCTCCTGAAGCGGACAAAAGGACTCTAGCAGCAGATCCTACTAGATTAGACGCCCATTTTATTCTCATGGATACGTATTATACGTCGATTCACATCTCAGCATCAGAAAGACGCCATCGCGATCATGAAGTCTTGTAGCGCATTCGTCAGCAGACCATATGTGTGCGCGTCATGTCGACGAACTCTCACGACACTTAAGCAGAGGACTTTTTCTTCGACTAGCTCAAAGGCTCCAGACATCTACGATGTTGTTGCCGTGGGCGGGGGACCAGTTGGATTGACATTGTTGGCTGCTCTCAGTCTGTCTGCTGCAATTGCCTTCCGAACGAAGTAGCTGACTTCAAGTTGTAGAATCCTCCCCACTAACTTCGAGTCTCAAAATCGCCTTGCTCGAGGCACAAGATCTTAGCAAGGCTCAGCACTGGACTTCTCCGGATGATGAATTCTCCAACCGCGCGAGCAGTCTCACACCCTCCTCAGTCGATTTCCTCCAAGGAATCGGCGCCTGGAAATATGTCGACCAGAGCCGAGTCCAACCGTATGACGAGATGCAGGTCTGGGATGGTGCAAACGAATCGCGGATGCAATTCGATTGGGCAGCCGAAGCAGAGAGATACAACGCCCCCCGTCGAAGTCTTGCAACCATGACAGAGAACGCCAATCTGACTCGTGGCCTGCTTGCTCGCATATCAGAGCTAAGCGGGGATGGAGAAGGCTCCTTGTTTTCTAGGACGACTGTCGCAGCAATCGAGAACGGAGAAGACGATCAGGACGGCTTGAATCTCTCTTCCTGGCCCGTCCTCTCCTTATCTTCCGCTGACACCACAAAATCTGTTCCCTCAAGGATTGCCGCACGTCTCCTTATCGGCGCCGACGGCATCAACAGTCCAGTCCGAAACTTCGCCGGCATTGCTTCCAAAGGCTGGGACTACAACCGGCACGGTGTTGTAGCGACTCTTAAACTTGAACCGAAAGAAGACCAATCCTTCGACTCCTTCTCCGACTCCTCACCCGAAGAATCAGCATCAGCAACAGCCTATCAACGTTTCCTCCCCCGGCTCGGTGGCCCCATCGCCCTCCTCCCGCTCCCCAACAACCACGCCTCCCTCGTCTGGTCCACCACCTCGAACAATGCGGCCTACCTCAAATCCCTGTCCCAGACAGACCCAGAATCCGTCATTGCACTCATCAACGCCGCATTCCGCCTCTCTCAGACAGATCTGGAATACATGTTCACTCTCCCATCAACCCCATCGTCAACCTTTTCGTCGTCGTTGTCCTCCTCCTCCGCGCCACAACACCCAAATTCCTACACTCACGCCGCCGAATTAGCCTGGCGCCTCCCGCATACACCTCAAACCCCACACGCCCCTCCCTCCATCACCGGCCTCCAACCCGGTACCCTCGCCTCCTTCCCCCTGCGCTTCCGCCAGTCGTCAAGCTACATCTCCCCGCGCGTCGCCCTGCTCGGCGACGCGGCGCACACTATCCACCCGCTCGCGGGCCAGGGGCTGAATCTCGGCTTGGCGGACGCGAAAGCGCTGGTCGAGACTATCGCGTACGGGGTCGCTCATGGAATGGATTTGGGCGACGTGATGATGCTGGAACGTTATAATGCCGCGCGCTGGGCGGAGGGCGTCAAAGTAGGTGGCGTGGTGGATTTGCTGAATAAAGTGTATGGGATGGATGGGACAGTTGCGGGGTGGGTTCGGGGCCTCGGGATGAGGGTACTGGGAATGGATGAAGGAGTGGGAGGATATCTAGGGAGGGGAGTGAGAGGGTGGGTTATGAGACAGGCGGAGGGTTGAGGGGATGATAGTAGCTTGACGTTCTGGTTGTGGCTGGGAGTGAAAGGGTGGATTGGATTGAATTGGCGGAGAGGCAACTGTGACTTGTGTTGGGGCTTATGGTGTGCTCTATTTCAAGAGACTTCCTCAAGTTCGATAACTGTATTTGTGTAGTGATACATGTCACCCAAAAATAGTGTGTAAAAAGTTCTTGCTACATGTTCCCTTCCAGCCGGACAGCCTCGTTCTAGATAGAAATCACTTGAGGAGCCAAAGAAGGCCAACCGACAGCCACAGCAACCCTCGCGGACGACAAAGTTGGGTTGCTGCGTGGACAACGATGAGCCGCTGACTGGCCTACGTAGTTGTGATCTACCATTTCCCGACCTTCGGCTTCCCGCCCATCATCTCCAAAAACGTTTAGAGCCGCTTGACTCACAGCGGATGGCTTGGTACGTGTTCTGGATGATTCTTCTCGGTCGACAGCGGTATCACCCTGAGTGTTGTCAAGCTCCTCATGAATACTTGTCCTCGCGCCGCCGAGGAGCGCCCATGCGTTTTTCCCGGTGACCTTTGTGATATCTCCGCAGCCATGAGCCTTTCGATATCCTTCAAACCATCTTGAATGCTCCGCTCCTGCCATTCCGCAGAGTCGATGCGCCGCGCAAATGGGTCGATGAACTTCAGTCGGACCCCATCTTCAGCTGCTTTGTTGGGAGAGGGTCCGACAACGGCGG
>MNJR01000002.1:6217-6960 GCA_001920415.1 Acidobacteria bacterium 13_1_20CM_3_53_8 | reverse complement strand
CAGTATATTCCTGAGACGCTGCCGCCTTTTCGCGGGCCACTCGGCCCAAGAGAGCAGGACGTCTTTTTGACGTGTCCGCATAATAGCTGTCCTAGCTTGAATTTGCGCCGGTTTTAGTGGCGAAGAGAGTGCATTGACAGAACGATACGCTTGATGGTACATCGTCTGATAGTACATCCACCGCAATGTCTCCTTCAGTGCTGCGTTGGCTTGGATGAGCAATGGTTGGAGCACAGGTGTATGTGCAAGGATTGTTTCCGGAAGGTTCAGAAGAGTGAGGCAGGAGCGAATATAGTTTTCAAGGTAGCGAAATCTCTCCCCAAAGTCGACTGGCGGTATCCGTCTGAGTGAGTAAACCTCACTGACAAGGGGCTGATAAGTTGTCTGCGGGTCGTGGAGTCTCTGCAGCAGGTCTGTAATAGCGAGCAGCTCGTCATTGGTCTGATGGATGACCGTTTGGAGCCTTTGAAGAGCGTCGAATGCTTTCAGAGGAAGATGAGTGTTCTCGAATGTCAAAGACCTGGTCAGATGCATTTTTGTTAGGAAAATACCATAAAAAGTCGCGGCTTCAAGAATACCGGTGCTCAGCGAGGACATTCGTTGCTTCCCAAAGCTAACATTCGACGAATGCGATGCGGGACTGAAATTGTCGTTACGTGCCAAAATTTTGAACAGCTCTTCGCCTTGGTAGCGCAAGGCACTGATGGATGCTTCCGGTTCAGGGCCCAAACGATCTAGATTAG
>MNJR01000002.1:0-6130 GCA_001920415.1 Acidobacteria bacterium 13_1_20CM_3_53_8 | reverse complement strand
ATCCGCCTCTTCCAGTAGCCCTTGCTTCTTCGTAACTTTGTCGACAATGCCAAAGATTATGACGTGATCTCCGACCTCGACAGTCTTTTGAGAGAGGTAGCGACACACGAGATGGCCCGGACTCGTACAATTGATGAGGGGAGGTCCCGCATTTGCCGTAGCAATCTGCCCGGAGACCGTTGTGTCTCTGATTTGGGAAACGTCCTGGAGCGTCTGAAAAGGATTATAAGAGTTGCCCTTTGTGAACACTTGTGCAAGCTGGCTATTTGTTTGGTCCGCATTGAGGAGGTGTATGAGAAAGAAACCAGACGATTCTATGGCGTCGAACGTCGAAGATGGCCTTTTAATGTTCAGAGAGACAATTGTAGTAGGCTTAATGGTAACAGTATTGAAGGATGAAATTGTAGCACCCCTGAAAACAGGCTTGCCGGTCGATATGTCGGTCGAGGTTACGATAGAGACCGGTTGAGGCACAGAGCGCATAGCCTTCCTAACTTGAGCGCTGATCTCGACTCGGTCCAGCACTGCTGCTCGATTGGCGACCGACGAGTCTCCATACTCGGGAACAAACAAGTCCTCGTTCCCGTCACCCTCTCGTCTAGGTTGGACAACACTGCTTTCTGACAGAAAATCTTTGGCAAAAAGGAACTCCTTGTTGGCTTCTGAGTCCTTTAATAGGGCCCCTCCTGTTGAAAACTGACATCTCCTTACCGAGGTAAAGAGCTGAACTCCATTTCGCCCGGTTGTCAACTTATTGCACCGGCGGTATANNNNGATCTCGTAAAGCTTTTGTGCAACTTTTACTCACGAGATACGCCGACCTTGCGTGGCTTGATTGGGGAGAGTGCTGCGAGTTTGGTACCGGATTGGCTGCAAAAGCCTGCAGATACCATGGTCTAGTAGTTGAGGCTACCGCTTCACATGGTTGCCGTTGTGTCCAGAGGCGCGGGAAAGAAGGGTGACTGTAGTTCCTATGTCGGCACGACATGTCCTATGCAAGCCCGACAAGGACTCATGGCCAGTGCACCGCGTTCTGGTACCTTTTTGGTTTTTTTTTGGACAGCTCCGCAATGGGCTTGGTAGTTCGCCTCCCCCTTACAACCTGTCAATTCCTCCACCACAAAACCACCCTTCCGAAATATTTGTCGCATCTGTACGAGCTAGACGGAACGGAAACAGTTCCAGTCGCAGTGTCGAGTCATTACAATATTCAGCGATTGGATTCATCCACTAATTTGATCCAAACTCGGTCCACCATGACAACTGCGCTTCGTCCCATCCTGCGCTCAGCCGAGCCGTCATCGAGCTTACTGTCTCAGACCTCAACCACCTACATATGCAGGCCGTGTCGAACTGCCCGGTTGCTGCGTCGGCCAAAACGACCGTACACCTTCACACAGTTGGTCACACTCTCAGACGGCAGCGCCTTTACAATGCGCACAACATCGCCTCTTCCAGTCTACAGATCTACCAGAGATACGCGGAATGCGCCATTATGGAACCCCAGCTCCAAAGACTTGTTAAACGTGGAGGAGGACGAAGCAGGGCGGTTGGCTGGATTCAGAGCTCGCTTCGGACGAGGGTTCGATGCGGGAAGAGAGCCTACAACTTCAACAGAAATGGCAGGCAGTACGGAGGCGAGTAGCACAAAAACTGTGCAGAAAGAAAAGGTTGAAGACGCTTGCTTGGAAGACAATGGTTTTGCGGAGGAAGAAGATGCGAATTTGTTGGATTTGATAAGTTCGTTTGGACAGGAAAGCGGTGCGAGAAGTTCGAAGAAAAGGCCCAGTAAAGGCAAATAACTACGTTGCGGTGTCCGGTCTGTTCAAGTTTACCAAGGAAAAGCGAGATATTGCCCGTGACATGGGAAAATTTTAGAACTAAGTCCAGCGTTGCCGTTGCCTCCTCGACTATACTTCACCAGCTCCGGCCTGGGCCTTCGATGTTCGGTTTTGCCGGCTCCAGAGCCAAGTGATCGGCCTGAGAATGGTAGAGGTTAGGCAGCTAGGTGACTCATACATCAACTTTAATCAACTTTCAAAGCAATCCTCTTCACATCAACTTTCAAAGCAATCCTCTTTACGTCAACTTCCGAAGCAATCCTCTTTTCAGAAGCACTTCCGCCAGCAGCTTTGGACGGCTCATTGATTTGATTATACCCAAAGAAAATTCATTACTAGACGAAGATGACAGATATTCTAAGCTACGTTGAGCTCGAATACAAACCTGGTTACCCTAAGCTCAAGAGTATGTTTTAGTCGCTTTTCCATCTGTTGCTACAGTGTAATAAGTAGCGATGCTAACTAGCTTAAAGTACTTCTTCAGCTTCACCATATCAACGCCTCCTTCTCGTCTACTCCTCCAATCCCTTTGCAAACCATCCATGAAAATTGGTGTCGCGAACTTGCCTTCACAAGCGAGACACCACAACAGCTAATAGGAAGGCCACCATTCGACGATAACCTGATATTTCCGGGCCAGGCAACGATTAAGATGGATAATGGAGTGCTTGCCGTGATTGCCGTGATTGACAGTGGGTCCGGGCATGCTACCTGGGTGGACGGCCGACGCCTGGTTAAAGGCGAGCGAGCAGAACTGAAACACGGTACGGTATTGACTTTCGGTCAATCTGATGATATTTTGAATGCACTCAGTCTTAGATGCAACATCAAATTCTCTAGGAAACCATCACCTAGGAGGCTTTGGCGGTTCCAAGAATCACCTGCACGTATTGAGCGCAAAAATCAACCTCTCAGCAAAACAGAATTGGCTTCCTATATGCCGACGTTTTCTAAAAATCACCACGACTGCGGAAGACTCACTCTCGACGGACTTCTTCTGCTGCACAAAGAGGCTGGAATGCAAGGCTCATGGTTTGACGTCCCTCTTGCATCCGGAGCGACGGTTAGGATTAAGTCCCACCTCAAGCGTGGCACTGTCCGGTACGAAAATGCGAACACTAAACAAGAGCAGGATGGACTACTTTCTTCATTCAAAAAAACCATGATAGAGTTCATGAATAATGCATACGCGTTTGTTGACGGCGAAGCAAGGTCTTTGACTAATATTCGTTCGGATTTGAAGATTCGGGCGCAAAGAACGATCACTCCAGCTCTTAGGCAGATTGAAGGTGTATTGAATGTAGGAATGGTGGGAGGACGTTTTATAGCCGGGCGTGATCCAAAGATACCTGTACCGCGTCTCAGCGCTCTGCAACGCGTACTGTTCCGGGATGGACTGGTTACCTTTGAAGATGTGGTGGGAGAATATAAGGATGACTGTTTTAAATCCGGCGAAAAGATCATACCCCAGAACACAAATCCGTTACGGCAAGGCCACTTCGTCCCTGTTACCGCTCCATTTGGGACCCTGGGCCATTTTACCAGCACCCTACAAGAGCCGGAGATGAGTGATGAAAGGGAAGAGGGAGATGTGGAGGAAGAACAAGAGAAAGCGCAGCACTATGCTATAACAATTGGTCATGTCCTTGAAGATGACACCACACAAGCCACTCTAGTGTCCGATTCTGATGTCCAGCAAACGGTGAGTATTCCCGTACCGTTTCGACGGGGGAGTATCAGTTATTGCTTATTACTGGATCGGATGGTGGGAACCATAGCTGGAGTATTGGATTGTGATTTACTCTTTTGCGCGAGCAATTGCTCTGGCTCATGATCGATGGTCAGAATGTACAAACGGTGCCAAGGAAAGAGCGAATGGACGAACGAAAATGGCTGAGCTGAAGGCAAGGAGGACAAACAGTCAGCCTCACAAGAGGCCAAGGACCCACATAACCTATCGCGCGGCGACAGAGATACGGTATTGTACTAGGTAACTGAGCTTCGACATGAGGGGATTGCGTGGCTACTGATGAAGAATGGGCTGCAGTAAAGCCTAGAAACTGTAGTTTCTAGAGCCGGGCCTTATTTTCAAGCATTCCATCTCGCTGAAGTTGTGTTCTCCTTTATACCGTCTACTCCCACGGCTACTATCTACTACTCTTAGTCTCTCTCCTAGATATCTCTACAGTGCAGAGTCGACCATAGGCGCGCGTATTCACAGTAGAGCGTGGCCGTATCAGGAGGCATGCCCAGTTGTTAGCTCCACATCAAGGGCTAGAGAGGGGGCTCTAGAAACTGTAGTTTGATTCCAGACTACATACCGTTAAACACCAGCAACCCATTCACTCTTTTGTTCATTTTTCAAAATCCTCCTTCGTTTTTCAACTCCATCACTCCCCGACTTTACACTCACTTGTTGCAGCCCTGTAGGGCTTCTTTTGGCTGGATTCAGGCCATTTACCTTTTCAGAGCCTTTTGGCCTATCGTAGCCCTTTTCGAAGCTGCGAGAGCTGAGGCAGAGACATTTTCCATGTGAGGTGAGACTGACAGACTGAAACTGTAGTCTCCAAGCCTCTTCTGGGTCTTCTTGGCTGTTCCGACGGCTTTCTGCGTCAAACAGGTAAGACGGAGTGATTTCCATGTTGGGCGATGTTTACTGACAGAAATCATAGTTTCTAGGCCTGTTCTTAAGCTGAGATGGCGTCAAGCATACGTTCCGACATTAAGCACTCGAGCTCTAACAATTTGTATGCGAACCCCGCATGCGAATTCACTGTGCCCTGAACTCGCAGTCGAATTCGCTCATTCCGTCGTCTACGCCAGGATGTTGCCCGTACGGCTACGGTAGCTAGTAACCGGGTGGATAGTGTACATACATTGCATTAGCTCGAACCGCCCTCGAACTGCAAGCTGCTGGAGCCTCGCAAGCCTTTCTTGCTCGATCAGCCACTGGTTCACGCTTTTCTTGCGTTGAAAGTCACCCACTGCCATTACAAGCAAACAGCTAATCGCATGGTCTATTATGTGCACAACATATGTGAATCTCCGTCGGAACTCTCTCTCTCTGATTAGAACACTTCTACAGAATCGTGATGGAAAGAGGACTTGACCGCGCTCCCAGCCTTCAGTGGCCGCGCTAGTGATGCGGGTTGCCGCTTTGTCCTTTTGTTGGCACTGGTTGTAAGTTGTCAAGGTAGATGCCTGTTACTTTTCTGTCAACCAACCTTTCGACCTTGTCATTTCGACACTTGCTTCTTCAATCTGTCCAAAGAGACAGTTACTCCCTTCACCAATCCCTTCTCAACCAACCTCGTGTACCAATAAAGTTTGCTAGATCAGCTGCGTTTGATTCGGTCTACATATGCGTCATACTGTATGAAGAAGCGCACAGTTGTTGTTCTCAGCCTCACTCCGAGTCATGGTTGTGCAACCGCGAAAGCAGAATCCGCAGCATCAGCCATTGACTGTTTCCTTGAGGAAGATATGCCGGGATTATCCGGCTGGTAGCGGTGTTCTCAAAGAGCTACTTCAGAATGCCGACGACGCTGGTGCCTCCACTGTTGTTCGTGTGACCCCACGTTTTTCAATCTCGCCACCTACGCTGACAAAATCTAGAGATTCGTTCTTGACAAGAGTAATCATCCGGACTTGCCAATGCTTGTTGATGGTCTCTCCGAGTATCAAGGTCCGGCTTTGTTGGCCTACAATGATGCTCTCTTCTCCGAGAAGGACTTTCAATCTCTTACGTCCCTGGGTGATTCGAAAAAACTCCAAGACAAAGCTGCTACCGGAAAATTTGGTCTTGGATTCAGCTCAGTATGCTTCTAATTCAAGAGATTTTATTCTTCACTGAAGCGGTTCTTGTTGACTGGATGGAGATAGGTGTTCAACTGGACTGATTGTCCCTCAATCTTGTCCGGATCAACGTTGCTCTTCCTCGACCCTCATCACTCATGGTCGCGGGATTTTAACCCTCCTGGAGGTCCGGAATATGATTTTCCCGCTTCTGCGACGGATGAGGCAATGACGAACCAGCTCCACTGCTTTTCACTCATCAACACTGAGTGGCAACGTCCTTTCCGCGGGACCATTATTCGAATACCTCTCAGAAATGCGTTGCAGGCTAGGAGAAGTGAGATATCCAAGAGGGAAACTACTACTGATGAGATTGAACGTTCATTGAATAGCTTCGCTGAAGAAATGGGTTCGGATGGGCTGCTTTTCTTGAACTCCATCCAGCGCATTGTCTTGTCTGTCGATGACAAGCAATTGAATGAAATCGAAGTCAC
>MNJR01000088.1 GCA_001920415.1 Acidobacteria bacterium 13_1_20CM_3_53_8 | reverse complement strand
GAGCGACCACCGTTTCGTGACGGAGACGGACACGGAGATCGTAGCTCATCTCATAGAAGAATATCTGCATACGGAAAGCTCGCTTGAGATGGCTGTTCGTCGCACTGCACAGGATTTGAAAGGCATCTTTGCCTTGAACATCATCTCTGCGGACGAGCCGGACACTATCATTGCCGTGCGCCAGGGGCCGCCGCTCGTCATAGGCATGGGCGACGGCGAATACTTCGTTGCTTCAGACATCCCGCCTATCTTGCAACACACACGCGATGTCTTCTTCCTTGGCGATGGCGAGATCGCAGTCATCACTCGACACGGAGTTCACGTCACGGATTTTCAGGGCAATCCGGTAGAGCCTTCGCAACAGCGCATCACCTGGGACCCGATTATGGCCGAGAAGGGCGGCTTCAAGCATTTTATGCTCAAAGAGATTTACGAGCAGCCGCGAGCCGTGCGCGACACAGTTCAGGGGCGCATCTCTCTGGACACAGGGCGCGTTTATCTGGACGAGACGAACATCGCGGAAGCAGATTTTCGGCGCATAACATCAATCGCAATCGCTGCCTGCGGCACAAGCTGGCACGCCGGACTTGCAGGCGAATACATGATAGAGCAACTGGCGCGCGTTCCTGTTTCGGTTGATTACGCTTCGGAGTTTCGTTATCGCAATCCTGTCTTGAACGAAGAGACGTTGTTGATTGTCATATCTCAATCGGGCGAGACCGCCGACACCATTGCCGCATTGCGCGAAGCAAAAGAAGCAGGCGCGAAAGTTCTTTCGATCTGCAACGTGCAAGGCTCTATGATTACGCGCGAGGCGGATGGAACAATCCTCACGCACGCAGGGCCTGAGATAGGCGTAGCTTCGACCAAGGCGTTCACATCGCAGATGGTCGCGCTCTATCTGTTCGCTCTTTACCTGGGCCAACTGCGCGGGACTATAAATCAAGATGAAGCCCTTCATCACGCACAGCAACTCGCAGAGCTACCCGTCAAGATAGAACATCTCTTGAACGAAGCCGATTACATAGAAGAGCTTTCCAAAGATTTCTTTCGCTCCACAGATTTTCTATACCTGGGGCGTGGCATAAACTTCCCTGTTGCTCTGGAAGGCGCGCTGAAACTGAAAGAGATTTCGTACATTCACGCCGAAGGCTATCCTGCGGGCGAGATGAAGCACGGGCCGAACGCTCTGATTGACGAACGCCTTCCGGTCGTCGTCGTCAACACGCGCGAAGATGGAAACCACGCTTCAGAGCTTCGTTATGAGAAGACCCACTCGAACATCGTTGAGGTGAAAGCGCGCGAAGGGTTGGTGCTCTCCGTGCTCACGGAAAATGATGAGATGAGTTCGCGCGTATCTGACCACATCATAGAGATTCCAGAATCAAGCGATCTTCTTTCGCCAATCCTAGCCGTCATCCCGCTTCAGCTTCTGGCCTATCACATTGCTGTCAGGCGCGGCTGCGACGTTGACCAGCCCAGGAATCTGGCTAAGTCCGTGACGGTTGAATAACAAGCTTCATTCTATCTCTTGATGATTAAAGGCAGCTTTTACCTGAAAGCTGCCTTTAATTTTGCGCGCTCGTTTTGATGTCAGCGCGTCGTGTGCTTAAATGTTCTTTCACAGAGGAGACCTGAAAGATGTTGCACCAGAACGCGCTCGATCAATCGCGCACGGCGCTCGTTGTGATTGACATGCAGGAGGCCTTTCGTCCAAAAATCGCAGACTTTGCGGAGACGGCATCGCGCATCGCTCTGATGGTCGAGGGCGCGAAGCTTTTAGGCGTGCCTGTTCTTGTGACGGAGCAATATCCAAAAGGCTTGGGCCACACGGCTGAGGAGATAAAAGCTGTTCTGCCGGACGCTTTAGGGATTATAGAGAAGACAGCATTCAGTTCCTGCGGCGCAAGCTCGTTTGAAGATGCGCTTCGTAGCACAGGCGCGCGTTCAATTCTGGTCTGCGGCATAGAAGCGCACATCTGCGTCAACCAGACCACGCACGATCTTCTGGCGAGAGGTTTTCAAGTACACATACTGGCCGATTGCATCACTGCACGTCATCAACGCAATAAAGCAATCGCGCTTGCAAAGATGCAACAGAGCGGTGCGATACCTTCGAGCACGGAGATGGCGCTTTTTGAACTTATGCGCGACGCCAAGCACGAACAGTTCAAGGCAATACAGAGATTGATAAAGTGATCGAGTGACAAGTGACGAGCAAGAAGAATTTTTAATCTTTAATTCTCTATTTTAATAAAGTAGCGAGCAGCTTCTTCTTAAACTGAAAACCTAATGCTGAAAATTTAAGATTAAAAATTGTTCCTGTCACTTGCCAATCGGTCACGGCTTTTACTTATGGATTTTCTTTCTTCACTAAATAAAGAGCAGCGCGAGGCTGTTACCGAGACCGACGGCCCTATCTTGATTCTCGCTGGCGCAGGCTCAGGCAAGACGCGCGTTATCACTTATCGCATCGCTTACTTGATTGCCGAAAAAGGTGTCGCGCCGCACAGCATCCTCGCGGTCACATTCACTAACAAAGCCGCAGAAGAGATGCGCGAGCGCGTTACGCGATTGTTGAGCGGCCAGCGCATTCCTAGCGCGCCGCTCATCTCCACTTTTCATTCGCTTTGCGTGCGAATCTTGCGCCAGCACATAGAGGCTTTGAAAGAGGGCTACACGCGCTCCTTCACCATCTACGATCAGGATGATTCCGTTCGTCTGGTGAAGGCTTGCATAAAGGATTTGGGATACGACGATAAGCAACTAGGCCAACGCGCCGTGCAGGCCACTATAAGCAGCGCGAAGAATCGCGGTGAAGATGCGGAAACTTATGCTGCGCGCGTCGAATACGGAGATGAGAAGCGCGCAGCTATCGCGCGAATCTTTCGTCTTTACGAAGAGCGGCTGGTCAATAACAACGCGCTTGACTTCGATGATCTTTTAGTCAAAGCGGTTCAGCTTCTACGTCGCGTTGCGGAGGTGCGCGACGTTTATAACAACAGGTTTCGCTACATTCTTGTTGACGAATATCAGGATACGAACGCGCTGCAATTCGCGCTTATTAGATTTTTGACAGAGAAGCAGCAGAACGTCTGCGTAGTCGGTGACGAGAACCAGAGCATTTATCGTTGGCGCGGCGCTGACATCTCGAACATTCTGAATTTCGAGCAGCATTATCCTAACGCCCGTGTGATTCGGCTTGAGCAGAACTATCGCTCGACGCAGAACATTCTGGACACAGCCGACGCGGTCATCAAATTCAACACCGAGCGGAAAGACAAACGGCTCTGGACTGCCAATCCTGCGGGCGAGCGCTTACGCTACTATCAGGCTTTCGACGCCGAAAGCGAGGCTCGTTTTGTCGCCGCTAAAATTGAAGAGCACCGACGCGAAGACCCTAAGATAAAGGCCGCAGTTCTCTACCGAACGAACGCGCAATCGCGCGTCTTTGAAGAGGCCATGCGACGCGCTGGTATTCCTTACAACATTGTCGGCGGCTTCTCGTTCTACGAGCGCGCAGAGGTGCGCGACATCATCTCGTATCTGAAACTCGCGTTGAACGCGCACGACTCAATCGCGCTCATGCGCGTCATCAACACTCCGCCGCGCGGCCTCGGCAAACAGACTCTGGACGAGATTGAGCGGCGCGCGAAAGATTACGGCGTCTCTTACTGGGAGACGATTGCGATTTTGACGGATGATGGCAAGGGCTTGAATCCGCGCGCAACTTCTGCGCTCAAGAATTTCCAGAAAATCATCACGGATTTGGTTAAAGTTACAACGGAGTCAGCGTCTTCCGACTCTCCCGTTTCCGATGTTGTTAAAGCTGCTATCTTAGACACGGGCTATTCGACCGCGCTCAAGAACGAAAATTCTGAAGAGGCAGAGGCGCGTCTTGAGAACTTGCAGGAGTTGGTCAACGCTGCTGTGGACTACGATAAACAGGAGCAGGACGGGCTACGCGATTTCATAGACCACGCGGCACTCGTTTCGGATCAAGACCAGTACAAGCGCGATGCGCTCGTCACGTTGATGACCATGCACGCTGCGAAAGGTTTGGAATTCCCGCTCGTCTTCATTGTTGGTTTGGAAGACGGACTCTTCCCTCATTCGCGCTCGGCCACAGACCCTGCGGAGTTGGAAGAAGAACGCCGCCTCTGCTACGTGGCGATCACGCGCGCAGAACGTTTTCTCTATCTGATGCACGCTATGAAGCGCAGAGTTTACGGCGAAGAGATGGCCTCGGAGCCTTCGCAGTTTCTGAACGAGATGCCGTTAGACTTAATCGAAGACCTGACGCGCGGCCCTTCCTGGCTCTCTTTCGCGCGAAGCTCTTCGACGCTTGAGAACAAGGATGCTGTGCGTGCGTTGCGCGGCGACGCGCGTGAGCGCACGAAGTATTCAGGGAAAACTTATGACAGCGCAGACTCAATCGCAGAGTTCTTCCGCAAGCGAAGCCAGCAGTTGGGTGGCTCTGCTCCTAAAACTCAGAACGAGCCGACCATACGGCGCGCAGAGCAATCTAGCACTGCCTCATCTCCAACACGAAGTAGTTCGTCAACTTCTTCGCGCGGCGCTCAACCAAGCGGCGATTTTCTTCCCGGCTCACACGTGCGCCATCCGAAATACGGTCGCGGCCTCGTCCTGCGTCGTGAAGGCACTGGCGATTCCGTAAAATTGACGGTCAGCTTTCCAGGCTTCGGGCAGAAGAAGCTGATTGAGAAGTACGCAGGGTTGGAGAAGGCTTGAGCGCGACGCGGCGTGCGCGTGGCCCAATCCTGTTGGGCCAAGAGAAAATCGGTTGACCGTGTAAATTTTTCTGGGCACTGTACTGACACAGTCCATAGGGCAGGCTTCTAACCAACGATTGAAGTGATAACGCTCGCGCTTCAAAATCAAACTCATTAGAGTAAACCGTAGCTTCATAAAATCCATCAATTTCCGCCTAAATTTACGCAAAACATCTTTCACTCGCCATCCTATAGACATCTGTGAAAGAGGGATGAAAGCGTGCGGCGCGGTCTATGTGAAGAGGCGTGGCTCATGAGTTGCTATTGTAACTCGACAGAGTCAACGGGTTTTCTGAAAGTCATTGTATTTAGTTGAGCGTTCAGGGGACTGTCTTAGTAGACCTTTCTATAAGATTTGCTCACCGCGTCTGGGAAAGCGCATGCAAATGATGAAGCCCTCTATGAAGCATGAAGGCGAATCGGCTGTACTCGTCGTTGACGACACGCCGGATCGCCTGGACCTTATGATTATGCAGTTGCGCAAGGCCGGTTACCACGTCCTTGCTGCTCACGACGGGCGCGAGGCTCTGGAGTTGGCCCAACGCGAGCACCCGCTTGTTGTAATCTCCGACGTTATGATGCCGAACATTGACGGCATAGAGTTGTGCCGTAGGCTACGCGCCGATTCCGAATTGCAGACCACGCCAGTTCTTCTTGTCAGCGCCATGCGCGTTGGCGACGCGAGCGCCATAGAAGGATTAGAAGCGGGCGCAGACGATTATCTTGAAGCTCCTTATGACGGCATGCGTTTGATTGCCAAGGTGACGCGGCTTACAGAGCGAGCGCGTTTCGACGCGGCGATACGCGAGAGTGAAGAGCGATATGCGCTGGCTGCGCGTGGCGCTAATGACGGGCTGTGGGACTGGGATTTGAGAACGAACGAAATCTATTTCAGCACGCGCTGGAAGAGCATGCTGGGTTACGAAGACGGCGAGATAGGCGCGTGCGCTGAAGAATGGCTCAAGCGTGTTCACACGGACGACGAGGAAGCTTTGAAGGCAGAGATTCAATCGCACATAGACGGCGGCAGCGCTCATTTCGAGATGGAGCATCGTATGCTTCACAGGGACGGTTCTTATCGCTGGATGCTCAGTCGCGGGATGGTCGTACGCAACTCGGAAGGCAGAGCCTATAGAATGGCAGGCTCGCAGACGGACATCACGGAACGAAAACGCGCAGAGGAGCGTCTGCTGCACGATGCTTTTCATGATGCGCTCACAGGATTGCCGAACCGCGCGCTCTTCATGGACAGGCTCAGCCACGCCGTTGAGCGCGCCAAACGTCACGATGATTATTCGTTCGCAGTAATCTTCCTTGACCTTGATCGCTTCAAAGTTGTTAACGATAGTCTTGGGCACAGCATTGGCGATGAATTGCTGATAGAGGTCGGCAGGCGTCTTGAAGCAGGGATGCGCGCAGGAGACACTGTGGCGCGCATGGGCGGCGACGAATTCACAATCCTGCTCGAAGACATAAAGGATTCGGACGTGGCCGTTCGCATGGCCGAGAGAATTCAACAGAAACTCGTACTGCCCGCGAGCCTTAGTGGTCACGAGGTCTTCACCACAGCGAGCTTGGGGATTGCGCTCAGCACCATAGGCTACCAGCGACCTGAAGACATCTTGCGCGACTCGAACATTGCTATGCATCGCGCCAAGATTTCTGGCGAATCGCGTCAACAGGTTTTCGACACCACTATGCACTCTCACGCAGTTGCGCTTCTGAAATTGGAGACGGATTTGCGTAAAACTGTCACCGAGCAGGAATACAGAATCTGTTATCAGCCGATTGTTTCCCTGAAAACTGATCGCATAGCAGGGTTTGAGGCGCTCGTTCGCTGGCAGCATCCTGAGCGCGGGCTTGTCTTCCCGGATGAATTCATCCCGGTTGCAGAAGAGACCGGACTGATTATTCATCTTGACAGATGGGTCTTGCGTGAAGCCGCCGCACAGATGCGAAAGCTTCACGAACGCTACCCTGCGCGCATGCCCCTGACCGTCAGCGTGAATCTTTCTGCGAAGCAGTTTTCTCGTCACGATCTGATTCGACAGGTCGAGCAGATTTTATGCGACACAGGGCTTGATGCCTCGAATCTGAAATTGGAGATTACAGAGAACGTGCTTCTCATCAACACGGACTCCGTCAACAGAATGCTCACGCAATTGAAGGCGCTTGGGGTTGAGTTGCATCTTGACGATTTCGGCACGGGCTATTCCTCATTAAGCTACCTGCACCGATTCCCTATTGATGCGCTGAAGATTGATCGCGCGTTTATCAGCAGAATCGGCGCGGGTGGCGATAATTCCGAGATAGCACGCGCCATAGTGATGCTGGCGCACAGTCTTGGAATGGACGTTATAGCTGAAGGTGTGGAGACTGAAGAGCAATTGTTGACGCTCAAAGCGCTCGGCTGTGAATACGGTCAAGGGAATCTATTCTCGCCGCCCTTAGACGTTTCGGATTTGGAGATGATGCTTGGAGCCGACGCGAACGGAGAGAATAATTTACTCATATTACGCAGTTGAAATGTTTGAAAGAAAGCGATAATGAGTCTGCGCAAGCAGACGGATAGAGTAAAGCCCCTGACGAAGCCCGCTAGGGCGAAGTCTGGGGTATAGGTTGAGAAGATAATTAGAGTCTGCGAGAGCAGACGATAGATGTTTACTCTCTACAAATATCTTTCATCTAGCGCCTCTGCCGTCTGCTCTCGCAGACTCTGTTCGCTGTGTAATGAATAACCCCAGACTACGCCTGCGGCTTCGTCTGGGGCTACACTCTGGCCGCCTGCTTGCGCAGGCTCATTCGGGCGACTTCGACAAAGTTACTGATGCGTAACATCAGTGATTTAATCTCAAATTTGAAATTTCAAATTCTTAAATCCTTTGCGTCCTGCGGCGGTTAATCTTTCAGTCGCATCTAATTGAGAACCATCAAAGCTACAAGAATCTGCCCAGAAATTTCCCGCTCAGTCATCCTGCAATAGTCCACCTCGAAAGATCGGCTGACCCGCAAGACTTATGTAGAAGCCGTAAACGACGAGCGCCAGCGAGAGGAAGAGGGCGACGAGCGCGTACGGCGCGTACCAGGCAGAAAAATCTGTCGTAAACGGAAACGCGAGGCTCAAGATCAGGAATAAAAACATTATAATTGTTGAGAGCAGACCGTAACGTAGCAGGACGAAGAGATACGTGGCGCAGACGATTCCGCTGAAGATAAAGTTAATAACAAAATAGTCGCCTGCCAAAGCGGGCAGTGTAGTCCCAACTAACCAGATCACACCGATTGCTAGCCACTCCCTGCGCAGCAACATCGAAAGCAGTAGCAACATGAAGAGGAAGCCCAGAGCGAGCAATAGCGAGTTGGCTATGTTCCCCGTCAAAATCGTCTCCAAACCACGCACACCCGATAGAATATTTGGCAGGAAAAGATTAGGCTGACGCGGAACATATCCAAAGAGACCCGGCGTGGCGTGCCACAAGTAATTCAACAGTCCACAGCTTACGCCGAAAGCCGCTCCTATCAAAATATCTCTGCCAATCAGAGGATCGCGCACGTCTCCCGCGAGCAGTTTGCTCCACGCGATTATTCTGTGCGGCCAGCGTCTTCGCACGAAAGGCTCAAGCGCCATATAAACGAACCAGTAGAGCGAAGCTATGAAGACGCCAAGGGAAAGATATTCCAGGAAGAGGTCTATTTCAGGGCCTAGAGCCGGGATGTGGTGCGCGGAGACTGCCCAGTGGACCATCCACATCGTGAAGACAAAGAGCGCCAGACGAAGCGCGCCGCGACGGTCGCCGCGCCCCAGCTTCAAGTTACGCCATGCTAGAAGCACTGCGCCCAGCAGGAGCAGCAGGATAAGTATGATGACCACCGCCTGCAAGATTCTTACAAGCATGGGCGGCGGAACTTCCACCTGTCTGAAAGGCTTGTCCCAGGGAACTACTATCTCGAAATAGACAGGCTTGCCTCTATAGCTGGCGGCTTCGACGTGAACGGGAATGTCTGTGCGCTCCGGCAAGACGCCTTCCCATGCCGCGCGCGTGTCGCTGTAGGTGGCCGGAATCCATTTCGAGACGCCCGGCTTGAATTGATTGATGTCAAGGCCAGCTTCCGTAAAGAGCGCAGCCCAGTTTGTCGCGGAAATATTTTCCGTTGGCTGGTCTTCAATCTGCTGCGGCACGTTGTAGAAATAGATCATGCGCCCGCTAGTATCCAGCGTTACGCCATCCATTCCAGAGATAAGTCTTGGCGGGTCGTCGGGCGTGACCACTCTGCCGTTGAAAGGCACAAGGCTGCGCGGGCTTTGGCGATAACGGAAGAGGATTGCAGAGGGTTGTCCCACGCTTAACTGCTGCCATCTCGTTCGTGAACGATCGTTCTCCCTGATGTAACGCAGATAGTTATCCTCATACCCGAACTCGTAATGAGAATCAAAGGGCGCGTCGGCGTAGCCCAGCCTCTTGATGATCTCACGCGCACGCTCCTGTAAAACCTCTGGGGATTTTGTGAGCGGAACGTACCCTTGAATCATCACCTTTCCAGCAAGAAAGAGAAAGGAGATTAGGCCAAGCAGAATGAAGGAGAGCAAAGAGACGGCGATTGCAGGCCGCAAGCCTCCTTCTTTCTGCGCAGCAGCGACCATTTCGGGCGATGGAGTTTCGCCAGCGGCCAATGCAGCCGCGAGCGGGTCGCCGCCCGGCAAAGCAGCCGCGACTTGAAGCGCAGATGAAGGTCGCTTGTCCAGATCAATCTCAAGACAACGAAGAATGATTCGCTCAACCAATGGGTCAAGCTCTTTAACGATTGTCGAAGGGTCTGAGGGAGCGGCGTCAGACCTTCTGAGCTTAATCAATTCGGGAAGCGTGCGCGCTTCAAATGCTTTCTTGCCCGTAAAGATTTCGTAGAGCACAAGGCCCAGAGAGTAGATGTCGCTTTTGACCGAAAGCTCCTGCCCCTTTATCTGTTCGGGCGACATGTAGGTGGGCGTGCCTTCTATTGCTCCTTCACCCCTGAAATCTTCCGTGAGACCTGCAAGCCCGAAATCCGTGATGCGCGCGTTGCCGTTCTCGTCAATCATCACGTTCGCGGGCTTCAGGTCACGATGCAACACGCCGTTGTCATGCGCGGCTGCAAGTCCTGCGCAAATCTGTCTTGAGATTTCTATGGCTTTATCAGAAGGAAGACGACCTATGCGGCGAAGGAGCGACGAAAGCTCTTCGCCGCGTATGAATTCCATAGAAAGAAACTGCTGCCCATTGATTTCGCCAATATCGTAAACCCGACAGACGTTGCGGTGCGAGACCTGGCGCGCAATGCGAACCTCGCGGTGAAAGCGGGCTAGAGCAGCGCCGTCCTGCGACAGATTTTCGGGCAAGAATTTGAGCGCGACGGGTTGGCTCAGTTTGAGATCGTCCGCGCGATAGACTTCGCCCATGCCGCCGCGACCCAACAATCCGACAATCCTGTAGCGCTCCGCCACTATAGCGCCGGGAACGAACCTGGCGTTATCAATTGAATCGAACGAGACCAATTGAGATTGATGTTGAGAGGCTTGCTGGTTTGGCGTTTGAGCTTTGTGGACGGAAGTGCGCTGCGAATCCGAAAGGCGGCGCGTAGGCGCAAACTCTTCGTCAACCGCTTCGCCGCACGATGGACACGAAGCTAGCTCTTCGGGTATGTCGCTCGCGCACGAGGGGCATTTCACGCTCATAGGCAGCGGATTGTACCATCTTCTTCGGCCACGCGCCCGGTTTACATCATGGATGTATAATGTCAAGGCGATGGGAATTTTCAAGAGGTGGAGGCCCGTGGGGCGCGCTCTTATGACGAACGAAGAGATTGCAGAAAGATTGACGAGGCTCGCGCAGGTGATGGAGATTCGTGGCGATGACCGCTATCGCATACGTTCTTATCGCAACGCCGCCGAGAACATAGAGATTTGGCCCACGCCTCTCAGTAAGATTGCGCGCGAGGAAGGAGTTCTTGGCTTGCAGACTATTCCGGGCGTCGGCAAAGCCATCAGCGGCAAAATCATGGAACTGCTTGAGCGCGGCTCTTTCGATGCGTGGGAAAAACTGACGGCTGAGACGCCTGAAACGGTGCTAGACCTTTTGCGAGTTAGCGGTATAGGCATTAAGACAGCAGCGACGCTTTACCAGCAGTTCAAAATCTCTTCGCTCGACGATCTCAGGAAATTTGTAGAAGGCGGCGGACTTGAGATGGTTGACGGCGTGGGCGAGCGCAGCGCCGAGAGAATAAGAGAGAGTCTCAAACGCATCTGAAGAACAGTTTTCAGTTTTTAGTTTTCAGTTTT
>MNJR01000102.1:22716-40623 GCA_001920415.1 Acidobacteria bacterium 13_1_20CM_3_53_8 | reverse complement strand
GCCCACTCGTTTGCTAGAGCGGATATGCTATTATAAGCAACGTCAGATGATTTACGACATAGGGTTCTTGATTGGCGAAAGAGGAAATATGTCAGTCCAAATTGAGCGAAGATATTTTACCGTGGACGAATACTCCAGAATGAGCGAGGCAGGCATCTTCTCGCCAGATGATCGGGTTGAGCTTATCGAAGGTGAGATTATAAAGATGAGTCCTATTGGCAGCCCTCATGCAGCGTGTGTTGACAGGATTGTGAATACATCGCTTGTTCAGTTGGCAGGACGGGGTGTAATTATTCGCGTACAAAGCCCGATTATTCTAGATGATTATTCAGAACCACAACCTGACATTACCCTGCTTCGATCAAGACCAGATTTTTATGCGCAAGGCCATCCTAAACCAGCCGATGTGCTTTTGTTGATAGAAGTCGCTGATTCATCAGTTGATATTGACCGTGACGTGAAACTACCTTTGTACGCGCAGTCTGGTATTCCTGAAGTTGTAATAGTGGCGCTGCCTGAAGAAGTGGTTGGGTTTCATGCTGAACCTATAAGTGGTCAGTATCAGAGAGTTGAAATTCTGCGACGTGGTGATTATCTCGAATCAGTTATTATTCCAAAGTTCCGCCTCAATGTTAATGATATTCTTGGCTAACGGCGGCATCTAACAACTCATTCAACCGGAGCGCGAATAGCATTGATTTCATCCGCGAGGCTTGGATGCTTGATGCGTTGAATTCGCGCCCGGTCAATTCCAGCGTTAGGCACCTATTTGAATATGGAACTTGACAACACCATCATCTACCTTATTGGCATCCCTGCTGTCGGGAAATATACGGTCGCCAAAGAAATTGGGCGGATGACCGGGGCTAGGGTCGTCGATAACCAGCTTATTAATACGCCCGTGTTCAGCGTGCTCGGCTACGATGGCACAGACGCTTTCCCCTTCCCTCGAGGCGCGTGGGCGCAGATTGAGAAAATCCACCGGGCGGTCTTAGCCGTCATTCGCGATTTCTGCCCGCCCGACGCCAGCTTCGTGTTCACGAACACGCTCGACGCACGAGAACCCCTCGACAAGCTCTGGTTCCGCCGGATTGAACGGTTGGCGAGGCAGAGGGAAGCTGGGTTCTTCCCTGTGTGGCTCACGTGTGAGGCAGAGGTCATACGCCGACGCAAGGACACACTGGATCGTAGGGCGCGGCTGAAGGACATTGACTTGACCAACATCTCCAGGTGGAGCGAAGAGGTCGAGGTGCTCCGGGTGCCACACCCGAACGCGCTGACGGTGGACACGTCCTACCGCGAGCCGTGGCAAACGGCGCAGCTTATCTTGGAGCATGTGCGAGGAGCCGATCAGGTCGGCAGACCCGCCGCGCCTGGTACAGCTAAGGATGGTGCCTAACAACGGCATGCACCCGCCACGAAGTCCTTCATGCACCTTGCGCAGGGGTGCGGGTGATGCTTGGCGTTGGGCGGCTGTTACTCTAAATTGAGTGAACGCGAGGTTCTGTTACTGCATGCCGATTAAAAAGCTACTGGAGACATAATAGTGACGAACGGTTTAGGGCGGACCATATTTGGACGACAAATTGGGCAGCTCAACATTAGCGGCTTCGTGCTGACTGAAACCTTCCACGAGCCTCGCCTGATACTGCCGCGCCACGACCACGAGTGCGCTATTATCAACCTGACGCTCGACGGCTCATTTCAACAAACCGTTGGGAATCGCTCCCAAGAATGTGAGGCCGGTAGCCTTCTGATAATACCGCCCGGAGAATCTCACGGCAACAAGTACGGTCATGGAGGGGCGCGTAGCTTGCTTATCGAGCTGGCACCACCGCGTTTAGATGATGTCCGCGCGTTCACCGATCTTTTTGAGACTCCCGCTCACGTAAAGGGAGAAGCCCTATCCCTGATTACGAGGCGCATCTACGATGAGTTTCGCGGACGAGCCAGCGGATTTGAGTTAGTCATCGAAGGATTGATTCTCGAAATGTTGGGGCAAACTTTTCGCCAGAACAATCTAAGAAATATCTACACGCCCCCGAGATGGCTAGTACAGGCACAGGAACTGATTCATCAGCACTTTGCCGAAAAATTAAGTTTGTGCGTTATAGCTGATGCCGTTGGGGTTCACCCGTCTCATTTGGCGCGGACGTTTCGCAAGTATCACCATTGTTCAATAGGCGGGTATGTGCGCCGACTCCGCATCGAATACGCGGCGCGAGAAATACTTAAATCGGGTTCATCATTGACGGACGTGGCATTAGCCGCAGGGTTCAGTGATCAGAGCCACCTTACACGCGAGTTCAAACGTCAACTGCAAACTACGCCCGCCGGGTATAAAAAGCTTCACTCCCGCAACGCCCTTACAAAAAAGCGCTAATCCTTCAAGAATTTTGGATGGGCAAATTGGTAGATTCTTTTACTGAAACCCGCCGGGAATACGCCAGCGAGCAACAATAATTGGCAGTTGCATTAGTGAAGATGGCGTCGGGCAATGGGTTAATTCAAGCGTTGGGCGGCTTCCGGTAAATTTATGTGACGAAAAATCGACGGGCAGTGCTTGTAGAGGTTGAATAGTAACCTCGAACTCGTAAGGAGATGTGAAGCATGAAAAGACAGATAACAACTATTGTGTCTCGGCTGCTCTGTATAGCGCTAGTCTTAACGTTAATAGCTTGGGTGCCCGCTACGGCGCAAACTAACACCGCGCTGCCCGCCGAGAAAATCGCAAGAATCGAGACGGCCATCTCGTCGTTCATGTCGCGGCAGAGCATTCCCGCCGTTTCCGTCGCCGTCGTCCAAGATAATCAAATTCGGTTCCAGGGGGGTTACGGTATGGCTGATCTTGAAAACTTCGTTCCGGCAAAGGCTTTGACGGTTTATCGCATCGCGTCCGTCTCGAAATCGCTGACGGCAGTCGCCGCGATGCAGCTCGCGGAAAAAGGAAAGCTCGACCTCGACGCGCCCGTGCAAAAATACGTCCCGAGTTTTCCGACCAAAAACTTCCCCATCACCACGCGCCAACTGCTCGCGCATCTGAGCGGTATTCGTAATTACAGACCGGGTGAGGGCGAGCGCACCAACCGTTACAACACGCTGACTGACGCGCTCAGCATTTTCAGAGACGACCCGCTCGACTTCGAGCCGGGGACGAGATTCAGTTACACGACCTTCGGCTACACGCTGCTCGGCGCGGTAATCGAAGGCGCGTCGGGGATGACGTTCGCAGATTATTTGCGCGAGAACATTTTCAAGCCAGCCGGAATGCAACACACGCAGGTGGATGATCTTTATGCCATCATACCGAATCGCGCGCGCGGTTACACCCCAAGAGTTTTTGCCCAATTCGACGGGAATTACCGGAATCCCGTCTTGATGGATTCTAGTTACAAGATACCGGGCGGGGGGCTGGTTTCGACGGCTGAGGATTTGGCGCGGTTCGCTATCGCGGCGCAAAACGGCGTGCTGATCAAGCCCGGAACGTTCGCGGAAATGTCTAAGAGCCAGAAAACGCGCGACGGGCGGGAAACGGGATATGGTTACGGCTGGTATGTGGGCAAACTCGGGGGCTTTTCTAACGACCCCGACTCAGTCTGGCACGGCGGCGTACAGCCGGGCTTTACCAGCAACCTTTGGCTATTGCCCAAAAAACGCTTCGCCGTCGTGATCCTGACCAACTTGGAAGGCGGCGGCAGGCTCGGCTTGGGAACACTTGCGAACCAAATTGCTGACATCGTGCTTCAGTAAGTCATAGGCATGGTTGTTCCGCAAGCCGCCGCCCAACAAGTCATTCAACGCGGACGCCTCAGTAGCATCTCTTTCATCGTTGTCTTGTTCCTTCTTGCTTGAATGTTTTATGCTCGGTGTGGGTTAATCCGGGCGTTATGCGCTTGCCCTTTGCTGAGAAATCACTGCTGAACTTAGCAGCATTCGGTATCGTAATAGCCTTAAGGAGGTGAGAGAGGATGTATTGTTCATCTTGCGGCGTGGCTATTGCACAGGGCTTGAGCTACTGTAATTATTGTGGCGCAAAGTTGAATGGGGTGAAAGCCGATAGCCTCATCAAAACAACAGAAGTGAAACCGGAATCCCTCGTATTTGGCATGGTAGCAGTTTTGGTCTTTGGCTTTGTAGCCATCACGTTCCTCATGATGGCGATGAAAATGGTCGGCTTAAATGTGGGGCAGATTTTCGCTTTCACGATACTGAGCTTTCTAATAATGCTGCTGGTCGAAGGCGTGTTCATTTGGCAGTTGTTGCGTCGCAAGCGTAGCGCTGAAGAAACAGGCGATACTGCCCTATCGAAGGCGCAAGTTACGAAAGAGCTTAACGCAGCACAGGCGAGAGCATTACGAGAGGCCATGCCAAGCGTAACTGAGCACACTACTCGCACGTTAGAGCCTGTCTACAACGAGCGAACATCAAAATGAAGAATCGCGTTTAAGCCACGCCGCACATAACAACTCGTTCGACCGGAGTGCGAATAGCGTTGCTTTTATCGAGAACTTGAATGCTATTCGCAGGTGTCTCCCGGCGGGTTAATTCAGGCGTTAGATTGCTTTCTGTGATGTGAGAAGAAATATCTGAGAAATGAGTAGATGGTCTAATCCAGAAGAGTGGGAACGTCTCAGAAGCGGCGAGTCGTGTCCTATCTGCTTGCAAGGCAAACCAACAAATATTATCGCAGAGCTTGATGTCACTTTCCTCACGGCGGGAGAGGAAACGCCGATTAAAGGTTCTTGCGCTCTCTTCTTCAAACGGCACGTCGTCGAATTGTATGAGTTATCTCTTGAAGAGGCTACGGCTTTTATGCGTGACGCGCAAAGAGCATCGAAGGCAGTGCATGAAGTTACGGGAGCGATTAAAATGAACTACGAAATCCACGGGAACACAATCCCACATCTACACGTGCACCTGTTTCCTCGCTATGTTGGAGATGCTTTTGAAGGTCAGCCGATTAACCCTCGAGTGGTGACGACTTCTGTGTATGCGCCGAATGAATTTGCTGACTTTGTTTCAAAGATTGAGACGCGGTTAAGTGAAAGCGGAAAGTAAATTGATTGATGTTACGCGCAATCCAACAACTCATTCGATCGGAGCGTGAATAGCTTGGCTTTCATGCGCGAGACTTGGCTCTATCGGCGGTTCGTCGTGCTCGGTTAATTCGAGCGTTAGGCTGCCGAGATTCGAGAAGTGTGGTAGAAGATTAGAATGAACTCCGATAATACAATACCTTCTCGCGGTTACCTTCGGGGCACTGCAATGGGTTCATTCTTCTTAACCGCCTTTAGCCTTTTCTGGGCGCTGGGCGCCATTCTCTCCTTCGGAATCTACCAGTTGCTTTTTTCCCTCATTGTTGCAGCCGTGTCTCTTGTTCTAGCCATTGCTGCTGTCCGCTTACTGCGTGCAGCGCGTAGTCTCCCAGAGAGTGTTTCATTCTTGCCTGTCAAGGGTCGGGCTTTCAAGTTAGCCGTCATCTTTGAGGCAGTAGCTATACCTGTCAGCGTCGGTGTGCTCTCTAGAATACGTCGGTTTGAATACATCCTGCCGGTCATTGCCTTGATTGTTGGGTTGCACTTCTTTGCTATGCTTCCGACGTTCAAGGAGCGTCGCTATTTGATTGCAGGTGTAGCGATCTGCCTGTTGGCTGTATTGACAGTTCTTTTTCTTCCTCAGACAATGAGTATTGAATGGAATAGAGGGCAGCATCAGTTTGCCGTTTGGTCAGTTGTGGTTGGGTTTGGATGTACGGTTATCCTTTGGCTCTGTGCTGCGAGTGGATTGGTGAGTGCTTCAAAGCGAGCGCGTCTTATCTCCAAAGGGGCAGCCTAACAACTCATTCAACTGGAGTAGAATTAGCGTGGCTTTCATCTGCAAGACTTGAATGGCTGATTAGTTATCTACGCGTCCGGTCAATTCCAGCGTTAGATTGCTATGAGAAAGATAAAGCTAAATGAATAAGCATCTCGTATTTGTTTATGGTACGTTGAGGCGCGGCGGTGCGCGCGCAATGACGATAAGATTTCCCAATTCAAAATTTATTGCTGATGCGCGCGTCATCGGCAGCCTCTATGATCTGGGTGCTTATCCTGGCTTGCTACTTAATGAATCGAACTCCTTGGTTCTTGGCGAAGTGTATGAAGTTGATGATGAGATTCTGAATGAGTTGGATGATTTTGAAGCATCAAGCTATTATTTGCGGAAGCAGGTTGAAATCTCTCTTGGTATCCATAGAAGGATGTGTCGGGTTTATGAACCTAATCCTGAATTTTATTCCCTTCGCACATTAATTACATCAGGTGATTGGATTGAATATGCCAAGACGAAAACCGAATTGGCCCGAAGACACATTGACTGACGAAACTCAGAGTTAATAATGAGGCGGTATATCTACGAACCGCAACCTGACAACTCATTCAAAACTACCTCGGTGATAGCAACTCTTTCATCATAGTCTTCTCCTATAACGCTGAAGGCTGCTCGCGCGGGGCTGGTCAAGTTCGAACATTGGGCATCTGCTACGGCTTTCACGGCATCGGAGACAGCAGAACGTAAGTCTCCCCGGTTTGAGTAACCTGTTTCTTAGCCAGAAAGAGAGGAGTCACATGCATAGACTAATAGCGGTACTATTGCTTTTTGTTCTTTGGCTAATCCCTTCCAGCGTCCTTGCGAAACCTTATACACAAGCTAGACCAGCAGCCCTACACCTTGTTCAGAAGATATACATTGACGAGATGGGAGCTTCCGCAGAGGCCGCACGCTTTCGGCTGCTCCTTGAAGATCAACTCACCAGAAAGGGCTTTACCGTTGTTGATAGGCGGGAGAATGCGGACGCCGTCTTGGGCGGAGCGCTTTCCGTCGCACAATCCGGTATCTACGGCGGCCCTGCGGACGTAAGCGTTACTGCCAGACTCATCTCTTCGGGCGGCGAGCGACTATGGAGCACCAATATCGGAGGGCAGATTACTATTCTAAACCCGATTACGTCTCTCAGGTTCAACGACCCCGTTGAATACCGCGCCAGAGAGTTAGCTAAGAGACTGCGTGGTGATTGGGAGAAATCCGCTAAGGCCGCTGGCGTTAAAATTAGAAGATGAGAATGGCTGTGGCATCAAGACTGTGAACTCTCCCCGATGCCCAAAACTTATTCGTGATGACGTTCCAATAGAATACTTTTCATGATGCTTCCTGCGTCACTACTTGAATGCTTTATGCTCTGCGCGGGTTCGAGCGTTATGTTGGCGACCACTGATCTAACTCCACCCATCTCCTACGGGCTGTGTCATACACCTGAATGCGATAGATTGGATGAATCTCCCAGATCGTGCGGCGCTCAGGTGAGTTGCGTGCCGTTACATTATTACCGTTGAACTCGCAAGGCTTGTGGCTCGCGTCATAAAAGAGAGGCCCTGTGATGCGTACGCGGAGCGGTTGATCCACGGCTTTCTGCTGAGCTACTACTCTGTGCTGCAAAAGTCCGGGAAGAATGTTCTCTATGTCAGCGTTAAGTCCGTCATGAAACTTGCTCCAGACCACCGGACGATAATGAGGACTTATCTCTGCGGTAACGGTCGTGCATTGATCTGTATCCGCGCTTGGGTTCGCGCTCAGAGCTATGTGTATATCATTCCAGTCAAGCTCAGGACTATCACAGTCAACGGCCTCGCCCGTTGCAGGCCTGCCCTGATCGTCATGGCTGAACTTGGTATTAGCATAGAAGGAGCGAAAGACGTAGGCTTCTAGCGACACAAGCGTGCCTTCGCCCAGCGATTTTCCTTTGACCTTAATCAGATTCGTCAACTGCGTACGATCTGCCGGGTACTTTCCCACGAACTTGATTTGCTCCATCTCTATCTTCTTCTGCGTAGCCTTCTGCATGTTGGTGAAGTCATCGAAAGAAAGTTTTACGGGCTTACCCTTAGCAGTGAAGTTGTTCTTAGCAGCGTTCTGCGCGTAGTGATAGATGTTGTTATCGCGCCGTCCTGTGCTTGGGCACCTGTCGTCAATTTCATGATGTACAGCAATGCTTGCGAACGGCACTTGGCTAATAGGCGTTTCGAACCTTTGCTGCGCCAGTGGATGAGCGATGACGACGAATGCAAGCATGATCGTCAGCAGGCTAAGCACCAAGAGTTTCGCTGAGGGCTTCTTCATTCTTCCTCCTGTCATTTACTTACAGAGCATTTCAAAACTAGGAAATGTTCAACCCCTTAGCGAGCTTAAGCATTTCCCTTTGCGCCTTTGCGTGAAACTATAATTCACATGAATCTTGAGCTTTAAGTGAATTGCAGTTTCACGCAAAGGCGCAAAGAAAAGAGCAAAGACCGCAAAGGGTTTTGAGATGAGTTCTTAATAAGTCAAACATTTTCGGGAAGGGGTTTAGAATCCATCGTCTCTTCATAACCATGAGCTTTCGCGCGCCATGCTAATAGAAACAGGAGCGTGCCGATTATGGTTACGATGATTAATCCCTTAAAGCCCGCATCCCAACCATATTTTTGTACGAGCGCGCCAAGTCCCCAACCCGAAAGCACTGTGCTCGCGTAGCCGAATATGCTGGTCAACCCTATGGCTGTGGCGGCGGCTCTCTTCGTTGCCAGATTCGCAGCCGTGACTGCCAACAAGCACTGCGGGCCGTATATGAAGAAACCGGCAGCGCCCAGCAGCCCTGCGGTCAACCACTCGGATTGCGCTGGAATTTTCCAGAACAGAAAAACCGAAACGCCCGCAAGCAACATGTAAACGACACATGCGCGCACGGCTCGCCCGCCAAGAAACCTGTCCGTGAGCCAGCCGCCTAAGAGCACGCCCGTAGAACCGCAGAGTTCAAAGGCCGCTACCATCCATCCAGCGTGCGTTATCTGTATGTGCTTGGACTCTGTCAGTAGAGTCGGCCCCCAATCTAAGACTGCGAAACGAACTATGTAGACGAAGAAGTTTGCGAATGAAACTATCCAGATATATTTGTTGCGAAAGACTTGCTTGACGACAAAAGCCCTGAACACTTCCTCAGAATCCTGCTGCGAAGTTTCCGCGTGCGTTCCTTCGACTTCAGGCAAGCCAACGGAAGGAGGCGTGTCTGGAAGTTTGAACCAGATGAAGACGGAGCAAATGATGGCTAGAACAGCCGGGACAAGAAAGCAGAGTCGCCAGTTGAATACGACCAGATAGCCGCAGAGTATTACTATAAGCCCGCCGCCTATAGAATGAGAGATGTTCCATATGGACATCTTCGTTGCGAGTTCTTTCGGCGAGAACCAGTGCGCAATCAAGCGCGCGCACGGCGGAAATCCCATCCCTTGAAACCAACCGTTGAGCATCCAGACCACGCCAAAGACGACTACGGCTGAACTGAAACCGAAGAAGATGTTTGTTAGAGCCGAAGCGACCAGTCCAAAAGTCATGAATGAGCGTGCGTTGGCGCGGTCGCCCAAAAATCCGTTCGCAAACTTCGACACGCCGTAAAGCAATCCGTGAAGCGTGAGGAACAATCCAAGGCTGGTCTTCTGAATACCCAGACTGCTTTCCATCACAGGCATAGCTATGCTCAGGTTCTTGCGTACAAAATAGAAGGTGGCGTAACCGATTATAGAAGTCAGCAGAACGCGCTTCTGCCAGTGGCGATATTTTGCAGAAACTTCAACCGGGTCGGTTATCTTGAAAGGGGCTGGAGGCGCAGGCTGGAAAACTTTGAGCAGTGGGTCGAAGATGCCACGCTGGCGCGCACCGTTAACCGGAGGTTCAGTGGACACGACGGGGTCGAATTGATCGGCCAAGTTGCGTTACCTCCAAGGGGAAGAATGGCTGCGTAACCCTGTTAAGGATGAAGAATCATATCACTTTGACGGCGCATTCTTCCATCACTAAAAGAGCGTTTCAAAACCTTCTTTGCGAGCTTATCTCTTATCTTTGCGCCTTTGCGAGAACCTGCAACGCACATGAATCTTGAAGTGTTAAGAGAATTGCATGTTCACGCAAAGGCGCAAAGATAAATCAGAAGCTCGCTAATGGTTTGACTCCTACACTTTTGAAATTACTTCTAAGTCTAGATAAGGCGAATCAAGGCTGTTCGTTCCATAAACCCTTCGCGCTTTGTAAAGAAATGTCAGTCTGCCTTCGATTGAAATTTACACTTCTTTACAAAAGATGACCGACTTTTTACGTCCTTCCGAACGAGCTTGTCGTCTAATGAGTAATAGTAATTCGGCAAGAGTCATTGAAAGATTATTCAATCGAAATCGCCGGGCGCTAACATTTGCGAAGCCCGATTGCAATCCTCGTAAGCATTACAGCGTTTCTACAGATCAAGGGGAACGGAAGCGAAACCGAAACGTAGAAGGTTCGAGTCTCCCGGTTCAGTTGGCCGCGAATGTCTCTTTGTCCTTTATTGAAAGGGAGTGGATAGACGATGCGAACGATTAAGCTCTCAGTGGTTGCTCTCTTTTGTCTACTATCATTGTTGGCGATCAGTAACAACTTCATCCCTGCTTTAATCGTGACGGGGCAAACCGTTGATGCTGCGCTCACAGCGCCTACGGACGTGATCGCGTCCGACAACTCTTATTCAAACAAGGTAGGCATCACTTGGGATGCTGTTCGAGGCGCGACCACTTACAGCGTTCTGCGCAACACAGTGAATGACACAGCTTCCGCCATCAGTCTGGGGACAACCGTCGCGGGGTCGTTCTTTGATACTACTGCTGTCACGGGGCAGACCTACTTCTACTGGGTGCGCGCCGAGAATGGAAACACTGTCAGCAATCTTAGCGCGCCAGATCAGGGAACGCGCGCCAATGGTACAATCGCAGGGCCAGTTCAACCTCTGAACCCGCCCGTTGCGCCCGCAGGTAATCCTGTCACAGCTACAAAAGCATTTTTGGGTAAGACACTCTTCTGGGACGAGCAACTCTCTTCGACTCGAACCGTAGCATGTGGGACTTGCCATTTTTCAACTAAGGGCGGCTCAGACATACGCGCCATCATCAACAATGCAAGGTCAACGAATCCTGGAGCCGATGGACTGTTTGGTACGGCTGACGACGTGTATGCCTCGCCGGGAGTGGTGAGCAATAATAGCGACGGCACATTCAATCTCTCGCCTGTCTATGGTTTTAGAGAACAGGTCACGGGGCGCAAGTCTAGGTCTTATATTGATGCCGCTTACTCAGACTCACTCTTCTGGGATGGCCGTGCGACTCAAGTCTTCCCCGCCTGTGAACTCCGCTGAGATGGCTCACGCGGGACGCGACTGGAATGATGTCGCCGCTCGCGTTGCCGCATCCCGTCCGCTTGCGCTTTCGCCTTCGATACCTGCTGGATTGAATCAATGGATTGACGGACGAAGCTACGCTGAACTCTTCACAGAAGCTTTCGGCACGCCTGATGTCACGCCAGCGCGAATCGCAATGGCGATTGCCACGTTCGAGCGAACTCTTTATTCAGATCGCACGCCGTTTGACGCCAGCGTCTCGCAGATAAGTAACTTGACTGCTGCCGAAGCGCGTGGGCAGGCCGTCTTCAATCAATCCAGATGCAATGTCTGTCACGCAGGAACGCTCTTCACAGATAATCAGTTTCACAACATAGGTGTGCGTCCGCAGACGGAAGACACGGGGCGCTTTCAGGTGACAGGCAACACGAACAACGTTGGAGAGTTTCGCACGCCGAGTTTGAGAAACGTAGAGTTGCGCGCTCCCTATATGCACGACGGACATTTCGCAACTCTTGAAGATGTGGTCGAGTTCTACAATCGAGGCGGCGATTTCAACGCACCGAACATTAATAGAAATCTGATTCGTCCTCTTAATCTCACAGCACAGCAAAAGTCTGACCTTGTAGCTTTCTTAAAACGTCCGCTCACAGACCCGCGAGTCGCAGCAGCCGCCGCGCCGTTTGATCGCCCAACGCTTTACACAGAGTCCGGTCGTGTTCCGCAATCTACAGGCAACGGCACGCCCGGCTCCGGCAGCAACGTTCCGCAAGTTACTGCCATAGAGCCTCCGCTTGCAGGAAATCCGAATTTCGCGGTCGGAGTTTCAAACGCTCTTGGCGGCGCACAGGCTGTGCTTGTTATTGGCAGCAGCGATCCGGGCACTGGGCCGTCCATTCCATCGAACGCTTCGTTTGCTCGCACCAGTCTGAAACTTTCAGGCAGCGGAGCGGGGCAGGGCTTCGGCTCAGTCAGTCTACAGATTCCCGAAAATTCAGCGCTCGTAGGCTCTACCTTCTTCGGTCGCTGGTTTGTCTTGGACGCAAATGCTGCGGGCGGCGTGGCGGTCACTCCCGTTTTCAAGATGACAATTTTCGGAGCAGCGAATTCTTCCGCAGTGACTACGAACCCAATAGACGATGCGCAGACGTTTGTCACGCAACACTATAGAGACTTTCTCAACCGCGACGTGGACGCGAGCGGATTGTCATACTGGACAGAGCAGATCAATGGCAACAGCAGCAACAATCCTGATGCTTGCTCTATCGTTGATACGAGTTGCGTTCTAAGCCGCAGGATAACCGTCTCCGCAGCATTCTTCATAGAGAACGAGTTTCAGCAGACAGGCTCTTTCGTCTATAGAATCTACACGACAAGTCTGGGACGACAGCCCACATATTCTGAATTCACATCAGATCGCAACCAGATTGATGTCTCAACTCTATCTTCCAGCAAGCAGACGTTTGCGGACAGTTGGGTGCAAAGGCAGGCTTTCATCAACAAGTATGGAGCTAACCCTGCGGCAGATGCTTTCGTTGATGCGTTGCTGGCAACGCTGAAAAGTTATGACGGAGTTGATCTCACCGCTAAGCGTTCTACCTATATTAATGAACTGCAAGGCGGGGCATCGCGTGGACAGATAGTCAGAGAGGTTGCTGAAGATACAAATGTGCAATCGGCAGAGTACAACTCCTCATTCGTTCTGATGCAATACTTCGGCTATTTGAGACGTGATGCAGACTCAGGCGGATACAAGTTCTGGCTGGATGTATTGAACAATCGCGTGCAGGGCAATTACCGTGCGATGGTCTGCGCCTTTCTCACATCGGCAGAATACCAGTTGAGATTCGGCCAGGCGGTTACACGTCGCAACTCCGATTGCTCATCGCAGTAAATAGGGTGGAGTCGAACTGATGAGTAAGGTTTTGCAGTATTGCAATGAAAAGAGAGAAAGAGATGATCCACTAAATCACACGAAAGGACACGAAACTGCTCGAACTCTTCTTCGTGTCGTTTCGAGTGATTTAGTGGACAGTCTTTTGCTGTACCTTATTTTATTCTGCAATTCGGTATTATCGGGGACTTTTCAGGTGATTGATAATTTCATCCTAAAAGTCCTGCTACCGGAATGTTGGCTCAAGATTGAGTTCGATTCTTAGGCGGTGAGTTTGAGTTGGTTGCGAAGTTCGTTCAAGTCAGCGCGTAAGGTCAGAGTCTGCGGATGAACAAGCTTGACCTCACTTTCAATCCGATCAAGCCTGATGTCGAGGTGTTGTTCAAGTGAGTTGATTCGCTCAAGGATGGATTGCAGCATGGGTTGGGTTGTGGCTTCGTTATCTTCCATCAGACTGACCTCCATCAGCCGTAAGTGTTTATACTCATAGGAAGTGTACGTGTTTTTCTAATAGGAGACAAGTGACATACAAAGGTAGTCAAATGACATACAAAGCAATACAAAGTATATACCAAATATGGAAAGATAAATATTTTGATATAACACATCTACTGAGTCTTTTCGGGTACTTGTCGGGCAAAGCTGCTTGAACTCTAAACCTCTCGTTATTACATTCCTGCTTTCGCTCCCTTTAAGTTAAAATCCCTGCCTCCGGTCTGTCTTCATTCGGTTGCATATGTCCACTCGCCAAAGCGCGCTTGTCTGGCTGTTCGCTGCGACGCTCATCCTTAGCGCTGCGCTGCTCTTCTGGGTCGAGCCTATGGTGGGAAAGATGCTGCTGCCTCTTCTGGGCGGCACGCCCGCCGTGTGGAACACATGCCTGCTATTTTTTCAAACAGCACTTCTAGCAGGTTACGCTTATGCGCTCGTTGCGTCGAAGTGGCTAACGGCCTTGCAGCAGAAATACGTTCAACTCGCGCTGCTCGCGCTCGCCTTCACGAGCCTGCCCATCTACATCTCAAACGCGACCGCGAACTCTGTTCCAGTTGAAGGCAATCCTGTTTTCTGGTTGCTTGGTCGGTTGATAGTCACAGTTGGGCTGCCGTTCTTCATCCTGGCGGCCAACAGTACGTTGCTCCAGAACTGGTTCGCAGCCACTGAACTTGCGCGCGCACGCGATCCATACTTTCTTTATGCGGCCTCGAACGCAGGCAGCTTGCTCGGTCTCATCGCCTACCCAGCGCTCTTAGAACCACGCTTCACTCTAGGCAGGCAGAGCAAGCTATGGACGCTTGGCTACTTTCTTGTTGTCGCTCTAGTAGCTCTTTGCGCCTTCACTGTTCGGCGCTCACGCAACACAGAGAAGCAACGCGTAACAGACAAAGGTCAGCCAGCTAGCGACGCAGCACAGAGCGAGAATGATGAAGGACAAGTGGCGAAGGATGACAGACAATTAATAACTGAAGACGAGCCGCTGACACTACGCAGGCGAATGCGTTGGATGGCGCTGGCGTTCGTGCCGTCGAGTTTGATGCTGGGCGTGACGACCTACATTTCTGCGGACATAGCATCAATCCCTCTGCTCTGGGTCACTCCGCTCGCGCTCTATCTGCTCACGCTCGTTATTGCATTCGCTCCAAGGAAACTTCTGCGCACGCTCTCGCTCACGCGCATACTGCCGGGCATGACCATAGTGCTCCTGCTCGTTTATCTCTCAGGAGCGACGCAGCCAATCGCGCTCCTGATTCTTCTGCACCTGCTCTATCTCTTTGTCGCAGCGCTCACCTATCACACGCTTTTGGCGGACGACCGCCCGCATGCCGCGAATCTTGCGGAGTTCTACCTATGGCTCTCTACGGGCGGCGCGCTCGGCGGACTGTTCAATGCGCTTCTAGCCCCGGCTATCTTCAATTCGGTAATCGAATATCCGCTCATGATCTTACTCGCCTGTCTACTCCTTCCGCGCGAAAATTGGCAAGACGAAAGAGCAAGCGCACGCAGACTTGATTTAGCTCTTCCGGTCGGCATAGGGCTTCTTACGCTTGGACTCGCTTGGGTTGCGCGCCGTTTCAATCTTGAATACATAGAGGCATTCGCGCTCTACGCAGGTGCGCCGCTTCTAATCGCTTACCAGTTCCGGCATAGCCCTTTTCGCTTCACTCTATCGCTCGCGGCGATTATTCTCTGCGCGCTATTCTTAACGCGCACTGATGCGTACACATTAGCATCCGAGCGCAACTTCTTCGGCGTGCTGCACGCAACGCGCGACGAGCGCAACACAATCCACCGACTCTACAACGGCATAACGCTGCACGGGAGCCAATACACGGACCTTCAGAGACAGTGCGAACCGCTCTCCTACTACACCAGCGAAGGCCCCCTAGGCCAGATCATCTACGCTTTTCAATCGCAATCAATTTCAGGGAACGTCGCAGTCATAGGCTTAGGCACGGGTGCAACCATTGCGTACTCGCGCGCGAGCGAGCAATGGACTTTTTATGAGATAAACCCTGCGGTCGTTCGCATTGCGCGCGCGCCCGAATACTTCACCTACTTGAGCAACTGCGCGCACGCGCCCACACAAATCGTTCTGGGTGATGCGCGCCTGCAACTGAAGCGCACGCACGATGGCGAATACGGTCTTATAATTCTTGACGCTTTCAGTTCCGACGCCATCCCCGTTCACCTTATGACCGAACAGGCGCTAGACCTTTATCTATCAAAGCTCGCGCCCGGCGGACTTCTGGGCTTTCACATCTCGAACCGCAGCCTAGACCTGCATACGGTTGTCGCAAACCTTGCACGCAGCCGCAATCTCATATGTTTGAGCCGCGACGACACTCAGCCATCACAGACGATGGGCAAAGAGGCTTCACAATGGGTAATCATGGCGCGCCGCACCGAAGACCTTGGCACACTCGCAAATGATTCACGCTGGCAAATGCTTGCGGGCGATGCGAGCCGTCATGTCTGGACGGACGATTTCTCCAACATCATCAGCATCTTTAAGTGGCATTAGCCGAAGCAGCACGATGCAACGAATACTCATAGCTTGAACATTCTTCTCATCCTTGCGCTCCTCTTTGCGTCTTTGCGTGAAAACTATATCTCACGCAAAGACGCTAAGACGCAAAGAAAACGTTAAGAAGCGCGGACGAACGCGCCGATGTCACTCTTTGTTACTATGTACAGTCAGAAAATTGAGAACGCTGGTGAGATAGCGAGCTTGGAATTCCACAATTGAATCTTTTTGTGGGATCATACTATGTAGCAAATAATGATTGAATATTGCTATAGATAGAAGTGAAAGTTGCCTGTCGGGGTGGTTAGACCACAGTTGGCAGTCTAATGAGCGTTAGGCCTCAGTTTATAATGAAATGGATGGAAAATCTTATGCCCAAAATTGATTTTAAGTACAAAATAGTTGAAGGTAGTGAAAAGGGATTCGTATATTATTCATTGTCGAAGAAACAATTTGAATCTTTTAATGCCTCAAAATTAGGTTTGGGAGATATCTCTCAGCAAGGTAAATACGTCCAAGCGCTTGCTGCTTTTTATGACTTAGAAGGATTTACGTCATTCAGCAATCAAGTAGATTCCTACTTGGTAGTTCCTGAATTTTTACAACGTTTCATTGACTGGCTCTTCCGCTCCTTAGCCGAAGAATTTAAACAGGGAGAGGTAAATAGTAATATTACGATTTGGGGTAGTTTACCTTTTTATGCAAAGTTTCTTGGAGATGGTCTACTTTTTCTTTGGGATACTGCTTTTAACGAAGAAGTTGGTTGGGATTTAATTTCAATATCTAATATAGTTCTTAATCTCAATATCATTTCCGAAAGGTATCGGACAGAATTTCTTCCTGAAATCCAAAGACATGTAAGCAAACCTCCTAATAACTTGAGATGTGGAATTGCAAGGGGGCAGATTATTTCGATAGGAGAAGGTAACGATTATGTCGGCTCATGCATTAATATTGCTTCACGCTTGCAGAAATTGAGCCAGTTAACATTTGCACTTTCTAGGAGGGGGTTTGATTTATCTCAACTGGATAAGAGACATAAATTTTGGAATGGATTGATTTTAAAGAAAGTGGAATTAAGAGGTGTGGGTGATGAG
Organism: Acidobacteria bacterium 13_1_20CM_3_53_8; assembly: GCA_001920415.1. GTDB lineage: Bacteria > Acidobacteriota > Blastocatellia > Pyrinomonadales > Pyrinomonadaceae > 3-1-20CM-3-53-8. The sequence goes on along the minus strand of MNJR01000102.1, from coordinate 23,398 downwards.
GAGTTAGTTTATATTAAGAAGAAGGAATTTAGGCGACTCCCTCGATCTGAAAGGCAATTATTTAAAAGGCCATAGATAATATTTATCTACGGGCTAACAACTCATTCAACCAGAGCAAAATCAGCTTGATTTTTATTCGCAAGACTTGAATGCTTGATACAATGCTTCCTGCCTGGTTAATTTGAGCATTAGACATGCCTTTCTTAATTCCACAGAATAATTCAAGTGTAGAACAGTAAACGATACTTCACAATTGCATCGCCCCGTTTACTAATCTCTACACAGCGCGACGCGCGCACCTGATGTTCTTTGTGATGAGCGTTGACCTGCATTCCAGCCATAACAAATAATAGCGGGCATGGGAATCGTTGCTTTCCTGCGAATACTGTTTCGTTATCTTCGACCTTATTGGCTGCAAGCTTCTATACTCATGCTCCTGCTGCTGGTTGATATAGTCTTCACCACAGCATGGCCGCTCGGCTTCAAATTCTTCATTGACTACGCGCTCGAAGGCCGAAGCCAGAGAATGCTGGTTATCATCCTGGTATCTTTGCTGGCGGGCGTGCTGTTGTCTTCGCTCGCGTCTCTGGGCAGGGACTATTTTTATGCTTTCCTGAACGCGCACGTCATGCACGACGTTCGCCTCAAAGTGTTCGCTCACCTGCAAAAGCTCTCCATTGAT
>MNJR01000102.1:0-22707 GCA_001920415.1 Acidobacteria bacterium 13_1_20CM_3_53_8 | reverse complement strand
AAACCGCCGTTACCTGGGCCATAGCTAGCACCATTCTCAACTCGCTTAGCATTCTGCTTGGCGCCATATTGCTCTTCGCGCTGGAATGGCGATTAGCTTCGATGACAGTCCTTGGTCTGATTTTGTGTGTCCTCTTGCCGCGTCGGTTTGCGCGCAGGGCGTCGGAACTAAGTTATGAAGCCAAACAGAAACAGGCCGTTCTCTCCGACATAGCCGAAGAGAACATCAACATTCAGCCGGTCATCAAAGCGTTCGGCCTTGAGAATAGAGCGGTCAATCTTTTTCGGAAAAATTCGTCTGAGCTTGCGCGCACCACTCTGCGATTCGGTTTCTTGAGCTACCTGGTCGAGCGTCTTCCCAACGTGACAATCTTAACCTTCGAGATACTCGTTATAGGTGTAGGCCTGTTGCTGGTCTTCTACGGCTACCGCACGCTGGGGACCCTTGTGGCTTTCCATGCGGTCTTTCTAAACATCTCAGCTTCGGTCGGAGGGCTTGCCAATGTCATGCCCATCATCTTGCAATCAATGGGCGGCATGCAGCGTATAGAAGAGGTTCTGGCTGAGAGGCCGAAAGTGTTGGACGCGCCGGACGCTTTGGAACTTCCAGAGCATTCTAGGGCGATTGAGTTTCGTGATGTGACATTCGGCTACGCAGGGGAACAGGCTAATCTGGATAACGTCAGCCTTGAAATTCCGTACGGAACTTTTGTGGCGCTCGTTGGCCCATCTGGTTCGGGCAAGACGACCGCGCTCAATCTAATCTTACGTTTCTACGATCCTGCGTCAGGCGCTATTACATTTGATGGGAAAGACATTCGACGCGTGACGCAAGCATCTTTGCGTGCGCAGGTGGGCGTGGTCTTTCAAGAGAACGTGTTATTCAATATTTCAGTTCGAGAGAACATACGTCTTGGCAATCCATTGGCTACGGATGCGGAGGTTGAACTGGCCGCTCGCGCAGCCGAGATACATGATTTTCTAATAAACTTGCCGGACGAGTATGAGACGAATGCTGGCGGGCGTGGCGCGCGATTCTCCGGTGGACAAAGGCAAAGGCTAGCGCTCGCGCGCGCGCTCGTACGCAATCCGAAAGTGTTGCTTTTGGACGAGGCCACGTCCGCGCTAGACCCTGCAACTGAAGCGGCCATCAATGACACGCTCCTTCGCGTCGCACAGGGGCGCACGGTCATCAACGTGACGCACAGGTTGTCCACTGTGGCCTGTGCCGATTGCATCTTCGTATTAGATCGTGGCCGCGTGGCTGAACAGGGACGGCATGAAGAGTTGCTTCAACGCAAAGGGCTGTACACGAGGCTATGGCAGAAGCAGGCGGGCTTCACTCTGAGCGAAGCAGGGGATCACGCCGAAGTTGAGGCCGCACGTCTTAGGGGATTTCCTATCTTATCGCAACTCGGCGAAAATGTTCTTTCAGAGTTGGCCGGGCAGTTTGTGACAGAGCGTTATCCGGCCAACAGGCGTGTGATTGTCGAAGGAGATTACGGCAACAAATTTTATATCATAGTGCGCGGCAAAGTGTTGGTGACTGTCAATCAGCAGGATGAAGAAGAGAAGCGTATTGCGATTTTGCAGGACGGAGATTATTTCGGAGAGATTGCTTTATTGAAAGACGTTCCGCGAACCGCGACCGTGCGAACCGTTGTGCCAAGCATCTTTTTAACTCTGGAGCGAGCGCAATTCGCGCTTCTTCTCCAACATGCTCCGAACTTGCGCGAATCGCTTCTAAGCGAATATCTGGCTCGCTCTCTTCGCTCGCAGGAATTGCCCTCGACTTAGAGAGCGGTTCAAAACCCGCTTAGCGAGCTTAAGTTTTTGACTTTGCGCCTTTGCGTGAACCTGCAATTAACATGAATCTTGAGCTTTGAGAGAATTGAGGGTTCACGCAAAGGCGCAAAGATAAGAGATAAGCTCGCAAAGCGGGTTGAGCATTTACTATCGGTTTGTAAATGAGTTCTTACGATGAGATAGACGATTTACGTTCCGGCGCAGATGCGCATCGGCGTCCGGCGTTGGAGGTGCGGGGCACTGAAGCGAAAGGTCGCGGCGTTTTCGCGTGCGTGAATTTCGCGCGCGGGGAAATCGTTGAGGAGTGTTCGGTCATAGTCATTCCGGCAGAAGAGTGGCAGCACATAGAGCCGACCGTGCTGGCTCTCTACATCTTCAACTTCGGGCCGCAGGGCGAGCACGCGGCGATAGCCTTGGGCTTCGGCTCGCTCTACAACCATTCCTACTCGCCCAATGCCGAATACGTGAAGAGTTGGGAAGAGAGATTGATTCGCTTCATAGCGCTCAGAGACATTGAGGCGGGCGAGGAGATAACAGTCAACTACAACGGCTCGCCCTGTGATAGCACGCCGATCGGCTTTGATGTGAAAGAGTGAAAAGATAAAAGCAGGGTTACGGCAGCGATGGTCGAAATAGCAACTCCTTCTTCAATCCAGAGCTTCAAACCAGATCGGTTTCTGATTGTCAGGATCGCCATTGTAATTAATAGTAATCTCTTCGCCGACTTTTATGTCGCGTAGCGCGATGAATTCTATGGCAAGCTTTTCAGGCAGAAGATAGAAAATAGCGTTGGGCTTGTAAGAGTGATTGCACAGAGAGCATAAGCCTAGCATCAGCGCAGCCTGCTCTTCATCCTCTCCCCATACGAAGTAGTAATCTCGTAGGACTGTCTTATCAAGCCTCTTAATTTCGGACGCGGGTATCACCAGGACGGGCGCTTCTTCAATCTTTTCGCCTTCACGGATTTTTCTACGGGCGAAAATTCCCAGACCCTTGCCCGCGCTCTCGCCCACAAAGATCATGGCGTTGTCTAGCTCACAACTTATCATTGCTCCTTCGTTGTTTCAGTAGTACCAGAAACCTGCTAAATACTCTGAGCGCAAGTTCGGAGTTTCTAAGTGTTGAAGGAACACGCCGCGATCCGGTGAATGTCCCCAGGGACGTAGAACCTGAAATACCGAGATGTCATCGAAAATATCATCTTGATTCGCTTCCAACTGTCGAAAGAGAACCTCGTCGGTTAATCCCCAGACATGAAAGTTAATATACTTGCTGTCATGAGAGATGAAGTGCAAATTCGGGCCAAACATTTCACTCAGATTTTGCAGCACATCTTGCAACTCTGGATGCACAAGCCTACCGGCGAATAATCGATCCATGATACTACCTGGCATAGCTTTATCCTCCTGATTTAGTCCCTCAAAAGCGCGCGTCACATCATGCTCTATCGCAGGGACGGATTTTATTTGAGATCATTGCTTAACATTATACAGTCACCAATAGATTCAAGAGAACCCTCACGCAACTATTGCTTGCGCACCTTCGGATGGCTTCCTCAGTATGTAAACAGTCGGGCACAGCTTGCCAAGCATTTGATAGATGCCCAAAAGCCAGCCAGCATAATTAACTTCATAACGAACTTCTCCATACTGCCTTATCATTTCGTCCCTGGCTCTTCTCATACGCGCTATATAAAGAAGATGGTCCAGCAACGACTTATCCCCGACTTCGATTTCCGCCTCGCGCCATTCGCTGTCCAGTTGTTCCTTGCTGATGATCTTAAAGCCTGCCTTTTGAGCCGCCGTCTCAAAGTTCTCCTCCATCGTACTCTCAGGCACGAAAGATAGAGCCTTGAACAGTCGCTCAGCCTCCAGGGGTTCGCACATCTCTGTCGCAAACACTTGGTAAATCAACATCGTGCCCTCTGTACGAAGCACTCGAAAACATTCTGTAAAACTTTCTGGCAAATCAACGTGAAGTAACATGTCCCGACACCATATATAATCAACTGAGGCGTCATCAAGCGGCAGGGCTTCAATGCATCCGGCTTTGACTTCGACATGATGTTCAAGTCCTACGTTCGAGACAAGCTTTTTAGCTTTCTCTATGTGCAAGGCAACGGGATCAACCGCTATCACCTGACACCTGAATCTTCTAGCGAGTTCTACAGCGTGACTGGCATCTCTGCAACCGACATCTAAAACTTTCGCGTCAGGTTTGACGCCCAAGCCTCCAAACATATCGTACAGCATAGAGGGGTTGCGAGGGTTGAGGCTCTTACGAAGATCGGCTCCCAACTCTGAATCAACTTTCCCCCAAATCTCGCCGTATAGCTCATAAATCGAACTTGTCATCTTTTACGCCCTGCGCTTGAGTTCCTTGCAAAAGATTACGCAATCATCATCAGGTTTATAAAAGTCCAGAATACGACCGACTTCCTTGTATCCTGCGCTTTTGTAGAATAAGCGTGTTCGCTCGTAACTCTGCTGGCCGCTTGTCTCCAGAACGATTCGTTCGCCGCCGCGTTCTCTCACAAAGCTTTCGGCGTGAGATTGAAGTGCGCGGCCTGCGCCTCTGCCCTGCGCTTCCGGGTGAACGCAAATCCAATACAGATGCCATGTGCTCTTTGTCAGAGGGGTTTTCCCCAAACACACGTAGCCGCGCACACGACCGTCAATCTCAACACAGAAGAGCGGGTAATCACCCTGAAGTCCGCCAGCCAATCCTTCATCAAGCACTTCGAGCGCAACACTGATCTCTTCTTCCGTGAAACTTCCGCAGGCTTTGAGCATTTCAAGCACATCGTCACGATCTTCGATTAAAAGCTCACGCACTTTCATGCCCACTCGACCTGCTGGCGTACGAAACGCTCCCAAGTCCAGCCCGCTTCTATCACAGCCCGATTTATGCCTACGCCCGGCGAAAGCTCCGGGTTGGGATTCACATCTATGACGCGCGGCGTGCCTAGTGAATCCAATCGAATATCAACGCGCATGTAACCGCGCGCCTCTACAGCGCGCCACGCGCCACGCGCCGCCGCGATTATAGACTCGCGCAAATCCGGCTCAAGCTCCAGGTCGTAGGTCATAGGCGAATTTGCAAAGTCCTCGCTTTCAATCTCCCACTTGGCCGCGTAAGTGTTCAAGCGCAAATTTTTTTGAAACTGCGTCTCGCCAATCGAGGCGTAATCAGGTTCACGGCGTCCCCAAAGAGAGACTGCGAACTCTCGCCCCGTTAGAAATTCTTCCACAACAACCGGCACGTCAAATCTTGCCCGTGCGCGTCGAAGCGCGTCAGCGTCTTCACAAATCGAATCATGAAAAATTCCTACAGAGCCATCTTCACCTGCGGGCTTGACGATGCAAGGGAAGACGTTTTTGCGCGGGACTGCCACTTGCGCCGCTTCCATCACTGCGTTCACGCGATCCTTGCGACGGCAGAGCGCAAGCGTTTCGCTTCCAGAGCCTGTGAAGCGAACGCCCAGCCATTCGAGCAGCGCGGCGGCGTGCGCTTCCAATGCGGGTCGCCCCATGGGTGCTTCGCAAGCGTTGAAGACCACGTCCGGCTGATTTTTGGAGAGAAGCGATAACATCTCCTCTACGCGCCCGCGCACGCCAGCGACAACTGCGCCGGGCAAAGACGCCGCGACACTTCGCGCAGCATCGCCCAAATCAAACTCCCATGCATTTCGTCTCTCGTCAACTGCCTCCGGCGGCAGAGTGTGCAACACCAGCACCTTCATATCATACTCACTCCGACGCGATACGCGGCATCTAGCAAGATGCCTTGCACAAGTTTTTCATACGGCAATCTTTCCCTTGAAAGAATCACTATGTCGCCGCTCAAAGGGTTGAGTCCGGGCAGTGGATTGCACTCTAGAAAACGGGGCTGGCCTTCCGAGTCAAGACGAAAATCTATTCGCGCAACGTCGCGGCAACCGAGCAGGCTATAAGCCTTGAGCGCCAGATTCTCAAGCTCCGCAATTTTCTTCGCCTCAACTCTAGGCGGCACGTGATAGCGCACACGCCTCTGCCAGTCGCGCTTAATTTCGACAGAGTATACGAACTCCTTTTCGTCGGAATCTGCGGGCGCAATCTCCATCATCCCAAGCACGCGAGCATTGGGATAATTGCCAACGACGCCGACTGTAATCTCCATGCCTGACAGAAACTCTTCGACCAGCACTGGGCAACTGTATCGCTCGCGCAGCCAGCGACAACGCTCAATCGCAGCAGCCGCGCTGTGAGCTACAGGATTTTGGCGTATTCCCTTGCTTGAGCCTTCATCGTTCGGCTTAACAATCACAGGGAAGGCGAGCGAGCGCAACTCGCTTTCATCTGCCTCACGTTCCACCAACAAGCCGCGAGCCACAGGCACATCGGGCGAGACTACGCGTCTTGCCACAAACTTGTCGAGCGTAATGGCAAGCGTGAGAGCGTCCGAGCCTGTGAATGGAATCCCAAGAAGCTCGCACACTGCTACGGGTATCGCTTCACGACAACGACGACCCACACCTTCCGCTATGTTGAAAGCGAAATCGAAACCTCCCTCTCTCAATCGCCAGGGAAGCTCACCATCAGCCTCGACAGCCATGACTTCAACGCCTAACTGCCTGAGCGCACCAGCGATGCTCTCAACAGTCTCTAAGCTATCGTATTCTTCGAACGCGTCGTCAGGAACATTTGAGATAGCCTCAACGGGGCGCGCGTTGTAGAGCAGTGCAACTCTCATGTGTAATTGCTCAGCCCTCTTTGCCGCGTTAGCGGCTAACTGAATTTAGCCGTGTCCTTTAGGGCACGGGGAGGGTTGAACCGCATTGCGTCGCGTTAGCGACGGTTGAGTTAAGCAACGAATGGTTCATCCATCGCTGACGCGACGGGGGTATCCTTTTACACCTTACTTCCGTGCCCTGAAGGACACGGCTAAATTCACATGCCGCTACGCGGTTGAGTCCTTACCTCTCATTCTTCATTATCAGTCAAGCTGTGGGCCAACTCTGCAAAGCTACGCTCTAATGCGACCGCTTCGCGCCGCTCGTAGTGCGGTTGTGCTTGCGGAATCAGATGCTGCGCACGCTCGGTTAATAGATCGTAGACGGAACTTGCAGGCGCACCCCCTTTGGCTGAAGAAATTTCGCCGTCGGAGTAGCTAAAAAGCGCTCCCTCATAGTTGCGCAGCACCATGCGACCGGGAGCGGCGCTTACCATGTAGTTAGGCGCGAGCGGAATCTTGCCGCCGCCGCCGGGCGCGTCCACAACGAAAGTCGGCACCGCAAGGCCGGTCGTGTGGCCGCGCAGCGCTTCCATAATCTCAATGCCTTTCCAGATGCTCGTTCGCAAATGAGCGGCGCCGATGACAGGGTCGCACTGGTACAAATAATAAGGGCGCACGCGAATTCTGAGCAGAGAGTGAACAAGCTTCTTCATAGTCTCTACATCGTCGTTAACGCCCGCGAGCAGCACAGTCTGATTGCCTAGCGGTATCCCCAGACGCGCCAGTTTTTCGCAAGCCTCCGCAGCCTCTTCTGTAATCTCGCGCGGGTGATTAAAATGCGTGTTAATCCAAAGAGGCGCGTGCTTGTCTAAAAGTCGCAAAAGATCGTCCGTGATACGCATGGGAAGCATCACAGGCTCGCGCGAGCCTATGCGCACAAACTCTATGTGCGGCAGATCGAGAATCTGCGTGAGTATGTAATCGAGTTGATCCAGAGGTAGCGTGAGAGGGTCGCCGCCGCTAATCAATACATCTCGCACCTCTTCATGAGCGCGCAAGTAGCGAACGGCCTCGTCAATCTCCGCGCGAGTCGAAGCAGCATCGCTCACCTTCCAATTGCGCTTGCGTATGCAGAAGCGGCAATAGCTTGAGCAAAAGGCGGTGACTACGAAGAGCACGCGGTCTGGGTAGCGATGCGTTAGGCCGGGCGCGACCTTGTCTGCATGCTCCGCTAGCGGGTCAACTTCGCCTCCACCAGTCTCCTCAAGAGAGCTTGGCACTATCATGCGGCGAATAGGATCAGCAGGATTTTCTGTATCAATCAGAGAGAAATAGTAAGGCGAGATGGCGAAACGAAACTGCTTTTGCAAGCGGCGCAGAGACGCGGTCTCGGTTTCTGATAAGCATAGAAGCTTAGAAATTTGCTCGGCAGTGCGCACCAGATTCTTCATCTGCCATTGCAGATCGTTCCAATCACTGTCGGGGACATCGCGCCAGATGCTCAACGCTTTACCCCATCGCTGGATGCGTCGGTCGCTTTCTTCGTTCATATTCAAATGGCTCGTCTCACTTCAGCGTTTACAGCTAGACTTTAGAGCGTAGGCAAAAATTCCTGAGCATGGTTCTACTATCCCCTTCGAGCGTGTTTCGGTCCTGCGCGAGCGAAAGAGTAGAACAGGATTCCGAGCGGCACATGCTAACATTTGTACGACAACCAGCAATAATATTTTTTGCTCATCGTATGAATGCAACTAGATGTCAGTACCGCCTGCCAGCAAAGTCAAAAGTAAAAAGGCAAAAGGAAGGCCGCAAACCACTTTTAATTTTTAATTGAAATGCTTTTCGCCTTATCCCTTTTACCTTTTTACTTTTGACTTTTACCTTTTCTCTCTATCTCAAGTTTTCCTCAACCACCCCGGAGCGCGCCCACATTCCCAAAAACCCTGAAATTTCTTAGCAAAAATGCTGTTTTTCTCTTCTCTGAACGCTTCAAGTTTTTCTCAAGGCTTGCCGGTTATTTTGCACCAGTAAGTTACGGGTCGCACCTCTGCTTGGTTCGGAAAACCCTTTTGAGAATTTTGGAGAAACCCGCTTCGATTGGTGATACAGGAGGCCAAGAATGATTAGAAGAATAGTAACCACGTTGATTGCACTTTTTATGGTCAGTTCCATTATCGGCGCTGCGGCACAGGCCGCAACTCTCAGCCCAACGCTTCAATACCAGTTAGGCCAGTTGGCAGACACTGTAAGCCTTGGCACCGTCATAGTCTCTTTCAATACGAGCAACGGTCTACAGCCTGCGCACCTTGACGTGCTGCGCAGCGTTGGCATCCACGGAGGGGCTACGTTCCCTAACTTGGGCATGGCGGGCGTTCACGCTACAGCCGGTCAGGTACGTGCGCTTGCGGCCAACCCACAGGTTCGCTCCGTCTGGTCGAACGATCAGCTTGAATACTTCATTGACCAGGCGCGCCAACTCGCTGGCGTCAACCGCATTCGCACAGACGCCACGTTCATAAGAGAGAACGGCGGCCTTCCAATATCAGGCCAGGGTGATTTCTCTGCGCTCATCATTGACTCAGGCATTGACGCGACACACAACGATCTGAAGCTGGGCCAGAACGTCATACAGAACGTTCAAGTGCTGACGCATGACAGTGTCAGTGAAACCGTTGCCGGCAACGAAGTCAGCGACGAAGAGTTCGTTCCATTGGTTTATGTGGAGAACGTGCCGGACACAGATCAATCGGTAGGGCACGGTACGCACTGCGCTGGAATCCTGGGTGGAACGGGCGCGCAAAGTGGTGGTCGCTACGCTGGTGTTGCGCCGGGCACGAAAGTCATAGGCGCAGGGTTGGGCGCTGGTCTGCTGGTTCTCAACGCAATTGGCGCTTGGGAATGGGCTATGGCGAACCAGTTTCGCTACAACATACGCATCATCTCAAACTCTTACGGAAGCTTCGCAGATTTTAACCCGGACGATCCCATCAACATTGCCAGCCGCACCATGTACGAGCGCAACGTCGTCATAGTCTTCGCGGGCGCGAACTCAGGCCCGGGCAAGTCAACATGGAATCGCTACGCGAAAGCTGCTTGGGTCATAGGCGTGGCGAATGCTTACAAGAGCGGCGGTCTGGTCGGCGGAAGCTCACGCGGCACACCTGCGGAAGAGCGTCTTGCCAACACCACAGTTCTTGATGACTACGCTACGCCAACAATCACAGCGCCGGGACATGGCCGCGAGTTTGCGAGCGAAACAAATTTCACCTCTGACATAGTCTCTACGCGCTCGGCCTCGAATCTGGTTGCAAACGGCGGCACGAGCGACACGGAGATTCCGCCTGCATACCTTCCGTTCTACACACAGATTGAAGGCACTTCTATGGCTACGCCATTCGTCGCGGGAACTATAGCGCTCATGCTCGACGCAGACCCTACGCTTACAAACGACACGACTCTTCCTGCTGACTGGCTGAGCGGTAACTTGGACAGAAACCGTATGGACGTGTTCAAGCAAATCCTCACGAAGACGGCCACGCGCATGCCCGGCCATGAGGAGTGGGAAGTCGGCGCGGGTCTTATAAATTCTTATGCAGCCGTTGATATGGTGCTTCATCATTCAAAAACTTACGGTACATTCCGCGACCCTGCATTCAACGCGCATCTGGATGTCACAGCGAAGAACGATCCATTTAGCATTCCGTTCAACCCTGCGGCCACGCCCGGCCCCACCTCTACGAATGCAAGACCGTTCAAGGTGGAGCAGGGAACTGACGTGTTGGACGTTTTCGCTAACGTTTCTTTTCTGGGCGTGACCAACCCTGTCGGCATAATCCTGACAGACCCCAACAACGTAACCTATTCAAGCGGCGTAGGCCTTCCGCTGCTGAACGCGCCAAGCCGTCAGGTTCTGGTTAAAAATCCTGTCGCGGGCGATTGGACAATTGAGGTTCGCGGAGTTCGCGGCGTGACGAGCAACGGTGTGAGCACGCCTCTTCTTCCAACATCGGGTGTAGCTCCGCCGAGCACTGTCACGGGCACTATCACCAAAAAGCACATAAGCATCTCGCCAGCCATCCCGGACATTCAAGGCCATACGGCACAGGCAGACATTCAACTTGCGATTCTCAATCGCAGGATTGATGTCTTTGCGGACAACACTTTCCAGCCTGACGCCAACGTTACACGCGAAGACTTTGCGTGCGCGCTCGTGCTGAACACGCCGCTCAGACAATCACTGGCAACGACGGCGAAGTTCACAGATGTCTCGGCCAGCTTCGAGCCGATTGCGGAAGCAGTCACGTCTAAGGGGTCAACCTTACGCGACTTCTACACAGCCGAAAACTCTAACGCTCCTGCGGGCTTGATGAGCGCGCAAGCGTCTACATTCAACCCGACCGGAACGGTGAGCCGTCTTGATCTCGCGGTCGCGTTCGTTCGCGCGCTAGGTCTGGACGCAAACGCGAAACTGAAAGCTGGAAGCACGGTCACGGATTCAACGGGCGCGCCGCTCATTGATAACGCGCAGATTCCTACAGACCTTCGCGGCTACGTGCAGATAGCTATTGATAAAGGTTTTTTGGAAGTCTATCAGGCTTCCGTCGAGCAGACGCCTACCGGTTTTGTCGCAAAGCCTGGGCCGCGCGTAGAGCCGCTCGGATTAATCACGCGCGCCGCGCTCGCAACGAAACTGAACGCATTCGCCGCGCGCTTTGTCGCAGGCACTTAATTTTAGGGAAATCTTGACGCCGCTCAATCAGAAAAAGGGCGGCGTCAAGTTTTGAAAAGCGCAGCAAAAGTCAGTACCGCCTGCTTAAGCTGGGCGGGTGAAGAAGGCAAAAGTAAAAAGGCAAAAGGTAAAAGTAAGGCTGCAACTCATCTTTTATCAAATTGCTTTTTTCTTCACTTTTGCCTTTTACCTTTTTACTTTTGCCTTTGCAAAGCTACCGCAGGCGGTACTGACCTGTTCGTTCAATTATCAAACCATAAATGGAGAGAACCGACATGCTAACGAGAGCTTCCGAGTACAGATTGATTCTGGTGCTAGTCATCCTCGCTGGATTAACCTTCGCGCTCTTAAGAAGCGCGCCTACAAAAGTTTCAGCAACGGGAACCGGCACGACTTCCGTGATAGTAGAGCTTCGTGACGATCCGGCAGCCATCTACAAAGCCAGACAGGCAAAGTCGGGCGTCACGGTCTCGGACGACGCGCTTCAATCTTACCGCGACCAGTTGCGCACGAGTCAGGACAACTTCCTGAACGCGCTACAAGCTGGCGGCATCAGCGCATCGGTCGTCTCGCGCGCTGTCAAAAATCTGGACGGGAGCGTTGCGGCTACGGTTCCCTTGCGCTACACGCTCGTCTATGACGGTCTGGCGCTAAACGTCCCGGCTTCGTCAATCGCTGCAATCGCGCAGATGCCGCAGGTCAAGAGCGTTCACCCGGACACAAAGCTCTACACTTCGCTCAATAACAGCGTGCCCTACATTCACGCGCCGGAAGTTTACGGCAAGTATGCAGAGCTAACACAGTTCGATCATTTCAACGAAGGCTACGAAGGGCAGGGCATTAACGTAGCAATCATAGACACTGGCGTTGACTGGACGCATCCAATGTTTGGTGGCGACCCGACTCCGCCGCGTCTTGGCGTAGCCCCACCGACGCCTGCTGTTACAAACACCAATCAGAAAGTTATCTATTATTTGCCGCTCGCGGACGAGGTTGCGAGCGACGGATTCGGACACGGCACGCACGTGGCTTCCACGGTTGCGGGTTATCTGGCTAAAGCGCCCGGCCCCGACGGCATACCCGGCACAGCCGACGACATCTCTCTGCATGGCGTAGCGCCGCAGGCCAAGATCATGTCCTACAAAGTTTGTAGCGACATAGAAACGGACGTCTACGAATTATCAGGAGTTCCAATCGGCGGTTGCAGCACTTCAAACATCGTCATGGCGATTGAAGATTCCATCTCGCCCTTCACGCTCACCTTGCAGCCCAAGCCTATCGCTCACGTCCTTAACATGAGCTTGGGCGGCGGTGGCGGCCCTGACGAGCCAAGCGCTGTGGCTGCCAGCAATGCTGCTATCAATGGCGCGGTAGTCGTCGCGGCCAGCGGCAACTCAGGCCCCGGCGACGGCACAACGGGCGCACCTGCGGCGGGCGTTCACGTCATCTCCGTAGGCGCAACAACACATCCGGGCGCTGCTGGCTCGTCCTGGTCAACAGACTTGCTGCAATCGAGCGCAGTCAACGTTAATTTGCTGGGCGCTGTTACGCCCGCGAAAAGTTTTCCGGCGGCTTCGGGCTACAATCGTCTGAAACTCTTCCCGATGCTGGGCGGCACAGGGCTGCCAGCAGGCTCTATGGCGCAGCACTACGTTTTCATCAGCGACCCGCTGGGCCAATGGCCTGCCAGCGTGAGAGGACGCATAGCGTTGATTAAGAGCGCAATCGGCGCGACAATTTTTGATGAAGTAATGCAGGCTTACAACGCTGGCGCGGTGGGCGCAATTCTCTTCGATGACAGAGGGACTGTAAACGGAGTGAAGACGCTCATCCCGGCTGCGACCATTTCGCCGGAAGATGGACAAGTGTTAGTTGACGCTCTCTCTTCGACAGACACCAACGGCGTAGACCCTGCGAACGGCGCTATCTCTGAGCTTCCCGTACGCATGAACCCGACCTTTACAGATAGCTTCATGGGCGAGGTCGCGGGCTTCAGTTCGCGCGGCCCCGTAGAAGGTTTCGGACAGGTCAAGCCGGACATTTCAGCGCCGGGCGTGCAGGTGCTTGCGGCTGTTCCGCCCGCGAGTGTGCTAGGCGGTTTAGCCGTAGTGCTTGAAGGTGCTCCTAACTACCTGCACCTTGACGGAACTTCTATGGCAACGCCGCACATGGCTGGCACTGCTGCGCTAGTCAAGCAAGCGCATCTGGATTGGACGCCTGACATAATTCGCACAGTGCTCATTAACACGGCGACGAACCCGCGCGATCAAGCAGGCACGCCAAAAGGCGATGGCCCAACCGTTGCCGATTCAATCATAGCGCAGGGCGGCGGACTGATTGATGTTAGAGAGGCAGTCAACGCAAAGGCTCTGATGGGTGTTGCTGGCGACGGCATCGAGCAGCCCGGCATACTCGGCAGCCATTCGTTCGGCGAAGTTCCCGTCATCAACAATCGCACTACGCACACGGAAACTGTCACTGTGACCGTGCGCGATCTTTCCGGCGAAGGCGGCACGTATAATTTAGCGATAGCCAACAACCGCGACCTGCAAATCGCGGGCATCAACGTCTCGCTCTCGCAATCCAGCGTTACGCTTCAACCGAACGGCACTGCCACTTACACTGTAAACGCTACGTTCGACGGCGATCGCATACGCGATGCTGTTGTGAACAAAGGCGGCGGCGTATTCGAGCCGATTCAGATGCAGTGGTTCGTGACGGCCAAGCGTAGCGACAACGCAGAGTCTCTGCGCATGCCCTTCTACTTCAAGCCGGGGCAGAGCCTGCCAGCCAACGCCACCACGCAGACGCTGACGCAGACCGGCACGGTTCCTGTAGGCGACGCAGGATCGCAGACGGCCAGCGGCGTAACCTACGCGGACGTTCCATTCGACGTTGACGCTTCGACCTTCCATGTTGAGGCGACGACATCGTGGTTAACAATACCGGACGGCAGCATGCCTGACGTTGACTATCAACTGCTAGACCCGGACGGGCACGTCATAGCAAGTTCCGGCGCGGCTGGCGGCCCGGAGCACGTGAGCCTTAACGTCTCGCGCGCCGGCACGTACACGCACCGCGTCGTAGGCTACACAAACGCCGCTACGCAGTTCACAATTACGACCCTGCTCACGAAAGGGCCTGCACCGACGGCATTGGGCGCGATTGCGGGTGACTTTACGAACGCGCAGGGCAAGCCTGTTGATTTCGATGGCAACCTGAATCTTTCGTGGCAGGCTGTCGGCGGCGCGACCGCATACGAAGTCGAACGCTCTACGGACGGCACGAACTATTCAGTCGTAGCAAGCGTCACAGGCACTAGCGCTTCGCTAACGAACGAGCCGAACGGACAATTGAGCTATAGAGTTCGCGCACTGACGCCCGGACAGATAGGCACATACGTTGGCGCTGCGAGCAACACTGTGAGCGTGATAGTTGATCGTCGAAGCGAGGTGGACATAACCAGCCTTGTCTCTACGGCCATGTCGAACGTAACGTTCACGAATGGGGTCTTCTCGCTAGACTTGAACATGAAGAACAACTCTACGGCGACCTACGTGCCGTTAGTTAACCTGAACGTAGTGCGCATCTCGTCCACCTCCGGCACGGTCAGCGCAAAGAACGCGGACAATGGCGGAAGCGGCGTGAGCGCGAACGCTCCGGCTCTCTACGGTTACTCGAACCTGCTAGGCTCAGACCAGCAGTTCTCGCCTGCGGAGACGACCGGCAATCGCAACGTACAGTTCAACGACCCTGCGTCCGAGATGTTCACCTTCGACGTGCAGGTCACCGCCTATCAGAGCGGCTCAGGCGGCGCAGGCTCGAACGCGCCCGCGAGCGGCGGCGGAACGAGTGGCGGCGGCACGAATGGCTCATCCAGCAGTTCGTTGTTACCGCTTACAAAAGTCATGCGAATCACAGTCAACCCATTGACCAAGACGGTCGCGGCGAAGCTGTTCTAACCTGAGCATGACAGGCAAAAGAGAGGGGGCTTGCTGTTCGTACGAACAGCAAGCCCCTTCCTTATGTAGAAGTCAGTGCCGCCGGAAACCGTAAATCTCGTCTACGGAGTCGCACATTTGCTCTACGGACTTGCAACTACGGCATTCGGACTTACAAGTCCGGCCTTTGGAGTTGCAACTCCGTGATGTGGAGTTACAACTACAGCCTTTGGACTTGCAACTCCCTAACAAGGAGTTGCAACTCCACGCTTCGTAGTTGCAAGTCCAAGGCAAGGAGTTACAACTCCTTGCCTTGGACTTGCAACTTCATGCCTTGGACTTGCAACTTCATGCCTTGGACTTGCAACTCCGTGCTTGAAAATCGGGCTTTTTAGTGGCAGAATCGCGCCGTTTTATCCTTAACCCTCGAACGCGAAAGCCAAAACTCACGATTTCCTGAACAAAATCGCGTCTTTCACCTTTCGCGGATTCGCATGTGTCTGCGAGAGGCGGCCATGACCGCCTTGGCGGACGCCGCTTCTCAAGTCACACGTATCTGAAGCGTGTCTCAACAGCCACGCCCAACCCAAACCCACCGTGCGCCCCGCGCGCCGGGGAAAGGCAAATCCGTTATGGCAGCAACACCTACGGACGAACGCGCCAGTCTCAATGTTTGTCACTAAGGTACTGTTGTGAGTAATCGAAAAATGAATAGCGCTTCCGCGACAGCACGTGTCGAATTCCACCTTACTGTGAATTATAACAAATCAACGCATGAACTTGCGCCGAATGGCTAGGGCGAGAAGCGCTGCCTGCAAAGGCCCCAAAATTGTCTCGAAGAGGACGAGCGACTTGGCGCGCTTGTTGGCGGGCAGCGGCTCAGGCTTTTGCAGTGACATCACACCGGCGCTGTAGATGATGGCTTCGGGAATGGTCAAAGGCGCGATGGTTATCGGTTGCCGATTTCCTGTGACGGCGGACGACCGATTTTCACGCTCACTGCTTTCCGCTGCGAGTCTAGTGGACTGTTTCGGCTGCCACCACGTCGCATTGCCCGTCCAGTAGATGACAGCAAAGAGCAACCAGACTGTAAGCAACACACCGAACGCCCGCGTCACGCGCTCGCCGTAGCCGCTCAAGAGCCAGTACCACCAACCCAAGCGAAAAGGGTCAACCTTGCGCCCTCTCTGTAGCCGCCGCACCTCCATAGCCATGTAGCGAAAGTTAGCCGCCTCTTCATAACGATTATTCTCTTCGGCATTGACCGCCAGTTGCCGGAAGGTATTTTCCAGCAAATGGCTCAGATACGCATACCCGCTCTCCCCAAGCGCTTTGATCTCTCTGCGTATCGCGTCCCGTTTATCCAGATTGCCCCAATCCACATTTATGAAGGTGAACTTGCGCGAGTCTACGTTGATGAACCAGTGCGGGCGCAAAGGTGTGGTGTGGAAAGTGGCACGCTCAGGCTTCTCAAAAATAGCGGTGTCAAAACTCATGAAGACTTGCTCTGCAAATACATTCTCTTCAAGGCTGATGCCATCTTTGAAAATTGCTCCGTCAAACTCAACCTTAATTGTTTCAGCCTTGGACTTAGCCGCATCGCCAGTGCCGATTGCCTTATTACTGGGTGCGCTGTTGTCGTGAGAGCTATCTTCGATGAATCTTGTTCCCTGAAACTTGACAGGTGCATTGAAAACTGCGAAGTGAAAGCGGGCTATTTTGCTGAACTGTGCGCTGTTGAAGTTGGCAACTGCGCTGAACTGTGCGCTGTTGAAGTTGGCAACTGCGCTGAATTCTGCGACGTTGAAGAAGGCATTCGCGCTGAATTTTGCTTTATTAAAGGAGGTGTCTACGCTGAACCGTGCGCCGATGAAGTCGGCAACTGCGCTGAACTGTGCGCCAAGGAAGAAGGCATTCGCGCTGAATTCTGCGGCGTAGAAGAAGGCATTCGCACTGAATTTCGCGGCGCTGAAGAAGGCATTCGCACTGAATTTTGCTTTGATAAAGTGAGCAACCGCGCTGAACTGTGCGCCGCTGAAGTTGGCATCCGCGCCGAAAGTAAAATCTGAAAAGGAAACATCTTCAGGAAACCAGACTCCTCGAAAGTCAAAGTCCTTAGCATCAAGCTTCCGCTGTAATGCCTGCTTAAAATCCTCTTTCTTCTCTGTGCCGGGATAGTGCAGGACGCAGTACCGCTTGCCGTCGTGCTCTTTGTAGAAATTCTCGCCTTCGCAGGCGCTGCGCATCCGTCCTTCACATTCACAGACGAAACCATCGCTGTCGTGCGTCGTAGGGGATGAGGATGTTGACATGGGAGGCTCTCAGTTCTTCTTTCTAAGTATTGCGAGGCTAACTGTCACACCTTCGTTTACGTTGAGCGCTCACGTTTTGTCAATACCGGAGAGCGCAGCCGCTATGAAGCTCTACGAATTGACGGATGATGAGATTGCGTTGATTGAAGCGAGCCGGGCGGGAAGCATGTTAGAATTAACGCCGGAGGTTGGTTGTTATGAAACGAAACTTTAACGCGACCGTATGGCAGGAGGGCGAATGGTTTGTCGCTCAATGCCTGGAAGTTGATATTGCTTCTCAAGGCACAACGGAAGAAGAAGCTTTGGAGAATCTCAGCGATGCTCTGGAACTTCACTTCACGCCGCCCGTCGCCACTATTGCGCCGCACGTCCGCACCATCGAAGTTGAAATCGCCGCATGAAACCTCTCAGTGAAGGAGTCAATCATGGACGCTATCTACCATGTCAAAGCTGACGAACTAGATCAAAGTTTCTTGGATGCCATCAAGGAGTTGTTCAAAGATAAGGAGATCGAAATCGCCGTTTATGAGCGCGACGAAACCGCATACCTCTTGCGCTCGCCTGCAAACCGCGAACGTCTCTTGCGCGCTATTGCGGATGTTGAAAGCTCACAGAACATCATCACGCCCGAACAGGAGCAGTTTCAGTGAGGCTCGTTGCCTTTCATCAAACAGCCTTCGATGACTTCAGCGAGTGGGCGAAGACAGACAAAAAGCTATTTGAGCGCATACGGCGCATGATCATCGAAACGGCCAGGACTCCTTTTGAGGGCATAGGCAAACCTGAACCACTTAAACACGAACTCAAAGGCTATTGGTCGCGCCGCCTAACGGACGAACATCGCCTCGTCTATAAAGTCACCAATGAGCAGATCATTATCATCTCCTGCAAATATCATTACGAGTAATCGCTCTCTTGCCCGTCACGTGTTGCAAATTATAAAAGGGTCACGCGGGCTACGAAGCTCGCGTGACCCTTTGGCTCTTTCAGCTTATCTGTGTAAGAGAGTTTTCGGTTCTCCTCCAACTATCTTCCACACTCTTGGTTGGTATGCGTGAACGTCGGAGCGAAGCGCAACTGGTACTCTGCGGATGTTGCGAACGCGCAGACCATAGCCTTGAAGTTGCCCTGCACACGGTTGTTCAAGACGTTGAGCCAGAAGTTGAATCCGCCTTCGTCCGGCTCGCGTCTGAGATAACCGAAGTATTGCATCAACACGAATGCACGGTTGTACTCGCGTTGATAGAATGCCTGGTTCTCTACGATCTTCTGCAAAACGCTTGCGCGCGTCTCCGTCCCGTTGTTCAAGCCTTGAATAAGCTGGTTACGCTCCGCCGCCGAAGGAGTAATGCCTGCGTTGGCGAAGAGCATGTCAACGTACTGCGTGTTGGTCTTGCTGTCGTAGATTGATGTGAACGCAGGGTGCGTCACCCAGTCTTCTACGAAAGCCTGCTTGTTGGCTGCCAGTACGGCAGGCCCGCCTCCTATGTTCTGTGCGACGGTCAAGGTATCCGGCAGAAACTCTGCGAACGTCGGGCGGCGTCCGAACGACACCACGTAGAGACGATAGATGAAGAAGCCCGTCTGCTGGAATTCATCTGAGATGAAGAATGCAGCAGAGACATCCGTGCGGCGTGCGTTAATGCAGTTGCGGTCGTTGCCGCAACGGGTTATCTGGTCAGTCCAGTAGGCCAATCCGCCTTCGTCGGGTTCGCGGTTCAGGAAGTCGTTGTAATTTTGCATGATGAAGTTTCGCGCTTCCTCAACGGAATTGAGTACGCGAATCTTCGAGGCATCCAGACTGAGGTCTGGTCGCTGTGTTCCTACAACAACTACGCGCGATCCCACAGTCACAGGCTGGTTCGCTTCCTGTACTATATGCGTGTTCTGGCTGACGTGCACAGTGACGTTGTTGACAGTCCAATCACCAATCAAGTTAGACCCGCTCGGCAGCGCACCCACTTGCCCGAAGAACTCGAAGAAGTTTACGCGGCGGCCTGTGTTAAGGCTTCGCTTGACCTGAATGGTTGACGCATTGATTGAGCCGTCAGATTGTAGAGCGCCCAAAACTCTGACGAACGAGCCTACGACCAGAGGTCTTTCGCCTCGCACTATCTGTGTGTTGCTAGTCACATGCACGGTTCTTCCGCCAACTGTCCAGTCACCCACGAACCCTTGCGCCGGCAAGGTCTGAACAGTGCCGAAGAATTCAAAGAAAGGTGTGGTGTTGTTTGCGGAGTTACGCTCCACTTCGATTAAGGTTGCGTTGATAGAGCCGTCCTGTTGCACACAGCCTTTAACTTCCACGAAAGATCCTACGGCTATGCTGCCTTCCTCCGTCCTGAGTATCGTCGCTGATGTTACATGCACTGTGCGCCCGCCGACCGTCCAGTCGCCAATGAATCCTTGCGTGTTCGGCAGACTCTGTATAGTCCCTTCAAACTCATGGCATCCCGGCGACGGAGATGGTCTGGGCGAAGGCGTAGTCTCCGGCGCATCCTCCGTCTCTATCTTCGTGGCGTCCACAGAGCC
Source organism: Acidobacteria bacterium 13_1_20CM_3_53_8 (assembly GCA_001920415.1). Classification (GTDB taxonomy): domain Bacteria; phylum Acidobacteriota; class Blastocatellia; order Pyrinomonadales; family Pyrinomonadaceae; genus 3-1-20CM-3-53-8. The sequence continues at coordinate 2,675 of MNJR01000102.1, read as the reverse complement.
ATCCGACCTCACAGTGCCTTTGACTTCAACCAGAGAGCCAAGGACTATAGCGCCGTCCTCTTGATCAATAATGGTGCTTGACGTGACATGCACGGTGCGGCTGCCAACAATCCAGTCTCCTACAAAGCCAGACGAGGGCAGTGCAGTAACTTGGCCTACGAATTCAAAGCCCGATGTGCTGTCATCGTCAGCCGAAACTTTCTCTACAATGGCCGACAAACCGGCCACTGCGACGAGCAGCAATGCTGCTATCGCGAATCTCATTCTCAGGTACTGCATGGAAATATCTCCTCCTGCGATTCTGCAAATTACTGTGCGACAAGGGGAGATGTCGCGAGGGAATAATGAATGAAATCCTCCTTAGGGTTGGTGGCAGTGTGTCGGGATGCCCGCTAAGGATTATATCTGCGCTAGGGATTTGCATCCTGAGGCAAACGCTTTGAAAATGCATTAAAAAGTTATAACTTTAGTTTCACGAACGATGGTTTATAGCCAGCCAGTCAAGATGATATTGAATTGTCATAGGAACATGAGAGGTCTTCATATGCGCCGCATCTTCCAGCTTATTTTACTTCTTCTTTCTATCTCTACAGCAACTCTGGCTCAGTCTCAGGTTACTACACAGGATGGCCTGACAGCGCACGACCTCTTAATCAGATGGCGCGATGCTGTGCACGCTATGAAGTTGACGCAAGCCAAGACGGCTCTGCTCGATAGCACTTCAAACGAAGACGGGGTGCGCGCAAGTGTGTATGAATGGGTGGCGAAATCGGGCGCGTACGCCAGCCAGAATTTTTCGGGAACAGTCGGAGAAGGCATCTATCATCGCTATCACGTGTTTCTGGATTACGCGCGTAACCGTGTGATCTTCGAGCCTACCCTTGAATCAGCAAAACCGTTTCCTGAACGGCGTACATATGGACTCTCAATGCTTGCTTCGGGAACCGATCTGCACACCTACACAATCGCCGCAGTACGACCGGGTTCACCGGCTGAAGCAGATGGCTTTAAGAAAGGTGACGTAATCTTAGCGTTTGATGGCAGGTCGGCGGCGCAATTCACTCTGGGCGAGTTGCGCGAGTGGCTCACACATGAAGGCGAAGCCACGAACTGCAAGTTGCACGAGGTCTTGACCGTGTGATGATTCCAATCAAGATTCGCCTTGTCTCACTAGACAGGCAGTAGCACGCCGATTTATTTGCAACGAACTCACGTTCGTTGCGCATCTAGCGCGCTTATGTTCTCTTCGGCGCTTACACGCTTGAGTGAATGAGCCTGCGCAGTCGGTCTGCGAAGAGCACATCAATCTTGCGCGGCTCTATGACGGCAGTGACTTCGCCCATTCCGAACTGCGGGTGGATTATGGTCTGGCCTGTGCGATAGGTACGCGTCCGGTCATATGGCGCTCCGCTCTTGGTCGTTGACATACGGCTAGACGTTCTTCCGGAGCTTTTGAATGAGCTGCGCGTTCCGCAGATAGGACAACTCACTCGTGAGATAAGCCCGCGCTTCGTTGTTGAAGCGACCACGTGGCCGCGCTCTACGCCGCAGACTTCACACAATTTCTCCACGCGATCACCCACCGCGTATTCCTGCTTCTCCATAGAACCTCTCTTTAAAAGTTAAGCGCCTCCGAGTTTTTTCATTGTCGGAGGCGCTTCATTAAAGTGTCACCGTTGATCTGGAGCTTAAGATTACCAGCGTGGCTCGCGGTCACCACCGCCACCGCCGCCGCCGTATCCGCCGCGACCACCACCACCGCCGCCACCGCGATTGCCGCCGTAACCTCCACGACCGCCACCGCCACCGCCGCGACCGCCGCTGAATCCGCCGCGACCGCCGCGATCTTCACGCGGTCTGGCTTCATTCACGTTCAGGTTGCGACCATTTACTTCTTTGCCATTAAATTGCTCTATGGCCTTCTGTCCCTCTTCCTTCGTAGCCATCTCGACGAAGCCGAAGCCGCGCGAGCGACCCGTTTCGCGATCCTCCACAACTGAAGCGGATTCGACAGTGCCCGCCTGCGAAAATAGTTCCTGCAAATCTTCGCTCGTTGTCTGGAACGCCAGATTGCCGACGTAGAGTTTCATCGTCATAAATTGTTTACCTCTCCTCCTTAGGAGATAAAGAAGCTTCGAATCAAATGTGGCTTCGTTGAAACGGTGGCAGCGAAGGCCCAGCGTTCGGTTGCTCTCAGTCGAGCGGCTTCTGAAAGTTGAAATCGGCCTGCTCTCGAACTATCCAAACGCCGCCGCCAATCCGAAAGGCGCGGGGCGCATCACCGTTGATGCGCGAGAGAAGGAGTAACTGCCCATTATGATGCACCCATAAGCAAACCGGATGCAAGCCGACAGCTTAGGGAATCAGAAATTTTATTGACCTGTATCTCTCAATTAAGAGTAGAAAGGAGAAGGCAAAAGGCAAAGAGGAAGTAAAAAGGCAAAAGTAAAAAGGTAAAAGTGTGGACACGCCTTGCAGGCGTGAATTAGAGATTAAAAATTAGAGATGAATGCTCTGTCTTCACTTTTGCCTTTTACCTTTTTACTTTTGCCTTTTTACTTAGGCGATACTGATACTTGCTTGGTCGCACGCAATTACAATTAATGAGCAGTGCAAGAAAAACCTACCTTAAGAAAGAATATGACTGCCAGTAGGGTAGCGCACGTGAACCTGCT
>MNJR01000050.1:52995-100026 GCA_001920415.1 Acidobacteria bacterium 13_1_20CM_3_53_8 | reverse complement strand
ATGATGACGGGCACAACCTGTTTTTGTCCCACGTAACCAACAATGCCACACATGGTAGAGCAGGGATGAGGGATGAGGGATGAGGGATGAAAGCGTGGTTACTCAGGTTGAGTTACCAGAGCTCCGTCCTTCAGCCTTTCCTCCTCGCCCCTTTGTTCCTCCTTATTTTCGTTGAGCCGTTTCTTGATGACTGCTGGGACTCCTGCTACGAGCGTGTCTGGCGGCACGTCTTTCGTGACTACGGAGCCTGCCGCAGTGACAGAGCCTGAGCCTACGCGAACGGGCGCGACGAGCATTGTGTCCGAGCCTATCTTCACGTTGTCTTCTATGACGGTCGGGTTCTTGTTCTTTCCATCGTAGTTGCAAGTGACAGTGCCCGCGCCTATGTTTGTCTTCTCGCCAATGGTTGCGTCGCCCAGATAAGTCAGGTGCATTGATTTCGAGCCGCGACCCAAACGAGATTTCTTGACCTCTACGAAATTGCCCACGCACGCGCCCTCTTCCAGTTTAGTCTGCATGCGCAGGTGCGCGGAAGGGCCGACCGTGCAGTTATTCGCAATCTCGCTATCAACAATAACGCAGTGGTCTTTGACGGTAACACCGCTGCCTATGCGCGATTTGGTGATGCGCGTGCCCGCGCGTATCTCGCAATCGTCGCCGATTATGGTCGCGCCTTCTATGTGAACGTCAGGGTAGATGATGCAGTCGCGCCCAATTTGAGTTTCGGGGCTGACGTAGGTGTGAAGAGGGTCAATGAATGTCACGCCGCTGTCCAGCATCAAGCGGCGTATGGTGCGCTGGCGAAGAAGTCGCTCAAACTCGGCTAGCTCTACGCGCGTGTTGATGCCCGAAACTTCGCGCGCGTCGGCGTGCAAATAGACCGAAACGTCTTCGCCGTCCGATTTAAGAATTTCTGGAACGTCCGTCAGGTAATACTCGCCCTGCGCGTTGTGCGGTTCGACGCGCGCGAGCGCCGAAAATAGCGAGCGCGTCTCGAAACAGTAGATGCCTGCGTTAATCTCTTTGATCTGCCGCTCGGCGGGCGTGGCGTCCTTTTGCTCAACTATCTTCTGAAAAAGTCCCTCTTCGTCGCGCACTATGCGACCGTAGCCCATTGGGTCTTCCAGGCGAACTGTCAAGATAGTGCAAGCCGCGCCGCGACCGCGATGCGTGCGATGCTGGTGAATGAGCGCGCCAAGGGTTTCCGCAGTGATGAGCGGAACGTCGCCGGAGAGAACAAGAAGAGTTGAGTTCGTTTGCGCGAAAGCATCACGCGCAGCCTTTACAGCATCACCTGTCCCGCGCTGCTCCTCCTGCTTGATGAATACAGCCCCGTGCTCGTCCAACTCTTCGCGTACGGCAGCCTCTACCAACTCCGCCTGATGTCCTACTACTACGTGAATAGGGCGCTGCGTGAGCGCAGCAGCCGTGCGACAGACGTGAGCAATGAGCGGGCGACCGCCAAGCTGGTGCAGAACTTTGGCCTTGCGCGAGCGCATACGTGTGCCCAGACCTGCGGCCAGGATCATTACGTCGAGCGGCGCGTGTCCCTCTTGCAATTGAAATTGAGACTGCTTCTCCATAGAACAGTTTTCAGTTTTTAGTTTTCAGTTTTCAGTTAAAAGCTTTCTAGTTTTCTTCTGAAAACTGAAAACTAAAAACTGAAAACTGTTTCTCGTCGCTGCCTTTCAAATTTCGGCGACGACACGTTCGGCGCTAGCCTGCTCGCAGCATGCTATGACAACGCGCGCAAGCTTTTCGGAATTATGTCGAACCTTCTCCCCTTCGTCCAAAAGGTCTGCGCGTATCACCTCAGCCTCGTTGCCAAACTCTTTTTCGAGCAGATGATCTTGAAGCCCTATCTGGTGCGCGCCCTCTGCCGCGTAAGCTTCCGTTTGCTCCGGGCTGATGGGACGATTATTGACGACCACGTAATCGAAAGCAATCTCAGGCGCGTAACGCTTCACAGTCTCTATGTGCTGGCGCGCAGTGTAGCCGTCGGTCTCGCCCGGTTGCGTCATAAGGTTGCAGATGAAAATTTTCGTGGCGCGCGCCTGCCCTATTGCATGTGCTACGCGTGCGACCAGAAGGTTTGGAAGGATGCTGGTGTATAGAGAGCCTGGGCCAATTGTAATTACGTCCGCCGCGCGAATTGCGGCGAGCGCTTCTGGAAGGGGAAGACACTGCTCAGGCTCAAGACGCAATCTTCGAATGGGCGCGCGAGACGCAGTTATCTGAGTCTCGCCGAAAACTTCAGTGCCATCTTCAAGCTCGGCTACAAGACGCACGTCCTGAATCGTTGCTGGGAATATTCGCCCCTTGCTCGCAAGAACTTCGGAAGATAGTCGAACGGCTTCTACGAAATCGCCTGTCACTTCCGTGAGCGCGGCCAAGAATAGATTGCCGAAGCTGTGGCCGCCGAGATCGCCCGTGCCTCGAAAACGATATTGAAAAAGACGAGAGAGAAGGTGTGAGTCTTCAGAGAGTGCGAGCATGCAGTTGCGTATGTCGCCGGGCGGCAAGATTTGCAGCTCTTCGCGCAATCGCCCGCTACTGCCGCCATCGTCCGAGACAGTGACAATCGCCGCGAGCGATTCGAGCCACGCGCCGCCCTCGTCGCTGTTGCCGACCAGACGCTTGAGTCCAGCAAGCAGAGTCGAAAGACCTGTGCCGCCGCCAATGGCTACGAGCTTCAGGCCATCATTCGTCTCTATGGAATGCATGCTGTTAGAAATTCTCCAATAGGCTCGGACGCACCGAAGTCGAAGCGAAAGAACCGCTCCCTCTGAAGTGAAATGATAACTAAAAGCTGCGGGCTTTCATAGCGGCTTCGTGGAAACTTGCTTTCGATTAATCTTCGCGGGGAGTTTCGCCGGGATTAGCGGGTGGCGAATACAAGACGCTCGAAATCAGGATCGTTGCGCAGCGATGTCAAATCGCTATCGTGCTGTGCGCGTATTCGCAAAGTGGGCTGAATGTCCAGAGCGCGCTGTAAAGATTCCAATGCGGAATCTATAGCCCCGAGCCGTGCGCGTGTGGCGGCAAGACCGTAATGAATATGCGCGGCTTGAGGCTCGCGCTTCAACGCGCGCTCGAACATCTCTTGCGCAGCAACATATTCGCCTCGGTTCAACTCTATCACGCCTCTATCGTAAAGCGAGTCGGCGTCTCTGGGTAGCGTGCTCTCGTTTCGCAGGCGCGATTCCGCGATGGCTAAGTAAGTGCGCGCACGCGCTGCGACCTCCGAAACGTTAGAATGTTTCTCAAGCAGAGCGCGAAAGAGCGAGCGCGCCTCGCCAAAATGGCCGCGAGCAAACTCCTTATGCGCGCGCTCGAACGCACGCAACGCAGCAGCCTCGTCAACAGAGGGCTGACGGGTTAGCGGCTGAGCCGTCACGATTTTTCGGGCGACTGTACGGCTTTTTGTCTTGGATTTGGCAGGAGCGCTCTTCTTCTGCTTTGCGACAACGGGTTTACGAGTTGGGGCTTTGCTCTTTGGAGTTGCCTTGGCGCGAACAGGCTTTCTCTGCGCCACTTTCTTAACGCTCTTTTTAGAAACTTTAGCCTTTGCGTGGACAGCAGCACCAGCCTTCGTTGCTTTTTTAGCAGGAGCTTTATTCGCAGACGAACGCTTGGCGAGCGGTTTGGGACGCGCAGATTTGCCCGCGAGCGAGCGCCCCTTAGACGAAGATGTTTCAGAATGACGCGAGGCAGGGCGCGAGGGAGACCGTTTGACGCCCTTCACGATAGGATCGCTCATGCGAAGCCCCCACTTTCAAAAGGCCGCTCAATCAATAGCGGCCATGAAAACTCGGCGTAGCTTAGCATAGGCTTAGACCTAAATCAACGAGAGACGATAATTTGCGGGCATCATCTGAATAATTCGGATGAACAAAGCGCTCAAAAAATCAAACAAAGAAAAACACTTGCTGCCTTCTGTTGGCCTGTGTTAAAGTTCTTAATGGATTTACGACCCTTTGCCCTCCGAGCGGGTCGTTAACAGGCAAGGCGTGCGGATTGTCTTGAAAGGCAGAAGTTCTTCTTTCACTCTAGGTTAAGTCCGAAAGCCTCAATCTCAATCAGCCTCTCCAGCTTCTCTTTGAAGAAGCGCGCCCGTTTCATCTGGAACACTGTAACAATGCCAGACACACCAATCATTTTGCGCGCACAGCAGTATCACCAGATCAAAGCAGTGCTGGCGCGCCTGCGCATGGACTCCTCTGCTCGCGTAGCTTTTCTGGTTGACAAAGACGGGCAAGAGATTGCCGTTCACGGTGAAGTCGGCGATCTGGACACGACGAGCCTTGCAAGCCTGGCCGCCGGAAACGTTGCAGCCACGGGCGGCATGGCAAAGCTAATCGGAGAGAAAGAGTTTCCTACGCTCTCGCATGAAGGCGAGCGCGAGAGCATTCACATCTGTGTTATTGGGCGCATGCTGCTCGTGGTTGTATTCGACGAGCGTTCGAGCCTGGGGTTGGTAAAGCTGCGCGTCAAGCAGGTTTCCAGCGAACTTGCAAACCTCTTCGCTGAAATCGAGCGCGAAACCCGCAAAGAAAATATGTCAACGTCACCCTTCGCCGAAATCACAGATGAAGATATAGACAGCCTTTTCAGCTAGTGATAAGTGATGAGTGATAAGTGATAAGAGAAAAGCTTTTTACTGAAAACTGAAAACTGCTCTTATCACTTATCACTCATCACTCATCACTCATCACTTAACCATCATGACGTTCATCAACTACGCATCCAGAGAGATCAACTGCAAGATCGTCTACTACGGGCCGGGCTTGTGCGGCAAGACCACGAACTTGCAGTACATTTTCGATTCGACTGCTCCGCAGGCCAAGGGGAAGTTGATAAGTCTGGCTACAGAGACAGACCGCACGCTCTTCTTCGACTTCATGCCGCTGGAACTGGGCACGGTTCGCGGCTTCAAGACACGCTTTCATCTATACACTGTGCCGGGGCAAGTCTTCTACGACGCCTCGCGCAAACTCATATTGAAGGGCGTTGACGGCGTGGTCTTCGTAGCGGATTCGCAGGAAGAGCGCATGGACGCGAACATAGAATCGCTCTATAACCTGGAAGAGAATCTTCACTCGCAGGGCTACGACCTGATGAACATCCCTTATGTTCTGCAACTCAACAAGAGAGACCTGCCCAGCGTCATCCCTGTTCAGGAACTCGCATTGGAACTTCAACGCAAGGGCGAACCCGTCGTCGAAGCAGTTGCCTCAACAGGCATAGGCGTCTTCGACACGCTGAAGGCCGTAGCCAAGCAAGTCTTAACTGAGTTAAGGAAGAGTTAGAAAAGCGGTAAATGGTAAATAGTAAATGGTGAATGGAAGAACCGCTTTCCTCCATTCACCATTTACTATTTACCATTCACTCTATTGATTTGACCATCAGCAGCCCATCGCCGCCGTTCGAGTAATAACGGGGAAGGCGTTGTGTGACCGAGTAGCCGAGCACGTTGTAGAGGTGTTGCGCGCCCGTGTTCACAGAACGGACTTCCAGACGAACCATGCGTACGTTGCGTCGGCGGAATCCGTCCTCGACCTTATGCATCATGCGCTGAGCTATGCCGCGCCGACGGTGTTCGGGAGCGACGCCTACTGTTGTTATGTGTCCCGTGTGGTCAGGCTCTACAAGGCCGACGATGAATCCAACCATGTGGCCGCTCGGAGTTACTGCGCGATAGGAGACGGATTCGGGCGCAGTCAAAAGGTATTCAAAGGTCTCGCGGCTGTACGCCTCGCCGTCAATGAAACAGCGCTGGTCAAGCCGCCAGCACTCGTCCAACTGCGCAACGGTCAGTGGCCGCACGTCGTAGCGCAACTGCACCTGCGACGGCAACGCGCGCGGGCCTTGCTCCAAGACCATCTCATGGTCGTCCCGTTCCTCACCCTGCGACCAGAATCGCGAACGAATTTTTTTAAGAACAGCCATAAAGACAAGTAAATGGTAAATGGTGAATAGTAAATGGTGGAAAGCGTTTTCTTCTCTTCACTATTTACCATTCACTAAATTATTAGCATGCAATCGCCGTAACTGTAAAAGCGGTAGCGCGAGGCAACCGCGTGGGCGTAGGCCGCCAGCACAAGATCGCGCCCGGCCAATGCCGATACTAGCACGAGCAGTGATGAGCGCGGCAGGTGAAAGTTTGTGAGCAGCGCGTCAACAGCGCGAAACCTGTAGCCCGGCGTAATTGTCAACCAGGCTAGGCCAGCGCCTGAGCGAACTCGTCCGCTCTCGTCCGCAGCAGATTCTAATGCGCGCGTGGTCGTAGTGCCAACCGCAATGATGCGCCCCGCCCGCTCACGCGCGTTATTTATCTTACGGGCTGCGCTCGCGTCAATCTCGAACGCTTCGGGAGCAACCTTGTGCTCGCTCAAATCCTCGACTCGCACAGGCTCGAAAGTTCCGTAGCCCACGTGAAGCGTTATCTCTGTAATGCAAGCGCCGCGTGCGCGCACTTCATCGAGCACGCGCTGTGTGAAGTGAAGCCCTGCTGTTGGCGCAGCGATTGCGCCGCGCGTCCTTGCGTAGACGGTCTGGTAACGCTCGCGGTCTTCGTCAAGCTTTGCCGAAGGGGCGCGCTTGATGTAAGGCGGAAGCGGAGTCTGTCCAATCTCATCAAGGAGCGAGTCGAAATCTCCTTCGCATGAAAAGCGCACGAGTCGTCGCCCTTCTTCAAACTCTCTTAAAATCTCTGCACGAATGCGCCCGTCGCCGAATTCAACCCGCGTGCCCTCTTGCAATCTTCGCGCGGGGCGCGCAAGAGTTTCCCAGACTCGCGGCTCGCGCTCCTCTACGAGGAAAAGCTCCACGCGCCCGCCCGTAGGCACGCGCCGCCCTGTCAGGCGCGCTGGAAAGACGCGCGTGTTGTTGATGACGAGCGTATCTTCTGGTCGAACGTAAGAAGGGAACTCTGCGAACTGAGAATCATGCCAACTCTTCTTGCTTCGATCAAGCACGAGCATACGCGAAGCGTCGCGCCTCTCAACAGGATGCTGCGCGATCAACTCTTCCGGCAGTTCATAATCGAAATCAGAAACAAGCATAAAAACAGTTTTCAGTTTACAGTTTTCAGTTTTAAGTAAAAAGCTTTGCGCTTCTTTCTGAAAACTGAAAACTGTAAACTGAAAACTGTTCTTCACGGTAGCGGCGCGATTGCAGCGTCTGCGGCTGTCGCTTTAATAGGTCCCGCAGGGTGCTCGTAGTGAAACACTGCGGTCAGTTGCGCGCCGAAAAGTAGAATCAAACTTGAGAAATAGCCCCAAGTCAGAACGGCCACGACAGCGCCGACCGAGCCGTAAATCTGGTCATAGTGAAAGTAGTGAAGGCTCCATGCGAATATATATTTCGAGGTCTCCCACAGAAGCCCGCCGAGCACTGCGCCCGGCAAAGTGTCTCGCACGGTGACGCGCGCGTTCGGCATGAAGCGATAGACTATTACGAAGAGCGTGATGGTGACCAGAATGCTTACGAGCGCGAAGACAAGCTGCCACGTCGCGCTAGCTATCAAAGAGAGCGTCGGGCGGTGTTCTAGAACGCGCAACGGCAGACGCGATGCAAGTTGCTGCAATGTTACCAGCACTGATGTGACTAGAACCGAAACGGAAAGTAGCAAGCCCACTATGCCCACCATGCCGAGCGTGAGCGCGCGACCGTGCAGGAATGTGCGCGAGGTCGTCCCCCATATTCGATTAAGCGCCCGCTCGACCACAGCGAAGACCCAAGAGCCTGCCCACAGCACAACGATGGCGCAAGTGATTATGACCTCTGTGCTCAGATTCGAGAGCGACCTGATGGTAGAGCGCAGGAATTCCGTAGAACCCGGATAAACCTGCACGATGCGCGCGAGCATCTCGCTCCCTGCGGTCGTCAGGTTGCTCAACGCCAGCAGCAACAGCAGCGCAGGAAAGAGCGTGAGCAACCCGAAATAGCTCATCGCCGCAGAGGAAGTAAAAAGGTCGTTCTCGTGAAACTGATGAAGCGTGTGACTCAGAATAGTTCCCCACGGCGCGCGGTTGCGCACGCCGAAAGAGTGGCGCGAAAACGAGATGAAACGAAACATAAAAAGAGTGAGCAGTAAGCAGTGAGCAGTAGAATTGCTGAGCATTCATGGTTGAGAGAGATTATATTCAAGACAGCAAGCCTCTCAACCTTCTTCCTTACTGCTCACTGCTTACTGCTTACTATCTATTGTCTGCTCTTTCAAGTATTGCTCGCGCTATGGCGATCTGCGCGATTGAGCGCGGCACGCCGTCTTCCAGAGCGCGCGATTCCATCAAAGCTTCATCGAAATTCAGACGAGCCATTTTCGCAAAAATTTTATCCAAACGAAAAGTGTCAAAGGTAAAGCTGAATTCCGGCTCGCGCTCTGCGCTTCGATTCTCGATGGCGTAAATCGCAAGCTTCTCCTGTTCGCCCGAAAAATCTTCCGCAGAGTTGGCAGACTTCACAGCATCGTGCAGCGCACCCCACGCGCGCTCTTCCGATACGCGGGCGGCTGAAGTAGCCACGACCGCATACGCTGCTACGCGCTCAGGTGTTCCGGCATCCACGCGATTGGCCCATCTTCCAGCCTCGCCGAGAAGTTCTACAACGCGCTGCTTATTTTTCTTCTTACGCGCTGCAATCTCTGCCGCCTGCGCGTAACCCCACGCTCGTGCGAGCGGCGGCACGTCCGCCGTGTCCACGAATTTTAGAACCGACTCGTAATCATCTTCTCTCTCATCGGCGTATGCGCGCGAGATGTCCGCAATCTGATTCAGGGCGATAAAAGAGAGCGCGGCGTGTCGCATATTCAGGTCTTCAATGTTCTCCGCAGCGCGGCGCGCTCTGTCCCACGCGCGAATGCCGGCAGCGGTCTTCACCATAGAGAGGTAAACTCGCTGGCGCTCGGCCTCTGTTCGCGCGTGCGCCAGTTGATCCGACTGAGTTCGCAAAGGGTCGCTCGGTTTCGATCTCTTCGGCCAGAGAGTTCGCGCGAGCTTGAAGTTCAGGAACAAACTGCTGCGCGTCGCGCACGAAGAAGGGAAGCAGGCGTGTAATTGCAAAGTAAACTGCAACTGCTTCGCGCTGTGCGTTCGCTTGTTCTGAAGATGGTCGCAGGAGAATGCTCGCAGCAACGCTATAAAAGGCCGAGCTTACTGATGGCATGGAGCGCGCGGCGCTAAGGCCGTTGGATGTATCCATGTCTATGAGGTACAAGCTATCTCCGCTACTCATTGCCGGTCTTGGAACTGAGCGAAGTTGCAGAGAACCGCGTTCGTCAACTATCACTAAAAGTTCAGGCGAAACGATTGGGCTGGAGAGAAGCAATATTGTGTTTGCATTAGTTCGCAGGCCATTTCGCGCAGCCTCTATAAGAGCAAGCAGAAGCTCGTCCCCGTTCGGTCGCACATACTTCTGACGCAGGCGTAGTAGAAATATCATCAAGCTTGCATTTACGCCTTCGCTTGCTGCTGGCATAACCACACTAATTGCTGCGTCCGGGTTGCCGCGCCTAAGCAGTTCGTAACCTAACTCGATGCGCCGTGCACTCTGTGGGCTAGGCTCGCGCCAGACGCTCGATGAAGAGCTGTCCTGCGTTGAGGAAGAGCTATTCTGACCAGCATTGTCTTCATCATTCTCTTGAGCGAGAAGCTCGCGCAGGAATCTCTCCCTAAGCACGCTATCACGCGCGGCAGCCTTCAAGAGAATTTCGTCACGCGCTTCAGTCACACGCGCTATTTCTCTTCCGTCCTGTTCTTGCTCTGCGTCGTCTGATGCTTTGGCCGCTTCCCATGCTCGCAGAAAGATTGCGCGCGCTCTTTCTCTATCAAAAGGCCAGAGCGCGTCTGCGGCCAGCGCTTGCACATGCGCGCGTTGATAGAGATCGTCGAAGGAGCGCGCACGCTCGGCAACTTCATTGAGAAGCTCCATGCTCGCGCGGGAATGATTTGTAGAGGAAGTTTGTTGCGCCGTTGCCCCGCTTGCTCTCTGAGTGCGTGCGGGCGTGCTCTGCCTCTGCGCTTCGATTGAAGCAGGCGCGAGCGCGAATTGGATCAAGCAGCAGAGCGCTGCTAGATAATTAAATGGTTTAGGTGAAACGTAGCGCATAACTATTGAGCGGAGTCGGGGGCGACATTCTAACTGCCATACCCGGCTCCGCTCAAGATTATGCACGAAAAAGTTCTATCTTCTCCACTCTACAGGGAAGAATGCTCCTGCGCGCGCGGGGTCTAGCTTGACGCCCACGAGTTCTGCTGCGTGCGCAAGAACGGGGTCGCGCTGCGCTGCAAGGTCTGCGGGCGTCGGCAGCAGAAGCTCGTCCGGCGTGACGCCTACGTTTTCGAGGCTCTTGCCGTCGGTCATGATCAGGTCAGCTTCCGTGATGCTCACGCCATAGAACGCGACCACCTCCATGCCCCCGACCTGATGCGAGTATTGTCTGCTTTGCATGACTGCTCCAGCCGAGTGGTCGCCTATGACCGTGCCCCTATGTTCCAGTTGAATCACACGTGCGAAGAGTTCCGAGGCAGAACCCGATTGGCTATCAATGAGAACGACGATCTGGCCTTTGAATATATCGCTGCCCCGCGTTTTTGCTACGAGCGGCTTGGTATCCCTGCGCCGTTTCACGTCGCCTATCTTAATATCGTGATCGAAGAAGTTGCCCAAGAGCCTGAGCAGCGTCTCTTCGGCACCGCCGCCGTTGCCGCGCAAATCGAGTATGAGAGCTTTATGCTTCCTCACTTTATTCATGAAGTTGTCAACTTCATTTCTGTCCATGTCGAACTGCGGCATCTTCCAGATCATGAGGTCGTCGCCAGCCTCTATGTATCGCTGGCGGTACAGACGGTCCTCGTTCTGAGCTTCTCTTATCACGTCCCAGATGTCACTTCCATTCGTGAGGTCTTGAACACGCCTTACCTGCTTGACGTTCGCCATGATGTCAAACTCTCGCGGGCCTGCGCCGGGACTCTGCACAGCTACATGCATACCGGCCTGAGGTTTTAGTGAGTAATAGAGATAATCTAGCACCCAAAGGTTCTCTCGTGTGGGCTGATAGTTGTCCATAGCGAGCACTGTATCGCCTACTTTCAAGCCTTTCGCTTCGGCATCGCTGCCCGGCTTGATCGCCGTGACGATGCAGGCGTCTCCGATTGCCTGCATCTTCCAACCGTATTCGATGGTCACAGCACGCGACGGAGGAATAAAGAAAGTGTGCGAGTCGTGCAGGTCTGCCAGAAGCTGCGCGATGATGCCGAAAATCTGGTTGTTTGATGTAGCCTGCTTAATCCTATCTTCGGCAGCCTTGAAGCGCGCTTCAACGTCCATGCCGTGAAAATTCGGGTCGTAGTAGTTGCTCCTCAGATCGTTTCTGATCTGGTTGAGCATAACCTTGCCTCTATCACGGTCGAAGTTAGAAAACTGCTGCGCTTGCGCTGGTCGAAGCGCGCCGCAACCAACAATGAGGGCGGCTGCGAGGCACAGCAGCGCGCGAAAATGTTTTGGGGGAAAGAGGAAATCGAACTGCATAAAAATACTCCTTACAAATTTTTAACCCTGGGTTAGTAGTGAGACTGAGCGTGATACAGAACCGAAAAGGTAGGCTGTAAAACGAAGAAGATTTTTGCATAAAACGGCGCAGGTTGACAAGTCTGGAAACCGAGCAGGTAGTGGGTCAATATGAGATGAGCGCTGAGAGTTGGGATTTAACCGCAAAGGGTGCTGGAGGTATTCGCAGAGGTCGCAGAGATAAGACTCAATTTTTTTAGTCCTTTGCGAAATCCTTTGCGTCCTTTGCGGTTAAATCAACGTGAGTTCGGTATAAGACGAAGTACGAGCAAGTGAATTATCCACTAAAACACACTAAACTACACTAAACGAATTCTTCTCTTCGTGTCGTGCGCGTGTGATGCGCGTGGATAGTTTTCTTCCTTTCCTCTTTCTCTCTCACGTCGAACTCACGTTAAATCATCCTTCATTCAATCGCCATCGAATAGCGTGGGCTTTTGCTGTTGCGGGCTGACACCGAAATGCTCGTAGGCCAGCCGCGTAGCCATGCGACCGCGCGGCGTGCGATTCAAGAATCCTATTTGAATCAGGTAAGGCTCTATGATCTCTTCGATTGAATCCTTCTCTTCGTTAATCGAAGCCGAAATAGTCCCTAGACCGACGGGGCCGCCGCTGAACTTTTCTATAATGGTCAGAAGAAGTTTTCGATCAACTTCGTCAAGGCCGTAGGTGTCAACCTCCATGCGGTTGAGCGCGTCGTTCGCAACCTCTTGCGTGATGCGCCCGTCATAATCAACTTCTGCGTAATCGCGCACGCGACGCAAGAGCCGGTTGACTATTCTGGGAGTCCCGCGAGCGCGCCGTGCAATCTCACGCGCGCCGCCTTCGTCAATCACGACGCCAAGGATGTCCGCAGAGCGTTTTACGATAACTTCCAAATCCTCGTGCGTGTAAAAATCCAGATGAAAGACGATTCCGAAGCGACCGCGAAGCGGAGCGGTAATCAAACCTGCGCGCGTTGTTGCGCCTACAAGCGTGAATCTTGGAAGCTCCAATTTTATAGAGCGCGCAGCCGTCCCTTGCCCTATCATCAGGTCTAGGTTGTAATCCTCCATCGCAGGATACAGCACCTCTTCGATAGCAGGTGCTAGGCGATGAATCTCGTCAATGAAGAGCACGTCACTTTCTTGAAGATTCGTGAGAATGGCCGCGAGGTCGCCGCTCTTCTCAATTACAGGCCCTGCGGTCGAACGAAGCTCCGCGCTCATCTCGTTCGCAACGATGTGCGCCAGAGTGGTCTTTCCCAACCCCGGCGGCCCCGTCAGCAGAACGTGATCCAGCGCCTCGCGCCTGCGAAGCGCTGCCTTGATGAAGATGCGAAGATTGTCCGTCGCACGGCGCTGGCCTATGTATTCGGCCAGACGAGTCGGGCGCAGAGACTTTTCAAATTCTCTCTCGTCTTCTATCACACGCGCCTCGCGCGCATTCGCTGGCTCAAGTTCTTCCATAAAGCAGTTTTCAGTTTTCAGTTTTTAGTTTTCAGAAAGAAGAGCGAAAAGCTTTTACTTAAAACTGAAAACTAAAAACTGAAAACTATCTTTTTATCCTCGCGCAAGTTGTCGCAGGCTGCGGCGCAAGATTACTTCAACCGATAGCTCGCCGCCTTCCTGCATGGCTGAAGTGATTGCTTTTTCGGCTGCGGCCTTTTGATAACCAAGGTTGACGAGCGCGGAGAGCGCATCATCACGGAGCGCGTCTTCGCTCGCAGGCGCTGCGCCTCCGGTTTGCGCCGCAAATGCCTCTTCGAGCGCAGGGCTTGAGAGCGCGGCGATTTTATCACGAAGCTCAATGACAAGACGCTCGGCTGTCTTCTTGCCAACGCCCGGAATAGAAGTCAATCGCGCCAGATTGTTCGTGCGAATAGAGGCTATGATCTCGTCGGCGCTCATGATTCCTATCATAGAGATGGCAAGCTTTGGGCCAATGCCGCTCACAGAAATCAGTTTTAAGAAAAGCTCTCGCTCGCGTATCGTCTTAAAGCCGTAAAGCTGAAGAACCTCCTCTCGCACATGCGTGTAGATATGCAGGCGCACCTGCGCGCCAGCGTCTTCCAGATCATAAAAAGTTGAGAGCGGGATGGTCACTTCGTAGCCAACGCCGCCCACGTCCAGGATTACAGTAGTCGCGTGTTTAGCAAGCAGGTTTCCGTTTAAGTGTGCAATCATCGGTTGTGAAAAAGTTTTTATCGAAGAAGTGAATTTCGGGAGCGCCTTCGTCTTTCATCAAGGATGGTAAATGGTCAATGGTAAATGGTCAATGGAAGAAAAGAGATGAATGGTGAATAGAATTTGAAGGCTTTCCGCTCTGCTTTTACCATTTACCATTCACCATTTACCTCTTTTCAGAGCTATACTTGTTACTGTCCATGGAACGGGCTTTAATGAAATCGGAGAAAATATCTGAGCTGACGACGAACCGCTTGAGCGTTTACCTGCGCTGTCTGAACACGCTGGCCGCCGCAGGAATAAAGACGGTCTCATCGAAGGCTATGGCCGAGCAGTTCAATCTGAACTCTGCGCAGATTCGCAAAGACCTTGCATACTTCGGCGAGTTTGGAGTTCGCGGCGTGGGCTATTATGTCGAAAACCTGCGCGACCACATCATCAAGATTCTGGGATTGGACGTAGCTCATCGCGTAGGCATAGTCGGCGCTGGGAACTTAGGGACAGCGCTTGCGAACTACGACGGCTTCACAACGTCGAACTTCACAGTCGCCGCACTCTTCGACAACGCGCGGGAGAAGATAGGCGAGCGCGTGGGGCGCAATCAGGTTATGGTTCACGACGTTCGCAACCTCGCCCGCGTGGTTCATGACGAGGAGATTGATGTAATCGTATTGTCCGTGCCCGCGCGCGTCGCGCAGAAAGTTTTGAATCAGGTGATGTCGGCAGGCATCAAGGCCGTGCTCAATTTCGCACCCGCGCGTCTTCAAGCCCGTCGCGGCGTTAAGGTCAAGAACGTTGACTTGACCGTTGCGCTTGAAAGTTTGTCATATTCGCTCGCGCGCCCGCAGGTCTCAACCATTACGAACCCGCGCGTCACGCACGCCTACGAAGAGATAGCGCAGCACGACGAGACGCGCGAGTTGTGAGATGGAATTTTGAGGAAAGTTTATGAGCGAAGAATTCACAAAGAACTTGCCGCAGCGTGGGACTATAGCTCAGACTGATGCGCACCTTGCGTCGCTCGAAGAGAAGATTGATGAGTGGCTGGATGAGGAAAAATCCATGTGGGAGAGGGTGCTGCAAAAGTTGATAAGCATCGAGTCGAAGCTTGATGAAGTTAAGCCTTTGATGAATGTACTGAATGATGAAGTATCTATGCTGCGCCTGCGCGTAGAGGAATTAGAGGACGCGCAACAGCGTAAGCAGCACGAGGAGTGGAGCAATTAGGAGTAGCAATCATGTCATGCTTGCTCAAAAGATTTCTGCCATTCGCGTTAACGCTATCTATAGGCGTAGCCTTAGCAAGCATATTCAATCATTTTTTAAGCGATGGTGTTACGTCAGATTCTTTGAGCAACGCCGTGCCTCAAGTCGAGATGGAGGATTGTTACCAAGTCCCAAATAATTCTATTGTCAGAATAACCCAAGTTTACGATGGGGGATATGTCGGTCATTCTTCTTCAACCATAGACGACGCTCATTTCAAGAATTTCCTCGCATTCATACAAGCTGCAAATGATAATTACGTGCCTCTAGATAATCCTCCAAATCCATTAGGGCTTACAATTGATGATGAAGAATTATTCTTTCACCATATGGACTTCAATTTACCACTCATCAAATCAATTAGTTATACCGAACCAAAATCAATTGACGGAAAATGTGTGGCGCAAAGCGCGAAACTTTTATACTTGCCTCAGCCAAGCTACTGGCAGGGAAGGAATCTTAACCACGAGCACGCTTGCTCTAATGTGATTCTGCGCCTCACCTTATCTGCGTCGGGAGAAGTGACAGATATTGAGCCGTTACCAATTCTTAATTGCTCCAATAAGCACACAAGCGAGGTGATAGAAGCAGCAAGACGGATACGTTTCATGCCTGCTTTAAGAGATGGGCAGCCTGTTTCCGAGCGTGTTTCGATTCTTTATAACTATTTCTGACGTGCAATATGAATGAGCAAGAAGCGCGGCGCGAGATTGTGCGCGTCGGGCAGTTGATGTACGAGCGAAGCTACGTTGTCTCTTCGGACGGCAACCTGAGCGTGCGTCTGGATGACGGGCGCGTGGTGGCTACGCCTACTATGACGTGCAAGGGGCGCATGACGGAAGAAGCGTGCGCGGTCACGGACATGGAAGGCAAACCTTTGACGGATAAGCGCGCATCGAGTGAGCTTGCCATGCACCTTCTAATCTACCGCGAACGACCTGATGTAAAAGCAGTCTGTCATGCGCACCCGCCGCACGGAACCGCATTCGCTGTCGCTGGCTTGGCGATTGACCAACCTATCTTGTCGGAAGTTATTTTGACGCTGGGCTGTGTGCCGCTCGCTGAATACGGAACGCCTTCGACGGAAGAGTTGACGGAAGCCATGCGCCCGCTCATCAAGCATCACAACGCGCTGCTGATGGCGAATCATGGCGCTGTGGCTTATGGCGCTGACATCTGGCAAGCATTTGACCGTCTTGAGACTTTGGAGCACACTGCGAAGATAGCTATACTCTCCAGAATACTCGGCGGCTCAAGAAATTTATCGCCCGACGCGATTGAAAAATTGATCAACGTGCGCGAAACTGCCGGATATTTAACCGAAAGCGCGCGATGCCAGGCTTGCGGCTACCTGCACGAAACCGAGTTGGCGTGTCCAACAGGCGAGCGCGCAAGTGCGACTAATGCTCGCACTTCAATCAATGGTGCAGGCAAAATTGCTCTAACACGCGAAGAATTGATCGAATTGTTATCACAAGCCGCGAAGATAAAATCTTAAGCAAGGAAATACGAACAATGACTGAAAAGATGATTCTTTATGGAAAGCACTTATGTCGTCGTTGCAATTGCTTAAGGATTTTGGTTAGGAGCCGAAAAGGCGGATTTGTAACTCAGAATTGTGTGAGATGTGAAAAACCGCAAAGTGTTCATGTTGCAGATTTGCCTGATCTTTACTGTGGTGAATGCGACGAAAAGCTCGAAAAATTTCAGAGGCAAAATTATTTTTATTATTGCGAAAAGTGTGCAAGGGAATGGGAGTTAGCAGCACTAATACCTCATTGGGACGAACTCTTCGAGTATTATGGTTATGAAATACCTCCAGGGAATGAGCATGTTTATATTGAGAGTCGGATTAAAGTTCCGCTTTCGGCATCTTACTCTGTCTAGAGTAAAGTAATATATGCCATACAATTTTCGAGAGAACAGGAGCAGAAAGAATGCCTCAAGAAGCACTTGGAATGGTTGAGACGAAAGGTCTGGTTGCGATGATTGAAGCGGCGGACGCTATGGTGAAGGCCGCTAACGTCACGCTCGTGGGCTACGAGAAGATCGGCGCAGGGTTCGTGACGGCAATCGTGCGCGGCGATGTCGCTGCTGTGAAGGCCGCGACAGACGCAGGCGCTGCCGCTGCTCGTCGCGTAGGCGAACTTGTAAGCGTTCACGTCATCCCGCGCCCGCACGGCAGCGTTGACGAAACATTGCCCATCGGACTGAATTCGTAAATGGAAAATAGTAAATGGTAAATGGTGAATGGAAGACAACCACTATTTACCATTGACCATTGACCATTTATCGCTTTTATGATTATCGCACGCATACTGGGCACGGTCGTCGCTACGCAGAAAGACCCTCGGCTGACGGGAAGAAAGCTGCTCATTGTCCGTCCCGTCAACGTTGACGGGACGGACACGAGCGGTTACGTCGTCGCCGTTGATACGGTGGGCGCGGGTTTTCACGAGCGCGTGTTGGTCGTCGCAGGCTCCAGCGCACGCCTTGCACAAGGCATGAAGGATGTGCCCGTTGATGCTGCAATCGTCGGCGTCATTGATACGGTTGATGTGGTGAATGATTAGTCAGGCGGATTTTAGATTTTGGATTGCCGATTAGAAAAGCAATTGTCTTTCAATCCAAAATCGTAAATCTAAAATCCAAAATCAATCAGACTCTTATGCAATTGGCGCGCGTAATCGGGACAGTTGTTTCGACGGTGAAGAATGATTCGCTGGAAGGGCGTAAGCTTCTGGTCGTGCAATCGCTCGATAAAGATTTGAGGCCGCAGGGCAAGCCTCTGGTTGCGATTGATGCGATTGGCGCTGGCACAGGCGAGCTTGTCTTCTGGTGCAGAGGCAAGGAGGCTAGCTTTCCTTTCAAGCGCGAGGACACACCGACCGATTGCACAATCATCGCAATCGTTGATTCGGACGCACACGTAACGACTGGAGTCTTTCGTAAATGATTCTGGCGCGCGTAATGGGCAACGTGGTTGCCACGCAGAAGAACCGTCGCTATGAGAATGCGCGCGTGATGTTGTGTCAGCAGATAACGCCGGAAGGCGAGGAGATGAGCTATACCGTGCTGGCGCTTGATGCGGTTGATTCGGGCGTGGGCGATATTGTGCTGATTGTGCAGGAAGGTTGGAGCGCATCAACAACGGCTACGGGCGAAGCTGGCGCGGCGATTGATTCCGCAATCGTAGGCGTAGTTGATCGCATTGATTTACTTGAAGATGAAATAAGATGAGGAGGCGCTATGAGCGCAGAGCAAAACAGGGCGCGCGTGTTGGCCGAGCGCATAGCGCATCGCCTCTCACCCGATCGTGAAGAGGGAAACAATCAGAGCGCGACCTCATCGCACGACGTTGGCGAAGAGCTTCGAGCCGTGCGCGCCAGCCTCAACGACTTACAGAAAAGATTGGCTCACATAGAATCGCACATAGCGCACGAGAATGAAGATGCTGCACCTGCTCACACCGAAAGAGACGCGACGCAATCATATATGCAAAGAGAAGCAACCGCTCCGTCCACGCGCTCGCCCTGGCTGAGCGGTATGTACGTCCCTGCGGCGCACCCAAGCCAGGAGCGTTTCGACGTTAACGAAGCCACAGTGTCCGAGCTTGTTGATTTCTTCGAGAAGGAGAAGACGTGCAGCGTGGAGCCGGGCGGGAAACCATGCGATCATTGCGCCATGTGCAGCTCGCGCGGATTCTAAAGTCAAAAGTAAAAAGGTAAAAGTAAGGCAAAAGGTAAAAGTAAAAAGGCAAAAGTGAAGAAGAGATTCAACCCCTCTTCACTTTTGCCTTTTACCTTTTTACTTTTGCCTTACTTTATCTGGCGTTCGCGTTGCCTTGATTCTGGCGTAGAGAGTTCGGGTTGAACGTTGGAGCTTGTTGCGCGCCCTCGGCTGCCTTGAAGTAAGGCTCTTCTTTGAAGCCGAAGATTTTCGCAGAGATGACCATTGGAAAATTGCCGCGCGTAGTGTTGTAATCCTGCACAGCTTCGTTGTAATCATGACGCGCAACGGCCAGACGATTCTCCGTGCCGGCAAGCTCGTCCTGCAACCGCATGAAATTTTCGTTCGAGTGTAGAGTGGGATAAGCCTGTTGCAGAGAGAGCAGTCTGCCGATTGTGCCGCCGAAACTGTTCGCAGCATCAATTATAGCCTGCTTCTGCTCAGGCGTTCGCTCGCCTCCCTCGCCCTGCGGCTGCGCGCTCGTAGCGTTAATAAGTTGCGTGTTCGCCTTATTGACCTGCCCGAAGACCTCCTGCTCATTCACTGCAACGGATTGAGCCGCCGAGATCATATTTGGAATCAGGTCAGCCCTGCGCTGAAGCTGATTCTCAACGTCAGACCACTTGGCCTTAACATTCTGATGCTTCGTCTGAAGCGTGTTGTAGCCACACCCGCTCGTCACAATCGCCAACAACGCTACACCAAAAAGCAGCAACATTCTTTTCTTCATCTTAATCACCTCTTGTTGGTAAATGGTGAATGGTTAATGGTGAGTGGAAGAACTGCTCTTATCCATTCACCATTGACCATTCACCATTCACCTCTTTTCATCCATCTCATCTACGGTCTCGATCACGCGCTCGATCTGAGTCATGTAATCTCCGAAAAGTTGGTTCGCGTCCACTTCATTCAGAGGGAGCGCGTCGTCTGAGCGTATGGCGAAGACGCGCTCGAACGGCTCGCCGTCAAGATTCAAAGTCTTCACGGTCATGCGTACGCAATCGGGCTTTGCTACGGGCGGCTCCATGCCTTTCAAGAGAAGCACTGCGCGAAAGAGCGCCGCGAAGCTTGCGAGGCTGTCGCTCATCAAGGCCGAGAGTCTTTCGACCGACACGGAAGCGGGAATGTAAAGCTGCCGTAGCTGAATCAACTTGCTTCGCAATTCGTACTCTGTCTGATGGCGCAGGTTCTCGCTCGTCAACTTCACGAACTCGAAAGGGTCTGCGCCGTAGAGCACCACGCGCGCCCTCTCCATCTGATGAAATTCTATTGGAAAAACATCGCCCGCGTCACGCAGTTCTTCCACAGTGAAATAGACGGGCAACGGATGTCCCAATCGCTGCCACTCGCGCATGGGCGCTTGAGCAAGGCGCAAATCTTCCGGCGTGATTCGTTGAAGCGCTATCAGCAGATTGTAGTCCGAGCGCAGTTCAACGAAATCGCCTGCCGCCGCCGAGCCATAAAGCACGACCGAAGCCAGATTGTCGCCGTGCGTCGAGCGCAGGTCGTCAATCAAATGATTAAGCGCGTCCTGAACGATTCTTTTAGACATCAGGGTTTCATCTATTGTAAACGAAGTAGCTGGTAGATAGTAAGCAGTGAAGATAGTAAGCAGTGAGCGGTAAGCAGTAGATTTGTTGAGCGCTCACAGTTGAAAGATAACATTCAAGACAGCAAGCCTATCAACCTCTTCTATACTGCTTACCGTTCACTGCTTACTGCTTTTCACCAACTTCCGCCAGCGCCTCCGCCGCCAGCGTCGCCTCCGCCGCCGCTGAAGCCGCCCCAACTGCTGCCTCCTCCGCCACCGCCCCAGCCACTGCCTCCACCGAAGCCTCCGCCCGTCCAGCCGCTAGAGCCACGGCCACTGTTCAATAGAGCGTTGAGTAGAAGAACATTGAAGCAGCCGCCTCCGCCTCGCCCGCGACGAGAAAGCAGTATGAAGATGATTATGATGATGATGATAACAATACATGGCGATATGCCACTTCTTCCGCTTGTTCCGCGTGGCCTCTGATTATCATTCACCGATCCGTTGTGCGCATACTTTTGGTCCAAACCCTCAACCGTGAACCCGCGCTTTTGCGCGAGCGTTGCGATGTAGGTCATCATAGTATCGTAGATGGCCTGGCTATAATTGTTCTGCTTGAGAAGCGGAACAAGGCGCTCGCGCTGAATCTGCCCTACAAGCCCGTCCGGCAAATCTCCTTCTAGATGACGGCTCACCTGCGTAAAATATTTTCTATCGTTGACGGCAACGACCAGAAGCAGTCCGCCCTTATCTCTTAAACCAATGCCCCAGCCGCGCATTATCGCCAGCGAGTAATCTTCAATCGCCTGACCGCCCGTTGTGCTGACCGTGACAACACCCATCTCTACATTGGCCTGCTTATTTTCGCTCAAGTTCATCAGCACATTGTTCAGCCGCTCTTCTGTAGCGTCGTCAATCACGTTAGCCAGATCAACCACAGGCTTAGGCGGGTTGGGTTGCTGAATTGGAGACTGTGTCGTCTGGGCAAGCAACGCAGTCGCGAACAGAAGCAGATACGCGAACGCTATGTTTATCTTGATGATGAATTCTCTTCGGATGAATGACCGTGTCATACTTGAGTTGAAATTAGCTATAGCAGATGACAAAAGAATTACGGAGTTATTCCTGCTCTGTTTTCGTCGCTTATCCTTCTATCAATCTGTGCAATATGTAGAAGAGCGCTACGCCGCCAAATACTACTATGGAGACCATAGGATTCTTCTCCTCTTTATGATTAACCTCCGGGATTAGATCGCTCGCCGCAACATAAAGCGTCACGCCTGCAGAGAAGGGAAGCGCGTAAGCTACAACAGAAGCGCTCTTGCCTTTTAGAATTGCCACGGCGATGACGCCTACGAAAGTTGCCGCGCCGATTGCCAGAGAAGCTAGGTTGGCCTTCTTCCTTGAGCGCCCCGAAGCTAGCATTATAGAAGCAACAGTAAACCCTTCGGGCATCTTGTGTAGCAAGATTGCTATGAACACGAGCAGCCCCACTTTGAAGTTGACAATAAAGGCTGCGGCGATTGAAACGCCGTCGAAGAAGGTGTGAATGAGTAGACCACCTATAGCTTTATAAGCCGCCGACGGGCGCAAGACAGACTCAGGATGTGTCTCGGCTCCGAAATGAAAATGCGGAGCGAGGGTGTGCTCGAAAAGTTGAATCAAAAGGTATCCGGCAAGAAGCAGCGTCATTGCGCCAATAATATTTTCGGCTGCCGTCGCGCCTGTGCCTTCGCTCGTCCAGATGCCGACAGTTTCCGGGACTATCTCAATAAAGATAGCCGCAAGCATGAAGCCCGCGCCTAGAGCGACCAGGTATTTTAAGAATCGGTCGTTGAGTTTGTGCGCACCGGAAGAGGTGAGCAAAAGCCCACCTATGAGGTTGGCTACTGCGGCCAAAGCGCCGAAAAGCAGAAGTCCGCCAAAGCGTATCTCCATTCAATCTGCTCTTTGCCGAAAAGATTCTAAAAATAATAGAGCGGCATTGCTCGCCACTATACATGATGCCGCGTCGCTTGGCTATGGAAGAATAGTAATCCATTCTTAAGCGACTTCAAATCGTACAAAACCGCCACAAGCTGCTTAAATTAGCTGGCTTGGCTAGGCTAAAACAATTAGATTTGCACCAAATCGTGCTTAAAAAATCTGTGTTTTTACCGTTTTTTGTGCTTGACAGCCTGAAAATACGGGCGTACTATGCGCGGCGGGTGGAGAAAAGTGGTCGGAAGTGGGCTGATTTGAGTAGCTTATGCCTGACTTCTAAAGTTTTACTAGAGCTTTTAAGCACCTAGCGCCCAATCCCAGCCGCCCGAAACTCTATGTTACGAGGAAATTACACGGCGCGGATGGATTCAAAGGGGCGATTGAAAATACCGACTCCCTTCCGCAGGTTCATAGAGGAGCGGCATGGCGCAGACCTCTATGTTACAAGCCTGACGGGCGAGAACGTGAGAATTTACCCTCTGCCCGAATGGGAGTCAATAGAGCAGCGACTTGCGCTTCTGCCTTCTATGGACCCTGCGCGTCGCAAGTTCCTTGACCGAACCAACTACTACGGTCAGCAGGCAGCAATGGACAATCAGGGCCGCGTGCTCATTCATCCGCTGCTTCGCAAGAGCGCAGGCGTAATGGGCGAGGTAGCAGTTCTGGGCTATTTGACTTACCTGGAAGTCTGGGAGCATGAACGCTTCCAGCAACGCCTGCTCTCAGACCCTTACGCGGAAGAGGACGAGGCGGCGATTGCACGGCTAGGAATTTGAGAGTGATAACAGGTGACGGGTGATAGGAAAGAATTAAAAAGACGGAGCGAGGTGATAAAGGGTTTACCTGTCACCTGTCAGCCGTCACCTGTTACGCAAAGCAGTTCTTTGAACGAGATCACGGGGCGGTGGTAATGGTTGCGCTTGTGGGGGGCATGGGCGCGCCCCATCGCCCCGTGCTGCTCCGGGAAACGATCGAGCTGTTGCAGCCTGAGCATGGCGGTCTTTTCGTTGACGGCACGCTTGGGCTTGGCGGACACAGCGAAGCGATTCTCGAAGCCTCTGGCGACGCGCGTGTCATTGGAATTGACCGCGATAGCGAGGCGCTCCGTTGGGCTACAGAGCGCCTCGCAAGATTTGGCGAGCGATTCCAGAGCGTGCACGCGGATTTTCGTGACATAGCGCGCGTCTTGGCAGAGTTGGGTGCGGACGATGTGCAAGGGGTGCTGGTTGATCTTGGTGTCTCCTCGCTACAGTTTGATTCAAGCGAACGCGGCTTCAGCTTTCGTCATGATGCGCCGCTCGATATGCGCATGAACGCCGAAAGCGATGAGGAGACTGTGGCGGAACTGCTAGCGCGTCTCCCGGAAGAAGAGATCGCACGAATCATTTACGAATACGGGGAGGAGAGACGTTCGCGTCGCATAGCAAGATGGATCGTTGAAAGGCGCGAGCGTGGAGAGCCTATAACTCGAACAGGGGAGTTGGCAGAACTGGTCGCGAGAGCAGTCGGTCATCGAAAAAGCGATCGCATGCACCCGGCGACGCGCACCTTTCAGGCGTTGCGCATAGCAGTCAACAGGGAGCTTGAAGGGCTGGACGCTTTCGTTGATGACGCAATTGATCTTTTAAAAAAGGACGGACGCTTCGTAGCGATTAGTTTTCACTCGCTCGAAGATCGCATCATTAAGCAGGCTCTGCGTCGCAACGCGGGGCAATGCATGTGCCCGAAGCGTGCGCCTGTTTGCTCATGCGGCGCGAGGCTGGTCGTAGAGATTTTGACGCGACGCCCCATCGTACCGAGTGAAAGTGAAATCGCAGAGAACCCCCGCTCGCGCAGCGCCAAGCTGCGAGCTTGCCGTAAGCTTGACACAGGCCGAAATTCAGGGCTTTGAAAAAATTCCGAATTCGGCTTCATGAATTAAGACCTGACCCGAAAGAGAGACCTTTAGGCCGCAGATGAGACGACTACCCCTGACACAACGGAACTTTGTTGTCTTCCGTGAGCGTGATACACGCGCGCTCTCGCGTCTGGCGATGTTGCTTTTCTGTGGGTTGGTGTTGGCGGGCGGTTTTGTCTTCGCCGCCGGGCAGCATTTCGCAGCAGTCCGCTACGGCTATGAAAGCGAAAGGCTACGCTGCGAACGCGAGCAACTTCTTGAAGAGCAGCACCGCCTTTTATTAGAGCGCGAGCAAGCCACGTCGCCTGCTCGTCTTGAATCGGCTGCGCGTGGACTGGGCTTACAGCCCGTGCGTCCAGAGCAGTTGGAAATTAAGAAGAGTGATAATGGAATTTTGCCGCGCCCCGCTACAGCTTTTGTCAATCCTTCGGCTGCGCTCCGCCGATGACAAAAGCGTAAAGCGCTTGACGGCAAACGAGCGCACAGTTTCCACGCACTTGCTTCTCCCCTCGCGTTCGCCAGCGAAGATTTCTTTTTGAAAGTCTGATTAAAGTGCACACTCGCTCGAACTCGACAGTGCGGGCGTGCGAAAACCGAAGAAAGAAACCACCACAAACATGCTTCGACGTTCCGCCGCCTCGACAAAAGCACGCCCGGACGCCTCACGTACGCGCGCGCTAACAATAGCGTCTTTGCTAATTCTCTGGATGTTGGCGATAGGCGTGCGGCTCGTCTATCTGCAAACGGTCGGTCACGACTGGCTTACTGCTCGCGCGCGCGCGCAACAGGAAGGCGCTGTTGAGATAAGCGCGTTGCGCGGTGTTGTGCTGGACCGAGCGGAGCGCGAGCTTGCGCGCAGCGTTGATGTAGAATCGTTCTTCATTGTTCCCGGCGAAATTCAGGATGTTGACGATACGGCCTCGCGCATGGCGCCTCTGATTGGCGTCAATTCTTCGGCGCTCGCTGCGAAGATAAGAGACGCGCAAAGTGCGAACAGAAAATTCCTGTGGGTTGCTCGCAAGCTGGATCACGAGCAAGCGGAAAGAATCAACGCGCTCAATCTTCAGGGCGTATATTCGCGCAAGGAGCCGAAGCGTTATTACCCGAACGGCGCGCTCGCGGCTCATGTCCTGGGCTTCGTTGGACTGGACGAAGTTGGCTTGGGCGGTATAGAGCAGTCTTTCAACGAACGCATAAGCGGCGAGGCCGGACACTTCTTTTTTGAAACTGACGCGCATCGTCACGCTTACACTAGCACAGAGGTTGGCGGTCATCCCGGACAAACTGTGGTGCTGACGATTGATCAGGTGGTGCAGTACCGCACGGAGCAAGCGCTTCTTGATGCTGTCGAACGCGCGCACGCCAAATCGGGCACGGCGATTGTGCTAGACCCGCACACCGGCGAGATTCTAGCGCTGGCGAACGCGCCCACGTTCGATCCGAATGACGCGCGCTCCGTCGAGCCGCAGGTTCGCGCCAATCAAGCGCTTCAGAATGTTTACGAGCCTGGCTCTACTTTCAAGATAGTCGCCTATTCCGCAGCGTTTGAAGAGGGGCTTGCTAAACCTACCGATCGAATTGATTGTCAGATGGGTTCGATTATAGTTGCGGGACGTCTTGTTCACGACCATCACCCGTTCGGGACTCTGACTCTGATTGACGCACTGGCGAAATCAAGCAACGTGGCCGCTATAAAGTTGGGTTTACGTGTGGGCGACGAGCGCATGTACGACTACATCAAGCGCTTCGGCTTCGGCTCGCGCACGGGCGTTGAGTTGCCGGGCGAGACAGCAGGACTCGTTCGCCCCGTACAGCGCTGGCAGCCTTCTTCTATGGGTTCGATTGCGATAGGTCAGGAGATTGGCGTCACGCCGCTTCAAGTCGCATCGGCCTTCGGGACGATTGCCAATGACGGCATTCGCGTCGCTCCGCATCTAGTCCGCGAGATACGAGCGCCTGAAGGCTCCGCCTTGTACACAGCACAGCCGGAGCAGCATCGCGTCGTTAGCGCTGAGACTGCAAGGACTCTGCGCGGGATGCTTGAGGGCGTGACGTTGAACGGCACGGCGAAGCTTGCGCAGTTGAATGGCTACACAGCAGCGGGCAAGACAGGCACGGCGCAGAAGATTGATCCCAGGACGCACACATATTCGAGCACAAAATACGTTGGTTCGTTCGTAGGCTTTGCGCCCGTCGAAAATCCTGCGGTCGTCATCATCGTGGTGATTGACGAACCCGTAGGCTCTTATCACGGCGGCGACGTTGCTGCTCCTGTTTTTCGAGAGATAGCCGAACAGATTCTGCCCGAGTTGAGCGTCTCGCCCGACACGGAGATCAGGCAGCCAGCAGGCAGCAATCTAATAGCGCAATCACCGCGCGCTGCCGAAGAGAGCAATCGCTTGCGCGAAGAGTTGGAGCGCGAGCGCGAGATACAGCAAGCCACGCTGCCGCAAGCGGCGGACGCTAATCACGGTTCAAGTTTGAGCGAGGTCGTCTATGCCCCAGCGACGCGAAACGCCGTGCTGATGCCGGACGTTCGAGGCCGCAGCGTGCGTGATGTAGCGCGCATCTGCGCCGAACTCGGTCTTCAACTGGAAACAGAAGGCGAAGGCCGAGCGCAACGACAACAACCGTCACCCGGCACGGAGATAGAAGTAGGTCAAGTGGTTCACATCCATTTCGGGAGAAAGGAATGAAAGAAGGTGATAAGAGCAGTTTTCAGTTTTTAGTTTTCAGTTTTAAGAAAAGAGTGAGAAAGCTCTTCACTGAAAACTGAAAACTAAAAACTGAAAACTGTTTTTTATCACTTCCCTCGAATATGTTCCCCCAGCATCGAACGAGCGAGCGTGAGTCTGGAGTCAGAGAGAGAATCATGGATTGTCGAAGGCGTTTGCGTCGTGTGCGATTGGCGCGCGACCGTCAGACTCTTAACGAAGATAAGCGGCGCGCGTTTGGCTTAGAAGAGATTTTGTCGCAAACTTCCAACTGCGGGCTTTCAGATTCGCTGCCAGAAGAACTGGAAGCTCTGGAACTTCAGTCTCGCTGATTGATTTAAGAGTGAAGAAGCTCTTTCATTTCTTGAATGAAGAGGCCGGGCGTGAAAGATGAGGTTGGAAGGGTGTGAATATAAGGTTTGCGGCGAGCTTGATGGGCGCATTCGTGGCGGAAGCGTCAGGCTCGGAGTTCTTTGACAAAGAGATTGCTGGCTTTTCGATTGATTCGCGCACGGTCTCGCTGGATGAACTCTTCTTCGCGCTCTCGCAGCAGGATTACACGCGAGCGGGGTTTAATGGCGAGTTCGTTGACGCGCATCAATTCATCCCGGATGCGCTAGCGCGCGGCGCTGTGGCTTCGGTCGCTCGCGCCGCGCGCGTAGAGGGCGATCAAAAGCTTGAAGCGTTCGAGGGGAAACTCTTGCTCGTTCCTGATGCGATTGCTGCTCTACAGAAATTGGCGCACGGAGTTTACGCGAGTTGGAATCGTCCGGTCGTAGGAATAACGGGAAGCGCCGGGAAGACTACGACGAAGGATTTGACGGCGCACGTTCTCTCTTCTTTGGGTCGGCGCGTGCTCAAGAGCGAGCGAAACTACAACAACGGCCTGGGACTTCCGCTCTCCGTCTTGCAGATGGTGACGGGAGGAAGAAGCCCGGACGATTTCGACATAGCAGTTTTAGAGATGGGCATGTCTTCTCCAACAGGAGAGATTGCGCGCCTTTGCAAGATCACGCCGCCCGACATTGGCGTTGAGCTTTGCGTCGCTCCCGCGCATCTTGAATACTTCGGGACGATTGAGCGAATCGCAGAGGCGAAAGCCGAGTTGATTGAAGGCTTGAAACCCGGAGGCGTGGCAGTTCTAAACGCGGACGACCATCGCGTGGCTGCCATGAAGCAGAAGCACGCGGGGCGCACTATCTTCTTCGGCATTGAACGTGAGGCGGACGTGATGGCTACGGAAATCGAGTACGAAAGGCTCGGACTGGTTCGCTTCCTGTTGCGCACGCCGCAGGGCGAAGCTAAAGCTATGTTGCCGCTGCCCGGAAGACATAATCTGGTTAACGCTCTAGCAGCCGCGAGCGTGGCGACATGCTTCGGGATGAGCGCAAGAGAGATTTCTGTAGCGCTTCGCAGCGCGCACGCATCAGAGATGCGCGGCGAGGTTCTGGATTTCGCAGCCGGGTTCACGGTCGTTGACGATTCGTATAATTCGAACCCGCGCGCTCTTCTCAACATGGTTCGCACCATCGTTGAGAGCGGCGCTGGCTCTCGACGCAAGATAATCATCGCGGGCGAGATGCTTGAGCTTGGAAGCGAAGAGGCGCGTATGCACCGCGAGACAGGGCGCGAGATTGCTACCTTGGGCGTTGACGTTCTGTGGGGCGTGCGCGATTTAGCACGTGAAATAATTGAGGGCGCACGCGAGGCCGGGATGAGCAATGACCGCACGCGCTTCTTTGAAACTTCGGAAGAGACCGCCGCCGCTCTGCTAAATGAAATACGCGAAGGCGACCTCGTTCTAATCAAAGGCTCTCGCGGCGTCGAGACCGACAAGATCGTGAAGCTATTGCGCGACCACTTCCCATTAGCAGGTGCGGAGGAACAGTCGTGAGTCTGGTTGTTTTCGATTTTAGATTTGCGATTTTCGATTTAAAAGCTTTCCGCTTCTTCCAATCGAAAATCTAAAATCGAAAATCTAAAATCAATCTGGCTCCAGACTCCAGACTCTTAAAGAGATGATCTATTACTTCTTTTACGAGCTGCTCTATAACCACTTCAAGGAAGGGGAGTCGTATCTAGTCAAGGCGCTGAACGTCTTTCAGTATGTGACGTTCCGAACGGCCTGGGCTGCTATAACGGCTCTGCTTATCTCGCTCGTTTTCGGTCGAAACGTTATCGAATGGCTCGTGCGCTTGAACGTTGGGCAGCAGATTCGCGAAGAGGGACCGCAGGCGCATCTTGCCAAGCGCGGCACTCCTACTATGGGCGGCGTGCTGATAGCAGGCTCCGTACTCATCTCAACGCTGCTCTGG
Organism: Acidobacteria bacterium 13_1_20CM_3_53_8; assembly: GCA_001920415.1. Taxonomy (GTDB): domain Bacteria; phylum Acidobacteriota; class Blastocatellia; order Pyrinomonadales; family Pyrinomonadaceae; genus 3-1-20CM-3-53-8. Next base: position 70,855 of record MNJR01000050.1, on the reverse strand, counting down.
GCAAGGCTGGATAGTTGGGCGTCCAGCCTCTACGTCTGGATAGTCATAGCGGCAATGCTGCTCTTTGGTGCCATAGGATTTCTGGACGATTACAAGAAGGTCGTGCAGAAGCAGAGCCTCGGGTTGACAGGTCGAAAGAAACTGGCAGGGCAGTTCGCCGTAGCCATAGCCGTCTGGGCTGTTCTCTATTTTTCCGCGAAGTATTCATGGAACGTGAACATCCCTTTCTTCAAGGCGACCGCCGAGGCAGACCCTATGACGAGCATCAGCTACATTGGGCCGTATCTTTATCTGGTGCTCATCATGATTGTTCTGCTCGGCTCGTCGAACGCTGTGAACTTGACGGACGGGCTGGACGGTCTTGCGATAAGCGTGACTTTTATAGCGATGTCTGCGCTCACGGCCTTCACCTATTTGATAAGCGATGCGCGATGGGCTAGATATTTAGATTTGACTTGGAGACCGGAGGCTGCGGAGTTGACCGTTTTCTGCGGCGCGATGGCCGGAGCAAGCTTAGGATTTTTATGGTACAACGCGCCGCCCGCGCAAGTGTTCATGGGCGATGTGGGAAGCCTATCAATCGGCGGAGCGATAGGAACAATCGCCGTGTTGACCAAACAGGAGTTCATGCTGCTGATGGTCGGCGGCGTATTCGTGATTGAAGCTCTTTCGGTGATGTTGCAGGTAGCCTCTTTTAAGATGACAGGTCGCCGCATCTTCAAGATGGCTCCGCTTCATCATCACTTCGAGCTGAGATGGGAGAATCGCTTTGGGCCAAGAACGGTTGAGACCAAAGTCGTCTTTCGATTTCTGATTCTAGCCATTCTTTTCGCGCTCCTTAGCCTTTCGACGCTGAAACTGCGCTGAGAATTTTTGGCTCAAGTAAAGGATTAGTGCTGATGAAAGAGTAAGATGATGAGAGAAAGAATAATCCACGAATTCACACGAAACGACACGAAGAGAAACAGCTTCTTCATTCGTGTCGTTTCGTGTGAATTCGTGGATAGCTTTCGTTAGCCAATTTTTGGCATCAGCCGAAACTGTTTGTCGAGGTCTTTGAAAGAAGAATTTTGGAAGTTGCCGGGAAAAAAGTTCTAATCGTCGGCGCAGGCCGTAGCGGCGTTGCGAGCGCGCGTTTTTTGAGAGAGCGCGGCGCAACTGTCGCGCTCAACGACCGCAAAGACATTGAAGAATGGTCTCAAGATGCGCGCTCTTTGAAAGAGCAGAACGTTGGGTTGCTCGCTGGCGATGTTCCCACGTGGCTACTGGATCAAGTTGAATTGGTCGTGATTAGTCCGGGCGTGCCAACCAAGAGCATTCCTGTTCGCTACGCTGATCGCGCTGGCGCTGAAGTCATAGGCGAAATCGAGCTTGCATCCAGATACATTCGCGGTCGCCTCGTCGCAATCACAGGAACGAATGGGAAGACAACGACGACGACTCTCATAGGAGAGATTCTGAAAGATGCTGGATTGAAGGTGCAGGTGGGCGGGAACATAGGAACGGCGCTCATCTCGCTCGTTGATAGTTCAACGGATGACGGTTGGACTGTGGTGGAAGTCTCCAGCTTTCAGCTAGAGACGATTAAAAACTTTCACCCGTCGGTTGCGCTTTGTTTGAACGTTACACCGAACCACATGGATCGCTATGAATCTGTGATGGACTACGCCGCCGCCAAGCACAACATCTTTCGCAATCAAACTGCGGAAGACGTTGCGATTCTCAATGCTGATGACGAGGTGATTTCGTCATGGGCTAAAGGTTTAAGAGCGCATGTAGTTCTTTTCAGTGTGCGACGCGAATTGGAAGAAGGACTCTTTTTGAGAAACGGGCGCGAGCTTATTTCCAGAACCTCGCAAGGAGAGCGAGTGCTTATTACGCGAGACGAGATAATGTTGCGCGGGCTTCATAACGTTGAGAATGTTCTGGCGGCGATGGCGGCGGGATTGGCCTGCGGCGCTTCGCCCGCTTCCATGCGCGAGACGGTTCGCAAGTTTCAAGCGGTCGAGCATCGTCTGGAATTTTCCGGCGAAATAGGCGGCGTAAAATTCATAAATGATTCAAAGGCTACGAGCGTTGACGCGACTATGAAAGCGCTCGAAGCAATCTCTGAAGAGGAAGGCAAGATAGTTCTTATTCTTGGCGGGCGCGGCAAGCAAGCGCCTTACGCGCCGCTCGCTGAGCTTGTCAGAGAGCACGCGCGCAAACTGATTTTAATTGGAGAGGATGCAGGGAAAATCGAAACCGAGTTGAAAGAGTTTGCCGAATGTGAGCGCGCAGACGACATGCGCGACGCTGTCAATCGCGCCTATAGCGCGGCGCAACCCGGCGACACAGTTCTCCTTGCTCCTGCCTGCGCAAGCTTCGACATGTTCCGAAGCTTCGAGCATCGCGGGCAGGTTTTTAAGGAAGAAGTTGCCAGTCTTCAGTTATCAATTTTCAGAGGCCAGCATCTGGCTAATTACTTGAAACTGAAAACTGATAGGAAGAGTAGTGATGAGTGATAAGTGATGAGTGATAAGACCAAAGCTTTATCTCATCACTTATCACTTATCACTCATCACTGAATTATATGGCTAAAAAGCTACAGGCAGATAAATGGTTGTTTGCGGCGACTGCTGGGCTGGCGCTCTTTGGCATAGTCATGGTCTATAGCGCGTCCGCCGTAATGGCCGAGCGCGAGCAGGGGAGCCAGTATTACTACGTCGTCAAGCAACTGATATGGACTGCAATAGGTTTTGGCGCGATGCTCGTAGCCATGCGGTTCGATTACCAGAATCTGCGTAACCGGCGAATTGTTTATGGTCTGCTCGTGCTGACAGCGCTGATGCTGCTCGCCGTCTTTGCCTTTCATCCTGTGAACGGCGCGCGACGCTGGATTAAGTTGCCGGGAGTTTCCGTTCAGCCTTCGGAAATTTCCAAGCTGGTGCTTGCAATCTTCCTGGCCTACTTCTTTGAAAAGCGTGCGGGCGAGGAAGGCTCTTTCTGGTGGACGTTCGTGCCGTGCATGGTTGTGACGGGCGTGCTCGCGCTGCTCGTTGTGGCTGAGCCTGACTTGGGAACGGCACTGATGCTCGCGGTCGTGTGCGTAGTCGTCTGCTACACAGCCGGGACGCGACCGCTACATCTTGGAATCGCTGCTGCCCCCGCGCTCTTCGGCGTGATTGTTCTGCTCATCTTCGTGCCTTGGCGTTTGAAGAGGATGGTGACGTTTCTGAACCCCTGGGCGGACACGCAGGGCGCGGGCTATCAGGTTGTGCAGTCGCTGATGGCTATAGGCTCTGGCGGCATAAACGGACTGGGTTTCGCGCAAGGCAAACAAAAACTGTTCTTCTTGCCTTTCGCGCATTCGGATTTCATCTTCGCTGTGGTCGGTGAGGAGTTAGGGATGATAGGAGCTTTGGCGGTTCTGATAGTCTTCGGAATTTTTCTGTGGCGCGGGGTTCGCGCGAGCCTGCTTGCGCCCGACAGATTCGGAATGCTGCTAGGCATAGGGATTGTGACGAGCATAGTTGCGCAGGCGCTCTTCAATATAAGCGTTGTGTTGTCGCTCGTGCCAACTAAAGGCATACCGCTCCCGTTCATCTCCTACGGCGGCTCGTCGCTCGTGCCTACGCTCATCTCCATTGGAATTCTTCTGAACATCTCGCAGTACGCGGGAACTACTGCGAGCGATATGGAGGAGAAGAGACGCGGCGACGCGGCGACGCGGCGACGCGGCGAGGGGGCGACGAGGGGACATGGCGAAAAAGATAAAAGTCGTTTGGTTTTATCGCCGCGTCCCCGCGTCCCCGCGTCTCCGCGTCTGCGTCTTTCAGCGTCTCCGCGTCTTGAATAAAAGCGATGCGCGTGCTGATTGCTGCGGGAGGGACTGGCGGCCACATCTATCCGGGCATCGCTGTGGCGAAAGAGGTGATGCGGCGTGACCCACAATCCGAAGTCAGGTTCGTTGGGACTCAGGGGAAGTTGGAAACAAAGCTGGTGCCGCAAGCGGGTTTTGAACTTTCGCTCATTGAAATTTCGGGCTTGAAGAACGTGGGGCTTGCGGCTCGCATCAAGGGCTTGCTGCTTTTGCCTGAAAGTTTCTTCTCGGCGCGTCGCATCATACGGGAATTCAGACCGGATGTGGTTGTTGGCGCGGGCGGTTACGTTTCAGGCCCAGTTCTTCTGACGGCAGCGCTCCAGCGCGTGCCGACGCTCGTGATGGAATCGAACGCGCTGCCCGGTTGGACTAACAGAGTTTTGGCACGCTTCGTTGACAAAGCGGCTGTGAATTTCGCGGAAGCTATGCCTTACTTTCGCGGCAAAGCGGTTGTGACGGGAAACCCTGTGCGCCAGGAGTTCTTTGACATTCCGGCGAAGATGCGCGATGCTGCGCGCTTTTCCTTGCTGCTCTTCGGAGGCTCGCAAGGAGCGCGCGGAATAAATCGAGCGATGGTCGAAGCCTTGCCGCATCTTGAAGAGCAGAGGAGCGTGCTCAGCATCACGCACCAGACGGGCGAGCTTGATTACGATTGGGTGAGCGAAGGTTATGCGAAAGCCGGTTGGGCGGAGAACGTCGTCATTCTTCGCTACATTGACAACATGGTCGCAGCGTTCGCCGAAAGTGATTGACAGCCGCAGACGATCACCAGCGCAAGAACGCAGAAGCTCTCGAACGTGCGGGCGCTGCGCGCATGATCTTGCAGAAGGATTTGACGGGCGAGCGACTTGCGCAGGAAATCAGCGCGCTCATCAAAGCGCCCGACAAGATAACTTTGATGGAACAGGCGAGCCGCAAACTCGCACGCCACGACGCGGCCAGCGCGACAGTAGATTTGATGGAAACGATAGTTTTCAGTTTTTAGTTTTCAGTTTTCAGAAAAAGCAAATGCTCTCTGATTACATACGAACTAAAAACTAAAAACTGAAAACTGAAAACTGTTCTTATGTTTCGCCACATCCAGCATGTTCATTTCGTCGGCATAGGCGGCATAGGCATGTCCGGCATCGCAGAGGTGCTGGCGAACTTGAACTTTCGCGTTTCGGGTTCGGACTTGAAGCGTTCGAGCGTGACGGACAGGTTGGAGCAATTGGGCGTGGAGTTCTTTGAAGGACATAACGCAGAAAACGTGGGTGATTCGCATGTCGTCGTTCGCTCGACAGCAGTGCGCGACGACAACCCTGAGATTGTGGAGGCGCGAAGGCGTTCAATCCCCGTTATCCCGCGCGCAGAGATGCTAGCGGAGTTGATGCGATTGAAGCCGCACTCGGTCGCTGTCGCAGGTTCGCACGGCAAGACGACTACGACTTCTATGGTTGCGACCGTGTTGGCGGCGGGCAAGCTCGATCCTACGGTTGTGGTTGGCGGCGTGGTGAAATCTTTGGGGTCGAACGCGCGCATGGGGCGAAGCGATTTGATGGTGGTAGAGGCGGACGAAAGCGACCGCTCGTTTCTGATGTTAACGCCTACGGTGGCTGTCGTGACGAACATTGACCGCGAGCACATGGATTATTACAGCGACATGACGGACGTGCGCGACTGCTTCGCAAAATTCGTGAACAAGGTTCCGTTCTACGGCGCGGCCATTCTCTGTCTTGACGATCCAAATGTGCAGGCCGTTATCCCTTTGGTCGAACGACGGCGCATGACTTACGGATTGAGCGCGCAGGCAGATGTTTCGGCTCACAACATTCGCTTCGATCAATCTTACGGCTCAACCTTCACGGTCTGGCGCGGGACGGAGCCTGTGGGCGAAATAAGTTTGCGCGTGCCGGGCTTGCACAATGTTTACAACTCGCTCGCGGCCATCTCCGTTGGTTTCGAATTGAAACTGCCTTTTGGGCAGATAGCCGAATCGCTCGCGTCGTTCGTCAACGCGGATCGTCGTTTTCAGTTCAAGGGCGAGGAAGCGGGCGTCCGCGTCGTTGACGATTACGGCCATCATCCTACGGAGATAAAGGCCACGCTCGCGGCTGCAAAGATAGGCTCTAAGGGGCGCCGCATAGTCGTGCTCTTTCAACCGCACCGCTACACGCGCACGAAGGATTTGATGGAAGAGTTCGCGCGCTCTTTCAATAACGCTGATGTTCTGTTTGTCGCAGACATCTACGCCGCAAGTGAAGACCCGATTGAAGGCGTGACGGCGGAAGCGTTGACCGATGCTATTAAGAGCTACGGCCACAAGAACGCGCATTACATAGGCGCGCTCGAAGGCGCGACTGAAATTTTGAAAGGGCAGGTGCACGAGGGCGACCTGTTCATCACGCTCGGCGCAGGCAACGTTTATCGCACGGGCGAGCGGCTGCTGGAAGCGCTGCGCGAGGACGGCGCGAAAGAGATGGCTTCGAGTCTGAATTCATAAGGAGGTGATTTAAAATCTCAAGTTGGAATTTGAAAATCCTAAGTTTGGAATGAATACAAGCTTTTGATCTGAGATTTGAAATCTCAAATTTGAAATTTCAGATTTGAAATCTCAGAGTTCATCTTAAATAAGATTTAGAGTTTGATGAATTTTCATGACGGTTGAAGTCGAGAACAAGTTGGACTTGGCAAAGCGTGATGCGGCGATTGAAGAGATCGCGCGAAAATTCAGTGTGCGCGCAGAGCGTGGCCGACGTTTCGCAGAGTTGACGAGCCTTCGCGTTGGCGGCGCAATTGACTGGGTGATTTCGCCCGAAACGGAAGAGCAGGCGGCGCAGGTTGTTCATGCGCTGAACGAGACGGGCGTCGCGTGGCGACCTCTTGGTTCGGGCAGTAACGTCCTGGCAGATGATGCCGAACATCATTACGTCGTTGTGAGCACGAAAGGGTTGAAGGGCGAACCTCTGTTTGACGGCCAGCGCGTGAGCGTGAGCGCAGGCTATTCACTGCCGCGTCTTTGCATAGAAGCCGGACGGCGCGGGCTTGCAGGGATTGAGGGTTTAGGCGGAATACCGGGCACAGTCGGCGGCGCTCTCTGGATGAACGCGGGCGCTTACGAACATGAGATTGGAAACGTGACCGAATCTGTGCGCGTTGCGCGCGGGGGGCGTGTGGTTGAGATTCCGGGAAGAGAAGTTAAGTGGAATTATCGTCACACCTCATTTCAAGAGGGCGAGTTGCTGCTTGGCGCAACGCTTCTTCTTCACACGGATGACGCGGAGAAGATTAAAGAGCGAATGGAAGGAGCGAAAGCTAGAAGGCTCTCAACGCAGCCGCACGGCGGGCGCAGCGCTGGCTGCTTCTTCAAGAATCCGCCGGGCAGCGAGAAAGGAACAGGCAAGATTATTGACGAGATGGGCATGAAGAATGAAAAACGCGGCGGCGCTCGTGTCTCGCCCATACATGCCAACTTCATAGTCACCGAAGGCGAGAACGCGCGAGCCGAAGACGCGCTTGCGCTCGCAGAAGAGATTCGAGAGCGCGTCAGACGCGAGCACGGAATTGAACTGGAATATGAAGTCGAACTCTGGCGCTCAAAAGACAGTCTGGAGTCTGGGACTAATAGTCTGGAGTCTGGAGTCTGGAGTCTGGAGTCAAAAGTTTCATCTTCAGAGCCTGAAGATGAAACCGGGACAATCGAAAATCCAAAATCTAAAATCGAAAATCAAACGGACTCCAGACTCCAGACTCCAGACTCCAGACTGTCGGAGGATTAGTGAAAGAGCAAGTGATAACACCGAGAATGGCTGTGCACGGCGCGACGGTTGCGAAGGGGCGCGCGGGCGCGAGCGCGCAACGGCCTGCGCGACGTGATAGGCCCGCCCATGCTCAGCCTCGCGCGAAGCGCGGCTCGTGGCGAAAAGTTCTGCCGTTCGTTCCGCTGATTGCGAAAGTCACACTCGCAATCGTAGCGGGCGTGCTGGTCTTCGCTGGCTACCGCGCGGTCGCCACAGCATCCTTCTTCCAACTTCGCGCGGTTGACGTGAATGGAACTTCGCACACTTCAGCCGAAGATGTACGCGCGGTCGCCTCGCGCGTCGTTGCTAGAACAGGAGTCTGGGACGCAGACCTTTCGGCTTTGAGCGCGGAACTCAAACGATTGCCCTGGGTTCGCTCAGCCATCGTCTCTCGCGTTCTGCCCGATGGGCTTCGCGTGCGAATCACAGAGCGCGCACCGCTAGCAATCTTCCGCACCTCTTCTGGACAACTCGCTTGGGTTGACGACGAGGGAGTGCGGCTAGGGTTAAAAGCGCCTTCGGATCAGATTCCAGATTTTTTAATTCGCGGACTCGACGAAGCGGAAAGTGATGCGGCGCGCGCAGAGAACCGCGAGCGCATGCAAAGGTACGCGGAGATGTCGCGCGAATGGAGACAAAGTGGATTGAGTGAGCGAGTGAGCGAAGTGAACTTGATGGACTTGCGAGATGTTCGAGCGCAACTCGCAGGCGACGATGCGCAGATTGAGGTGCGACTGGGCAATCATGATTTCGGCTCTAGACTCAAGCGCGCTCTGAAAGTTCTGGACGAGCAACGCAACACGCCGCGCGGCCCCTTCATCACGCGACTGGACGTGACGCAGGACACGCGCACAGTCATAGGCTTCAACTCAGGCGCGCAATCGCTCGATTCAACCGGAAGCGCTTCCACACAGACGCCCGCAGGCGGCGCTCAAACGGATGTAAGCGCGACGCAGCCGGGCGCGAAGCCAGCCGCACGCGCTAACGAGACCAGAAGCGATTCAGCGAAGAAGTCTAAGAAGAATGATCGGAATGATAACAAGAAGAGTAAGAACGTCGCAGACGAATCCAGACCAGCGACGCGGCCACGCCGCGCAGGATAATCGAAAGTTTCAAGTTTCAGGTTTCAGGTTTCAAGTTAGACGAGCTTTTGAACCTGAAACTTGAAACCTTAGAGGGAAAAACGTATGGCTAAACGCGCGTCACATACGGTCGGCCTAGACATTGGGACGAGCAGGGTGACGTGTATCATCGCGGAGTCGGGCGACGACGGCCTCGTTGATGTTGTTGGTATCGGCGAAGCGGAAGCGCGCGGGCTGCGCAAAGGAGTGATCGTTAATCCAGATGCGGCAGTCGAAGCGATTAAGAAGTCTGTAGAAGAAGCAGAGCGCATGAGCGGCCTTGAGGCGGAAGAGGTAACAATCAACCTGGCAGGCTCGCACATCATGGGCTTCAACGGGCAGGCAATCGTCGCCGTTTCGGGGCGCGACCGCGAGATTACGCCCGACGACGTGCGCCGCGCAATTGATTCTGCCTGCGCCATACAACTCCCGGCAGGGCGCGAGATAGTTGATCGCCTTCCCCAAGAGTTCATAGTTGACGATCAGGACGGCATCAACGACCCCGTTGGAATGATAGGCGCTCGTCTTGCAGTTAAAGTCCACATAGTCACAAGCCCAGTGACCGCGCGCCAGAACGCAATCAATGCGGTCAACCGCGCAGGTCTTGTTGTCGCAGACATGGTGCTCGAACAGTTGGCCGCAGCCGAAGCTTCTTTAACAGATGATGACAAAGAGTTCGGCGCCGCTTTGGTTGACATAGGCGCTGAAACCACAGGGCTTGTCATTTACCAGCGCGGCGCAGTTCAGCACACAGCAGTCTTCGCATTGGGCGGCTCGCACTTTACTAACGACATTGCGTTCGGGCTGCGCACGCCCATACCCGAGGCTGAGAAGATAAAGCGCGTGGTCGGCTGCGCCTATAGCACAAGCTTGAACGAGATGCAGCGTGGCGAGCTTGTAGAAGTTCCTTCAGTCGGAGGTCGTCCGCCGCGACAGCTTTCACGACAAATTCTTTGCGACATCCTTCAGCCACGCGCGGAAGAAGTTCTGATGCATGTCGCAGATGAGATTAAAGAGTCTGGATGGGAGCGGCAGCTATCTTCGGGCGTTGTGCTGACAGGCGGCGGAGCGCTCCTGGATGGAATGTGCGAGATAGCCGAGCAGGTTTTCGACGCGCCCGTTCGTCTGGGTTACCCGGAAAGAGATCGTTTCGGCGGTCTATCGGAAGATATTCAAAGCCCTGCGTGGGCTGCTGCTGCGGGACTTGCGCTCGTAGCTCAGCGCGAGCAGGGCGCGGAAGCGCGCGCAGTGGGCGCGAAAAAAGGGAGCGGAATGCGGCTCACACATTTTGTTTCTAAATTTCGTCATCGTTTCAGTAGTATTTTTTGACAAGTTGTTGTATGCTGCCACGCCAGCCGGCACAAGATGTAGTCCTCAAGATATAGGTGCCTCCGGCGCGAACAGCCCAACATCCTGAAAAGTGAGGCTTCAAGGGCAGCCAGAATGGCGATAGAAGAGAGGAATATGAATATGACAGCGGAAAGCCGCCAACCCGGCAGTGGCATCAACATTTTCATTGACGACGATCCACCCATCACAGGCGCGCGAATTAAAGTCATCGGCGTAGGCGGCGGCGGCGGCAACGCCGTCAATCGTATGATGGAAGCGGGAATCGAAGGAATAGAATTTCTCGTCGCCAACACAGACCTTCAGGCTCTGAAGCGCTCCACCGCACCAATAAAGATTCAACTCGGCAGCCGGTTGACGAAAGGCTTGGGTGCGGGTGCAGACCCGAACATCGGGCGCGAAGCGGCGCTCGAAGATACGGAGAAGATAATCGAAGTGCTTGAAGGCGCTGACATGGTCTTCGTCACGACTGGCTTGGGCGGCGGCACGGGCACGGGCGCGGCTCCAATCATCGCCAGCCTTGCAACGGAACTGAATGCGCTCACGGTCGCTGTAGTCACTAAGCCTTTTCACTTCGAGGGCAAGCGCAGGATGCAGCAGTCCGAGCAAGGATTGCGCGAACTGCGCGAGTGCGTTGATACGGTCATCACGATTCCGAACGAAAGACTTCTGCACATGGTTGACCGCAACGTCTCGCTCGCGGATTCGTTCAGGGTTGCAGATGATGTGCTGCGTCAAGCCGTTCAGGGTATCTCAGACCTGATAACTGTGCCGGGTCTCATCAATCTGGACTTCGCAGACGTGAAGGCGATCATGCAGGGGATGGGACTGGCGCTGATGGGCGCTGGTCGCGCTAGCGGCGAGCACCGCGCGATGGAGGCTACGCAGCAGGCTATCTCCAGCCCTTTGTTGGAAGAGGCTACGATTCAGGGTGCGAAGGGCGTGCTGATTAACATCACTGGTGGCCCAGACCTGACGCTTTACGAAGTCAACGAAGCTTCTTCTATCATACGCGAGGCTGCGGACGAGGATGCCAACATAATCTTCGGTGCGGTCATTGACGAAACGATGCAGGACGAGATGAAGATCACTGTTATCGCCACAGGATTCGACAAAGAATCTGCTGACGTTGGCACGACGCAGGCTGCCGCGCACATGCAGCAGACAAGCCCGCGCCACGCGCCACGACCCGGCGACGACCTTCCGCGCCCTACAATCAGCCCCGGTCGCACAGACGACCTTGACGTGCCCACGTTCATGCGTAAGAAAGCAGACTAGGAAAAGATTGGGTAAAAGGGAAAGAGGGTAAAGGGGTAAAGGGAAAGAAGGTTAATCCCTTTTAACCTTTTACCCTCTTCCCCTTTTTACCCTTTACATTCTCTTCTCCCTTTGCTTTTTCTCTCACTGTTGTGTAGCATGTCGCGCAATCATCGGCAGGATTTTTCCATTTACGGGTAAATCACCGATTCTCTCCTGAATGGCCGCAGCCTGCGAGAGTTTTGATGTTCCGTGTACATCGTTTGTCTCACGCCGGGCAGAAGCGTGCGCCGACGGATGCGCGGGAGCTTTTGTATCACTCATCATTGAGTGTGGAGGTTGAAAGGAAACTGTGAATCGCAAACTAATTAGAACAACGCTGGCGGACGTAAAAGCCAAGAGTCGTGACGTGCATCCGCACAGGGATAAGCCAAGCAACAGTGGCGCTCCGTCGCGCCCGTCGGGCGGTGATAGCGCGCAGGCAGCTCAGGCTCGCGCAGCCGCAGCCGCAGCCGCGCAGGCCGTGCAGGTGCGCAAGCGTACGCCGCCTGCGACCGAAACTCACGCCGAACTCTTCTATTACAAGAAGCAGATTGACGCGCACACTCTTATGGTCATAGTCCTTCTGGACGGCGAAGAGATAGAGGGAACCATTGAGTGGTACGACAAGAGTGCGCTGAAGGTTAATCGCAAGTCAGCGCCAAACCTTTTGCTGCTCAAGCACAACATCAAGTACATGTTCAAGGCTGAGGATCGCGAAAGCAAATAGGCGCGTTAATAAGTGAAAAGTGATAAGTGATGAGTGATAAGAAGGTGAATGGTGAATAGTAAATGATATATGGTAAGAGGCTCTCTTCCATTTACCATTAACCATTTACTATTTACCTTCTCATCACTCATCACTTATCACCGCTCTTATTATGATTGAGTCGTCTCATAATTCGGCTTCACACGCTGGACGCTCTCGGCCCAGACGCCCGCGCGTAGGCATCACGATGGGCGATCCAGCAGGAATAGGCCCGGAAGTCGTTCTCAAAGCTGTTGCAGAAGACGAGGTGAGAAAGCGTTGCGTGCCTGTGATAATAGGTGATGCGCAGCTTCTAGCACACACGGCGCGCACGCTAGACCTCACCTGCGGCTACGATATTGCGCGACATGACGAGCCTTTCCCTCAAAAACTTCACGACCCGGTCATCTTCCACCTGGACAACATAGGCGGCTACATAGAACCTGGAATTGAGTCTGGCGCGGCTGGCAAGGCTGCGGCTCAGTATATAGAGGCGTCTGTGGCTCTTTGCGCGGGCGGGCAGATTGACGCGATTGCGACGGCGCCCATAAACAAGCGCGCGCTTTTCTTAGGCGGGTACAGTTTTCCGGGTCACACGGAATTCCTTGCGCACCTGACGGGCACTGAAGAGTATGCTATGGGATTCGTCGCTGCTAACTTGCGCGTCGTGCTGCTTTCGACGCACGTGCCGCTTGCGGAAGCGATTCGCATGGTCGAGCGCGACAGGTTTGTGAAAGTAATTCGTCTAGCGCACAGGGAGTTGAAGCGCTGGGGAATCGAGCGACCGCGCATTGCAGTCGCCGCGCTCAATCCGCACGGAGCAGAAGGCGGCCTGTTCGGCGTAGAAGAAGCTTCGGAAATTCTGCCTGCCGTAGAAGCCTGTCGCGGCGTTGACGACATGCACGTGCAGGGGCCTTATTCGGCAGACACCATTTTTCTGCGAGCGTCGCGCGGCGAGTTCGACGCGGTCGTTGCCTGTTACCATGACCAGGCGATGATCCCCGTAAAATGTCTGTCGTTCGGCGAAGCTGTCAACGTCACGCTGGGCTTGCCATTCATACGCACATCGGTGGATCATGGAACGGCCTTTGACATCGCGGGCAAGGGGATCGCGGAGCATTCGAGCATGGTCGCGGCAATCACACTGGCCGCAGAGCTTTCCATCAAAGCGGAGGAGAGCGGCAAGGCTGTCGAGGCTTAACAAAAGAACAGAGCTCCCTTTGCGCCTTAGCGCCTTTGCGTGAGGAATAATTTCACGCCAAGACGCTGGAGGCGCTAAGAGAAAAGCTTAAGCTCACGAATGAGCGCGAAGTCGAAAATAGATTAACAGAATTTTTTAGCTCCCACAGATGAAACCGGAAGCGCAAAGTAGCAAAGACTCGCGCCGCATACTCGTCGCAGACGACGACCCGGCCATATTGCGCCTCATCACGGCCATAGCAGAGAAGGACGGCTACGCGGTTGTGCCTGCGCGCGACGGGCGCGAGGCTTACAAAATCTTGCAGGCCGATAACAATTTCATCGCCGCAATATTCGACGTTGTCATGCCGCACATCTCCGGCCCAGAGCTTGTCAGGTTTATGAAGACCGAGAAGCGGCTGATGCGCATCCCCGTGATGATGATGACTGCGGAGCAAGACCCGAAATTGTCGTCCGAGAGTTTTGGCGCTGGCGCTGTGGTCTTTCTACCGAAGCCATTCACAACCGCGCAGGTTCAGATCATGCTACGCATGCTCGTCAGCAAAGGCGGCTCTACAGAGAAATGAACAAAACTGTTCGCTCCCTGTTTACTATCTTCACCCCCGCCGCACTCCTCCTTTCATTCGCTTTCAATGAATCACGCGCGGCCACAGCTTTAAGCTCAAAGCAGGCGCGCGAGACTATAAGACACGTTGGCGGAAGCGAACTGTCCAAAGGTGCGGTCAAAGTCAGGAGCGTACAACCGGCGAGCGATGGCGGCGTGGATGTGCTGGCGCAGGTAAAGCTGGCGTTTCGATTGACTAGGGATGACCATGACAGGTGGCATATAGAGGAAGTGAGAACTGGCGACCGGCGTTGGGAAGATGTTGGGATGATTGCGAGCGCGCTTGGCATCGCTTCTACGGTTGATGAAGGGCGCGCTCGTCCAGATGTTTCGGGCGAGTTAAGCCCGGAGCACGCGCGCGCGTTGATTGCTGACTTGCTAGGCGTTCAACTTCCTTCCGAAGCCGTTCGCGTCAACGCCGTCACCGCTTTAGGCAAATCCGCTATGGTCGAAACGCAGATTGAGCTTGAATTTCATCTGGTGAACGAAAGCGGCGCGTGGCGCGTTCAGAAGATGAGAACTGCCGGGAACATTTGGCGCGACGTTGACGGGGTCGTCAACTCAATTAATCAGCAGAAGATTGCGCGTGCGCGCGTGGAGATGCAGCAGATTGTTCGAGCGCTCGACGCCTTCAGGCGTGAGAGAGGTTTTTATGTAGAAGCCAGGGACGAAGGCGTGCTCGTTGACTACCTCTCGCCGCGATACCTCAAACAGGTGATACGCTTCGACCCGTGGAGCAGGCTATATCAATACGAAGGGACGCGCGAGCATTTCACACTTCGCTCAATGGGCGCTGACGGCAAGCCGGAAACCGCAGACGACATAGTTATGAGCAGCGGGAGTTAGAGTGAAAAGTTTGGATTCAAGCCCGCATGAGCGGGCAGTATAAAGCCCACGCGAGTGGGCGACAGCATAGAGCTTAGCCCGTCAGGGCTGGGTTACAAGTTGCCAAAAAGATAATCAAGCCCGCATGAGCGGGCGACAGACGTTTGATTAATAATGCTCTGTCGCCCGCTCGCGCGGGCTTGCGTAATCTTAATTGCTATCTTTCCCGGCGCTCACGCACCGGGCTTTATTCTGTCGCCCATTTCATGGGCTTTAGACAGTCGCCCGTTTGCGCGGGCTTAAATCCTTCTTCCTCACGATATAAAACTCTTGACGCTTACTCGCGCGGGGTGTTAGGTTTCTCTATGTGGCCTCGTGCTTTCAGTCGGGGTCGCAAGGTTTTCTGCAACATGCCCCGCGCTGCCGCAAGCTTTGCCCTACTTGATTTTCCCCGCGCGGGCGGCGCTCACCTCAAATATTTAAGGAGTTAAGAAGTTGGAACGGGGACGTAAACTACTGCTCGCGGATGATTCGGTCACCATACAAAAGGTGGTTGACCTGACGTTCGGCGACGAAGATATGCAGGTCGAAACCGTAGGCGACGGCGAGCAAGCTCTCGAAAAACTGGAAGAGTTCATGCCCGACATTGTGCTCGCGGATATTTTCATGCCGAAGATGAACGGCTACGAGGTCTGCGAGCGAATCAAAACGAACGAGCGGTTTCGCCACATTCCAGTGATGCTCCTGGTCGGCTCGTTCGAGCCGTTTGACGAAGCGGAGGCGCGCAGAGTTGGCGCGGATGATTACTTGACCAAACCTTTCCAATCAATAAGAGAACTGATTAATAAAGTCTCTGCGCTTCTTGGTGGCAAGAGCGACGCTCAGGAAGCAACCACTCGTGAGCTTCCTTCACCTCAAGCGGATGCTCCTCAACACGAAGCGAGTCAACTAAGCCCGGAAGCGATTGAGGTGACGACCGCAGACACCGCACGCCTGCCTCAACAGATGGTCGCAGAGATAGAGCAAGACGTTGATGCGGAAGAAGAGGGCGCGCGCAATGTTTCGCGCTTCGACGTGGACACGGTCGAGAACTTTCCGTCTGTTTCTGCCGCGCTTGGGGAAGAAGCCCACGAAGAAGTTGCGGCTGACTGGGAAGTGGCGAGCCATGCTGAACCGGAAGGCGAAGTTTACGCAGAACATGAGGCAAGAGAATTTCAACAACAGGAGATTGCGACCGCAGGCATGAACGTAGAACACACAGCGGGATCATATATGAGGACAAACGCAGCAGACGACGCGCTGCTTGATCTGGATTTCGGCGGTCATCAGGCGGCGACCGCTCTGGCAGACGATGACATTCTGGGTTTAAGGGAATTTGAGCCGCAACAGGTGAGTGCGCCTGCCGAGATGCCAGCGAGCACGCAGGCCGAGTTTGAGGATACGATGACGGAGGCCGCGCCGCATACGGAAGAGTTTGCAGGTGCGCAGGTCGTAAGCGAAGAGCAGCGTGAAGAGTTCGCGCCCGTTGAAGAGGCTATGACTTTCGCGCCCGAAACTGCTGAGGCGAGTCAAGCGGAAACGTGGGCTGACACAACAAGAGAGAGTGAGCCTGCGACGGAAACCGGATTTGCGTTCACAAGCCACCCCGCAGTCGAACGGGCTGAGAGCGCACCATCGGCTGAAACCCTGGCGCAAACAACGCAGGCGGGGCAAATAACCCTGAACCAACTCTCGCCCGAAGTGATTGACGCCATAGCGCGCCGCGCAGTCGAAATGCTCTCTGCTCAAGTGGTCGAACAGGTAGCGTGGGAAGTCGTCCCGCAACTGGCCGAGCTTCTCATCAAGCGCCGTCTGGAAGAAGAAAGGTCACAGCCGAAGTAAAGAACAGAGATTTTGATGGTTGATTTAAGAGGCGGCTCAACAACAGCCGCCTCTATTTTTTTGTGCGATGGCGTTGGCCGCCGCTTCTCTCCTTGCGCGCAGGATGAAAAACTGTGGCGGATTGCTTACAATAGATGGAACATTCAAAAACGAAAGTCTGAGCGGATGATAGAGATTCCAAAAACATACGACCCTGCACATGCTGAAAGCGAGCACTACGCGCGCTGGGAGCGAAACGGCTACTTCGCGCCTGAGATTAATCATGACCGCAAAGCTGCTGTTTACAGCATAGTCATCCCGCCTCCGAACGTGACGGGCAGCCTGCACATGGGGCACGCGCTACAGCACACTATCATGGACGTGCTCACGCGATACAAACGTATGAGCGGCTACAGAACGCTCTGGCTGCCGGGCATGGATCACGCAGGGATTTCTACGCAGATTCAGGTCGAGAAGCAGCTTCGCAAAGAGGGTTTGACTCGCCACGACCTTGGGCGCGAGCGATTCATAGAGCGCGTGTGGAGATGGAAAGAGGAGTACGGCGGACAAATTTTGAAGCAGATGCGACGCGAGGGCGCTAGTGTTGATTGGTCGCGCGAGCGCTTCACAATGGATGAACACCTAACGCGCGCCGTGCGCGAGTTCTTCGTTCGCATGTACGAGAAGGGCTGTATATATCGCGGCGAGGGAATAATCAATTGGTGTCCGAAAGACAGAACGGCACTCTCGGATTTGGAGGTCGAGAAAGAATCTCAAGCAGGAAAGCTCTACTACTTGCAATATCCTGTGAAGGGAAGTGAGCGACGCTTGACTGTTGCGACGACGCGGCCTGAAACGATGCTGGGCGATACTGCTGTTGCCGTGAACCCGAACGATGAAAGGTACGCTGCTCTCATAGGCGCGACGCTCAATCTTCCTCTTACGAATCGAGAGATTCCTGTAATCGCGGATGATTTTGTTGACCCTGAGTTCGGGACGGGCGCTGTGAAGGTGACGCCTGCGCATGATCCGAACGACTATGCTATGGGGCAGCGTCACAATCTGCCTTTAGTGAAAGTTATTGATAGTCACGCGCGCATGACCGCAGACGCAGGCAAAGAGTTTGAAGGACTTGACCGTTACGAAGCGCGCGAGAAGGTCGTACAAAAATTTGAAGAGTTGGGCTTGCTTGAGAATGTGGTTGATTACGAGTTTTCA
>MNJR01000050.1:0-52984 GCA_001920415.1 Acidobacteria bacterium 13_1_20CM_3_53_8 | reverse complement strand
GTGGTTTCTGAAGCAGGCGGAATTGGGACGCGCGCCGCTCGAATTGATTCGTGAAAAGCATGAGCCGCATTTCGTCCCAAAAATTCCTTACGAGAAGGTTTATACAAACTGGCTCGAAAACCTGCACGATTGGACTCTCTCTCGCCAACTCTGGTGGGGGCATCGCATCCCCGCTTGGTACACCGAAGACGGGCGAACAATCGTCGCGCGTAGCGAAGAAGAGGCTAGGGAGAAAGCCGGTACGAACAATCTCACGCAAGACCCTGATGTTCTGGACACATGGTTTTCGTCTGCGCTGTGGCCTATCTCGACTCTGGGTTGGCCGGATGAGACCAAAGACCTGAAGACCTTCTATCCAACGTCTGTGCTGGTTACGGCGCGCGACATAATCTTCCTGTGGGTTTCAAGGATGATGATGACGGGTTTGGAGTTTACGGGAAAGAGAGCCTTCGACGACGTTTTCATCACGGGCACTGTCTTCGACAAGCACGGCCAGCGCATGTCTAAGTCTAAGGGGAACGGCGTTGACCCGCTCGAAGTTTTTGATAAATACGGCGTGGACGCTACACGTCTTACGCTCGCATCAATCGGAAGCACGGACACCAGATGGAACGATAAGCAGGTCGAAAGTTTTAGGAATTTCGCAAACAAAATCTGGAACGCCGCGCGCTTTGCGCTGATGAATTCTGAAGGCGGCAGAGTTGGTGTAGGCTTTGGAGCAAACCGTTCTCTTTGGTCTTTGCATGATCGCTGGATTGTGTCTCGCTTGAATAAAACTGCGCGTGCAGTTGAAGATGCTCTTGCAAAGTACGATTTTTATGATGCTGTGCAGACGCTCTATCATTTCTTCTGGGACGATTTCTGCGACTGGTACATTGAGCTATCGAAAGCAGATGTGTCTGCGGAATCGTCTTCTCCTGAACGCGACGCTGCGCGCAGTCGTCTGTTGAGCGTTTTGGAACAGGCGCTCCGATTGCTTCATCCTTTCATGCCGTACATCACGGAAGAACTCTGGCAGCGGCTTCCCGGAATTTCCGAAGAGCAGTTGCATACGGCTTACCATGCGGCAGCAGCAGAGCCGAGCGTCATGCTCTCCGCTTACCCGCGCGCAGATGAATCACGGATTGACGAACGCGCTGAAAGTGAGATGCAGGCGGTGATTGATCTAATCTCGCGCGTGCGAAACATTCGTTCGGAGTTGAACGTGAAGCCAGCAGAGCGCATAAAGATTTTCGTGAGCGCGCCGGATGAGCAGACGCGCAAGGTCTTTGACGCGAGCACGGGACAGATAGAAAGATTGACGCGCGCCTCAGAGATTTTTATAGGAAACGGTATGGATGTGCCGCGCGCTTCAGCGCGACAGGTGCTTGGCGCTGGCGCAGAGGTCGCAGTGCCGCTCGAAGGGTTGATTGATTTCGCCCAAGAGCTTGAGCGACTGCGTACCGGGCGAGAGAAGTTGCAAAAGGAGGCAGCAAAATTAGAAGCGCAACTCGCTAACCCGCAGTTCGTAGAGCGCGCGCCGGAAGAGAAGGTTAGCGAGATTAGAGATCGTCTGGCAGAGATTGAGCGTCGCACGCTTGCGCTTGAGCAGATGATGGAGGCGCTTCGATGAATTGGCTGGACGAAGGAGCGCTCTTTTCGCAGATAAGCGCGTTCCTCGCGGAAGATTTAGGGCGCGGTGACATCACTACGCAGGCGACTGTGGCTAGAAGCGCGCACGCGCGCGGACGTTTTCTGGCTAGAGAGAGGATGATCGTAGCGGGGTTGGAAGCTGCCGAAGCAGTTTTCACGACGCTTGATACGCAGCAGCAGATTGAAGCATTCGTCTCGGACGGCGACGAGGTGGAAGCTGGCAAGGTCATAGCGCGCACGAGCGGCTTCGCGGATGTGCTGCTTGCGGGCGAACGACTCGCTCTCAATCTGATGCAGCGCCTTTCAGGGATAGCGACGCTAACCAGAAAATTCGTGCGAGCTATTGAAGGAACTGAGGCGGAGATTGTTGACACCAGAAAGAGTACGCCGGGATTGCGCATGCTGGAAAAATATGCCGTGCAAGCGGGCGGCGCGCGTGTCTCTCGTTTCGGACTGGACGACGGCGTGCTCATCAAGGACAACCACATTGCTTTAGCGGGAGGCGTGGGCGCAGCCGTAAGCGCTGCAAAAGAGAAAGTAGGCCATCTGCACAAGATCGAAGTAGAAGTTTCAAACGAACGCGACTTGCGCGATGCGGTTGAATCGGAGGCAGACATCATAGTGTTTGACAGCCAGACGCCGGAAGAGACTGCGCGCCTTGTAGCAATCGCCCGGAAACTTTCGCCAACGATAGTGCTTGAATCTAGCGGCGACATCACGCTCGAAAACGTTCGCGCTTACGCAGAGGCCGGAGTTGATTTAATCTGCGTCGGCGCGCTTACACACTCTGCGCGAGCGATGGATATAAGTTTCAAGATTCAAGCAGGGTGAAGGAAAAGTCTGGAGTCTGGAGTCAAAGGCAAAAAGCTTTTCTTCTTCTGACTCCAGACTCCAGACTTTTTTAACATCTGTTCTTGAGGGAACTCGTCACGGCGCGGGGCGTGTAAAGCGCTGGGGCATCTTGTGTGAGGTTTTGGGGCATCTTTGTTGATGTATGAAGATTTTGCTGTTGAGAATAGAAGGGGGTTCGAGATGCGTTTTGATTCTCGTTCGAAAGTTGTTGTCGTAATCGTGCTTATCTTGCTCGCTGCCTGCTTCGTAGACGCGAGCGCGCAGGGGCATCGTCGCCGCAGGAGACAGTCGCGCCGCATAACTAACCCTGTCATCTACTCGCCCTCGGCAGAGCCGCAACCATCGCCGGGCGCAACACCTGATGCGCAGATTGTGAGCGAAGACGCGACGAGCGATCAGAGTAATCAGCCTGTCAATCAGACTAATACAAACTCGCGCAGGCGAGCCGGTGGGAATCAAACTGAGACAGACCCTGACGCCATGCGCCGCAGCGTGAATCGTCTCTCGACGGACATGAGAGTGTTGACAGAGAGGATGAAGCAGATGGAGGAGCAACAGCGTACGCTCGTCAATCTTGAAAGGTTGAGTCGTTCGGAACAACGCGCTGAAAGTTTGAGGGCGCAACTGCGCGACGTTCAGGCAAAGCAGGACGAGTTGCAGGCGCGCTCGGACATGCTGGACGAAGCGCTCAGGCCAGAGAACATAGAGCGCGCGACAGCAACATTCGGGAGCACGCGCCCGGAAGAGGTGCGCGAAACTCGCCGTCGCCAGCTTGAGAATGAAAAACAGCGCGTGCGTTCGCAGCTTGATACGTTAGAGCAGAGCCGCATTCATCTTGAATCTGCAATCGCAGCAGCAGACGCTGAGACTGAGCGACTGCGCGCATTAGTTGAGGCCAACCCGAACCCTTCCGATCAAACCGGGACGGCGAACGAAGGCCAGCAGATAATGATCGCGCCGGTCGCTCCTCCATCGCCAACACCTTCACCTACGGCATCGCCTTATGCGAATCCGCCGCTTTCATTCTGAGGAGAAGTTTGAAAGGCAGAGGTGTAAAGCTCCGGTCAGAAGCTAAATTGTTTATAGCTCTTGACTGAAGCTTTGCTCTTGACCTGCGCCGAGCCTTGCATGTATATCGTTCTCGCCCAGCTTCCGCTTGGCGCTCTCGAAAATTCAATTCAAGGAAATCAGCAATGCGAAAACTCCTTCCGTTTACTCTTGCGCTCTCCTTCTTCATCTCATTAAGCATTCGAGCACCTTCCGCAGCAATCGCTAATAGCGCACAGAACAACTCGACCGACGCAGCCGAGCGATTGGCCCAAAGAGCTTTGAGCACGACTGCCATGATTGATGATCTTCAGGAGCTATGTGACCGAATCGGTGGTCGCCCTACTGGTTCGCAGACGTGCGAGCGAGCGGTTGACTGGGGCGCAGCCCGATTCCGCGCTGCCGGAATCCAGAACGTGAAAGTAGAAACTTACACTGTTCCGAGCCTTTGGCTTCCCGTTGCAGCAGAAGGCGCGTGTGTGTCGCCAGAACCGTTCCCCATACGAGTCGTAGCAACGCCCTATTCGCCTTCGACGCCGCAAAATCGCCCGCTAGTTACGAGGTTGGTTGATGCTGGCGACGGAACGGCGCAGGATTTCGCGCGGCTGGGCGCAAGAGCGCGCGGTGCAATCGCTCTGGTTCACGCGCCTGAGATGAAAACCCTTGACGATCTATTTGCCGAATACTTCAAAAACTTGCCCATGCTTGCCGCCGCTCGCAAAGCTCACGTCGCCGCGCTGCTTCTGCAATCGTCGCGCCCGCGCGGCCTTTTGTATCGTCATCCTATGAGCGTCGTAGGAAAAACGATTGATATTCCTGTAGGGCTTGTTTCGCGCGAGCACGCATCTCGCCTAGCGCGACTCGCAGTCAGGGGCAATGTGACTGTCCGGCTCAATCTCATCAACCGAATCGGCAGCGCGTACCAGGCGCGCAACGTCATAGCGGAGATTCGAGGGAGCGAGAGGCCGGACGAGATAGTTCTCATCGGCGCGCATCTTGATTCGTGGGAACTGGGAACGGGCGCGCAGGACAACGGTGTGAATTCTGCTACTGTGATTGATATTGCGCGCGGGATAAAGCAGCTCGGCCTCACGCCACGACGCACGATCCGCTTTGCGCTCTTCACTGGAGAGGAGCAGGGAATGTTCGGCTCCGCAGGTTATGTCAAGAGTCACGCCGCAGAGCTTGACCGTCACGTCGCAATGGTCACCTACGACATAGGCTCTGGCCGCACCAACGGATTTTTCCTGAACGGGCGCGAAGAGTTGCGCCGCGTCGTTGAAGAAGCGATGGGCGCAGTCCCGTCTTTGCGCTTGACCCAAAATCCTATTGACGGGATTGACGGCACGGACAATTACGACTTTCTTCTTTCGGGCGTGCCGAACCTGGTTGCGAATCAAGACGGCGCACCTTACCTGCCAGATTATCATGCTGAGTCGGATGTCTTCGACATGGTTGACCAGACGGAAGCCAAACGGAACGCGGCAATCGCCTCGGTGCTGGTCTGGGGGCTGGCCGAGCGTGCAGAGCGTCCCGCGCCCCGTCAGACACGCGCCGAAGTCGAAAGACTTTTAAGAGAGACGCATCTGGATGACCAGATGAAAGCATTCGGCCAGTGGGATGATTGGGTTAAGAGAAGGCGTGGAGTCAATCGCTAGATTCCTTGAACAGCATTTCTCTCATTTTGGGCAGCCAATTGCGGCGCACTGCAAAGCGGAGTAACATCAAGGGAAGGGATGAGGGCGGAGGGATGAGGGATGAAGAATAGCTATTCAACATGAGTAATTACACTTTCATCCCTCATCCCTCCGCCCTCATCCCTGCTTTTCAGATGGGAACAATTGCGCAGAACGAGCTTTATAGTTTGATAGCTGAGGCCAACGGTCGCGGCGAACGCGTGGTTGTGGCTACGGTCGCGCACACGCGCGGCTCTACACCGCAACGGCGCGGCGCGAAGATGCTCTTTTTAGCAAACGGCGCGACGGCTGGCACGGTCGGCGGCGGCTGCATTGAAGCCGAAGTCTGGGCTGAAGCGCGCGAAGCCATGCGAACAGGAAAGTCCGCACTTCATCATTTCAGCCTGACCGCAGACGAAGCCAGCGAAGAAGGAATGGTCTGCGGCGGCACCATGGAGATTTTTATTGATGTGTGGGAGACAGGAAGTGACAAGGAACAGTTTTAAGTTTTAAGTTTTCAGTTTTCAGAAAGAAGAGCGAAATGCTTTTACTGAAAACTGAAAACTGAAAACTGTTTCTCGTCGCTGCTTTTGGAGGTTGATATGCCAGAGTCGTCTTTCGTCGAAAATTACAAGGCGAAACATAAGCATCCGCTGAATCGCCTGTCGCACAGCATAGGCATACCGATGATAGTCATCAGCCTGCCGCTCTTTTTCTTCAACTGGCGTTGGGCGCTTGCGCTGTTCATCGTGGGCTGGATTTTTCAGTTCGTTGGGCACGCCATTGAAGGCAATCAACCTGCATTCTTCCGCAATCCGCTCTACCTGCTAGTTGGCCCGATGTGGCTGGTGCGACGCGCTGCGAGCGCTGTCGGATTGATTAAAGAATCTTCTATGAAGTAGGCGCATGAAAGAGCAGTTTTCAGTTTTAAGAAAGAAGAGCGAAAAGCTTTTACTGAAAACTAAAAACTGAAAACTGAAAACTGCTCTCTTATTCTTCCCGCATGAGCAACACGGGCGATCAATCCACGTTTATCGTAGAAGCCGTTAGACGAATTCTGGAAGAGAGCGCCATGGCTACGCTCGTCACTCTGGTCGAAGCGCGAGCGATGGTGGGCGCGAAGTTGCTCGTTGATGAATCGAATGATCGAGTGGGCACGCTCGGTGACGCGGCGCTTGATGAAGCTGTCGCTCGTCACGCTCAAAAATTTCTGGCATCTCGCGCAGAAGCCGCGACGTTTAAGGTTGAAGAGATTTCTGGGAACCTTGAAGCATTCTCAGATGCACGCTTACTCTTCGAGCGCATTGAGCCTGAGCCTCGATTGGTCATCTGCGGCGCGGGTCACGTTGGGGCATCGCTCGCTCGGCTGGCGCATCTCGTTGGCTATCACATCACATTGATTGACGACCGCGCCGAATTCGTTACGCGCGAGCGTTTCCCCGAAAAAGAGATTGAATTAATCGCTGCCGAGAATTGGAGCGATGCCGTCAGCGCGTGCGTGGGACGTGGTCGCGGCGTGGCGGTCGCCGTAGTCACGCGCGGGCACAATGAAGACGAAGAGTGCATGCGCGCTGTGCTGGCGGCCAGACCTGATTACGTTGGGCTGATAGGAAGCAAGCGAAGGACGAATATAGTTCTGGAGCGATTGCGCGCGAGCGGCTTTGATGAAACCGTGCTCGAACAGGTGAGAGCACCCATAGGCTTGGACATAGGCGCAGTCTCGCCGGAAGAAGTGGCGCTCTCCATTCTCGCAGAAATCGTCGCAGAGCGTCGCGGCGGGACAGGCGTCTCGCTTTCCGAATGGAGAAGGAAGAAGAAGTAAAAAGGCAAAAGGAAAAAGGTAAAAAGAAAAAGTGATAAGGATAAAAAACAGTTCTATTACTCTTTACTTAATCTGATAAAGCGGTCTCAGCCTTCCTTTTTCCTTTTACCTTTTGCCTTTCCTTTGCCTTTTTACTTTTTCTTTCGTTAGTAACTTTCGGGTAGAATGCTTTTTTCTTTTATCTTCAAGGTCGAACGCTAGGGGAATGGCTGCACAGCTAGAGACAGGTAGAGAGCGGGAGAATCTGGCGCGGCGCGGCGGCAGTATGCTTCGCGCGCTGTCGCATCGTAATTTTCGTCTCTTCTGGGGCGGCGCATTTTTGTCGAACGTGGGCACGTGGATGCAGGCCGTGGCTCAAGGTTGGCTCGTTCTGCAACTGAGCAACTCGCCGTTCTGGCTAGGCGTTGATGGTTTTATGGCGACCGCGCCGGGTCTTGTGCTCACACTGGCGGGCGGCGTGTTCGCAGACCTTGTTGACCGCAAGCGCCTGCTGATAATCACGCAGATAGGCGCGGGGCTTTCGGCGCTCATCCTGGCGGTACTTATAGTTACGCACGTAGTGCAGGTCTGGATGATTCTAGCGCTTTCGTTCCTGACGGGCTGCTGCATGTCAATCGCAGGCCCTTCGTATCAGGCTATAACTATTGATCTGGTCGGGCGCGAAGATTTGGCGAACGCTATAGCGCTCAACTCCACGCAGTTTCAACTCTCGCGCATGATTGGGCCAACACTCGCGGGACTTGCGATAAAAGCTTTCGGTCTCGCCGGTTGCTTTCTAGTCAACGGACTCTCATACATCATCATAGTCATAGCGCTCGCAATGGTTCGCCTTGAACCCGTGAGCCATACGGCAGAGAGGCGACCTTTCATGCAGGATTTGATGGAAGGCTTTCGCTATGTATGGGGGCGGCAGCGCGTCTTCATGCTGCTGTTAATCTCCGCTATGACGAGTCTCTTCGGCGCTCCATACTTTGCCTTAGTTCCCTATTTTGCGCGCGACATACTGCACATGGGCGAGAGCGGGCTGGCGTTGATGATGGCTGTTGCTGGCGCGGGCGCTTTCTGCGGCGCTGTGGTGCTCACCTTCATGGGCGATTTTAAGTACAAGGGCTGGTCTGTGTTGAGCGGATCGTTCTTCTTCGCGCTCTGCCTGATTGGTTTCTCGTTCTCTACGCAGGTTCACGCATCGCTCATGTTCCTATTCGGGATGGGATTTTCCATAGTCTTCTCGGTCGCCGTCATCAACATGCTGTTGCAAAAGCTTGTCACAGACGAGATGCGCGGGCGCGTGATGAGCATGTTCATACTCTCGTTCATAGGAGCGATGCCAATCGGCAATCTTATCGCTGGCGCATCAGCCGCGCGCTTCGGCGCTCCCCGCACGCTCGGAGCAGGCGGTATTGTGATAGCCCTTTTCACGCTCATCGTCACGGTTCGGAACAAGCGGTTGAGGCAACTTCAGTAAAAGAAATACTGATGGGATAATTGATTTAGGAATGGACAACTACGAGGTGAGATTAGATTCAAGTTTATCAAGGCGATTCTCTACTCCCGTTTGATCGGCACGAAGGGTGAGCATATCTTTACCAAGCACATCGATCTTACGCACCATCTGCTTTGAAAGCTGCTCTAAAGTACCAAGTCGCTCTTTCACTTCGAGGATTTCAGCCAACGCTCTTTCCCAAATCGGCTTAGTGTCATAGGACTTGGCTTCCAACCTCTCAAGCCGGGTTTCAACATTTTGCAGTCGTGCATCAATCGAGTCGAATCGTGCGAACACTCGTTCTTCAAAGGAGCGCCCATCCGGCATATTTTGTGTATTTTCTTCGCTCATCCCAAAGATTATGAGGCTTATTGAGATTCAGTTCAAGACGGAATTTAATGCTTACCATGCTACTCGCATAAGAGTCGGCATAACGAAGCATTCGACAATAAGCCCCGGCGGTTACTTGTTCTAGGAGTTACGCAGTTGAACGAGCGTGTCAGTACCGCCTGCGGTAGCGGGCGGGTCTTAGATGCGGCAACTACCCGCCCGCTACCGCAGGCGGTACTGACTTTTGCTGCACTTTCCTGTCAACTGCGTAACTCCTATTGTTCTTCAGTCTTCATCCGCGCAAGAAATAATCTCAGGGGCGTTCTATCAAACAAATGCGCGCTGAAAGCGGCATGAAAGCGCGCTATCACAAGAGCGTCAAAAGGAGAATCATTTATGCGACAGACTAGAGCTTCCCTATTAATCATCTTTGCTTTGTTGATGTTTACAGGATTTTCACTGGATGCGCGTGCGCAGGGCATTATTGTCCCAGGCCCATGCACGCGCTGTCCCGAACGCCCTCGCCCGGTTCAATTGCCCCGCTCTCTCCCCGTTAAATCAATCAAGATTGATACAAAAATCGTCAATCAGGTGGCGACGACTCATGTAGAGCAAATCTTCAGCAACGACACGGACGCCACGCTCGAAGGCACTTACTTTTTCCCTATACCGGACGAAGCTTCTGTGGCCGAGTTCGCAATCTGGGATGGCGAGCACAGGCTGGTCGGCGAAGTGCGCTCGCGCGAAGAGGCGCGACGAATTTACGACGAGATTGTTAGGCGACAGCGCGATCCCGGGCTTCTTGAATACGCCGGAAAAAATCTTTTTCAGGCGAGCATCTTCCCCATCCTGCCGCACTCTGAGAAAAAACTTGAGCTGACATACACGCAGGTTCTTCGCGCCGAATCAGGGACGGTCTCGTACAAATACCCGCTCGGCACAGGTCAGAACATAGTTCAGATAGGAACGGTCTCCGGGCGCGTGGAGATTGAAGGGAACGAGCCTGTGCGAAACATCTACTCGCCGTCGCATTCGGTTGATGTCAAGCGAAACAATGATCGTCGCGCAACGCTTTCGTTTGAAGCCGGAGGCGCTGGTCAGCAGCAGGACTTTCAACTCTTCTACTCGTTATCGCGCGAAGATTTCGGCATGACGCTTTTGACGTACCGCGAGCCTGGGCGCGACGGCTATTTCCTGTTGATGATCTCGCCCAAGCAGGATTGGTCTGAGCAGGAGTACACGGCGAAAGATATTATCTTCGTCATTGACACTTCGGGTTCAATGGCAGAGGAAGGGAAGATGCAGAAGGCACGCGCCGCTCTACTGTTCGGCGTGCGCAATCTTCGTGCGGAAGACCGCTTCAACATAGTCTCGTTCGCTGGCGAAGAGCACTTGATGGAGAACGGCATGATTGCCGCCACTGCGCAGGGACGCTCGCGCGGCGAAGATTTCGTCAACTCGCTCAGAGCAACTGGCGGCACGAACATCAACGACGCGCTGCAAGCCGCCATAAAGCAGTTCGACCATAGCGCTCGTCCGAAAATTTTAGTATTCCTGACGGACGGTTTGCCAACGGTCGGCGAAACCTCGCCGCAGCGAATCGTTGATAACTCGCACAGAGCTAGCACATCGGGCGTGCGCCTGTTCACGTTCGGCGTGGGCTATGATGTGAACACGAATCTTCTTGACAGGCTCGCTTCCGAAAATGGCGGCGTGGCCGATTACGTCGAGCCGCGCGAGGATTTGGAAATTAAAGTCTCGAACTTTTTCACGAAGGTCAACAATCCTGTGCTCACAGACCTGCATCTTGACATGGGCGGCGTTGATACTGACTTGGTCTACCCGCGCTCGCTGCCTGATCTATTCAAAGGGTCGCAGATAACTTTGATTGGTCGCTATCGCAGCCCCGCAGAGCTTTCCAACGTGCAGTTGCGATTGGAAGGCAGAGCATCCGGGCGCGAGCGCACGTTCGCTTACGAGGGCTTGCGTTTTCCCATACGCGAGACGAAGAACGATTTCCTGCCTAGACTCTGGGCTACGCGGCGCGTCGGCTGGCTTCTTGAACAGATACGCACCAATGGCGAGCAGCGCGAGTTGCGCGACGAAATTGTGGAATTGGGCACGCGCTACGGCATAGTCACGCCTTACACCTCTTATCTGGCTGTTGAATCACAGCCAGCGGACGCGGCGCGCGCAGGAGGCTTTAGCGGCGGACAGGCGAACAGTCAGACTCAAACCTTGAGCAACAACGCGGCGCGCCATAGAGCTATGGCCCCGCCGCCGCCTGCTTCAACGATGGGCGCGACTACGGGCGCGGCTGCTGTGGCGCAGAGCAAGAACGCTACGACGTTGCAGAATGCGGAGAGCTTGGATGACAACGATGCGATGCGTGTCTCTACCGTGCGCAACGCGGGCGGCAAGACCTTCTACCAGCGCGGCGGCGTATGGACTGATGCGGAGTTCAAAGCGGAAGCGCATCTGCCAGAAACCGTGCTCACGTTTGGAAGCGATGACTATTTCGCACTTCTCAGGCGCGAGCCGCGACTGGCGCAATACTTCGCACTTGGCGAGCGCGTGGTAGTTGTGCTTGACGGGCGAGTCTATCGCGTCAACTCCACGAGTAGATAAATCCGCAGGCGCGCGCGAGCAAACTGCTTGCTTCGAGCCGCACGGTTTTCGTTAAGAAGATCGTGCGGCTCTTTTCTTGTATTACAGGTCGGGTTCGTGTAGAAACTCAGGTAAAGATTGATTGCAATTCCACAGCTATGAAAATAATGATAGCAAGCAAGCTTCACTTGAAGAGCTTGCTCATATTAAGTCTGCTTCTATTACTCGCTTCCAATACTGCTCTGGCGCAAACAGGTTGGAGGCTTGAACGGTTGGAAACTTCGGGCGGCGATTTGAACGCGGTCTATTTCGACAATTCAAAGCGGGGTTGGACTGCGGGCGATAACGGATACCTGAGCCATACGGAAGACGGCGGGCGCACGTGGACTCGTCAGGTCATTCCAACGGACAGAGCGGTCAACGACATCTATTTCCGCAACGGTGATGATGGCTTCATCCTCGCGGGCAATCTCATCCTCGCAACGAACAACGGCGGACAGAACTGGCGCGAAGTGACGCGGTTTACTCCGGCACAAGTTGGCGGCGCAAGTGCGGAGCTTTACAGCATACGCTTTTCCAGCAAGAAACGCGGTTGGATAGTAGGCTCTCTCTCTCGACGCGACATAGTTGTTGATAGTCTTCTGCTTTCCACTGATGACGGCGGCGTTTCGTGGCAGAGGCGGCGTGCGCCCGTGCGCGACGAATTGATTCACGTTGATTTCGTGAACGACCATCGCGGATGGATTGTCGGCGCGGGCGGCACAATCCTGCACACTGAAGATGAAGGCGAGACGTGGGTGGAACAGCGCTCAGGCGTGCGCGCCACGCTCTATCACGTGGACTTCAGCAATTCGAATCACGGCTGGGCTGTGGGCGAGCGCGGAACAATCCTGCGCACATTGAACGGCGGCGACACATGGATGACGGTCGCCGTGCAGTTTCGCGCGCGATTATTGAGCGTGCAGTTCGCAAACGATCACGAGGGCTGGGCTGTGGGGCGAGGCGGACTGATACTGCACTCCACTGATGGCGGCGAGACATGGGTGACGCAGGAGAGCGCCACGCGCGAAAATCTTTACGCGCTCTTTGTTGAAAAGAAAAGGAGTTGGGCAGTCGGCGGCGACGGCGTGGTTCTTCATTACGAGCGCTGAGAAGCAAGGATGAATAAGAAGGGTAAAAGGGTAAGAGGGGAAATGGGTAAAGGCGTAAAGCTAGTTGCCTTCTATTGCTTCTTCCTTTTCCCCTCTTACCCCTTTACCCTTTTACCCCTTTCAACTTTTCCCCCTTCTTATTCATCCCTTCTTTCCTCCTTGTCGCAGCTTGTAGCGCTGAATCTTGCCCGTAGCAGTGCGCGGTAGTTCCTTTATGAAGTGAATCTCGGAAGGAATTTTGTACGAAGGAAGCAGAGCGCTCACACGCTCTCTTAATCTTTCCGCTATTCCATGCGTTTCGTGAATTTCATCTTTCAGCACAACGTAAGCGACGACGATGCCTATTCCGTCTTCGTCCGTGCCGTATACGACCGCTGCCTCTGAAACTTCGGGGCAAGAATGTAGCGCCTCTTCGACTTCTATGGGCGACACCCATAACCCTTTGGTTTTGAAAATGTCGTCGCTTCGACCCTCGAACCAGTAGAAGCCCTCTTCGTCTAGCCGGTAGATGTCGCCCGTACGCATCCACTCGCCCGTCATAATCTCTGCCGTCTTCTCAGGGTTTTTCCAGTAGCCTGGACTTGCGCTACCGCCTTTGATTAGAAGATCGCCTTTGCCCGCGCCTCTGATTTCGCGCCCGTACGGGTCTATCAATCTAGCTTCGTAGCCGGGAACGACGCGCCCACTGCTTCCGGGCTTAATCTCGTCGCGCGAATTCGTGATGAACATCTGAAGCATCTCGGTCGAGCCTATGCCGTCTAGAATATTCAGTCCTGTCAACTCCTTCCACTCGTGAAAAATTCTCTCCGGCAACTTCTCGCCCGCCGATACGCAGAATTTTATTGACGAAGTTTTCAGGAAATTTCCTTGCGCGACCGATTCGATGAGAGCGCGAA
Organism: Acidobacteria bacterium 13_1_20CM_3_53_8; assembly: GCA_001920415.1. Classification (GTDB taxonomy): domain Bacteria; phylum Acidobacteriota; class Blastocatellia; order Pyrinomonadales; family Pyrinomonadaceae; genus 3-1-20CM-3-53-8. Next base: position 39,488 of record MNJR01000050.1, on the reverse strand, counting down.
AGACAGCGGGCACGCCGAAGAAAACGGTCGGCTGAAATTTCCTGAAGACTTCGGTGATGACTGCGGGCGTCGGCCTCTCTTTGCAAAGAACGGCGGTTGCGCCTGTGGCTAGAGGGAACGAGAGACTGTTGCCTAGACCATATGCGAAGAAGAGGCGCGAGGAGGAGAAGAGACGATCTTCGGGCTGAACCTTGAGTACGTTTTTGCAGAATGTCTCGACCGTGTAAGGCAGGTTGCGGTGAATGTGCATAGCCCCTTTCGGTCGCCCGGTGCTTCCCGAAGTGTAAAGTATAAACGCTAGTGCGTCGTCTGCAACGTCAACCACCTCGCTCTCATTCGAGCCAGCAAGCGCTTCATCAAACTTGAGCGCGCCGTCGGCTTCGCCGTCAATTAGCAATAGATGTTCAAGCTCTGGAAGGTTTTGACGAACGCTTCTTAACTTCTCAATCTGGTCGGAAGTAAGCACGACCGCACGCGCGCCGCAATGCTCCAGAACATATTGAAGCTCTGCGGCGGTCGCCATCGTGCTCACTGGAACGGCGACTGCGGCTGCTGCAATCGTCCCCAGAAAAGAGATGACGAACTCAGGGCAATCGCGCGCCACAATCGCAACGCGCTCGCCCTCAGCGATGTTTAGCGAACGCAAGGCGCTTACGAATCTTAGTGTTTGATGAAGAAGCTGCTGGTAAGAGATTTCCTCGTCTTCAAACAGAATTGCGCTCTTCGGCCACAGGCCAAGTTTCGCAGGAGCTTGAAAGATGTACTCGACCAGGTTCACCGAACAAAGCGTATCGCGCGCCATTCGTCTTTCGGCGTGCACATTTGAGACAAAACTTCAGCCTCTAGATTCTATAGCATTCCAGACAGTCTTTCGGCCACGATGCCCGGCATGCGGCAATGGCTCAAACTGATACCATCACAATCGTCAAACCGCCCTGCGCGCTCGCGTCAGCAGCGCCGGTCTGCGTTAGATGGAAGATGTAAGCGTCACCGAAACTTGCTCCGGTCAAGTCTGCTAGAAAAGTGAAGCTAATTAATTGACCGGGACGAAGCTCGACTTTCGCCTCATAGCTTGGCCGAAAACCTATGCCGAACAGACCGGCAAGACAGCCCGGGCGCGTGCGGTCTGTCACTTCCGCTTTGGGAAAATCGGGAAGCAGGAATTTGAAGCCGCGCGGCGGCCTTGTGGCTAGCCGACGAAAGCCCTGCGTCTTTTCTAATCTCTCCAGCACAACTGTGCGCACGAACTTGCTGGGATTGAGATCGCCTGCGGCGCGCAGTATTACCGTCTCGATCTGCTCAGCATTTAGATTAAGAGTCAAAACTTTGAATCCGCACGGGCCGGGGCGTTTGGCTGCGCCGGGGCCGCCGCATGGGACTATGCAGATGTTATGCTGCGCCACGTGCGGGTCGCCGGGTACGAAAAACTTCTTCGCGCTCGGCGTCAGAGAATCCGGGTAAGCTCTAGCGATCAGACACTTGTGCCCGGAGCTTTGCGGATTATCAGCGGGCAGCCCGTCGGGCGGCGTCCAATCAAATTCCTGCGTTGCGCTAGCGCCCTCGGCTGGGAAATCGTGGCCTATGCTTTGAACCAGAAAAGTGCTCGCGGGGTTATCAGGCGTCATGGCGAGCGACGGGTTGCCGACCCACAGTTGAATAGTAATGGTTTCGCCTCCGGGCGTTACGCAATTACTTCCGGCAGCTTTCCTGTGACACGTTACCTCTACGGGGTTGAGTTGACCGGGATCGGCTTTATCCAGCCCGGAGGTCGGGCCTGTAAGTTTGATGTCGGGACTGAGCCACCACACGCCGTTGCTGTTGTGTGCGCCTCCGTCGCCTGCGACCGCTTCCATGTAGATGCATGTGTCAGCGGCTAGACCGGGATCTTTTGCCATAATCTTACTCCTTTCAATGAAGAGTGATGATGAGCGAGGACAGTTCTAAAAAATTTTTCATTTCAGGTAGAGACTAAGGCTCTACTGAATTGAAGGTGCAGTTATTGCATCCCTTAACCTTCTGATTTTGACACTGCTTCCTTTGGCAACTTCTCTAGGGCGATCAAGTAAGTATAAGCCATGTTGGTGCTTTTTCTGCGCTGATCTACATATCTCCAAAAAGAAAGCAGCAAGACGATCAGATAATGAGTTGTTGGCGAGCGCCCGTGCCTTGTGCGTGGCGATACAGATAATACGCTCTTTTAGCCTGTTATCAAGATTCAATGCCTGTAATCACGCTTCGCGGCAGCATCCTAAAATCTATTTGCAACCGAAAGGATGCCGAGCGGCATCTGAGGGAATTGAGCAAGGTTATTCCACAAAGAGTCGCCCGTCGGAAGGGCAACTCTGGAGTAACACTCGATTCCTCCTGTGATTTACCGCCCGGCATGTGAGCAGTGCCGGGCGGATTTTTTTTATAGTGATAAGCGATAAAAGCAGTTTTCAGTTTTCAGTTTTAAGTTTTCAGCAATAGCCGGTTCGCTCTTCTTGCTGAAAACTTAAAACTGAAAACTGAAAACTGCTTTTATCGCTGCTCTCTTGTGCCAGTGAAAGATAGCGCGGGAGCGTTGGGGATTTGTATGGTGATTGTGCCGGTGAGGTGATCGTTCTCGACTCGTCCGGCGACGCGCCCGGGGAAGTTCTGTCCCTGCATGCTTATGGTTATGGCGGCGTCGAATTGGTTGCCGTTGATTGTGCCGTCGCTAACGGGCAAATTGCCAATGGAAGCCTTGACCAATCCTGTGAAGTTGCTGCCGCTCTGGTTGATGGTGAGCGTGGCAGGAATGTTCTGGCCGCCGGAGCCTGTGACTTGCAGCGTCCATGCGCCGTTGATGTTCGCGGGCGCTCCGCCTGTTGCAGAACCATTTCCGTTTGTGCTCGCTGGTTTACGATTGCCAGCCGTGTCGTAAAGCTCAATGGTCTGCGCGTAAGGTTTGACCTGATCCATTATGGTCGCAGCGTCGCCTACTATGACTATGGCAACGCGGTCTGGCTGAACGTACTGGCGCGCGACGCGTTGAATGTCTGCGGCTGTGACTGCGCTGACTCGCTCGCGGTAGGTCTGAAGGAAGTCTGCGGGCAAGTCTAACATTTTTATCTGCACTAACTGGTCAATCAACCCTTCCTGCGTCTCTATCCTGATAGGAAAAACTCCTGTTAGATAAGCCTTCGCATTATCAATCTCTTCCTGCGGCACTGCGTCGTTGCGTATGCGGTCGAGTTCGTAGAAGAACTCTTTGAGCGATGCGCCCGTCACAGGCGTTCGCACTTCGGCTGTCTCGCGGAAAGTTCCTGCGCTGCGTCGCGCGTCCAGATTCGAGTAAGCGCCGTAGGTGTAACCCTTCGCCTCGCGCAGATTCATAAAGAGGCGCGACGAAGCGCTAGCGCCTAGAACCTGGTGCATGACGAGCATGGGAAAATAGTCCGGGTTCGTGCGCGTGATAGATGTATTAGCGATAACAATGTTCGATTGAGCAGAGCCTGGGCGGTCAACAATGTATGCGGCGCGCTCCGTTCGCGCGGGCAGGGCGGGGAAGTTCTGCGCGACCGTTTGCCCCTTGGCCCAAGCTCCGAACAGTTCGCCCACGCGGCGCACAATCGCTTCGTGCTGAACGTCACCCACGACGATGAGCACGGCGTTGTTGGGCACGAACGTCAGACGATGAAAGCTCATAAGGCTTGCGCGCGAGATTGCGTCAACGGATTCATTCGTAGGCGCTATGTGCGCGTATGGATGCTGGCCGAAGATAATCTGCGAGAGACGTTCGTTGGCGAGAAACGATGGCTGCGCGTGTTGCTGCAAGATGACCTGCTTGGTGTTCTGCTTCACAAGCTCCAATTCGTTTTCGGGAAACGAAGGATGGAGCGTAACGTCTGCGAGCAAGTCAAGTATCTCGCCGGAAAAGTTTGCAAGCGCGCTCGCTGCGACCGTAGTGTAATCCGCGCTCGCGCCTGCTGTGAGCGTCGCACCGATTCGCGCAACCTCGTCGGCTAGTTGCTTGCTGTTGCGATGCTCCGTCCCTTCAGTCAGAAGCCCTGTCATAATAGAAGTCAGGCCGTTCAGGTTGCCCGGATCGTTTGAGTTTCCGGTTCGGAACGCGAGTCTGAAACTGACCAGAGGCAGGCGGTGATCTTCAACTACGACGACGCGAAGGCCGTTTGATAAGCTGGTCTCAAACGGCGTCGGTATGTTGAGCGGCTTCGTCGGCAGAGGTTGTGGCGCGGGGCGTCGGAAATCTTCTGTTTGAGTTTGTGTCATGGTTTGAGCCGAAACATTTTGCATGAAAATGGGAAGCAGAAGCGCACAGGCCGCGAGCGCTCTGGCGCGAAACAATTTTTCTGAAACGTGGGGCATCTTTGGGGAAACTCCTGCGCGCTCACGTACCGGACGGTTGCGTGCCGGGCTGAGTCTGGCTCGGCGGATCAGCGGGCTGTTGCGGCTGCTCTGGTCTTGGGGGCTGCGGTTGCAACGGAGTCGTTGGCGGTTGCGTAGGCTGCTGTGGCTGCGCGGGCGGCCTTTGAGGAACTGTTGGCGGCGGCGCTCCCGGCTGATTCGAGCCTGCGGGCTGCGTTGAAGACGGAGGGCTTGCTGGTTGCGCTTCGCCGTTTTCGCCCTCGCTTGCGGCGTGAGCGGGAACAATGTCCAGCACCACGCGGTTGTCTGTATTGAGATAGCGCGCGGCTGCGTCTCTTATCTCCGGCGCGACGGCGTTAAGGTAATGATCAAGTTCTGTGTTGAATAGCGTAGGGTCGTTGTCATAAAGCGCGTACTCTGAAATCTGCTGAGCGCGGAAGAGCGAAGACTGTCGGCTGCGCACAGAGTCGTTCAGAAGATTGTTGCGCAGCTTCTCCATCTCTTCAGCCGACGGGCCTTCGGTTGCGAGCCTCTTAATTTCAGTCATAATCGCCTGACGAATCTGCGCCACATCCGTGCCCGGTTTGGGAAGCGCGAAGATAAAACCAGCGCTAGGCCCGCGTCGCTCGTCAATGCCGCCCTGAATCTGAACCACACTCTCTTCGCCCTTCACCAATTTTTGATAGAGGCGCGAGCTTTCGCCTTCTACCAGAAGATCGAATGCGAGCGAGAGCGGATAGAAATCCTGTGTGCGGCGCGGCGGCAATTTCCATCCGATTACAAAAGCCGGAGCGGGCGCGTGCGGATCATTGTAAGTGTCCTCGCGTTGCGCGACTTCTGTTGGCTCGCTCACGTCAACCCCGGGCGGGTCTTGCTGTCGCGGGATGGTTGCGAAATATCTTTCGACGAGAGCGCGAGCGTCCACAGGGTCAAAGTCGCCTACGATTGTCAGCACGGCGTTGTTCGGCGCGTAATAGATACGGAAAAACTCCTGCACATCCGTGACAGTCGCCTCGTCCAAATCTTCCATAGAGCCTATGGTCGAGTGAGCGTTAGCAGGGTTCTTGAAAATCAGTTCATCAATGCGAAGGAACGCGGGCACGTAAGGCTGGTTGTCAATGCGCAGCCGCTTCTCCTCTTTGACAGCCTCGCGCTGGTTGTCAAGGTTCTCCTGCGTGACTTTCAACGAGCGCATGCGGTCGGATTCGAGCCAGAGCGCGAGCGGCAGTTGATTGGCCGGAAGTGTCTGGAAATAGTTTGTGCGCTCGCTCGAAGTCGTACCGTTCATAGTGCCGCCAGCGTTCGAGATGAATTGAAAATGTCCAGCCTTGGGCACATTCTCCGAACCCTGAAACATCATGTGCTCGAACAGATGCGCGAAGCCTGTGCGCCCTGGGCGTTCGTTGCGCGAGCCTGTGTTGTAGTAAACGGCGACGGAAACGACGGGCACAGAATGGTCTTCGCTCATGACTACACGAAGGCCGTTCTGCAACTGGAATTGTTTGATAGAGACCTGCGGAAGCTGAAAAGTTTGTGACACGTTTGACCCCTTTAGACTGATTTTGGATTTTAGATTGCCGATTTTGGATTAATTGGTTGAGAGACTCTCAAGCGTGAGTTTTAACTTCACGCTTGATTCATCATTCCAATCCAAAATCCAAAATCCAAAATCTAAAATCCGCTTGGCTCTAGACTCCAGACTTCTCATCTTCTTTGCCAATCATCCCGCGAAGCTCTGCGCGCAGGCGCTCGATCTCAGATAGCTTCTGTTGGACGCGGTCGAAGAGCGCCGATTGCGTTTTAATTCCTTCGTCTATCAAAAAAGCTGCCGCTTCGGCGCGGCTGCGGAAGACTCCGGCCTGCACCAGTTGTTCCAGCTTATCCTGCGCATCTTCAGAAACTTTGACTGCGACAACGTAATCGTCCTTCGCAGAGATTGCGCGCTCAATCGTGCGGCTGATGTCGCGCCCGATTGCGCTCAATGATTCTGGTATGCGCGAGGCAATCTCGCGCACGGTAGAAGCCGTTTTATGGCCTGCATCCTCATGCTCCGCCTCGTCGTCGCGTATCATAAGGTCGTCAATAGGCTCTTCCTGCGGCGGTGTTTCGCGCTGGGGATCGTAGGGACTGCTCATCTTTAGTCGAACTCCTTTCCGGGTCGGCGTGCCTTAAAGCGCATGGAGAGCGCTGGCACGTTGGTAAATTTTTTCGTGCAAAGGGAACTTACAAGCATTCTACGGACGCGCTGGAAGAATGGTCAAGCGAAGGGGCTGGGACGCGGGGACACGGAGACGCGGAGACGTGGGCGAAGAAGGCAAAAGGTAAAAGTAAAAAGTTAGGGGAAGCCAATCTTTTTATTAAATCCGGTTTCATCCTTACTTTTGCCTTTTACCTTTTACCTTTTTACTTTCTTCTTTCACCGTGTCCCCGCGTCTCATGCAATTGTCTTCAAATAGCGCGAAAATTCGGGTATAGTGCGCGGCTTGAAACCGTTTGGCATCCATCTTTCGTATCTATGTTTGAAAATCAGAAGGTCTCTTGAATTCAAATCCTGAAGCGCGGAAATTATGTCAACAAAAAAACTTGATCTGGTCGAGAGAGAGAAGAATGGCGGCGTTGTTATTGACGTTGTGGGTGAATTGACTGTGGCAAGCGGTACGGAGACGCTGCTGGAAAAGGTGCGCTCTGCGGTCGCGGCGGGGCGGCGCACGGTTGTAATCAACCTCTCCAAAACGACGCGCGTGGACAGCAGCGGTCTTGGCGAACTTGTCACTTGTCTGGTCACGGCTACGCGACACGATGGCACAGTTCGGCTCGCCGGTGTGCCGCAGCAGATTCGTGGGTTGATGAAGATGACGAACATACTGAAGGCATTTGAGGTGTTCGATACGGAAGACGAAGCGCTTGCTGCCTCTGCTACTTCGTAGGAAAATTTCGCCAATCACGCGCCCGGACACTTGCAAATTTCCAGCGACTGCTATTTAATCGCGGTCGCTATTGAAGCTCTTCCGTTCTAATTCTGCAAAAGTCGTCCGGCTATAACGTCAGGGCGTATGTCAGTTGTGCTAACTGAAGCTTCAACAATTCAAAAGGAGAGAAGAAAACTATGGCTATAGTGAGCAAACCCGACGGCGAGAATGTTACGCTTTACGACATCCCCGATTCGGAACTCGACCAGTACAAAATCCCCTCGGACAGGTTAGCCGAGATGTTCCCGCAGAAGCAGGATCGCTCGCGCGAGGACGCGCAGGCGGTAGCCAAAGCAGGTTCGACAAGCGGCGACGTTCAGGCTTACAGCAACCAGGACGTTTGCTACGCATGGGAATGCGACGGCTACGGCAACTGCGTTTACGTTTGGTGGTACTGCTAAAAGAAAGGATGAGGGATGAGGGATGAGGGATGAATAAGAAGGATTGATTCATTGACTCATTGGTTCATTGATTCAATGAGTAAATGAACCAATCTATCAATTACTCTTTCATCCTTCATCCCTTTGTCCTTCTTTCATCCCTCATCCCTTCGCCCTCATCCCTTAATCATATGTCTAGTATGCCAGCACCGCCTGCGGGGCAGTTTCGTCCTGCGGGTTTACAGGGCAGGCCCGGTATGCCAGCCGGGCGTATGAGCGCGCGCCCCTACCTGGGTCGTGCGCTCAGGCTTTTGGGAGCGCAGAAGAGTTTGACTGCGCTCGCCATGTTTCTATCGCTTCTGGTCACCCTAGCGCCTTTCGTCGTCAGCGTGACCTTCGCGGCAATCTTTCAGATTCTAGGCCCGCTAGCGGGAAGACCTGCGGGGCTGGCGGGCGGGCGCGCTCCGGCTGCGACCGGGAGCATATGGGATTTGTCCGCGCCGTTGTTTGGCAAAGCCGATCCGGTCTGGCTTCAACAGCACGGACTTGGATGGATAGCCGCGCCTCTGTCATTGCGTACAGTTCTAATTATCTGGGCCGCCGCGCTTGTCCTTTCGCAGATGCTTGCATTCTTGCGCTCGTGGGTCGTCGCGCACCTGGAAGAGCGTCTGCTCACCAGCTTACGACAGAATCTTTACGATCATCTTCAATCGCTCTCGCTGGACTTTTTCACTGGCGGACAGACGGGCGCGCTCATGCAGCGCGTGCTGTCCGAAGCGCAGGGTGTGCAGAGGTTGTTGACGCAGGCTATGCTCTACCCGCTCGTTGATGTTGTGGTGCTGGTGGTCGTGCTAGCCTATTTCTTCCTGCTCAGTTGGCAGATGACGCTGGTTGCGTTCGCGCTCGCGCCGTTCGTGCTGCTGATGTTTCGTTACACAAGCAGCCGCATGCAGCAGGCAGCGAAGGGCATGGCTATGAGCGGTCGCGAGCTTGGCGGGGAACTGGAAGAGACTATAAGCGGGATTTCAGATATACAGGTCTTCAACGCGCAACAGAAGCGCAGCGAGAGATTCCGCGTGGCGTCGCGCGAAGCAGCCAAACACAGCGTAGGGATGATGGCCTGGATGGGTTTCAGCAACAGCGGCTCGCAAATTTTCATAGCCTTGAGCAGCGTGCTAGTCCTCGTCGTAGGCATCATCTACCACTCGAATTTCGGATTGACGCTCGCCGCCATCATAGCGTTCGTGCAGATGACGCCGCAGATGTTCGGCGTCGTGCAGAGATTGATTGCAACTTATACTATGTACCAATCGCTTGTGCCGAATGTGGTTGCGACTTATGAGTTGCTTGATACAAAACCTAGCGTTGTAGAAAAGCCCGACGCGCGCGACATGGGCGAGATTCATGGCGACATCGCTTTCGATAACATAGTCTTTGGCTATTCGCCCACGCAGAAAATTCTGAACGGCATATCTTTCAAGATCAAAGAGGGCGAGACCATAGCCTTCGTAGGGCCAATCGGGTGCGGCAAGACCACCGTAATGAATTTGATACTGCGCTTTCTTGATCCTGAAAGCGGGCGAATAATTTTGGAAGGTCAGGACATCTCCGAAGTGACTTTGAATTCACTGCGCGAGCAGGTCTCGAAGCTCTCGCAGTTTCCTTTCTTCCTTAAAGACACAATTCGTGAAAACATCCGATTGGGAAAAGAGGGCGCAAGCGATGATGAAATCGAAGCGGCGTGCAAGCAGGCGCACATACACGACGTGATTGTTGACCCGGAAAGAATGCCGAAAGGTTACGACACCATCGTTGACGTTTCTGTTCCTTCAGGCGGACAAAAACGGCTCATAGCTTTGGCGCGATGCCTGTTGAGAGAGCCTGAGATTCTATTGCTAGACGAGCCTACGGAAAATCTGGACGCAGACCAGCGCAATCGCCTGATAAGCGTCATACGCGAGTACGCGCAGAAACCCGAAAACCGCAAGACCTGTCTGGTCATCAGCCACGACCTCAACTTCGTAGCCTCTGTAGCCGACCGCATACTCGTGCTCAATCAAGGAAAAGTGGTTGACGAAGGAACACACGACCAGTTGATAGCGCGCGAAGGTCTCTACAAAACTCTCTTCGAACTCAAGAACGTTGACCCCGCGCTCCTGCGCACGCGCCAGCCCAAGCCCCCCGCAATGCCGCCCATGATGGGACGAATGCCAGCAGTACAAAAAGGATGAAGGAAGTCAAAAGGTAAAAGTAAAAAGGCAAAAGTTAGGAAGGGATTCAACCTTCTTCACTTTTGCCTTTTACCTTTTGACTTTTTACTTTCTTTGCAACCTTGCCCGCCTGCGCGGCATCCGTTACTATTCGGAACACGGCAAATTGGCGAAAATCCTGAGTCGTGTTGGTCAATCTTTTTGATTCATCGGTCTTATCTTCAGAGGTTCATAGTTGTGAAGAACAGAATTTCGCTCGCGCTCATTGCTCTCCTCTGTCTCTCAATCGCACTCCCGGCTTTCGTATTCGCACAGCAGGGCAGGCAGTCGCCACCCGTTCGCAAGTCCCCGAACGAGCCTGCGGGCATCAGTTCGCCCACGCGTCGCACTAATCGTGCTCGCACCATGTCGAACTTGAGCGCGCAGATAGAGCAGGATTTTTCCGAAGCGCTCACTGTCATTCAGGATAACTACGTTGACGGCAATCGCCTCAATTACAACGACGTATTCAAGTCTTCGATTATTGGAATGCTGCGCACGCTAGACCCGCACTCGAACTATTACGACCCGCAGGAGTTCGAGGAACTTCGCGCAGACCAGCGCTCCGAATACTACGGCATAGGCGCGCAGATTGGCACGCAGACGCGCGGCGATGATACGGAGACATACATCGTCACCACATTCGAGGGCACGCCTGCGTTTAAGGCTGGCCTGCGCTTTGGAGACGTGATACGCGAAGTCAACGGTGAATCAATGCGCGGCAAGACCACTGCGGAAGTACGCGACAAGATTCGCGGCCCGCGCGGGACAAAGGTTCGTCTGGCGATTGAGCACGCCGCGACTGGACGCGTCGAGAACGTAGAGATTACGCGCGATGCTGTGTCGCAGCCTTCCGTTCCTGACGCTTACATGATTCGTCCAGGCGTCGGCTACATTGATATGACGCGCGGTTTTAACTTCGACACTGCGGACGAGCTTCAGTCCAGCCTCGAGCAGCTTCACAGAAAGGGCATGACTTCGCTCGTGCTTGATTTGCGCGAGAACCCCGGTGGCTTTCTTGAAGAGGCCGTGCGCGTCGCCGATCAGTTTCTTCAACGCGACCAGATTATATTGACGCAGAAAGGGCGCAACGAGCAGAAAGTTTATCGCGCGACGAACGAGACCGGCGCGCCGGATCAAACGCCGCTAGTGATTCTGATTAACGAAGACACCGCTTCCGCGTCTGAAATCGTTTCCGGCGCGATGCAGGATCACGACCGCGCGCTCATCGTGGGCCAAACAAGTTTCGGCAAAGGATTGGTGCAGGGAATCTGGCCGCTCGAATACGGCGCTGGCCTCACACTGACTTCCGCAAAGTATTACACGCCGTCGGGTCGCTTGATCCAGCGCGACTACACGAACGAAGGTTTTTATAACTATTACACGCAGGGCGGCTCGCTTCGTTCTGAGCAGCAACAGCAGACAGGCCAGAAACCGGCTGGGGCTGAGAGTCACACCGATCTGGGGCGCACGGTTTACGGCGGCGGCGGCATAACGCCGGATGAGGCTGTGAAGCCGCAGCAAATTAACGGCGTGCAAATAAAGCTGCGTGATCCAATCTTTTTCTTCACGCGCGAGTTGGTGCAGGGACGCATCTCCGGCCTTGACGCTTACAAGATTCAGCGTCCGATTGAATTCAATCATCAGCTTCAGTCGAGCGATTACACTATCAACGATGCTGTATACAAAGCTTTTCAGGAGTTCGTCGCCAGAGATAGTTCGTGGGCACAACTTGCGCCTTATCTTGATCGCAATCGCCAGTACATTGAAGTGCAGTTGCGCTACAACGTCATCACGGCTGCCTACGGCACAGTCGTAGCCAACCGCGTGCTGCTCAACGATGACCCGCAAGTTGCTAAGGCCGTAGAAGTGCTGCCTCGCGCGCGTGAGCTTGCCATGAGGTCTTTGAGCAGAAGAGCGCAGCAGTAAAGACGAGCAACTTAACGTGAGTTCGACGTAAGAGAGAAAGACGAAAGAGAATTATCCACTAAACCACACGAAGTAACACGAAACGAGCCACGTGAAATTCGTGTTGCTTCGTGTGGTTTAGTGGATATTTTATTCGCTCCTGTTCTGGCTATGGGCTTTATCTTTGAAACGGTTGAACTTTAGCTGCGCGCTTCTTTCCGCGCAAATTGGGGCGTTTGAGGCTCAGGCTTTCTATCCTCTTCCGGTTTTCGTTCAGCATCACTTTTAATAGCCTCGAAATCAAGCTCGGTCGAAGGTGTGGTGTCTGCCTTCAGAACTTGCTCCATTATTTGAAGGGCGTGCTCGTTATCTTCCATTGTGTTCGATGCTGTGCAGTCCGATGGAACGTATATGCGGAAGTCGCGCATGTAGGCATCGTTGGCCGTGAACAGAACGCAGATATTTCCGGCAATCCCTGTGAGGATGAGCGTCTTGGCTTCCAGGTATTCGAGCAGTATGTCCAGCGTAGTCGAGAAGAAGCCTGAATGCTTTGGCTTCAAAACGAAGTAGTCGTCTCTTTCCGGCTCTAAAATCTCCGCAATCGGTTTCCCTATGACATCGTCTTCAAGGCAGTGCGCAAGAATCTTGCTGAAATCCGACTGCCATCTGCCGAAGTTGTCGTTGACGTAAATGGTAGGCACGCCCACTGCGCGCGCGCGCTTCTTCAATTCGGCTATCTTTCGAGCCATCGGCAGCGCGCTTTCAAGAAGCTGCCGACCCTCCTCGAACTCAAGGTCGTTGATAACATCAATCAGAAGCAGCGCGACCGCAGACTTGTCCGGCACGTTCCCGTGCAAATCCTGGTTAATGTCAGGCATACCTACACTCCCTTGCTCAATAATTTTTCATGAAGCTTGTCTGCCTATTATAACGAAGGCAAAAGGCAAAAGGAAAAAGGAAGGCCGAAAACCACTTTTACAGATTTAGAGAAAGAGTAATAGCTCTCTCTTCATCCTTATCCCTTTTGCCTTTTACCTTTTTCCTTTTACTGCGCGCCGGGGTTCATTGATTCGTGCTGGTGAACCGCGCGCCATGTGTTGCCCTGCTTGACGTAAACTGTCGTGACTTTGCCGGTGTAGTTCAGTACGCGCCCGCCGAAGTTAACGGTCGCGCCTTCGTTGTAAGTGAGTACAGCCGTGTCGCCGTAGACTTGTACGCGCGGGTTGTACATCTCCCAGTCCATGATCTTGAACTGCTCTGCGTACTGGTCGAACTTCGGAATGAAATTGGTCTTCGGATCGGTTTCGAGGTAAGGGCTTTGCGCGGCGAAGGATGTCGCGTCGTCCGTCAGGTAGTCTGTCCAGAAAGCCTTGTTCTTATTCTGCCACGCCGCGACAGCAGCCCTCTCGCGCGCGATTATCTGGCTCGCTATGTCCTGTTGTGATGGGTCGGCAGCAGCGCGGCGTACAGCAAAAAGGCTCAAGCCACCTATTACGATCACCAGCGCGATTGCGATGCTCAAAAATTTCCTCATTGTTTCTGCTCCTTTTTGAAAAGTGATAGTCAAGTGCGAAGCTGTTTGTCTCTTCGCACTCTCCTGCGAGCGAGGTGAAAATTTTGCGAGGGAGTTAGAGCGCGATTAAAAATCCTCTTAGCGAGCTTATCTTTTATCTTTGCGCCTTTGCGTGAACCATCAATTCACATGAATCTTAAGAGTGAATAGAATTGCAGTTTCTCGCAAAGGCGCAAAGGGAAATACTTAAGCTCGCAAAGGGTTGAGCGATTGCGACGGTTTGAAACAGTCTCTTAATTTCAAAACGAAGGGAGCGAAAAATGCTGTAGCGCCTCTTCGTTCGATTTCGATCAGCGATTAATGGTTTGAGCGAAAGCTATGGGCAGCCCGTCGGGGTCCAGACAAACGGCGAGCTTTATTCCTTCGCCTTTCTGCTCGGCTGGTGGCATGACAAACTGTACGCCGCGCGCTTGAAGCTCCGTATAAGTCTTCTCAAGGTCTTCAACGCTAAAGCCAATTGAACTTGTGCCAGCGTATTTCGTGCCGTTCCGATCTGCCTTCGCAAGAGTTTGCGGCACGCCTCCGCCGTGCAGCGCCAGCGTAGTCTCGCCCGTCTTGAACTCTGTCCAATCCGGCGTCTCGATTTTCAACTCGAACCCTAGCCTGTCCCTGTAAAACTCAACCGAGCGATTCATGTCAGAGACCACGACCATGATGTAGTCCACATGCTTGAACATAATCTCACCTCTGATTTCGGAAGTTAGGTGGAACGCTTAAAAGCAGTTTTCAGTTTTTAGTTTTCAGTTTTCAGAAAGAAGAGCGACATGCTTTTAACTGAAAACTGAAAACTAAAAACTGTTCTTATCTCTTATCACCAAAAAGAAAGGTGAGCCGTACTGCCTTAAACAGCAAACTCACCTTTCAACCCACCCTTTGCTCGTTCTTCCCTCTGCGAGGGTGAGGGACTTCCGGTTGTGTTCCTTCTAAAAATTTACTCGGCTCTTAGTGCGCTGCGAGCCATTCACTGAAAATTTGCGCCTCTTCCATCTTGCCGCTCCAACGGGCGCGGTTCTTTCCTGTGAGCGCGAGCACCATAGCCTGGTGTTGCCCTGCGCGGTCGCCCAGTCGCTCGAAGTAGTTGTAAAGGCGATCAATCTTCTGCACACTCTCGCGTGCAGCCTCTACGTCACGAAACGCCAGCACGTTGCGAAAGAAGCGCGTGTAAACGTTCTGCTCGCGTGCGGTCGTAGTGTAAAGATCGAAGTAACCCGAAATCAGACCTTCGCTCTGAAGAACCTGCGCGACATAGCTGGGTCGCGCCTTTACTCTGCGAACGATCTGCGCAACGTCCGTTACGCCGCTCTCGTAAAGAGCAATGATCTGATCCTTCTTAGTGTGTCTTTCCCGTTCGTGAACGGACTCACTTGTCCGCTCCTTTTCGGCCACCTGCGCTTCGTCCGCATAATCTAGTTCGAGCGCTACGGGCCTCATCTCTTCAATTAACCCTTGTGTCATCATCTCTAAACCCCCTTTGAGACGCGGAGAAGGGGAGACGCGGGGACACGGCGAAAAAGAGAGAGCTTAGACTCGATTTTTTTCTCTCCTCGGTCGCCGCGTCTCCGTGTCTCCGCGTCGCTCTCAACTAGCTCGCGCGACGCATCTGATTGCCACCGGCTTCCGATTGAAGATTCTTCAGGTGGTCAATGAAGCTGGAGGCAGCGCGCTTAGAGAGTTCCTCAGTCTTGCAACGTAGAACCTGCTGGCACTCCTCTTCAACGTCAACGCCTATCTCGCGTCCTATGGCGCGAATCATGCCGAGCTGCTTCGGCGTGACCAGATCACTCATGGATTTCGCAAGCGGGTCGCGCGGAAACTCGTGCTGTTCGGCTGCGCCTTCCTTCTCAATCACTTCTGACTCGCGCTGGTAAAGTTCTCGGGCGATGCCGAATTTCACTGCGGCGCGCTTCAATGCATCGTGCTCTGCTTTCTTGATTCCCATCTCGGAATCGGCTGTGCCTGTTCCGACGCCTTCGCGCGTCACGCCGTCAATCGTGATGGCTGCGGTCACTGCGACCATGTCGCCTATCTGCGTGACCGCGCGGACTGCGTGCGACCATGTCGGCGCAATGCGGTCAAGAATGTCTGCGACCGCGTGCCACTCTACATAATCAACCATGTGCGTGTTTCCCTGACGATCTTTCCAGCCCTCGCGGCTCTTAATGACGCTTGGGTCAACCTGCTGCTTGAGTGCGCGCAAGGTGTTTGTGAAGGCTAGCGGGACGACCGATGCCACAGGCTCGGCCATGCGCGTCTCTTCCGTTTCATTCTGAATTGCTAAAGCTTTATCTCTTTTCATTTCATGCTCCTCTGTGTTTCTTGTCTTCGCAAGCGAACGGACTTTGGAGATTTCAGGAGCGGCAACCGCTTCCTTCTCTTCTTCAGCCACGTTCTGCTCTCGTTCGGAGCGCGCTGCTTCATGCTTCTCGGCCTTCTGCTCTTCACGCTCCTCGACTGCGTTTGTGTTGTTAGTGGGCACAGCAGCTTTTGTGCTTGCGACGGTCGCGTTCGCCGCCCTCTGCGACGCTGGCTGCTGCTTCGATACCGCCTCTGAATTTTTGGTCAGAAGCGAATGCTTTACAGCTAAAATGTGCTCGCAACGAAAAGTCGGGTCTTGCGAGACCTGCTCGTCAAACTCCAGACAAGAGCAGCGAACTTTTCCCGCCTGGTCGCGCCAGACTTCGTAGCTAGTCTTGCGACCACGCAAGGTCGGCGTGGCAACTCTGAATCGGTCGCCTTCGCGCGTAACCAATCCCATAGCGGCTATCCCTTGCGCACGCTTGTCGCGCATAACATCTTTTCTGTTCGTAGCTAAGTTCGCTGACATCCGTTTGTCCTCCAAAACTTTTTCAGGCAGCACGCTCGGCGGGCATTTCAACCGTCTGTTTCCCGGAAATCTTCTCTCGGCGCTCGTTGCGCTCTTTCAATCGCTCCTCAAGGTCTGCGATTCGTGCTTCCAATTCCTCCACGCGCCGACCCTGCCGGTGCACCGTCTTGAACAGGCTGTCGAATGTTTCCCAGATAAAATCGCTCACCGTTTTTGCCCCCGATTTTCACTGTATGTCACAGGCTTTAAAATCCCACTGTTTCATACGTGAAACAGTGTATCACGGTTCCCGGTTTGTTGCAAGCATAAAACAAAGTCTTGCATCTAAAATTTTCTTGTGGTATGTTCTAGGCGTTGAATGGGCGCTTTTAGCCAAAAATGGCTGAAAATCGCCCGAAAGGAGGCCAATTATGGCGCACACTGAGAAGAGTCTGGTGAACACGATTGAGCTTGGAAGGGCTATACGCCGCAAGCGCGAGGAGCAGGGATTGAGCCTGCGCGACGTAGCGGATGAAACGGGCGTTTCGGCCTCGACCCTATCGCGCATAGAGAACGGCACGGGCAAGCCCGACGCAGACAACATAGCGCGCTTGACCGAATGGCTCAACATGCCTATGGAGCGCGTGATGGGCCGTCACGATGCAGGCAGCGAAGAGTCTCGCGCCGTAGTCTATTTCCCCCAGGAATCCATGCCCGAGATAGTAGAAGCGCACCTTCGCGCCGACCGCAATCTCACGCCCGACACAGCCAAAGCTCTCTCCGAACTGTTCCGCGTAGCCTACGCGCAGTTCAGCCACCCCGGTCAGGAGCCGCGCGGGCGCAAGAATAGAAAGTAAGCGAAACAAATTTTTCGGGAAAGTTTACGAGGGGCGCTCGACTCAAGGTGGGTTGAGCGCCTAATTCATTGTTAGACGCTTTAACCTGATTCGTGGATAGGACTATTATGGAAAATGAAACAAGCAGAGGACATGAGCAGGAGTTTGAGGAAAGATTTGAGTGGAGAAAGGCTCGACAGATTGAGAATCTGAAAGAATTATCAGAGTTTGCTCAATCAGGGGGCGGGGCTTCACTGAAAGAATTTCCTGGCTTGAAACGCTCTCTTGATAACGATGATTCTAAAGATGCTCTGCAATGGTCAATAATCATGCTTTGGTGCGAAGCCGCCGAGTGTTACATATTCGGAGAATTCCAATCTTGCATATTGACGTGCGGAGCAATAGTTGAGCGATGTCTTAAGCTTGAATATGAAGAGGCAAATGGAACATTACCATCAGGCTCACATTGGACTCTTGGAAGATGCATCCGCGAGTGCAGAGGAATAGTCTCACAGGGCGTACTTGATCTTGCTCAATCTATGCTTGAGCCGAGAAATAATCGCGCTCATGCGCTTCTTGAGCATTCTGATCCAGACTTGGCAATTAGCGGCGGGGCAGAGCGTGGCATTGAGATTTTCAGTTCAAAACATTATCACATTGAACCTTATCGTGGAGATGCAAGAAGGGTAATTCTATCTACGTACAAGATTCTATCAATGTTGTATGGTTCGCCACGCCGCGTCTAACAACTCATTCAACCAGAGCGCGAGTTAGCTTGCCTTTCATGCTAGACTTGGCCTTGTTGGCGCTATTTGCGCGCCCGGTTATTTCGGGCGTTATGCCGAATGGAGGTTGTTATGAAAGTCAAAGTGACTAAAGAAGGGGTGTTAGTTCCCAAGAAATTATTGAAGGGAATTAAAGTAGTTGATATTCGGAAACAGAATGGATTAATTGTTATTGTGCCGTTGACTGATGACCCGATCTTAGGGCTTGGTAGTAACCCTATTAAAGATTCTGGAATCACCGACGCTTCGGAGAATCACGACTTTTACATTCTGTCGCAAATGGGCTTGGCAAATGCTTACGGCGATGACGAGCCTGAATACTCTCTCGATTTAATCAAGGAACCGAACCCCGACTATGAAGGAAGGTGACGTAATCCTCACGCCGATTCCGCAGGCAAATGGAGCAATAAAGAATCGTCCGGCAGTTGTCTTGCGCGAGATGCCTCCTTATAGCGATCTGCTCGTCTGTGGAATCAGCACACGGCTTCACCAGCAGGTGAAAAATTTCGATGAGATTATCTCACCTGCTGACGCCGACTTTGCATCAAGCGGATTAGTTTCTGAATCACTAATACGGCTAGGCTTTCTTGCGTTAGTGCCCAAGAAATACGTCATCGGTTCAATCGGCACAATCTCACGACGGCGACACAATCGCTTACTGAATACACTTTCAAGCTACTTGATTGCGAATATTGCTAAACGAAAAACCTGACCGCCCTTCATTATCTTAAAATCTGCACTCGGCGTTGGAATGTGTGATGACGGGGCTGAATCTTCGTTGATATTCATCTGAGGTGATGAAGGCGCAGACCATTGCCAGGAAGTTGCCGGGGATGCGGTTGTTCAGGACGCCAAGCCAGAATTGATAGCCAGCTTCGTCGGGGTCACGCCTTAAATATCCGAAGTAGGCTGCGAGGACGAACGCTTTGTTGAATTCGGCCTGTTGATAGGCAGCGTTATCCACGACGAGACGTAGGACGCGGGCGCGTGCCTGCGTCTGGTCGGTGATGCTGTTGTATTCGGCTATAAGGTTTGCGCGGTTGGCCGTGAGGTCTAATCCGTTGCAGCCTCGTATGGTTGCGAGCAGTGCGTCAACGAAGGCTGTGCCGTTCAGGGTGAGCGGGTATTTTTGAATAAACTCGGTGCGCTGTACGAACGTTTGGGTGAAAGCTTGTTTGGTGGTTTCAAGATTCGCGCCTGCGATCAACGTGCTTCGGTCTGCGGTGTATTCTGCGAAAGTCGGACGGCGGCAGAAGGATGCCGCGTAGAGACGGTAGATGAAGAAGCCTGTTTGCTGGAACTCTGCTTCTATGAAGAATGCTGCGGAGACTTCTGCGCGACGGCGCGTGATGCAGGCCGCGTCCGAGCCGCACTCTGTGATTCGTCCAGTCCAGTAGACCAATCCTGCGGCGTCAGGTTCGCGGTTGAGGAAATCCAGATAGTGTCGGCGCACGAAGAGTTGCGGATCGTCAATAGGGTTCGTCGTGGTTGTTGAGACTGATTGCCATACTGGCTGAAATTCATCTGTAAAATCACCTGTGATTCTCGTCTGGCCTGAGCCGTCCGTGTTCATCAAGTAAATGTCGAAACTGAATCTCTGGTTGCTCTGAAACGCTATACGCGCTCCGTCGGGCGACCAGAAGGGGCGACTGTTCTCGCCGGAATTGTTGGTGAGTCTGGTTTGATTGCTGCCCGAAGCCGTCATCACGAATATTTCGAAGACGCCTGGATTTCCAGACCTGTCGCTGCTGAAAACTATACGTGTTCCGTCGGGCGACCAGCGCGGATTGATGTCTCTGTTGCCAGCATTGCTGAGTCTGGTCTGATTGCTTCCATCGGCGTTCATTAACAGAACTCCGTAAAGGCCCAACGTCCCGTTCTGAATAATCGCCTGACTGCAAACAATCTTCGTACCATCCGGCGACCAGTCAGGCTCTTGATAATCGGCTGCTGTGCTATTGGAAATATCTGTCTGGCGGCTGCCGTCCGCATCCATCACGAAGATATTGAAATTGCTTGAATCGCGCGTACTGGCGAAAGCAATCTGTGCTCCGTCAGGCGACCACGCGGGCGTGCGGTCAAGAGCAGTGTTGTTTGTAAGTCGCTTCAGATTGCTCCCGTCTGCATTCATCACGTAAATCTCTTCGTTACCGTCGCGCGTGCTAGTGAAAGCTATGCGCGTGCCGTCGGGCGACCATGCGGGGTCTCCGTCAAATGCTGCGTTGTTTGTGAGTCTGGTCTGAACGCTCCCGTCCGCATTCATAGAATATATTTCGGAGTTGCCGTCGCGCGCGGTTGAAAAAGCTATCTTGCCATTAGTCTTCGTGACGAGGAGAGGGCTGGTCGTAGCACCATTGTCAGACTTTCGTGCGGAGACCGAATCTGAATGAAAGCTGAGAAGCACTGCCAGAATCAATATGGCAGATGACGTAATCAGGAAACGCTGTGAATAAATGGCATTCATCATAATAGCTTTCAAAGGGGGATTCGTGCGCGCAGGCTTCAGGAAACTAATATTTAATGGCTTGTTAAAGAGAGAATACCAATAGACAGAAAATTCCATCAATGGCGCGCCATTAAACTATGAATTAAAGATTAAAAATTATTCTTAGATTTCGACGCGCTTCCGCTCTGCGGGTTATAATCAAGAGCGTGAGCAGTCATTTGAGAGAAGAGATAATCTGGCCGCCGAGTTTCAAGGGCAGGCAGTACGAAGTGCGCGCAATGGGTTTAAGGGAGTTCGCGGGATTGCGGCGCGACGACGAGCCGCTAGACCCTTTTGCGCTGGCGCTCTATGCGAAGTTGATGGTCATTGATTTCGAGCATATCAACGGGCTTTCGGAAGAGACGCGCGAGCACCTTCTGGGTTCCGGTTCGGACGCATGGTCTGGCGGGACTGCCTCGCGCCCTCTGCCTAACGGGTGGCGTCTTGTCATATTGAACCCGCGACATGGCAGAGCGCGCAACAACGCGACCTTGATGGAAGAGGTCTGTCACGTCTTTCTTGGACATAAGGCCAATCGCCTGCACATCGTTGCGGAAGATCGTAACGGCAAGACTGTCTCGCGCGATTACAATGATGAAGATGAAGAGGCAGCTTATGCTGTTGGAGCAGCCGCGCTTGTTCCTTACTCCAGCTTGCGCCGCTTCGTGCTTCAAGACAAAACTTCAACAGAGATAGCCCGCCACTTCAACGTCAGCCGCGAACTCGTAGAATACCGCATGAAAGTCTCGCGTCTATGGCCTGAGTATAGAAAGCGCCATGCGGAGGAGATAGCTAGACGTTATGAGCAGCAGAGCAACGGTTATGGCATGAGAAAAAATTGATGGGGTGATTCAGAAGATGAAACTCGCTCGCAAGTTAGGAAGAAGCGATATTTTTAAGGGAGCTGCTCTAGCTTTAATCATCCTGTTGATTCCGGGGTTAATCGCCCAAGCTATAAAGCCTCAATTTTCAGGCATGCATAAAAAGCATGGTCCGTTACTTACATTGAACGGAATAAAATTTGAGCAACCGGAGAGATACAAGGTTGTTCCGCAGAACAATGAGAATGCTATTTTTATGTTCGATAGAAAGTATAAAGAAGGGCTTTTCGTTGCCGTGACGCCCAATGCTTCCGACGAAGAGCAAACCGCAAATGAGCTTATCAAAACCAGTGTCAGTAAATTCTTCCCTTCAACGTCACATCCCTATTCATGGAGACCTTCGCCTGAACCTAAAAAGTTCAGCAGGTTTGAAGTCGGCGGCGGCGCGTCAATGGGATTTAATGGCAACCTTCTGATATTGACCCAGTATCATCTGCTGCATTTCGGAGGGAAGAGTATTTACATCGGGAGCGTCTCTGAATCAAGTACGGGAGCGGAGGCGGCAGAGCTATTTCAGACGACCAATGGTGGTGAATCAATGGGAAGCTGTAACGCTTTCGTTGATATTGTTTCCTCAATCACGGGTGAACAGTTCGACGAGAACAACTCGCCGTGCGTGCTCGTAGGGCTTGCTCCGTCTAATTAAGCGTTTACTTCACTTCAATCTTTCGTTGAAATTGTTTATCCGAAATCTAGCGGCCAGAGCTTTCACGAAGAAGCCTGATTAAACTATTCTTCTCATCATATGGAGGAACGTGGTCGGAAGCCGGATGGGCTGCGCCAATTGTGCGACCGTGTGAAGGGTCGCATGGATTTTCGTTCCTTCTTCGTGCGCTACTGCCCGGAAGCTGCGCGCGCTTCATCCCAGAAATTTCACGCGCAGTGTCCAATCCCTTCTCACTCGCACAGCGGCAAAGGAAGTCCAAGTCTCTCTATTGATCTTCAGCGCGGGCTGTTTCATTGCTTCTCGCGCGACGAGGGAGGCGACGCGATTCGCTTCTACGAGTTGATGCACGGGGTTTCGTTCGGGCGCGCTGTCGGCGATCTCGCGCGCGAGCTTGGCGTTGACGGAAAAGGAAGGCATGACGGGCGGCTTGCTCTTCAGGCTGAGCCGGATGTTGAGCAGGCTAAAGAGCTTGAGCCTTTAAGCACGGAGCGCATGTGCGCTGTGTGCGGAAAGTTTCTGGAAGTTTGCCGTGAAGAGAATCAGATGGAGGGAGTGAACTATCTTGCGCGGCGCGGGATTGATGCGCTGACTATAGAGCGCGCAGGCATAGTCTATTTCCCGCGCCGCAGTTATCGTCGCGTGATGCGGTGTATGCTGGAAAATTTTTCCATCGAAGAATTGCAGCGAAGCGGGCTTTTCAACATGAAAGCCCACCTGACTTTCTACAAGCATCGTCTTCTTTTTCCGTTCTACGTCGAAGGCCAGCCACGTTACTTGCAGGCTAGAACGACAGCCGCAGGCGTCGAGCCGCGCTGGCATAACATGCGCGGCAGCGTCCCTTCGCTTTATAACGCGGACGAGTTGACGGATTTGCCTAGCGGCGAGACGGTCTATCTTGTTGAAGGATTCACAGACACGCTCACGCTTATGACGCACGGGTTTGCTGCCGTGGGGTTGGTCGGAGCAAGCGGATTCAAAGAAGAGTGGCTGGCGCCTCTGGCACGTTTCCAGATAGTTGCCGCGCTCGATTCTGACGCGGCTGGCGAGCGAGCCTCATCGCGCTATCAGGAGATGTTCGCGGCGCGTGGGATAGCATTGGCGCGCTTGCAGCTTCCTTCGGACGTTAACGATTTTTTCCAACACCGCCCTTCCGCCTCGCTCGAATTCGCGCTGCTCACCGAAGACGCAATAGAACAGTGACAAGTGACGAGTGACAAGCAAGAATTTTTAATCTTTAATTCCTGATTTTTAGTAAAAGCGATTGGCTTCTTTCTTAATACTGAAAACTTAAATCTTAAAATTAAAGATTAAAAATTATTCTTGCTCTTTGCTCGTCAACTTGTTACTGCTTTTATTGAAACGCGGGGCATCTATTGTTCGTTTATATCTTTATGGATTCATACTTTGGCTCGCTTGCAGGTATAATCTACTGTAAGGAGTTAATCGCCTCGCGCTCTGAAGAAGTTAAAGCTGGAAAATTTTAGAAATGGCAGAGAACGTAAAAGAAGCTGTGATGCCGAACGCTGCGGAGTTGTCAATCGTTGACAAGCTGCGGATGCTTCTGGACATCACTAAAAAAATCAGCCGCTCGCTTGATATGCAGGAAGTCCTCAATCAAGTGATGGACACGCTCGGCTCGCTCGTTCCATACGATGCCGCAGGCATCTATATCATCAAGTGCGACAAGAGCGCGGACTGCGCTACGAGCGAAACGACCATTTTTCACGGCGAGGCCGTGCGCGGGTACGACATTGAGGAGTTGAAGACGCTGCGGCTTAAGATGGGCGAGGGAATCATTGGCCGCGTGGCGCTCACGGGCGAGCCTATAATCTCGCCGGACGTGCAGAAGGATTCGCGCTATTGCAACGCGCGACCCGAAACCCGCTCGGAGATGACCGCGCCGATTATCTCGAACGAAGAGGTCATAGGCGTCTTCGATCTTGAGAGCGATCAAGTAAACGCATATGACGCGGACGATCTTGAAGTGCTGATGTTGTTAGCGTCTCAAGTGGCTATCATCATTGAGAAGGTGATGCTGCACGAGCAGATGATGCAGAAGCGGCGATTGGAAGCGCAGTTGGAGGTAGCACGCCAGGTGCAGTTGGAACTGCTTCCCGCTGACGACCCGCATCTTGATGGCTTCGATATTTCGGCTTACAACTTCTCGACCGAAGAGGTTTCGGGCGATTACTACGACTGGGTGCGGATTTACGATGACCAGATCGGATTAGTAATCGCGGATGTGTCTGGCAAAGGCGTGCCCGCAGCATTGCTGATGGCTTTCTTGCGCGCTTCTATACGCGCGGCGACGCACATAGGCTATGCGCCGCACATCTCCATGTCCAAGGTGAACTATCTGCTCTGGGAATCAATCGAGCGCAACCAGTTTGTTACGGCCTTTTACGGAATTCTGGACGCCTCTAACAGAACGCTTGCTTACGCGAACGCCGGGCACAACCCGCCACTTCTGATGGACGCAAACGGCGAGGCTCGTTTCATAGAGCGAGGCGGACTGCCGCTAGGCATGTTCAGGGACACGCGCTACTACGAATACTATCTTTCCATAGAGCCGGGACAGACGCTCGTGCTATACACGGACGGAGTGACGGAAGCGGAAAATTCAAAGGCTGAAGAGTATGGGCGCGAACGGTTGGCTGAAGCTGTGAGGAAAGGGCGTCATCTGAAGTCGCGCGACTTGATTGATTTCATACACCGCGACATGCTCGACTGGACTGACGGGCAGGGCGCGACCGATGACATAACGTTCTTTGTCATAAAAGCGAACTAGGTGAATGGTAAATAGTAAATGGTGAATGGAAGAAAGCGGTTTTTCCATTCACCATTTACCATTAACTATTTACCTCTTTAATGCGCTGTTAATGAATTGTGCGCGTGGTCGCCGCCCGGAGCTAGCGGCGCGCGGTAGTCTCCGAAATGAAACTCTGCCTCCATTTGATTGAAGGCGTAAACGTCAAAACCGTAGGCGTCCAGAGAGGCCGCCAGATCATCGGGCGAAAGGAGAAAGAGGGCGGGCGTATGACCCGCTTCGGCACGAATCTCAAGCAGGCGCTCCAGGATTTCCAACGGTGCAAAGCATCTGACCGGGTCTCTGTAGGTTGCCATAACAGACAAGCGCCTCACTTTCCCTGAAATTTTCGGGACACCCCAGAGAACGCGCGGGGCATCCCAAACTTGCAACCTATTTGATGTAACGATATTGTGTTGCAGTTGTAAGTCCGACGGGTTTAATTTTGTTCACGAACGTTTCCTGAAACTTTTCCACGGGCTAAAACGAATAAGCCGTTAAGAATGAGGTGAGAATTAATATGAATCGTCGCAAATTTGTCCGACAAACGTTGGTAGCAGGGGCAGCCGCAACCGCAGCCGCTCAGATGAGGGGGACTAAAGGCGTGAGCGCGCTTGCAGCATCGAGCGCACGCCGCCCACTCTCGGCAGTGAGCGGTTTTAGCTTCGCACGCCTGCGCTACTCTTCCGGCAACTGGGACGCAGACCCAAAGATGCCCTCAAACTTGCTTGACTCTCTCGTTCAGTACACTTCCATACGCGTTGATCCAAACGAGCGAGTGGTTGATGTTTCGTCGCCAGCGCTCTTCGATTACCCGTTCGTTTATCTGACGGGCAACAAGATGCTACGGTTTACAGATGCAGAGCGCGAGAATCTTCGTCGCTACTTGCGCAACGGCGGCTTCATGTTCGTGGACGATTGTAACCACGACGTTGACGGCACGTTCGCCAAGACCTTTGAGACTGAAATCCGCGCTGTACTAGACCGTCCATCGGAAGCGCTCCATAAACTTCCTAAAAACCACCCTCTCTATAATTCGTTCTTCTCATTCCCGGACGGGCCGCCAGCCACTTCGCACGAGTTGAACGGCTGGGGCGACGACATGGTGCACGAGTATCTTCAAGCCATAGAGATTGACAACCGCATAGCTGTGCTCTACTCGAACAAAGACTACGGCTGCGAATGGAACTACGACTGGGGCAACAAGCGCTTTCTCTCCCGCGATAACACGCGCTTCGGCGTCAACATAGTCGTCTATGCCCTTACACACTGAAAAGCAGTGATGAGTGATAAGTGATGAGAAAAGCATTCTCCTCTTATCACTCATCACTCATCACTCATCACTGTTCTTATGGATTCTTCGCAACAGACAGTGGCGCAGAACGCGCCGCCCGCAAGTAACGCCTCTCTCAATTTCATCAACGTGCTGCAAAGGATGCTAGGTGTGTCCGACCGCATTAGCGATCTTATCTTTTCGCCCGGTCGCGCGCCGCAGGTAGAACTGATGGGGAAATTGCAGGCGGTGGAAGTGCCCGGCCTTGAGAAGCTGACGCCCGCTCATACAGCCGGGATTGCGAAATTAATCATTGGCAATCACCAGCGCGCCGTCGAGCAGCTTGATCGAAACGGCTCGGCAGACCTTTCCTTTAGCGCGCCCGGCATGTCTCGCTTTCGCGTGAACATCTTCATGCAGCGCGGCACGCACGCCATAGTGATGCGCGTGATACCGCAGCGCCCGCCGCTTTTTAGCGAACTGAATCTGCCACAGGAGTTGGCAAAGATAATAGAACTGAAGAACGGAATCGTTCTGGTCACAGGGCCAACGGGCAGCGGCAAATCCTCAACGCTTGCGGCCATCATTGATCTGATTAACGAGTCGAAGTTTTATCACATAGTCACCATCGAAGACCCCATTGAATTCCTTCACCAGCACAAGAATTCTACAGTGCACCAACGCGAGCTTCATTCCGACACGCCTGACTTTGCTTTAGCCTTGCGCGCGGCGCTCAGACAAGCGCCGAAAGTAATACTCGTGGGCGAGATGCGCGACCGCGAGACGATTGAAGTTGCGTTGGAAGCTGCGGAGACAGGCCATCTGGTTCTTTCAACTCTTCACACGATTGACGCCCCGAAATCCGTAGAGCGCATCGTAGGAGTTTTTCCGAAAAACGAGGAGCAGTCAATTCGTCGTCGTCTGTCCGAATCTTTCCGCTACATAGTTTCGCAGCGACTTATACCGCGCGCAGACCGCAAGGGTCGAGTCGCCGCCATAGAAATCTTGAAATCAACTTCGCGCACACGCGAATACATGGAGCGCGGCGAAAGTGAAGGCAAGTCGCTCACGGACGCAATGGAGCAGGGTGAGCAGGAAGGCATGCAGACTTTCGACGGCGTGCTTGAACGCATGATTCGCGAAGGCGCGGTCAACAAGGACGATGCTCTGCCCTTTGCCACGAACCAGAATAACTTGCTGCTGCGCCTTGCAGATTTCGGGGGCGAGTCGGATTCAACAAGAAATTCTGCGTCCACTACGCGACGCGACGATAATTCCATGCTAGACATGATCGAGCGTTAAAGCTGTAGGGGTCTGGAAAGTTTCCATGCGGTTGATGAACGAAGAAGAGAAAGCGGCTACTGTTGATTCACTGCAAGAGGTGGTCGCGCGTCTCGAAACCGAAGTTTCTAAAGTCATCATAGGCCAGCGCGAAGTCGTTCGTCAGATTGTGATAGGGCTTGCGGTCGGCGGCCACTGTCTGCTTCGCGGCGTCCCCGGTCTTGCCAAAACGCTTCTCGTAAAGACTCTGGCCGATGCAATGCGCCTTCGTTTTAACCGCGTGCAGTTCACGCCCGATTTGATGCCATCGGACATCACCGGCACTGAAGTCATAGAAGAAGACCGAACGACCGGACGGCGCGAAGCGCGCTTCATACCCGGCCCAATCTTCGCCAATATAGTTCTGGCGGACGAGATTAACCGCTCTCCTCCCAAAACTCAGGCAGCGCTTCTGGAAGCTATGCAAGAGCATCAGGTCACTGCGGGCGGCGTGCGCTACGCGCTCGAAGAACCTTTCTTCGTTCTGGCGACTGAGAACCCGATTGAACAGGAGGGAACTTATCATCTTCCAGAAGCGCAGCTAGACCGTTTTCTTTTTGAAGTTGTGATTGATTATCCTGCGGCTGATGAAGAGCGCGAGATCATTGCGCAGACGACTGCAAACCGCACGACAGATGTGCGTCCCATTATGGACGGGGCTTTGCTTCTGCGCATACAGGAAGTTGTGCGCGACGTGCCAGCGGCCACCAACATCATTGATTTCGCGGCTCGTCTGGTGCGCGCTTCGCGCCCCTCAACTTCGGACGCAGTTGCTTACACGAACGAGAACGTTCGCTGGGGCGCAGGGCCGCGCGCGGGTCAGGCTCTGATACTCGGCGCAAAGGCTCGCGCACTGTTTGAAGGACGATTCACAGTAGGTTTCGACGATGTGCGCGCAATGGCTTATCCTGTGCTGAGACATCGCATCCTCCCCAACTTCCGGGCAGAGGCCGAAGGCATAACAGCGGAAGCGATAATCGCAGAACTGCTTCGAGCCACGCCCGAAGACGGTCAAAGGTAAAAGGAAAAAGGAAAAAGGTAAAAGTGAAGATGGCTAGGGCACTGGGAAGAATTAAACAAGCGTGCTCGGTTGCGTTGGTCTCACTTTTTTGCCTTTTACCTTTCTCCTTTTGCCTTGCTTCTGATGAGGGCATACGCGCTGATCTGCCTTCGACGGGCGCGCTGCGCGTTGAGAATTCCAGGGGCAATGTGAAGATAGAGGTCTGGGACGAACAGTACGTTTCCATCTCTACGACGATTGAAGGCGCTCAGCCTGTACGTTCTCCTGTCGTTATTCAAAGAACAGAGCAGCAACTCAACGTCAGCATCACACGCGCGCCATTGGGCACACTTGCGCGCATTAACTTGATTCTAAAAATTCCCGAACGCTCGCGCGTAGAAGTTTCAACCGTAAGTGGCAAAGTGGAAATAAACGGATTGCCTGCCGAGCTAAATGCGCAGACTGTTTCTGGAGATATTCGCGCGGAGATTCCAACAGCCAGCGATGCAAACATCACTGCGGAATCGTTGTCGCGCGCTATCGAATCTACGCTATCGCCCTCTGAGCTTGCTTCTCCTGCGCGCAGCCGCTTTCCCGAAAGGCTGTATCAGGCGCGCATCGGCGCGGGAACAAAAAATGTTCGCCTGAACACGCGGCTCGGTCGTATAGTGCTCGCCGGCGCCGGGACGCCTTCGCGTAATGAACGGGTTGCGCCAAGTGGGAACGTACAAGATTCAGCCGCGCAGATTCAGAATCCTACTCAATCGCCCGCGCCTCAAATTTCGCAGACGCAAGTTCCGCCGCCACAGGAAACGCGCCGCCCGCCTGAGTTAATCGGAAGCAACCAGCAGACGCACGGCGCGGGCACGCCTGCGAACGACACGGGCGCGCCGCAGGAGGTTGACGAGGGCGACGTGATTCGTGTGGACACGCAACTTGTGACTGTGAACATGAGCGTGATTGACCGAAGCACGAATCGTGGATTGACTGGGCTGACGCAGAATGATTTCAAGCTGTACGAAGATGGCGCGGAGCAGCAGATTACGCGCTTTGAATCTTCCGCAGCGCCTTTCAATCTTGTGCTTCTGATTGACCTTTCCGGCTCGACGCGCGAGGTCGTGAATTTAATCAAGGGCGCTGCGCTTCGTTTCGTAAATGCCGCGCGCGCAGGCGACAGCATAGCAATAATCACTTTTGCCAACACGCCCGTCATCGTCTCGCGCCTCACAAACGACCGCGCAGCCTTGCGCGCTTCAATCAACTCAATCGAACAACCGAAGGGCAGCACCAAGCTCTACGACGCGCTCGCGTCAACGATTAATGAAGTGACGCGGGATGCCGGAAATTTTCGGCGCAACGCGATTGTGCTGATGAGCGACGGGCTGGACAGCGTGTTGCCGAATGTAGAGGGCGAAGGCTCTGCGATTGATTACCAGGAATTGCTCGCGCGCGTGCGCGAGTTCGACGGGGTCATCTACTCGCTCTGGCTAGACACAACATACGAGCCTTTGAGCGAATTGGATGTTCAGGACGAGACTTTCGATCTGGCGCATGACCGCATGAAGGAAGTGGCCGACGCTGGCGGCGGAATTTTTTACGAAGTCGAGAGCTTGAATGATCTGGCCGGAGTATACGAGCGCGTTGTCGCAGACCTCGGCACTGTGTATAGTCTCTCGTACACCCCGACGAATAAAACGCGCGACCGCCGCTGGCGCTCTATACATGTTGTGGTATCAAAACCGAATGCCGTGGCGCGTGGCAAACGCGGCTACTATGCAAACTGAAAAGGCAAAAGTAAAAAGTAAAAAGGTAAAAGGTAAGCGGAAACCATCTTTTATTAAAATGCTTTTGTCCGCACTTTTGCCTTTTGCCTTTTTACTTTTGCCTTTCCTTTGCCTTTTTACTTTTGCCTTATCAGTTCGTGCGCAGCCTCGGCCACAGCCTTCGGACGAGGTTGTGGATACCGTTCGCGTTGACACCGATCTGGTTAACTTGAACGTGAGCGTCATCAGCCGGGAATCTTCACGAGCAATCGGCGCGCTCAGAGAGGAAGATTTCGCGGTCTACGAGAACGGCCAGCCGCAACAGATAAGCTTCTTTGCCTCAGCCGAAGCGCCTTTCGATCTTGTGCTACTGCTAGACCTCTCCGGCTCGACCGGCAAGAAATTGAGTCTGGTGAAAAAGAGCGCGCTCCGTTTCGTAAAAGCCGCGCGCCCAAATGATCGCATAGCCGTAGTCACTTTCACGGATGTGGCCGTGCTGATCTCGCCTCTGACCACAGACCGCAACGCGCTCAAACAGCGGATTAGCATGATTGAGCATCCGCTTGGCGGGACTAATTTTTGGGACGCGCTCGATTACGTGCTGCGCGCCGTCGTTGACCGCGAGACACAGCGCGTGCGCCGCACAGCGATCATAGCCATGACCGACGGAGTTGATAACGCACTGCCTGACGTTCGCGGCGAAGGCTCGCGCATGAGTTTCGACGAGTTGCTTAAGACGGTTGGCCGTTCCGACGCCATAGTGCTTCCCATCTATCTGGACACGGAGAGCGAGATTGTCAAGAAGTACAACGTGCCGCCGTCGGCTTACGCCTTGGCGCGTCAACAACTCGCGCAGTTGGCCCAAGAAAGCGGTAGCCTGTTCTACAAAGCATCGCGCCTAGAAGATTTGAAGACGGTTTACAAGCAGGTGATATACGACCTGGGCACTGTTTACAGCATAGGCTACCGCCCAACAAACAACCGGCGCGACGGCTCTTGGCGCGACGTTACGGTGAGAATAAAGGGACGCCCTGAACTGCAAGCGAGAGCGAAAAGAGGATACTTCGCAAGATGAAAGAACAGTTTACAGTTTTTAGTTTTCAGTTTTTAGTTTCAAGAAAAAGCTACGAGCTTTGCTGATAATCAACTAACTGAAAACTGAAAACTAAAAACTGTAAACTGCCTTTATGTCCGAACGTTTACTTGATCCTTCTGTGCTCGCATCAATCGGTCGGCTAGACCTGATTGCGCGCACGGTTGTTGAAGGGTTTTTAATAGGGCTTCATAAGAGTCCGTATAGAGGGCTGTCGCAGGAGTTCGCGGAGCACAGGCCGTACATCT
Organism: Acidobacteria bacterium 13_1_20CM_3_53_8; assembly: GCA_001920415.1. GTDB lineage: Bacteria > Acidobacteriota > Blastocatellia > Pyrinomonadales > Pyrinomonadaceae > 3-1-20CM-3-53-8. The sequence goes on along the minus strand of MNJR01000050.1, from coordinate 8,099 downwards.
TCGGCGACGAGATACGGCGCGTTGATTGGCGCGTGTTCGCGCGCACGGACAGGCTTTACGTGAAAGAGTTCGAGGAGGAGACGAATGCGCCTGTGCGCTTGCTTCTGGACGTGAGCGCGTCGCTACTTTACGCTCCGCGTAAAGTGACCAAGCTTGAGTACGCGCGTTACCTTGCGGCTGCGCTCGCTTATCTTGCTACTAGACAGAACGACCGCGTGGGGCTTATCTGTTTCAGCGACGAGGTTCATGAACGATTGCCCGCGCGCGGCGGCGAGCGCCACCTGCTAAGCCTTCTTGCAGCGCTGGAACGCCAGAGCGCTGAAGGCGAAACGCGCATTAGCGCGACACTGCTGCGCGAGGCTGCGCACTGGAAGCGGCGCGGGCTGGTCATCCTAATCTCAGACCTCTACGACGAGCCGCAGGATGTTGTGGGCGCGGTCGCTCGCCTCCGCCGCGTAGGCCACGACATGATCGTTTTTCACCTGCTGGATAGCGCGGAAAAGAGGTTAGACCAGCATGGCCTTTACGAGTTTCATGATCTGGAAACAGGCGAACGCCTGATGACCGACGCCGACCGCGTGCGCAAAGCTTACGTAGAGAGAATCAAAGAGCTGCGCTCGTTCTATCGCCACGAGTTCGAGCGCGCGGGCGCAGACTACGCAGAGCTTGATACGGCAGAGCCGCTGGACAAAGCGCTTGCTGTTTATCTGCGAAGAAGAAAGCAGAAGTAAAAGTCAAAAGGTAAAAGGCAAAAGGCAAAAGTGCGGACAAAAGCATTTTAATTGAAAGAATGGTTTCCGCCTTCCTTTTGCCTTTTACCTTTTGACTTTTTACTTAATATGTCGTTTCTATCTCCAATCACGTTAGCCGCGTTGTCGCTCGTTGCGCTGCCGGTGCTTATACACTTGCTGGCGCGTCGGAACGCGCGGCGTCTGGATTTTCCGTCGCTAAAGTTTTTGCGCGAGACGCCTAGCTTTCGCTTGAGACCGCGCCGCGTGCGTGAACCCTTGCTGCTGGCGCTGCGTGTGCTCGCGCTCGCCCTGCTCATTATCGGTTTCGCGCGTCCTCTGATAACTTCACGCGCGAGCGCCAAGCATAGCCGCGTCATTCTCATTGACGCTTCGCTAAGCATGCAAGCTCGCGGTCGCGCGGAAGCGGCGCGCGAGCAGGCGCGAAAACTAATCAACAAACTCGGCGCTAATGAGCAGGCCGCAGTCCTTGCTTTCACGAATAATGTTTCTACGCTTGCGCCGCTAACAGGGGATCGCAATCTTCTGGCGAAAGCTGTTGAGGGGTATCAGCCTCAGAGCGGTTCGGCGGATTACGCCGCTGCCATACGAACTGCGAACGAGATTCTGGAGCCAGCGCAGCAAGTTTCAGGCGAGATTGATCTAATCTCAGATTTTCAGCAGGCGGGAATTGTAGGCGCGACAGGTTTCCCGCGAACGGGCGCAACCGTCATAGCTTATCCGACCGGCGCTCAAATCACTCGTAACGCTTTTCTGACGGACGAAGAAGTTGCTCGAACCGCGCTTGGCGCTGAAGTCTACGCAACCGAAATTGTAGCGGGCGAAGACGGAAGAAGTGGGGCGCGCAATCACTGGGCTATAGAGCAGGCGGCGGGCGCTCGTTCCGGCATAGAGTGGAAGACGGAGGAGAACGGTCAGGTTACTGGACGCCTCGGCGCGACAGAACCTGACGATTTCGACGCCGACGACGAGCGATACTTTGCTTTCACTCTGCCGCGCGAGCGGCGCGCCCTTCTAATTGAAACGGACGCGGACGCGAGCGTCTTCCTTCGCGCGGCGTTGGAATCGGCATTGAGTTCCGGCAGCGCGACACGTACGGAACTTAGCAGCCAGCGAGAATTGCCGCGCGATACGGAAGAGCTTAAAAAATTCTCTCTAATAGTCGTCACGCTGAGCGGCGAGCCGCGTGCCGGTGACATCAAAATTCTGGGAGACTATGCGCGAGCGGGCGGAACCGTCCTCGTGCTTCTAGCTCGCGAACTGGACACGGACGCATGGAACGCTTTCGCTTCGACGGAGCAGGGTGCGGCGCTTCCCTTTACCAGCTTAACAAGGTTTGCGAACCAGTTGCGCGGCTTCGGAACGGCTGACGAGGGCGCGCCTCAGTTGAGCTTGATGGACGAAAACAGTCTTGCGGCGCTGCGCGCTGTGCAGATTCATGTAGGCTTCTCGCTCTCATTGCGCGAAGGTGCGGCCACGTTGATTCGATGGAGCGATAATTCCGTTGCGTGCGCAAGCTCTCAAACTGGCGAAGGAACGATTCTGGTCATGGGCACTTCGCCCGAAAGAGCGTCGGGCAATCTGGGGCTTTCGCCAGCGCTGCCCGCTCTAGCTTCATCAATCCTGCGTTCGAGCTCAAGTACGCGCGAGCCTGTGGCTAGAACTATTGGCGAGCCGCTCGTGCTGAATATTGCGCCGGAAGATGATGTGACGGTGACGGACGCTAGAGGCAATAAGATTTCTGCCAGGGCGCGACAGTTGATGATTGTAGGGGGAAAATATTTCGCGGAGCCGGGAATCTTTCGACTAGAAACGCGGGACGGTGCGGTTCGCTTTCTGGCTTTCAACTCGCCCGCTTCCGAATCCGAGCGCGAGCTTGCCAGCGCCGAGCAGATAAAAAATTATCTGGAGAGCGCGCAGAACAATTTATCACAGGTAAACAGAGATGCGCGCGGCGAAAGTCTGGAACGCCAAAGTAGCGCGTGGCGTTATTTCATGGGGGCTGCGTTTCTGTTGCTTGTGGTAGAACTTCTCTATGCACTGAAACGGCAGCGCACGAGAAATATTTTGAACGAAATCTCCGGCGAAGCCGACTTGATTGAATGAGCGCAGCGAACCCTGCAATCAGAATCGAAACGCGAGAGGAAGCGCGACGCTCAGACGTGCTCGCCGCACTCGCGCGCCTTGAATTCAAGCGCCGCTTGATGCGCGCGTGCAGTGAAGTTGCGCTCACGTGGGCGTGCGCGCTTCTTCTATTAATCTTGCTCGCCATCGCAGACAATTTCCTGTTGCTCGGACGCGGCGCGCGCGCAAGCCTGGTCATTCCAATACTCTTCGCCGCAATCATATCGCTCGCGCGGGCAATCTGGTTGATTGCGCGTAAGCCGAAGAGTACGTATGCAGCGCGCGAGATTGAGCGCGCGAGCGCGAACCGAGAGAACACGCTGGTCGCATTCGCCGAAAATTTTGAATCCGCATCGCGCCCAACCTACATGCTTGCGCGTCTGGAAAATCAGGCTCGCGCCGCGCTGTTGCTGATTGATGAAAGAAAGGTTGCTCCACGTCTGTGGGCAGTGCGCGGCGCTGCGGCATTAGTCTCTCTATTGCTGCTCTTGCTAATGCTGCGTATTGCCTTCCCTCTGCCATTCGCACGCGAGACCAGTCGCATTCTTGCTTTGACGCCGAATGAAAGTTCAAGAGCAGGAGCGGGCGCAAGCAATGCGAACAATGAGGCAAACGCTACGGTCACAGTTGATGAAATCAGAGTGCGCGTTGTGCCGCCCGCTTATTCCGGCTTAAACGTTGAAGAGACGGAGGGTGACGCGCCGATTCGTGCGCTGGCCGGGTCAACCATTGAAGTTGACATGCGCGCTCGTGGGCCAATCGAAGGCGCTACGCTTGGGTTTAATGGAACAAAGAACGCGATGCGCTCGCTGGGCGATGGACTCTATCGCGGCAGCTTTGTCGTCACTACGAGCGGCGCACTGGAAGCGCGCGTCGTTGCGGACGAGCGTCTTGCGCCTGCGCCTATGGTGCGTGCCGTTGAAGTTTACGCTGATGCTCCGCCCGAAGCGCGAATCACTGAGCCTCAGAGCGATCAACTGCTGCGCGAAGTGCCCGGCAACGCGGTCGCGGTTCGATGGAACGCGCGCGACGATCTGGGTCTTTCGAGCGCCACTCTCAAGTACATAAAGAGTCGCGGCGAGGGCGACGCTGCGAAATTCACGAATGGCGAAGTTCCTTTGGGGCAAATCGAGCGTGCGAGCGCGCGTGAATGGCGCGGCGCAGCTTCGCTTGATCTAACCAGACTGGACGTGCAGCCCGGCGATACTTTCGTCTTCTGGATTGAAGTGCGCGACCACAATCCACAGGCTTCTGGAACGGGGCGCTCTGCGAGTCTGGCAATAGCCATAAAGGGGCCTGAGCAGGTGAAGCTGAATCTGAGCGACCTCAAGCCCAACCAGATAGGCGAGTTTCTTTTAACCGAGCGCATCATACTCAACCACACACAGAAACTTCACGACGAGCGGGCGCGTCTTTCGCACGAAGAACTCCTGCATCGCTCGAACGAGATAGCAGCAGACCAGCGTGACTTCAAAAATTCATTCAACGATTACATCAACATAGAAGGCGAAGGCGGGCACGAGAGCGCAACCGCCGCAGCCGAAACCCAGAGCATAGAGGAGCGTGTGCACGAGGCAGAGAACGAGCGCGTGGAGGTTCACAATCACGGCATACCGGAACCGCCGCATGGCGCTGCGAATTCCGTGCGTGACATGATCTATGCGATACGCGCAATGTGGGATGCGGAAGACTCTCTCTCTACAGGAGACACCGCGAAGGCGCTTGATTACGAGCGTGAAGCGCTCAACAGGTTAAAGAGCGCGCAACTTTCCGCTCGTTACATTCCGCCAATTGTCGCGCAATCGAAGCCGCTCGATTTGAAGCGCCGCTATCAAGGCGAGCTTGCAGAGATAAAGACAAGATTGGAGAGGTTGAACCGGCGCACGCCTTCACGCGAATCCGCGCCTGTGCGTGCTGCGCTCGCCGAAGCTTACGCAGCGCTGGGCGATTTGCAGTCAACGCTCGGCGTACCGGCGAGCGCTCGCGCAAGCGCAACGGCGCGTGCAAGGGAGCGCGCACGAACGGCTGCGGATCGTCTGTCTTCAGTGGGCGGCGATCACGCTGCGACGATTGCAGAAGCTGTCGGACAGTTGCGCGTAGTAGAGACGGAGCTTGTTAAGGTCGAGACGGGCGGGACGAGCGACGAGTATGCCGCGCGAATCTCAAAGCCGCTTGCTCTTCTGACTCAGGCCGCATCGAATCTCTTCGCAATTGCCGAGAGCACTACGCGGGCCGGAACGGGCGGCGACATAAACACCCTCTCGCCATCGGACGACACACGCGCCGCAGAATATTTCCGCAAACTCGCTGGCAGTCCCGTGCCTTGAAGAAATTTTAATCAAGTTATCCGATATGATGTTTGAGAATCAGCGACAATAAGTCTGCGTAAGCAGACGGTTAGAGTAAAGCCCCTGACGAAGCGAAGCGTAGTCTGGGGTATAAGTTGAGAAGATAAATAGAGTCTGCGTCAGCAGACGGCAGATGTTCTCTGTCCCCACACACGTTTGTCATCATCCTGCGCATCTGCCGTCTGCTAAAGCAGACTCCATTGATATATTTGATTGCTGACCCCAGACTCCGCTTTCGCTTCGTCAGGGGCTACATTCTGGTCGTCTGCTTGCGCAGACTCATTGAAGAGTCTACGACAGCTACTGCATAACGTGAGTCTTCATCTTAAATGAACTTTCAGTTTGCTTCAGCAATAAATTTAAGTTTCGATAGTGCGGTTGGTCGCGCTCTGTTCGTTGCTGCGCTGGCGTTGATGCTGTTTACGCTTGCGCGCTACTGGCGAAGCCTTGCGCGCCTTGCGTATCAGCGTCGAGTGGCGCTCGCAACTTTGCGCGCCGCTTCGCTTCTGCTTCTTGCGTGCGCGCTTGCAGGGTTGCAGGTGAAGTATGAGAGGTCTGTTGCCGAGCGTGTGCTGGTGCGCTATGCGGGCGAGCATGAGGATGAGAATGTTCAAGCTCAAAAGGTCGAGCAAACAATAGCTGCGCTTGCAAAGAGAAATATTGAAGGCAGAGAGCAGTATGAAGCTGATACGCAAGGCGCGGAAGGCGCATACGCGGCTTCGATTATTTTGACGGACGGGGCTATGAGCGCAGAGGATGCGCAGCGCGAAGTTGAACGTGCGCGTTCATTGTCAGGAGGCTCGCCCATTTACGTGGTCAACGATTTTTCGGAAGACGCTTCGCCTTCCTCCTTGCTTGAGAGCATAGCTACAGAAGGCAAGTTCATTCGCGGCGTGCCGTTCACAGTTCGCTGCACGGTTCATGCACGAAAACTTCAGGGGCGCGAATCTCTCATCACCGTTTCCGACAGCGCGAAAGTTCAGGCTTCTACGCGCATCACTTGGACGAGTGATGACGAGCGACAGACAATCGCGCTCGAAGTTGTCCCAAAACTTTCGGGATGGGTGGATTACACCGCTCGCGTCGAAGCTCCGAACAACGAAACTTCGGCGCTTCCATCACGCACGTTCAGCATCTACGCGGAAGAGAGACGGTTGCGCGTGCTCTTCTTCGAGGGCGAGCCTACGTGGGAAGGAAAGTTTGTGCGACGCGCGCTGGAACAGACAGGCCTTTTTCAGGTTGACTACTTCGCGCAGGTGAGCAAGGCAGCGGCCACTGGATTTACAGAGAACGCGCCAGAGCAGCAACAATCAGCGGAAGAGAATCAGGGACAGCAGGGAACGGGCGCACAGGGCGCGAACGCGAATGGCGCGAACGCGCCCAACAATGCTAACGCCAATTCGCCGGAGGCTAAGCTGCACGCGGCGTTGGCTACGCCCGCGCAACTCAATTCTTATGACGCGGTAATCGTGGGCGCAACGCCTAACACGCTGCTCTCTGCGGCAGAGGCCGCACGCTTGCGCGATTGGGTAGAGCGGCGCGGCGGCGGTCTAATCATCATGGGCGGCAACAGCTTCGCAGGCTCAATCGCAGCGCCGAATGGGAAACTGCACGGGCTTCTTCCGGCGGAAGTTGACCAGCGCGCTTTTCTGTCGGACGCGCAGGAACTTGCGCGCGGGACTCCCGTAGAAGTCGGAGGTGAGAGAAGAGCGGGCACGCCGCTCACGCCTACGCAAACTGGAGCAAGCGGCGCGTTACGCGGGCTTTTGAGCGCGAGCGAAGGCGCTAACAGCCCAAAAAATGATCCGCTGACGGGAATCGGTTTTCGTTTGAGCCGATTGCGTGCGGGCGCGAGCGTTCTTGCTGTAAACGGTCAGGCCAATGCAGAAGGCACTAGCGAATCCGGCTCGCCTCTTATCGCAGCGATGCGCGACGGCGCAGGTCGAGTTATTGTCTTCGCCCCTGCGGATTCGTGGCGACTGCGCACGAGCGCAAGCGGCGAGCAGGACGAAACGGGCGGCGCGTTCGGTGCGCTCTGGCAAGGGCTTGCACTGTGGTCATCTGCTGGCGCGCGTCCACCCGTCGAGTTGAGTTTGAGCGGCGCTGCGGAAGCTGGAAGAGAAGTCGCGGCAGAGCTTCGCGTGCGCGATCAGCTTTTCGCGCCAGTGAAGATTACAAAAGTGAGCGCAAGCCTTCAGCCTCTCATCGAAAACGGTTCCGACGATGCGTCGAACGTCGCAGCGCAGGCGCAAAATGTATTGTTTGCGCCCGACCGAGAGACCGAGAACATCTGGCGCGCTACCTTTCGCCCGCCAGCGTCCGGCCACTTCACGCTGAATGTTGATTACGTCGCAGTAGGGAAGAGCGGGAGCGTTTCGGAAAACTTCGCGGCTTCTACTTTGACATCACATGCTCCGGGCGAGGCGCTCGATTCTCTGTCCAGGCTTGCTCACGATACAGGCGGAGAGTTGATAACGCTTGACGAATTAAACGGACTGGCCGAAAGACTATCTGCAAGACAGCCCACAGCCGAGCGGGTCGAGCGAACATGGAATTTAAGAACATGGTGGCCGCTAGCCTTCATCATCCCGCTGCTACTTTCCGCAGAATGGCTAGCGCGCCGCTGGTGGCAAGTTGACTAATAGCGCTCGGATTAAGCCGCCCGCGCGTGAAGCATACAAAATCGTAAGCAAACGATAACGATGAAAGAAAAGCTATCGAGTGGTCAGGTTGAATGAGTTGTTAGATATGGTTCGTCTCTGCCATTCTGCGATGACCGACTTTTCATTTTCGATTCTATTACGGTTTACATTCGAGTGCGACCGATGACTAACAATCTGTCTCCCGTGTTCATCAACAGCAGATTCAAGCCGGGTAT
>MNJR01000053.1 GCA_001920415.1 Acidobacteria bacterium 13_1_20CM_3_53_8 | reverse complement strand
TGCCGGCTCTGTTTCAGGCGGGTTGGCTTCTGGTATTGCATAAGCATTTCAGCACTGTCCCTACGCTAGGTGTCGTTGTATCTGGCCGAAGCATCGATGTTGACGGTGCTGAAAGCGTTATTGGGCCCATGTTCAACACTTTGCCTTGCCTCATTGAGTTTCGTCCAGGACTGTCAAGGTCAGGTTTGGTTCGAGAATGCCACAAGTTCAATCTTGACAGCCTACCATTCCAGCACACAGCGCTACCGGACATTTCAAAATGGATACGGCATGAATCGTCTCAACCTCTTTTCGATTCATTGTTCGTGTTTCAAAAAGAAGCAGGAGGTCTGAACGCCTCATCTGAGCTATGGTCGGCCAGGCATTCCACCTCACAATCTGATTTTCCACTTGCAGTGGAAGTTCAGCAAAATATGGACAAATCCTTCACGGTCGCAATAGCCACACAGCCGCAAAAGCTCGATGCAGACGAAGTTGAGGAACTTTTGACAAGCTTTGAAGTCGCCATGCATGACGTCGTGGAGAATCCTGGTGAGAAGCTTCCAATTCAAAGTACGACTTTGCTTATGCGAGACGGAAGGAAAAGCCCTCTGCCGAACCCAACTTCTTCATCTCAGGCTTTTGAGTGGACGCCGCTAGCCAGGGCAATCCGCGAAGAAGTCGCGGCGCTAGCACGAATTGATATCGACGCAATCGAGGCCCACTCCACAATCTTCAAATTAGGCCTTGATAGCATTGATGCGATCAAGTTGTCTGCACGTCTTAAAGACGCTGGCATAGCCTTCTCTGTAAGCGCCATAATGCAGTGCGCCACTATCGAGGCTATGTCGGAAGCTTGCGCTCAAAAGCCTACAGGAGGACCTAAAGAATTGCCGAAGATGAGACTTGACAAACATGTCAAGTCATTAGAACAAAGCTTAAGAATACAAGGCATCCAGGTCGACAGGTATGAGAAAGCCCTGCCTGTGACGCCTTTACAGGAAGGGATGTTGGCAAACATCGAGCAGTACTACAGCTGTAATGTCCTTGAAATAGCGCCAGAAGTAGACCTTCGACGACTTCAGACTTCCTGGAAGAGGGTTCTTCAAGCCAATCCTATCCTCAGAACTTCCTTCGTCGAAGTCGAAGACCCCGGCTCAGCTGCCGCTTACGCACAGCTTGTTCACTGGGTTCGTGGCGAGGAAGAGCAATCGGACTACCTTGATTGGCGCGAGCTGGTTGTCGGGTCGGAGCTTGAGCTTGATAAGATTGTTACGGACACACAACGACGAATTGGACAACGCGGACTGCAGCATCCAATGTTTAGTCTGAATTTTGTCCAGTTCAAGGCTAAAAGGTTTCTTGTTCTTGGAATGGCACATGCTATTTACGACGGGTGGTCGATTAATCTTCTGCACGAAGATGTCGCTCACTGGTATTTTGGCCATGCAGTCAAGAGACCGCCTTATGAACCAGCCTTGGGGCTTATCCTGAACGATCAGAACGACGACCGCGAGCGATTTTGGAAGCACACAATCAGCAAAGTGTCACCGGGACTGTTCCCACGCCATGCCAAGAATCACCGTATACCTGCTCACATCCTCAGACGTGAGATACGATCCATGTATGCAGCCAAAAAAGTTCAGGACCTCTGCAAAGCCCGAGGAGTAACTGCACAAGCCCTTGGTGTAACCTGTTACTCTATTGTCTTGGCTAGTCTATTGAGAAATCTCTACATATGTTTTGGATTAGTCCTCTCCGGTAGGACTACTGATGACTTCGAAGAGATGATGTTCCCAACTATGAACACTGTTGTTTTCCCGGCGATCCTCCAAGGAAGCAAAAGTGAGATACTCAAAGCCAATCACGAACGCATTATTGAAATCTCAGAGCACCAATTCTTCCCATTGCGAAGAGTGAAAGCTCTGTGTAACGTTGAAGGCGCCCTCTTCGATGCACTTTTCATCTACCAACGGAGGCCACAGAGCGATCCACAGTATCCGAAATTATACCATTCGATTCGTACCTCCGCCAGCGTCGAGTATCCGCTCAATGTTGAGATGGAACTCAATGGGACCGATTTGGTTTGGCGGGCTGCCTGCCAGGACAGCGTCCTGAATGAAGTGGGGCTATCTCAAATGCTTGATGCACTCGACCACGTCCTCGCCCAAGTGATGGATTATCCAAATGAGCCTGTTGTTGAGCCACTTGTTAACAACATGGTCAAGCCATGTAAAATTTGCTCGTTTGAATGGCCCATGGAACCCAGAGACACAAAGTTCGAGTCGGATTCAGCTCTTGAAGAGCATACCGCTGAAATCAAAATTCAGTGGTCTCCCCGTGAGAAGCTGCTTCGGGAGGTTCTGGCCTTTATCAGCGGCACTCCGGAAGAGCACATTTCAAAGAAGTCATCTTTGTTCAGCTTAGGCTTGGACAGTATAAGTTCGATCAAAGTATCATCCATGCTTAGGAAGCAATCGATTTCATTGCCCGTAAGTGCAATGCTCAGCGCCTTGACCGTTGAGAAGATGGCAGCAGCAGCAACGTCCATTGCGCCTACCAGACCTGAAAACCAGCGATCTGGCCAAGTAGACGCTGCCTTTCTCATACCGGCCTCGGAATCTCGAGAAGCCTTCGAGCATCTGAGAAGTATAGGAGTAGTGGCTGAGGACATCGAGAGCATCATGCCTGCGACTGCAGGCCAAGACTATGTTCTAGGAATATGGCGTGCTTCGGGCGGACGACTTTTCTATTCCAACTTCTTCTACAACAACAGTGGTCCAGGCATGACTGAGAAGAAGCTTGAAAATGCATGGGTTGAGACTGTCCAAGAGCTTCCGATATTGCGTACCACATTTATCAAGTCTAGTAAGGGACGGATACTCCAAGTTGTGATGAAGTCCGTCATCAACCCTGTCATCTGGATCGCAGACCAAGAGAGGCCGACCAATCAGCCTGGGCGGACGATCACCGAACGAATGGACCAATCCATCTCTCTTCCGGTGAAGCTCTTTGCAGCCTATTCAGGGTTGCGTATCAAGCTCAGCATTCACCATGCATTATATGATGCCTTCAGTTTGCCGACCATATTATTGACCTTTAGGAAATCATGCGACAGGCATCAGGAAGCCATGGCTAGTGAGGCTACAATGTCCTCCTTGTCAGGCCACAATGCTCAAATAGTTGGGGGAAGTGGCAAACTGAATGACAAAGTCAGAGAGCTCGCTACCCCGAGTCGGGTGCTAACCAGCCCAAAACAGCAGTTGCCGGAGGATGCCAATACCACCGTTAGCAGCCCTTTCGATGAGAATCAGGACCTGCGTCCTACCGGTACGAACCCGGTAGAAAATGCATCATCGGTGGTCCCGAGTCTTTCGACACTCGGTTCATTCATCACTTCGACCAGGAATCCAGCCGCAACACAAACTGCTCGGGCATTCTGGACGAATTATCTCACTCCTCACAATGACCAGCCAACGAACCGAGCTGAGGCTACATTTGCATCTCGCAGAGTCCAGCAGTACCGACCAAAGCTACTCCACGTGGCGGGGCTGGCAACGATAACTAGGAGCCACGGTTTAAGTTTCCAGTCATTATTCCTCGCAGCTTACGCGTCTTCGCACCGAACAGTCATAATGTCCACCGAGGCCTCCAGTACCACCACAGTTACCATTGGGATATACCTCGCGAATCGTTCCTTCGATATTGACGGCCTACCCAAGCTTGCACATCCGACTTTCAATGTTGTGCCTCTAAGGATCAAGGTTTCGGTCGACGACGACGTCTTTGATAGGGCTAAGAACATTCAACGAGACCTGGCCAGAATTAGTGAGGTGGAGAATTGTGGTGTTTCGCTGAAGGAGATATACGAATGGACCGGCGTCAAGATCGACAGCTGTGTCAATTTCTTGAAGCTTCCGGAGCAAGAAAACAACGAAGGGAAAGGATCCAAAGAAGAGCATCGTCTCGAGTCCATACTGGAAATGGAAGATGCCAACTCCTTCGGCAAGGAGGAAGCCGGTGCTACAGATCAGGTCATGAAATTGCCGTCGCCCTTCACAGGGAGAGTGCCCGCTGATGACAGCGAAGTGTTCTTGGTAAGTCATTCACAATCCTTCTGGTGACTCTTCCACCATTTCATGCTTTAGCTCAGGGCGTCTTCTATCATTTTACTCTGAAGTCTATACCCGTACCTTTTTGCCCCAACGCTGGTTGTACGTGGGAGAAGACGTGCAATTCCCATCCTGCTCAAACCTGCATTTGTTTTGGTGCTGAATGGATGTGGGGTTGTATTCGTACTTCCTAGTCCTGCCATCTTCGCACGAAGCTACACGAAAAATCCTCGACTAGATGCTAACCGTTCATAGCCATCAATTGATATCGAAGCGAGTGTCCGCGATGGAAGCCTAGATGTAGGTGTATTCGCACCGGTGGACATGCTAAATGACACAGGTGCTGCGCAGCTGTTGGAAGAGCTGCAGTCGTTGTTGAGCAGAGCAGGGTCGATGACAAAGGAGGGTCAGAAATGAATAAGGAAGCTTAGAAGCATTTCTTTTAGGCGCATGCTTCACCTTTTTCTTGCACTCATAGTTGTGGATGCCCCGGGGGTAGAGTCGGGTGGCCATATAAATCGAGGAGCAAACAGTGCCGACAGGAAAGGAGAAGACGGCCGAACCGAGGCAACCTCGCACTAAGCTGTTGGAGCTGTTGGAGGAGTCTTTAGCTGTAAGCAAGTTGCTCGATCCATTGACTGAGAAGCCCGAAGTTGCATGGGACCAGTTGAAATTTTTAGTGTGGCGTTCAGACCTCCGACTTGTTCTTCGATTGCAGGAATCAGCGCCGACTGCTGGATGTTTGAATGAGGAAGCATTTCTCGAACTTGACTACATGGAAGTGAGTTCACCATCACTGTATCGTGAGTATGACATTGTGTGGACTCCCGTCGTCAATCTGAAGTTTGGCAGGCAGCACCTTCGCAATGTCGAGCTCGTCGACCGCGTCCTTTGAAACATTCAACAAGATCCACCAATGGCTTTGGGAATGCGAGACTAGTCATGTCGCCTGCATCCAAGCCCGTGAGCAACTGCATGTTGAACTCCCAGCGCGTGAGGGTGCTGAAGTCCGCAAGCGGAGGCACTTCCGTTCTCTATTGTAGATAATCTAGCCCCTGGCAGATTATTAAGCTGGGAGTTTTACACAACGATAGACAAAAAGTCCTTAAATAAAAATTCGGTAACTCCAACACTTCGCTATTGCCAAAGAACCTCGCTAATCACTTCTTGTGGCTTGGAATTGCTCGTGGAGGTGTGCGACGCAGGGAAGAATCAAATAAATGAAACGCCAAGCTTCCCGCAGTGGTCGACTTTGGCTGAATCATCGACTCCTGGGACGTCGTCATAATCCAGCTGATACAAATAGGATGAGTGACATTTTGGATTCCTGTTCGGCCAAGGAAGATACCGGTAACTTAGCCCGAAATCTCATGCTTTGGCCCAGCCTGCCACGTGCATTAGCCACGGCATTCCAAAATCTTTTCGGCCGAATTGTGGCCCGACCTGTGCGAAAGAGGACGCAACAAGGGCCCTGACACTGTTGGTCAGTATCCAGCATGGCACTGGCAGCTGCCATTGAGCGACTATCGAGATGTCCTTTCATGTACCTTCGCCACTGCCACCCTTAATGCCCGCCATTTCCACACCTCCACATCATATCCAAGCAATTGCGATTTCGGTAGTCCATGTCACTGCAGTGATTGCGTGGAAGCCGCAAGGAAACCGATCTGTGAGATTTGCAAGGCCTTTCCTACGGCACATCAGTCTTTCGAATATAGTCAGTGCCGTAAGGGTATTAGAGGATATACATTTACTTCTTTCTGCGAACAATGCTGGAAGAAACATCAAGAGGTGGAGGCAGCAAACGAACAAAAGAGGGAACAGATCCTAGCCTTGCGCGAGCAGAGAGTAGAGACTATGTTGAACGGAGTGAGGGCGCTGCACTGTGCAGATCAGGTTCCTATTGCATATGCTGTTGACAGGTTGATAAGTGAAGTCCGATCTGTGCGTTACTTCAGCGATTCACGACTATGGTACCAGCGCTATATTATTCGGACATTGTCACAAGATTTACAAATCCTGAAAGTGCGGAACAGATGGATGTGCAGCAAAGGGCGAGCCGACGCTATGGACTTCAAGTTATGGTTCTTCTGTCGCGACCTTGAGTATGAGATTTAAGCCGGTTTTGTACTCACACTTATTTAACCTTCAGACTCGCTCGAATGAACTGCTCCGAGACTCAATCACGCAGGGCATAGCCTGCTACGAGACACGGCTTCACCGACTGATTCCGCGTTACCATTATCTCTCGGAAGTTGCTGTCTTCAACTGCTGTGGACGAAATGTGTTGGTCTACAACATATTGCAAGTCCACTTGCAGCGTTCATCTCTTTGCTATCTCGAGGGCTTCGCGCTATGGCCCGACTCTCAGAGAGTCAGCTTGAAGTCATTTGGGGCTCATCCTATCAAGGATGAGCTTGATTCCTTTCGTGTTACATTCAAGTCAACGTATCCTGACGCGAGCGCCCGGTTGAGCAGTTTCGAGCATCCCACGATATCCATGGCGTTGCTCATGATGAACTTATTTGCGCCATGATATGGTTGTCTCCCACTTGGTAGCTCATCTGGCCAATACAGCCAGAACAGCCGCAGGTAGACATGCTGATCATCCTTCGCGCGCACCTCGAGGACCTTTGCTATCCAGAGGTTGGCACGGTCATACTCAAGATTGTGGCTTCTGAAGAACCTGGAGGCGGACTCGTTCAGGTTGCGAGGTGCTGGAAGCCGAGAAAGACGTGTGGTATGTGCTGTGGGTGCGGTGATGTGCTGTATGCTGAAGACGCCGGAGGTGCTGGTGGGGGGGGCGTGTGGAATTCAAAACACTGTTGGCAGTGCCAAGAGTAGTTATCATTAATTACAAAAACCTTTGCTCCCTCTTCATCTTTTCCTTCGCTTCCTCAACATCAGCATCTACGGATTCAAACCAGAAATCCGGAGTCGATAAATTGAACAAACCCACTACAGACGTTCAAGGGTGCTGAGTCACTGCGCGTTTGAAATCTCTGGCAATTTCGCGGAACGGGGTAGGCCGTCGCATCCTTCTCAACTCACGAACAAGTTTCGCGAATTCATATTCCATTGGCCAAATGAACTGTTATCACAGCGCTTTGCGCCTGTTGGTCTTACAACAGCGACCTTTCGCTCGGAGCTATGCGTCCCCAATCCGTCTCCGAAGTCATCTTCAAAAATCATTTCAGACATGCACTGGTCGCCCACAACTCCTGAAGCCACCCATCTCAGCGAACCGTGTGGAGGATGTTGTACCCGAGTGGGAAGAATTCTGGAACCGCGCCAAAGCCCTCGGCAACAAAGTCGACTTTTCCAAGGACAGTCATGCCACGGTAGAGGAAACCATCGAAAAAGTGGAGTCTTATGGCTTTCCTAAGGATGGTGATCCGACGCTAAATGCAGCATGCGAAGCCCTCAGCAAAGCCCTTGAAGACGCCTGCAAAGCTAAGGTGAAGTGCGACACTACTGAGGTAAAGCAAGCATTGGACAATCTCCGAAATGCGTACGATGAAGCAGCAACATCCAACACCGTTATGGTGCGTTACATTGACGTCGAGCCTCCTTCCTCTCCTCATTCTCCTTTGAGGGAACCAAATCTCAAACGGATCTTATTGGCTCGATCATGGATGAAGGAATTGATTCGTGACCGATCCTTATACCGTCGTCGACTTCTTGTTATCGGAAATCCAGGTAGCGGTGAGATTTTACGCTTATTCTTACCCTTAATGCCTTCCTCAGTTTGCATAGCTAACTATAATCCAGGCAAGAGCGTTGCCCTTGTCAGATACTTACTCTTCTACCTCATCGCCCGGGGTGAACGCATTATCCTCCAGTCGGAGAAGTCGAACGGGCGTCTGGGATTTGTCTTCGATGATGACGGTGTTCGTGAAGTCTTTGCACACAACTCTCATATTTACGACGATGGCAGACCATGTTGTCTGCTTGTGAGCGCAGACGGTGAGATTGTATCCCCGTCGGATGATCTCGATTTCTGAGACAGAACTATCGTTGTGACTTCGCCGAACATGAAGTCCAAGCCGAGATTGGAAGATTGGAAGAAGCAATTCAAAGCCGATCAATTTATTGC
>MNJR01000118.1 GCA_001920415.1 Acidobacteria bacterium 13_1_20CM_3_53_8 | reverse complement strand
ATCTGGTTTGCAGCCTTACTTTTTACTTTTACCTTTTAACTTTTGCCTTAGCTTGTCGCGCGAAACCTCTTGCCTCATTCGTAACGAACCGAGAGAAGCGTCAGGCCGCACGCAGGCGCTGTCTGACCGGCAAGCGAGCGCTCGCCCGTCTCAATCGCGCGCGCTATAGCTTCTTCGTACATCTCGCCGCGCCCGACCGCCAGCAGCGTTCCCACGATTGAGCGCACCATGTAACGCAGAAAGCCGTCAGCGCTCGCGTATATTTCTATCATCTTCGCGCACGCTCGCTCGTCGAAACGCTCTTCGACACAGAGGCGCGTGATTGTTCGCACGCGCGATTTCACGTCCGATTGAGCGGCTGAGAACGCAGTCCAGTCATGCTCGCCCGTAAAGAGTTGGGCACAAAGGCGCATGCGATTCATATCAAGAGAGCGCGCCTCGTGATGAGCGTAACGCGCCCAGAACGGCGACATCACCGGCGCATTCACAATCCTGTAAACGTAACTTTTTTCGAGCGCCGAATAGCGCGCATGAAACGAATCATTCACCGCTTCGCACCCGATGACGCGCACATCGCGCGCAATATTTCCATTGATCGCCGCCAGAAGTTTTTCAGGCGCAATCTCTCGCTCCATGCGCACGCTCGCCACCTGACCTTCGGCATGCACGCCCGCATCCGTCCGTCCCGCTCCGTGCACCACGACATCTTTGCCCTCAATCAACGCCAACGCGCGCGACAATTCGCCCTGCACAGTCCGCTCGTCGCCCTGCAACTGCCAGCCGTGAAAGTCCGTGCCGTCATACTGAATCGTTAACTTGAAAAACATAAGGTAAAAACAGTTTTCAGTTTTGAGTTTTCAGTTTTCAGTTAAAGCTTTTCGCTCCTTATCTGAAAACTGAAAACTCAAAACTGAAAACTGCTTTTCTTCCTGCTTCCGGGTTTTGTTGCAGGTAGCCCTTGCGCGCAGAGTTCGCAGTTTTCGGGGGCGACTGAAGGGACATTGAGGGTGGCTAGGGCTACGCGCGGGATGCCTACGTCGGCTTGGCCTGAAGAACGGTCAATGATTGAAGCTGCGCCGACCAGTGCCGCGCCTGCCTCGCGCAGCACATCAATCGTTTCGCGCGTCGAACCGCCTGTTGTTATCACGTCTTCAACGACCAGCACGGTTTCATTGGGGCTGATAGTGAATCCGCGCCGAAGCGTCATGCGGTTATTCTCGCGCTCAGTCCAGATGAAACGTGCGCCCAGATGACGCGCCACTTCGTAGCCGATTATTAAGCCTCCGATGGCCGGTGACGCAACCGTCTCAATCTTTTCTCCCCTAAATTTTTGGGCTAATGCTTCACCGAACGCTGCTGCTTCCTCAGGTTTTTGGAGCACTATTGCGCACTGCAAATAGACTGTGCTGTGCAGGCCGCTGGACAATTGGAAATGGCCTTCGAGCAGCGCGCCCGTCCTCTTGAATCTTTCTATGACATCTTCCGCACGCACTCTTTCATCCACCTCATTTCTCAAACAGACATACAGCGCGCTACAATGCAGACCATATGAA
Source organism: Acidobacteria bacterium 13_1_20CM_3_53_8 (assembly GCA_001920415.1). Lineage (GTDB taxonomy): Bacteria > Acidobacteriota > Blastocatellia > Pyrinomonadales > Pyrinomonadaceae > 3-1-20CM-3-53-8. The sequence goes on along the minus strand of MNJR01000118.1, from coordinate 62,251 downwards.
GTCTTACCGCAATCTAGTGCCCGACGTGCCGCTCGTAGAAGAAGCTGTCGAGATGCTTCGTGCGCGCGGCGGCAGCGCACCTGCGACCGAAGTTGCGCTCGTCGTGCTGAATGTTCCAGACCTGGATGCGCAACTCGCTGCGTCGCTCGTCGCGGATTTAATCAGCGGAGATCACAGGCTGGTAATCCGCGACGGCGCTACGGTCGAGATTAACGACGAAGCGCGCAGCTTGCGCGAAGCGGATTTCGTTGTCGTTGACATTGAAACCACAGGCGCAAAGATTCCGCCATCACGCATCATGGAGATTGGCGCGTACCGCGTACATCGCGGCGCTATAGTCTCTGAGTTTCAGACCCTTGTAAACCCCGAAAATTCTATTCCGCCTTTTATAGCTCGTCTCACAGGAATCTCGAATGAGATGGTAAAGAACGCGCCACTCTTTGCCGAGATAGTTAACGACTGGCTGGATTTCTCGGAAGGCTCTGTGCTCGTCGCGCACGACGCGCCGTTCGACGTGCGCTTTATCAACTACGAGATAGCGCGCCTCTTCCCCGGACGCCGCATGTCCAACCCGCATCTATGCACAGTGCAACTGGCGCGCAGCGTCTTCCCAGACCTTCCCAATCACCGTCTGCACACCATAGCCGAGCATTTTCAGATTCCGCTCGCCAACCGCCACCGCGCCGCTCATGATGCGCGCGCAACAGCAGAAATTTTCCTGCGCGTGCTTGAACGATTGGACGAGCACGGCGTGCGCGACGTATCTGCTGCGAAAAGATTCAAAGCACGAATAAGAAGTCAAAAGTAAAAAGGTAAAAGGCAAAAGGAAGGCTGAAACCATTTTTAATTTATAATTCACGCCTGCAAGGCGTGTCCACACTTTTGCCTTTTACCTTTTTACTTTTGCCTTTCCTTTGCCTTTTCTCACTCACTGCTTATCTCTATTTCTTGCGTTCTCTCCTCCGGTTTCTTGTGCATGAGGCTTCGCGCGACGAATGCAGCTATGATTAAAACTGCAAGACCTATACCGATTGCGGGATAGTAGCGCGCGAGCAATTCCTTTGCGTTCTCGCCGTAGCGCGCAGCCAGATAACCTTCTAGCAGGAAACGGAAGGCGCGGCCAATCGTGATTGCAATCGTGAATCGCAGCACGCTCACGCGCACGACGCCCGACGTGATGACGAATAGCTTGAACGGCGCTGGCGGCGGCAACAAAGATGCTACCAGAACCGATAGCACGTCATAGCGGTTAATTAAGTCCTGCACGCGCGCCTGCTTCTGAGGCGAGAAGCGCGCAAGGACACGATGCCCCGCGCGTCTGGCGATGAAATAGAGAGTCAGCGTGCCTATGATAGAACCTACGGTCGCCGCACCGCCGCATCAATCCCGCTCGGCAGCGGCACGAACGAAGAATCCAGTAGCGCTATGCCGAAGAGTCCGAACGCGCCGAAAGCTATTAAGTATGCTTTAACTCCCGCAAGTGTCGTGGCGAGCTTATGTAAAAGATACTTCAATCAAAAATAGTTCCTTTCAAAATCTACTCAGGTCAGCACCGCCTTTGGAAGTCAAAAGTAAAAAGGTAAAAGGAAAAAGTGTGGACACGCCTTGCAGGCGTGAATTATAAATTAAAAATGCTTTATCCTAACTTTTGCCTTTTACCTTTTTACTTTTGACTTTCTTCTGCTGTTGCTTCCGCCGCAGCGATCTTCCCTTCCTTGACTGCCCTGCGGCCTCTACCCGACAGAAGGTATATGGCAAGAGCTAGCAAACAGAGTCCGCCTACGATGCTGAGTATCATCATGCCGTTATCTCGTAAAAAACTGAGCACGCGGCGACCGTAAAAAACTGCGAGCGTTCCTTCGACGTAGTAACGAACAGAGCGCGCTATCATCACTGTAAGTATGAAGCGCCAGCGCGGGAATTCCAGCGCGCCCGCCGTAGCCACGAAAATCTTGAAAGGCATGGGAGGCGGCAGAAGCGCAGGCACTGCGAGCGCCAGAAAACCGAAACGCGCGTAAGCGCGCTCCACACGCTCTATGTGATCCGGGCGGAAGCGGCGACGCAATACGGCCTGACCGCCGCGCTGCATGATAGTGTAAAGCAGCAGGCAGCCCAACACAGAACCCACAGCCGCAAACAACGGAAAGAAGAAGACCGCCGAAGGCTGGCGGGCGCAACGGCCAACCACCAGGTAGTCGTTAATCTCCGGCAGCGAGAGCAGCGAAGAATCCAGCGCGCCAATGATAATCATCGCGGGCGCTGCCAGCACGAGCGGCATCCCTATAACATAATGCTCAAGCCAGCGAGCAACATATCTTACCCAGTCGAACATAAAAAAAGTCTCAAGTCTGGAGTCTAGAGTCTGGAGTCAAAAACTTCAATCCATCAGACTCCAGACTCCAGACTTCAGACTCCAGACTTTTTACCGTGCGGGCGTGAAAATGTTTGGGGAGTCGTAGGTGACGCCGAAGGTGACGCCGGAGCGCGGGCTGAAACGGGTCAACCCTGCTATCCCGGCTATGTCGAAGCGCAAGCCCGAAGCCCTCAGTTGCAGACCCAAGCGCGCCTCGCCCTGCGATTCTGTTCCGAGCGGCCCTGTGCCCGGCCTTGTGTTGGCGCGCCCGTTCACCTCGCCGACCAGATTGAACTGTTTGTTCAGACGAAAGATTCCGGCCAGACCGTAGAGCACCACATCGTTCTGCGTGAAGAGTTGCGTAGGCGCTGTGAGGATGCCCAGTCCCAAGTTGCCGAAAGTGTTGAAGCGACCATTGCGCCCGAACTTCTTGCCGACGAGAATCATCCCGTAAGCGTTCGTCTGGTTCGTGCCAATGCCGCGCGCCTGATTGGAGTTAGGCAACTGCACGCCGAAGCGGAAGCCAAGCGATGGACTGCGCCTTGTCTCCGCACGCAGCTTGATTTTCGTAGAGAGCGTGAAATCGCCAAAGTCGCTAGTAGAGTTTGCGCCCGGCACTACGTTGAGCGGAATAGGCGAAGGCACATTCATCGAGTTTATGCTCAGATAATTCTGCAAAACGCCGTCAACCTGAACTTCTACGTTAGGCGAAAGGCCAATGTTGACGCCAATGACGCCGACGCGCGTCAGATCACCCGTTAATCCTGAGAGCGGAAACCTGGCGTTCTGCTCGAAATCAACTCCGGCCTCAATGCGCACAGTGCCCGGCGGGATGATGTCAACGTCTTCAGTGAGAAGCGGTCGCTGCTGAGCTTGCGTGCCTGCGGCGCAGAGCAAACAGAAGAGTAGAGCGCAAAGAGTGTTTGAAAGAGGTCGCATTATGAAATCAGCGTCCGGCCACGAATCGCTTCAGCGAATTAAAGCGTGCGCGCATTTCTGGAATCAACAGGCGGATTGTAATGGCTCGCACGGCAAAGCGTCAACGCAATCGGTCAACTTCTTCTTAAATCCGTTCGGATGTTGCTCTAAACCGGGTGCTTCAAAAGAAACGGGCGAGCCACGATATGACTCGCCCGCTATTAGCAATGGTTTGTCTTCCAACTGACTTACTGCCCGCACTCGCTGTTGCTGCGTGTGACGATGAAAGAGAACCTGCGCTGGTATTCCGAACTGGTCAGGAAAGCGCAGACCATTGATTGATAGTTTCCAGCCACTCGATTGTTCAGCACATCAAGCCAGAAGTTATAGCCTCCGCTGTCCGTATCCCTCTTCAAGTAGCCGAAGTATTCTATCTGCACGAACGAGCGGTTGTACTCCGCCTGCCTGAAGCTTGCAGCCTCAATCGCATCTCTTAAGGCAAGAGCGCGGCTCTCATTCTGGCTGCTTCCCGTCTGATACCGTGCCATCAAAGCATCACGTTGGCCTGCTAGGTCAACGCCATCCGTCTGCCTGATAGTCTGCATTAGAGCGTCAACGAAACTGCTGGCCGTATTCGCCCCGTTGTACTTCTGCACAAACTCAGCGCGCTCGACAAACGAGTTGGCGAAAGCCTGACGGCTTGAGTTGAGCGTGCCGTTATCAACTACCTGAGAGCGGTCTGATGTGAACTCTTGATAGTTAAGCTCTCTACCAAGTCCAGCTTTGTACAGACGGTAGATGTATGAGCCTGTTTGTTGGAACTCTTCGCTCATGAAAAATGCCGCAGAGACATCTATTCTTCTCTGGCGTATGCAACCTGAATCTGCGCCGCACTCGTTTATCCGAGCGCTCCAGTAATTAAGTCCTCCTTCATCAGGCTCACGGCCTAAGAAGTCCAGATATTGCTGGCGCACGAAGTATTCCGATGTTTCCAACGGATTCGCGGCGTCACCGTTTGACGCTCCTGTAAATGCTGCATCGGTATTGATACCAAGCTGGCTGAACGAGCGCTGCGACGGGCTGAATGTAAAGTTCGCTCGTGAAGGTGTGACTGTATAGAAGCCGCTGGTCTCTACATTATCGAAGCGGTATTGGCCGTTCGCGTCTGTAATCGTCTTGCGCGATTGCGACCCGTTTAGGTTTACGACCGCGCCGCTTACGGATGCGCCGTCGTTGCCGGTTATCTTTCCGCTGACGCTTCCGTTCGTGGCCGTTGGCCCGGTCGCTGTTATGTTCAGCGACCAGCCGCCGCTGATACTGCCCGCATCACCGCCAGCGTCGTCTGACACGTAGAGTTTCCATTGGCCGACTGGATTTGTGTTGTTAAAGATACTCGCTATGGTGCTAGTTCCAACGCTCGCTAGAGGGCTGTTGGAGAGATACGGGCCGGACGGCGCTGGCGATGGGAAGGTATCATTGGCGCTTCCGTTATTTACAGTGTCGCACTGGTTAACGCTGTTGCAGTTTGTCGGCTTGAAGGTGCCGCTGGCTAATGTGGTTGCGTCGCCACCAGTGGCACCCGGACGTCCCATAAAGTGGGTAGCCGCGTCGGACAATGTAATGGTCAGATTGCTGACGTTCCCGCCGGGAGAGTCGCCGCCCACGTCCGACCAAATGAGCATCTTCGCGCCCGTTGGCCCGACGAGCAGCATGTCAACGTCGGCAGCGTTAGTGTGGCTGAAGCCAGTAATTGTCACCGTCAGATTGGTAATATTGTTTGGGGAACTTGTGACATTAATGATTGACGGGTAGGGAGTGGCTGCGGTCGGGTTCGAGGCGCTGTCGTTAATCGTTATAGCCGACGAGTTAGAGAAAACAGTCTCCCGCACCACACCGGGGTCACCAGAGCTTGCTGGCGCAAGACCGTCAGAGAGCGTCTTGCGGGGCACAAACAGATCGTCTCTATTTGCCATCCTGCTTTTCCTTGCAGCAGACTTCTTAAGATTTGTAGAGTTTGCCGCGCTGGATGTGCCGGGCAATAGAGACATTGTCAGAAAGGTTAATAATAGTAGCGCAGTAAAAACTCTGGAATAGAGAGATGCGAATCTGGGGAATAGATGTTTCATGGTTTTCTTCCTTTTCTTGTAGATTCAAGCAGTCAGCGTGACTCAGGCAAAATCAGTAAATCTTGCGAGTAGCGTGTAAACCTGATTCATTATCTACGAAGCTGGGCAGAAGATGGGTGGGACAAATGAAGACCTATGACCAGTCGGCTGCTTCATAAGACAGCAAGAAACTATTACTAATCTGGTATTAAGTCAATAAAATTTAGATGGATATGCCATATGTAAAAGATAATCCAAACATGAAACCAAAGGCGCAAGCCTATTCTTTCCGAGTATCCATTAACCCAATACATCTATGCTACTATTAGCTCTCATCAGGGATAGAGATAGCAGTAAAGATTACCTAAGCTCGCGTAAGCGGGCTACAATCCAAATCTTGCGGAGGCATAGATGAAAAAAAGTTTTCTGGTCTTTTACCTGACTCTTTCTTTGCTCCACGCGACGCTGCCCTTAACACGCGTCTCTGCCGTTCAGACAGCTTCAGCGCAGACAAACGCGCCTGCCTCGCGCTCGATTCAGCTTCCGGGTTTGCGCCAGCGCGTGACCGTTTCGCGCGACGAGCGCGGCATCCCGTACATAGAGGCGGCGAATGATTCCGATCTATATTTCGCGCAAGGCTACACAACGGCGAGCGACCGTTTGTGGCAGATGGAACTTTTCCGCCGAACTGCGCGGGGCGAGCTTGCGGAGATTTTCGGTAAGGCCGCGCTTAATGAAGATAAGCGTCATCGCACGCTCGGCTTCGGTCGCCTTGCGGACGCGCAGGCGGCGCAGCTTCCGCCGAAATTGCGCGCTGCGCTAGAAGATTACGCGCGCGGCGTGAACGCTTACATAGCAACGCTGAATGATAATAACACGCCGCCGGAGTTCAAGATTTTGCAACTGAAGCCGCGCGCATGGACTGCTGCGGATTCAATTGTCACGTCGAAACTTTTCGACGAAACGCTTTCGACCTCATGGAATCAAGACATCACGCGCGGGCGATTCACAGACCTTCCGCAAACAAAGCACGACGCGCTCTTTCCAGAAATCTCGCCCCTAGACGTGATAATCGTAGGCAGCGATAATCCGCCGAAAAAGAGAAAAACGACCGTCTCACTCATTCATCATAACGAGAACGCATCTTCCACTGTTGACGACGCGACAGTTCGCGCCGCACTCGATGACACAGCCGTTATGGAACGCTCGCTCGGTCGCATAGGCTTTTACGCAGAGAACTGCGCGGCGAGTAACAACTGGGTGATTGACGGGCGACATACTCTGACGGGCAAACCCTTGCTCGCCAATGACCCGCACCTTCAAGCATCAGCGCCTTCTATCTGGTACATGATTAATCTGAGCGCGCCGGGCTTTCACGCAGCAGGTGTTGCTGTGGCCGGACTGCCCGGCATAGCAATCGGGCACAACGATCAAATAGCGTGGGGCGTGACCAGTCTTGAAGGCGATGTGCAAGACCTTTATGTAGAAAAATTCGATCCCACAAATCCGCAACGCTACATGACGCCCGCAGGCTGGCGCGACGCAGAGGTTCGTCATGAAGAGATAAAGGTTCGGAAAGGATTTCTTGACACGGCTACGGACACCACGCCGTTTGATGTGACTGTGACAAGGCACGGGCCAATCATCCTGGAACAGAGCGGGAAGCGTTACGCGCTTCAATGGACTGCGCTAGCGCCCACGGCGAATCTTCTTGAAGGCTTTTATCTCATGAACACTGCTCACAACTGGAACGAGTTCAGCAACGCTTTCAAGAATTACAACGGGCCACCATTCAACATGGTCTACGCGGACACGCGTGGGCACATAGGCTACTACGGCGTCGGCCAGTTTCCCATACGCAAAGGCGACGGAAAAATTCCTTACGACGGCTCTACAGACGAGGGCGAGTGGCACGGCTTCATTCCTTTCAATAAGCTCCCGCACGTTGTTGACCCTGCGAACGGCATCATCGTCACGGCAAACACTCGCGTAGTCGGATTAGATTATCCTTACGCGCTGACGGTCGTTACCGCTCCGGCCTATCGCGCTCGCAGAATCTACGATCTTCTGAACTCTAAGCCTAAACATTCGATTGAAGATTTTCGCGCAATTCAGGGCGACACCTTCACAATCTCTGGCGCAACGTTCGCCCAGGAGTTCGTCAAGACACTTGTTTCTGCTATGGGCGGCTCTCACGTAGAACACCTGCGCGAAGATTACCAGATGTTGAAAGCATGGGATGGGCGCGTCGTGCCGGATTCGCGCGCCGCGCTTCTCGTCGCACACATGCGCGCCAACTTTCGCAAACGAATCATCACAGCCGCGCTTGGGCCAGAGAGCGCGCAAGGCTATGCTTATTCAAACGTTGATACATTCGTTGATCGCGTAGTAATGGAAAGAGCCGCAGAGTGGCTGCCGCACGAGTTTGGGGATTACGGCGCGCTCTTCATGGCCTGCTTCTGGGATGCGCATCAGGAATTGACGCGCAGCTACGGCGAGGACGAAACCAAATGGACTTGGGGACGAGAAGCTCAGGTGCGATTTCCTCATCCACTGGCGCAGGCTCCTATCGTCGGCCTACAGTTTATCATTCCGCCCTTTCCGCAGAACGGCGCTGTAGGCAGTCTACCGACAATCAATCGTGGCGCGTCAGTCTCAATGCGTTTGATTGCAGACCCCAATGATTGGGACAGGACGCAGCAAGGCATAGCCCTTGGAGAATCCGGCAATCCGGCGAGTCCGCACTGGAGCGATCAACTCGCAGACTGGCGCGCCGTCACGCCTCATGTTTTTCCCTTCACAAAACAGGCAGTTGCGAGCGCTACGAGAGAAACGCTCGTACTCGAACCGGGAGCGAGGTAATGAGACGCGGAGGCGCGGAGACGCGGGGACGCGGCGAGGGAAAGATTGAAAGACGTGACGAGTCATTCGCTCCTGAATCTTCGCCGCGTCCCCGCGTCCCCGCGTCTCCGCGTCACGAAAGCGCTGAATCGCGCTTTCGTATGTTCTGCGCTGTGCCGCTTTCAGAAGATGTGCGCGAGAGCGTTGCACGTTACATAGAGTCTCTGCGCCACCTTGCGCCGGACGTGCGTGCGAGTTGGGATCGCCCAGAGAAGATGCACATCACGCTGAAATTTCTGGGAGATATTGAGGCGAGTCGCGTCGAAGCTCTCTCGCGTGCGGCTGAGCGTGCGGCGCGAGAGGTGGAAGCTTTTATTCTCTTAATCACGGGCGCGGGCGTGTTCCCTGCGCGTGGGTTGGCGCGCGTCCTCTGGCTTGGAATTGAAGACGAAACGGGAAGCCTCGCGCGGCTTCAAAGCGCGCTAGAAACTGAAAGCGAGCGTGAAGGCTTTCGTCGCGAGGAGCGCTCCTTTCATCCTCATCTAACAATCGCGCGGCTGCGAAAACCAGAGGGAGCAAGAAAGATTGCGCAACTTCATCAAGACACAGGATTCGAAGCTGTGAGGTTTCCTGTTTCAGAGCTGTTAGTTATACGAAGCGAGCTTGGCCCACAGGGTTCGCGCTACACGGAAATTTCAAAACATCAATTGAAGTCAGTACCGCCTGCGGTAGCGGGCGGGTGAAGAAGTCAAAAGTAAAAAGGCAAAAGGAAAAAAAGATTGGCTTCTTCTTACTTTTTACTTTTTACTTTTTCCTTTTGACTTTGCTAACAGACCCGCCCGCTACCGCAGGCGGTACTGACCTGTCCTTTATGTTCCGGGCAATTGTCTGGGTCGCACAGGGGGCGGCTGCGATTTGTTATCCTGGTCTGACGGCTGCACTCCGGTTGCGGCTAAGACCTCTTTGATTGATCCTACGCTGGATAACATGCTGGACGCTTCGACAGGCATGAAGATGACCTTAGAGTTATTGGTGCGCGTCATGTCGCGCAAGGAGTCAACGTAGCGCACCGTTAACATATACTGCGCGGGGTTGCCGTGACCTTCTATAGCCTGAGCTATGCGCGCGATGGCTTCGGCCTCAGCCGTAGCATTGCGCAGTCTGGCTTGCGCAGCGCCTTCCGCTTGCAGTATGGCCGCTTCCTTCTCGCCTTCGGCTCGCGTGACGGCAGCCTGCTTTTCGCCTTCCGCTCGTGTGATAGCGGCCTGACGGTCGCCGTCGGCTTGCAGCACTAGCGCGCGACGATTTCTCTCGGCAGTCATCTGCTTCTCCATAGTCACGCGCACGTCATCTGGCGGCGTTATATTTTTAACGTCAACGCGCGTGACCTTCACGCCCCACTTGTCCGTCGCTTCGTCCAGGATTATGCGAAGCTTCGCGTTTATCTGATCGCGCTGCGAGAGCGTGTGATCCAAATCCATGTCACCCATCACGGCTCGCATGCCTGTGATGGTCAACTGCACTATGCCGCCTATTAGATCGTTGACTTCGTAGACGGCTTTTACGGGATCGGTTATCTGCCAGTAGACGACAGAGTCAACGTGAATCGTAACGTTGTCGCGCGTGATGACGGGCTGCGGCGGCAGGTCTATGAACTGCTCGCGCAGGTCAATCAACGTAAGTCCGGGTCTAGCATTCGTCCAGTAGACGGAGCGCGGACGGTCAATGAACGGCCAGATTACGTTTAGCCCTCCGGCAGCCGCGTAATTGAATCGTCCAAGTCGCTCGACCAGCATGACGGTTGACTGCGGCACAATCTTAATCGTCTTCGCGGCTACGACCAGCAGCGCCAGGCCAACGAAGAGAAAGAAGAACATTATTAGCAATGGCATACTCGCCTCCTATAGAACAAGGGAAACTTGAGCGCAGAAGCATTTGTCTTCCAGCAACACGAGGAGTTTTCGGCACAACTATACCGGATGAGTTATCTTGAATGAAAGAGTTCGCCTCGAATTTCTTTTAATTACTCATGATACGCAGTTGAAATGTTTGAAAGAAAGCGCTCAACGAGTCTGCGCTAGCAGACGATTAGAGTAAAGCCCCAGACGAAGCCGCAGGCGCAGTCTGGGGTAAGGGATGAGAAAAATAGTTAGAGTCTGCTTTAGCAGACGATAGATGCAAAATACAGAATTTGCTAAGAGCATCGAACGTCTGCCGTCTGCTAAAGCAGACTCTATTTCTTGTGATGGATGTTTCCCCAGACTACGCCTGCGGCTTCGTCTGGGGCTACAATCTGGCCGCCTGCTGGCGCAGGCTCATTCGTGCGGCTTCGATAAAGCTATTGATGCTTAACATCAGATACGTGAATCAAATGCCGAAATCCTTTGGCTCAACCCAGCCGCCCAAACTCTTCTCGATGATTGAAGCGGCGGCGAGCACCATCTTTTCAGCGAACGGCTTTCCGATTATCTGAACGCCAATGGGCAGACCCTCGCGTGTGCGCCCCGCAGGAACAGAAGCGGAAGGCAGGTCAAAGACGTTATAAGTTTGCGAGTAGCTGAAAGCGCGAAAGATTCCTATCTCTTCGCCCTTGACTTCAACTTTTCTCGCGCCATGTTCAAAAGCAGCGACTGCTCCGACGGGCGCAAGTATGAGAGGCTTTTCCGCCATCCATTCGATTAACTGCCGTCGCAAGCTGTCTCGCTCAAGCCATGCGTCAATCAACTCATCATCGGAAGCTTGCGCCGTGCGCGCCGAAACTTTCAGCATTGCGCGAACGAACTCACCGGCTTTCTCTTCCGCCTCTTCGTACAACTCTTGCAATAGTTTTATTGACATGCGCGAAAAGAGCGCAGGCCAAAGCTCCGCGCCGCGCTCCACACACGGCGGCCTCACTTGCTCTACAACCAGCCCCGCATCTTCCAGCGCACGTGCTGCATGGGCGAGCGCTTCTTTAGTTTCGTCCGTAACAGGAACAACGCCGTCGTCCGTGTAATATGCCACGCGATGCTCGCGCAAGCGCTCTACATCATTTTGAAATCCGCTTAACTTATTTGTCGCTCGTGTCGAACCATCAGGTTCTGAGATTACAGCGAAGAGCAGAGCAAGGTCTTCAACGCGGCGTGCGATTGGGCCAATACTCGCGCCGAGCGAATACGGGCCTTCGGCTGGCGGGAATTGTCCTCTGCCGGGCACGCTTCCTGCTGTCGGTTTAAGCCCCACGACGCCGCAGAAGTGCGCGGGGATGCGAACAGAGCCTGCAAGGTCGCTACCCAATCCTGCCGGAGAAAGGCATGCTGAAACGGCTGCGGCCTCGCCGCCGCTAGAACCGCCCGGTGTGCGCGCAAGATCGTGCGGGTTGTTCGTACGACCGAAGACAGGATTCGACGAATCATAATGCATAGCCATCTCGGCCACGTTCGTCTTCCCCAACAGTATCGCGCCCGCGCGTTTGAGACGAGCGACTGCGGTTGCGTCTCTTTTCGGCACGTGCTCAGCACGCATGAGCGAACCGCTCGTCGTTCGTAAATCTTTCGTCTCAATCGTGTCCTTCACAGTGAAAGGAATGCCTTCGAGCGTGCCAACGTTTGCACCTCGCGCAATTCTCTTTCCAGCTTCCAGCGCTAGATCAAGCGCATCCGGCGCGAGCGTCACAATGGCATTGAGCCTGGGGTTCAACTCTTCAATCCGTCGCAGGTATGATTTCATCAATTCGACGGGCGAGACACTTCGCTCTCGCACGAGACGAGCAACTTCTGCCAGTGACATCGTGAGCAATTCATTACGCATCACCTGAAAAATACAGTGACAAGTGACGGGTGACAAGAAGAGTTTTCAGTTTTTAGTTTTCAGTTTTCAGTAAAAAGCAGTTCGCCTCTTGCTGAAAACTGAAAACTAAAAACTGAAAACTGTTTCTTGCTCGTCACTTGTCACTGTTCTTGATATAATTTCAATGTTAGATGAATCATCAATCAAACCCGCTAGAAAAGCTTTCCGCGCAAGGCTCACCGGCCAGCAGGGGGCGCGAAGGAGTGTGGTCACACCTATGGCTATTCGTTTGAGTAGAACTTTTATCTTACGCAAGCTGCACCAGCTTTCCGGCATAGTGCCTCTGGGTGTCTTCTTGCTCGAACATTTTTACACCAACTCGAAGGCTGTCCATCCGCACACAGGGCCTATGGACTTTAACCAAGCAGTAGCAGATTTACAGGCCATTCCGTACATTTTGCTCGTGGAGACTTTCGGGATTTTCATACCTCTCCTCTATCACGCGTTCTACGGTCTGGTCATTACGTTCGAGTGGAGACCGAACAACTTGGCCTATCCGTATCCGCGCAACTGGTTCTACACCATTCAGCGCATCACAGGGATAATTCTCTTCGTCTTCATAGCGTTTCACGTCCTCAACTTTCGCTTCGGGGTGATTCCCTATCTCCCTACTTACGGAACGCCCGTCGCGCATAATCCTGCGAACGCATATCACATCGTGGCCGTAGAATTCGCTCAAACATGGGTCTTCATCGTTTATCTAATAGGCATCACGGCGACAGTGTGGCATCTGGCTAATGGCATCTGGCTCTTTTTAGTTGACTGGGGTATAGCAATCGGCGCACGCGCGCAACGTTTGACTGGCTATGCCTGCATAGCAGTCGGCCTTGTACTCTTGGCCGTAGGCATCAACGCCGAAGCAGCGTTCCTTCATCCCGGAGGAATTTGGGGAGGCTTCCTATACTGATATGGGTGAAACTCGCGTAAAAGCTCTGCTTATAAACGCCATTGATGAAGCTATGGCGCAGAGCGGACAACTCGCTTCAGATCAAATACGAAAGTATGAAGCTGATGCTCTTGTTGATAGCGGTGCTGTGCGCAGTGTGATACCTACGCACGTAACTCAACAACTAGGGCTTGGCATACGAGGCCAGCGCATGGCTGAGTATGCGGATGGGCGTAAAGAAGCAGTCGGCGTTACAGGCCCTGTTATTATTAACATTGATGGACGAGATACTTTGGAAGAGGCGCTGATTCTCGGCGATGAAGTTTTGATCGGGCAGACCGTGTTGGGGAAACTGGATTTGATCGTGGATTGTAACAACGGGCGAGTCATGCCGAATCCGGCTCATCCCGATCAGCCTGTGACAAAAGTTAAGTAGGAGAAGCTGCATAAATGGCAACCACGAACGGAATCAGAATAGCAATCGTAGGCGGCGGACTCGCAGGATTGGCGGCAGCGATGAAGATTGCCGAAGAGGGTCACGCGGTTGACCTCTTCTCCGTTGTGCCCGTGAAGCGCTCGCATTCGGTCTGCGCGCAGGGCGGAATCAATGGCGCTGTGAACACCAAAGGCGAGGGCGATTCGCCCTGGAAGCATTTCGACGACACAGTCTACGGCGGAGATTTTTTGGCGAACCAACCGCCCGTAAAAGCAATGTGCGAGATGGCTCCCTCGATTATCTATCTCTTCGACCGAATGGGCGTTCCCTTCTCGCGCACTACGGAAGGTTTGCTGGATTTCCGTCGCTTCGGCGGAACGCTTCATCACCGCGCTGCATTCGCTGGCGCTTCTACGGGTCAACAACTTCTCTACGCGTTGGACGAACAGGTGCGCCGCCATGAGGTCGGCGGGAAAGTGAAAAAATATGAGGGCTGGGAGATGATGTCGCTAGTGCTGGACGATCATCAAGTTGCGCGCGGGCTGGTTGCTATGAACTTGCAGACGCTCGAATTAAAAGCCTTCCCCGCAGATGCTGTCATCATTGCGACGGGTGGGCCTGGGCTTATTTTTGGGAAATCAACCAACTCAATGGTCTGCACAGGCTCAGCCGTCTCTGCCTGCTATCAACAGGGCGCGCGCTATGCCAACGGCGAGTTCATACAGGTTCACCCAACTTCGATTCCGGGCGAAGACAAGCTGCGCTTGATGTCGGAATCTGCGCGCGGCGAAGGTGGTCGCGTCTGGGTTCCAAAGGAAAAAGGCGACACGCGCCCCGCTTCTTCCATTCCTGAAAGCGAGCGCTGGTATTTTCTTGAAGAGAAATATCCGGCTTATGGAAATCTTGTCCCGCGCGACATAGCAACGCGCGAAATTTTTCAAGTCTGCATGGACGGCTACGGCATAGGCGGCCAGAACCAAGTCTACCTTGATCTCACGCACATCCCTGCCGAAACTTTAGACAAAAAGCTCGGCGCTATTTTGGAAATCTACGAGATGTTCGTAGGCGACGATCCGCGCCACGTGCCCATGCGAATCTTTCCGGGCGTACATTATTCAATGGGCGGATTGTGGGTTGACTACAACCAGCGCACGAACATTCCCGGGCTGTTGGCTGCGGGCGAGTGCGATTACTCGATTCACGGCGCGAATCGTCTGGGCGCAAACTCTCTGGTGAGTTGCGTCTATGGCGGCTTCATAGCAGCGCCCGCAGCGATTGAGTATGCGAAGAACATTGAGCGCAACGGCGTTGATGGTTCGGGCATTTACGACGAGGAAGTTGGAAGGCAGCAGGAGATTAACGACCAGCTAATCCGTCAATCGGGCACGGAGAACCAGTACAAAATTCATGAAGAGATGGGCAAGTGGATGACGGACAACGTAACGGTCGTGCGCTACAACGACCGTTTGAAAGAGACTGATGACAAGCTCTTAGAATTGATTGACCGCTACGGCCACATCTCGATCAACGACTCGAACCTTTGGGCAACGCACGCGCTTCCGCACGCGCGTCAACTCTTCAACATGCTTCAGCTTGCGCGCGTCATCACGTTGGGCGCGTTGAATCGCAACGAATCGCGCGGCGCACATTACAAGCCAGACTTTCCGAACCGCGACGATGAGAACTGGATGAAGACGACCATCGCTGAATATTCGGGCGAAGGGCCTGTGCTCTCATACGAGTCTGTTGATGTCTCGCTGATCGAGCCGCGCAAGCGCGACTACAGCAAGGGCAAGAAGCAGGACGCTGCGAAGGCTTCTGCAAGTGCGAACGCTTCCGGCTTGCCCCCGAAAGAGGGTGCGGCGCAAGTTCCGACTGAGGACTCAGAGACGAAACCGCGTGATTTGACAGGCGCTGCCGTTTGGGATCAGAACAAGGAAGAAGTAAGAGACGTGATGCACGGGCAAACGGAAACAAGGCGCGAGCAGGATAAATCAATTGAGGATGCGGGAGGGAAATCTGACAAGCTATGAGCGCCCTCTCAGTTCTATAATTTATGGCATCTCAACCTCAAACTTACTTAACGCCGGAAGAGTATCTGGCGATTGAGCGACGTGCAGAGTACAAGAGCGAGTACGTTGACGGCGTCATGTACGCGATGTCGGGCGCGAGCCTGAATCACAATACTATTGTCGCCAATGTGGTTGCTGAACTTGGACTGCAACTCAGAGGCCGACCATATCGCGTACTGCCGAGTGATATGAAGGAGCGCATGCCGGATTCAAGAAAGTTTTTCTATCCTGACATCTCCGTTGTCTGCGGCGAGCCTCAGTTTCACGACGACCGCACCGATATTATTCTCAACCCCGATTTAATCATTGAAGTTCTCTCTGAGAGCACAGCGGCATTTGATCGAGGATTGAAATTTCAGTCTTACCGGCAACTTGAGTCTTTGAAGGAATACATCCTGATTTCACAGGATAGCCAGGTCATAGAGCAATTCATAAGGCAGACAAAGGAGAAGTGGACATACATCGCTGCGGTTGGAATGGAAAGTTCTCTTGACTTGCCTTCAATTGAATGTACGCTGCGGCTAAAGGCAGTTTACGATAAGACAAGCTGAGGCTTATGAGCACACAAGAGCAAAGTTTGACAGAACCACAGGTGCGAAGTGACGCGCCTAAGTCTGTTGTGATTCGCATTCGCAGGCGAGACAAACCGGGCGCAGAGCAGCGTTGGGAGGAGTTCGAGATTCCCTATCGCCCGAACCTGAACATCATCTCGTGCCTGATGGAGATTCGCAAAAATCCAGTGACGCGAGAAGGAAAGCCCACGACGCCGCCAGCGTGGGACATGAACTGTCTGGAACAGGTCTGCGGCATATGCACTATGGTCATCAACGGTCGTGTCAGGCAAAGCTGCTCTGCTCTCGTTGACCAACTGGATCAACCTATCACGCTTGAGCCTATGACGAAATTCCCGAACGTGCGCGACCTAATAGTTGACCGCTCTCGCATGTTCGAGCATCTGAGGCGCGTGCACGCATGGATTGAGATTGACGGCTCCTACGATCTTGGCCCAGGCCCGCGCATGGATCAGGAAGATGTCGCAGAGCGCTACGCCTACTCTCGCTGCATGACCTGCGGCTGCTGTCTGGAAGCCTGCCCGCAGTATTACGAAGACCAGTACATTGGCCCGCAGGCCATCGCGCAGGTTCGTTTGATGAACATGCACCCTAGCGGAAAAATGACGCGCGACGAAAGATTGGAAGCAATCATGGGCGACGACGGCATCACAGCTTGCGGCAACGCACAGAACTGCGTCAAAGTCTGCCCCATGTCAATTCCCTTAACGAAAGCCATCTACGAAGAGAACCGCGAGACCGTCGTACACGGACTGTTCGGCTGGCTGAAGTGGTAGCCTCGAATGCCATGAGAAGATTGGAGGACACCTGTGAGCACTGATCAAACTGATCTTGCAGCGATCAGAGAAGCCGTGATTGCGCGCGGTCAGCTTATCTATGAAGAAAGATTAAGAACTGTTCTGGAGCATGAGCACTTTGGTCGCTACGCTGCAATTGATCCTGAAACCGGACGTTACTTTCTTGGCGACACGAGTGCCGAAGCGCTGAGTGCCGCCCACGATGCTCTGCCGGAGAGCCGTTTTTATCTGCTGCGCATTGGCTATAGGACTGCACACACGATAGGTGGGCATGCCATCCGTAACAGGTAGAGTCAACGAGGCGCTCGAAGCGCGTGTCGCACTACATCTCACAGACAAGCTGGGAGGCGAGCTTGAGGTCGAATGCATTGTGGACACTGGCTTCGACGGCGCTCTGGTATTGCCGGGCGAGATTATCGAGCGACTGGGTTTAGCTATTATCAGCCACGAAATAATTTTCATGGTTGGTGATTTACAGGACAGTGCTGATGTTGCGCTGGCGAAAGTCCGGTGGCTTGGCGAAGTACGCAGCGTTGACGTGATTCTCAAAGATGACTACTTGCTGGGCACAGCGCTGCTTGACGGCGCTCGACTCACTATTGATTACGCACGCCACACCGTCATAATTGACAAGTAGAGGACATAACCAACTGCGGCAACGCACAGAACTGCGTCAAAGTCTGCCCCATGTCAATTCCCTTAACGAAAGCCATCTACGAAGAGAACCGCGAGACTGTCATCTACGGATTGTTCGGCTGGTTGAAAAGATAGAACTAATAAAGGTAAAAGTAAGAAGGTAAAAGGCAAAAGGGATAAGGCGAAAAGCTTTTTAATAAAAAAGGCTTCTGCCTGACTTTTGCCTTTTACCTTTTTACTTTTACCTTTATTTTTCCCGCACCCGTTCGAGCGAAGAACGTACTATCTCTAAAAGGTAAGGGTCGTCGAGGTGAGTAACGAGCGCCTCTGCATGCTCATAAAACCGAATTGCTTCTGGTGCGTTGCCCCGCTTCTCTGCAATCCTTCCTAACTGATGAAGCGTGCTGGCCTGTCCATGCTCATCGCCGATGCGTTCTCTGATAGCAAGACTCCGCCGATAGTAGCCCTCGGCCTTATCGAACTGCTGCCGCTCCTCTGCAATCCTTCCTAACTGGTGAAGCGTACCAGCCTGTTCATACTCATCGCCGATGCGCTCTTGGATTTCAAGACTTTGTTTATACCAACCCTCTGCTTCGCCGAGTTGCTGCCGCTCCTGCGCAATAACTCCTAATTGGTGAATGATGCCAGCCTGTTTATTCTCATTGCCGATGCGTTTCACAATTTCAAGACTCTTCCGATACTTTTGCTCTGCTTCATCAAACTGTCGTCGTTTTTCTGCAATGCTTCCTAATTGGTAAAGCGCACCGGCTTGTATGTACTCGTTAGAGATGCGCTCGCTGATACCAAGACTCTCCCGATAATAGCGCTCCGCCTCACCGAACTGCCAACGCTCTTCTGCAATTATCCCTAAATGATGCAGAGTAGCAGCTAGACTGCTATCATTGCCTAGACTCTCATAATGATCTTTGAGACGTAGATATATGGCTTCTCCGGTATTGAAATCACGGCGATAATCAGCAATTTCTCCTTGATACCCTAGCAACACTATCCATAAATCAGATCGCCACTCCAAAGGCTCACTGCCTTCACTTGTAACTTCAGCTCCAATCTCATTTACCAGCCGTCTCCATTCGACCCAGCGCCCTTGTGTAGTGAATAGTATGTTCAATCCGTCTAATGTTCCCGTCATAACATCCCAAAGCTCATGACGACGTGCAAGATGCAAGGCATAAAGCAGGTTGCTCTCCTCAGCGCGAAGCAGCGACATGACGAATTCCGCGTTGGTTTCGAATAGTTGAAATAACCAATGTCCATACCCGCCATAAACTGTAGAGAAGGCTTTCTCCAACCAATCGAGATGGTCGGGGAATGCGTCGCGCAGGAGATCGTAAAAGAACCACGGCAGCGCGGGGTGCACGGTGTAATAGCCTTCACCCATACTTCGCAGCAGTCCCACCTCTGTCGCGGCGTTCAGTATTTGTATCCATCCGTCGCGTCCCAGACCTTTAATCGCGTCAGGCGTATTATCAACCTTGCACATGCCTGCCAACACATCTGCATCTACGAATCCCTGAAACAGCGCTAACAGGCCGAGACGCTGGCGGAGTGTGGTGTCGAGCGCATCCAGGCGATAGGTCAGCGAGGCGGAGAGCGAGCGTTCGCGTCCCTGTTCGGGGTCGTCCTCGCTCAACTTAACTTCGCCCGCTTGCAGCGCATGGAGCAGAGCGTCCGGCTTTGTTCGTTTCAGTTCGGGCAGGATGGCTTGAATTGCAAGCGGATTGCCACGAAGATATTTGAGCAGAGTGTTGTATTGCGGCAGCGCCTTGATTTGCTGCGGGTTCAGTCCCGCGCGCTTCAATATACGAACTGCCAGTTCCTGCGCCTCGCTCAATTTTAGTCCGCCCAATTCCACCGAGCGATAAATGTTTCCGAGCCACGATTCATTGCGGCGGCTGGTGATGAGCACCTTTGTTTCACCGCCGCGCAAGGCGCTGAGAAAGTCGCGCAGTTCCTTCTGCTCTTCAGGTTTCCACGCCGACTCCGTTCCCTTCGGAAAACCTGCGACGGGTTCAAAGTTGTCCCATATCAACATGCAGGGAACTTGCTTCAATACCGAGAGCGCAATCTGACGGCGTTTGTCTGCATTCAGTAATTGCCACTCAACATTCAACTGCTGCTTAATCGCCGCGCCGAAGACTTGCCCCACGCGGTCGCAGACTTGTGCAAGTGGAAGGTAGTGCTCGAAGCGGAAGAAGAAGATTGGCCCGTCGAGCGCGCCCGTCTCTGCCCACCAACGCGCGAACCCCGCAGCCATCTCTGTCTTGCCTACGCCCGCCATGCCTTCTAGCAGCACTATGGTCTCCGTGCGAAAGGCTCGCTCCAGATCGAGCGTCACGCCGTCGCGCCCTACGAAACCGAACGCGGGCGGCTCTGGCAAATCTATTTCCGCGTCCACTTTCGCCTGCGCGTCTTTCACGATATTCGGATCAAGACGCAGTTCGCCTAGCGATTTCGATGTAGCACGAACAGGCGCGGCCTCGAACAGAACAGGTACGACCCAATCGCGTAGCTTAATTTCGCCAATAGGCGAGAGGCGCTGCGGGTTCGCCCTTAAATCCTCGCGCGCGATTGCGACTGCACGCGCTAACTCTTCGCCTTTAATCAAGCTCTCGTAAAGCCGCGCCATGAATCGCACGGCGGACTGTACATAAACCGAATAGGCCATAGCCACAACGCCGCGCGTTCCTGCTTTAAGCAACTCATTCCCGATAGATGGATAGATTGCTTCTGGATGCGTCATTCCAGATTGACAGGCGTTGAGCAACACAACGGGCAGCCCCTTGCCTGCCAGCAGTCCACCCAGTTCCTCGCCCATCACCAGCCGACGCGGCTTGTCGTCCTCACCCTCGAATTCCAGCAGCCCGTGCGTGCCCGCGCCCTGCGGAAACACTCCGTGCCCGTCAAAGTGCAGGACATGATAGAAGTTTGGCTTCTCACTAAGTACGCTCGTGAGTTTTTCGAACGTTGGAGGACGAAGAATATCTAAGCGTATGCGGTCGCGGTGCGGTCGGAACAACTCAAGCAGCGGACGAGCTACGGATTGAAACGGAACGTCGCCTTCCGGCCCGCCAGGGCGACAGATGACCATCAGAATATTAAATTTTTCGTCACCCGTCGGCACGGGTGGCGGTTGAAAAATCAAATTAGGTTGACTGCGCACAAAGGCATGAGCAAGGCGCGCTAGGTCACCGAACGCTCCGCGCGCGGAATCACGTATTAACTCCCATGGCAGCGCTATGCCTTCTGGATCGCTGGCGTGTATGACTATGCGCGTGTTCGCAAGATCGTCTGCGACATGAGTGTAGAGCGCGCCCGTTTCACGGCTTCCGAACACTGCATCGAACAATTCTATGCCCAGTTGCTCCATCATGCCTTCAACCTGCTCGGCACGAGTGCGAAACTCACCCCAGGGGTAAGTCAGATATTCTTCCAGATACCATTGAATATCACGGCGCTGTTTCTCTGTGACATCGAACCCGAAGTCGGTTTCTCGCTCCTGCTGCTGCGCACCTTCTTGCGGGCGATAACTGATTCGCACACGAGCGCCAGTCTGTTTGCTTGCTGGGATGTGTTGAATGGTGAGTTCTTTCATAGTGAGAGTCTACGGCGTTTCGGTAATCGCTTCGGACTGATTCGAGACTTTAACCTCAAAAAACTTTTAGGACAAGGATTTCAGAAATAGAATGAAGAAACGTGATGAATAGTTGGGGCTTACTGCGTTCATCCCTTTGCCTCTCAACTTAAAAATAGAAATTTAAGCAATCCGATGATAAGCTCTCGCACGTTTTTAGAGACAAAAGCTTTCATATGTCTGTAGCTGCGGGCACACGTTTCGGTCGCTACGAAATCCGCTCCAAACTGGGCGAGGGCGGGATGGGCGAGGTTTATCTTGCGGATGATACGAGGCTGAATCTTGAGCTTGATCCTCTTTCGCTCATCATCAATACGAATTATGGTAGAACACTCTTCTTCAAGGGCGATGAAGATGCAGCGCTTCAGCAGTATAAAAAGAGTCTGGAGATAGACTCTAACTTTCGCCCGTTCACCTACGGCTTATAGAATTTTACGAACATAAGGGAATGTTTGATGAAGCGCTTGCCGAACAACAGAAAGTGCTGGACCCGAACGACCCTGATGATGTCGCTTTTTATCAAGCAGTGAAGCAGGGCTACGAACAATCGGGCGCGAAAGGTTATAGGCAAAAGGCGCTCGAATTTGAACTGACTATCTTGAAAAAGAAGTATACTTCGCCATTCTTTGTAGCAGGCGAAGCGGCGCGGGCTGGCGAAAGAGAGCAAGCTTTCCAACTTCTCGAAAGAGCATTTCAGGAGCATGACGAATGGCTCAGGTGGATAAAAATCTGGCCGCCACTTGAACCCATACGCAACGATCCAAGATACACGGACATGGTTCGTCGCGTAGGCCTCGCGCAGTGAATTCGGCTTTTTCTCTCTTACGTCAAACTCACGTTATTTTACATCAATGATCAGGCAAATGTTCCACAAGTAGGAAGATGGTGTAGTCGCCTGGCCCATAGCTTTGACCATCTCTGTATCTGATCTCAACGACGCCGCGACCGTGCATGCTGCTGTTGGAAGTTGAGGAGGCTGCTTCTTGCGCTGAATTAAAGGTAAGAAGCATCACGGCTGGGATGAATGTGGCGGGATCAGGAGTGGCAGATAAAGGATTGAAAGCACCGCCGTCCATTCCTATGGGGCGGTCAAAATCGTTGCGTTGCGGAACTGTGCTGAGAACTGTATCAACTTGCTCTACGAGCGGACGCCTCGCCGTGCCCATGATGAAGCGCGAACTGTTAGCCGCAAAACGTCTTAGAAAGGCGTCCGCTTGGCGGCTCCAAACATTTAGCACGTCTTGAACATTGTCGTTCTCCCAGATCGTCGGAATGATTACCACAGAGTTCGGATGCGGCCCGCCTTGTCGCAACTCTCCTTCCCATAGAATCATTGGAATCAAGCGCGTGTTCGTGTTCGCATTCGGCAACTGTCCTTCCGAGCGAATCGTAGCGTCTTCACCGGGTACAGGGAAAGAATCGCCGGAAACCAAGCCGCCTGACGGGCTGGCGCTGCCGGCTCTGACCACCCAAGGTTGCGCCGGATGATTCAGTGGAATCCCTGTCACGGCGACCTGCGCTCGGTGTCCTGAAATGTCGCCATAGACTAAGCTCTGACGCCTTTGCAATGCCCCAAAAATGTTGTTCGACGACCAGAGTTCCGCAAAATTAACCATCGCATAAACCTCATCGCCTGCTCCATCAGTTGATAGAACGCTTTCAGTAGTTGCTTTATTGACGGTGAATCCGGTTAAGGTGACGCGGAAGCGCCCCTGCATGGCGACCTGCGAGGGAGCTGCCCTGCGCAAGCCCGCAAGCGACATAGGGTTCTTCTTCTGCGTCATAATCTTTTCAGGATAGAGCATGACAAGAAGGAGTATTAGAAAGGCTGTTACTGCCGGGGATAAAAATTTAGAGTTCATAACTTAATCTCCTTTAGGGAAGGCCCTAAGCATTGAAGGGTATTACTCGCAAAGGTGGGTAGTTGTAAGCGAGAAGATGCGTCCGCGATATTTCTATCAAAACATTTTGTCAATGCTTACCGGCGAATTGATATTAGATCATTCCAATGCCGACCAATAAAGATATGCAGACTCCTTTAACGTGTGACACGGGAGAAGGAAGTCGTTCTCGCCGGATGTCGGACTTCTAAATTCAGCGATGAGTTAATAACCCGGAAGAGTATACGTCTGTACGCTACCACACATAACCAAAATCTCCTATCTTTGTCCAATATTAAAATGACCCACCACTCTAAATTACACTTGCCATCAAAGGTCAAGCTGTATTAACTTCAATGAAGAGCAGGCCCGCCACATTCTGCTCCTCTTCCCAATCCAAGCTCTTAACTACTTCCGCAGGAGCTTTTCACTTTAGATGAATGAAGAAAAATTTGACGGCTCGGAGAGGCGTGTGGCTTCCGAGCGACCGGAAATTCCGGGCGATACCAGGCGCGAGATTGAGCGTCTGAAGAGCAGCTTCGTGAAGACGCTTGTGCGCGACGTACGCTTGCCGCTAACAAGCGTGCTTGGTCTTCTTGAGCTTTTCGAGAGCAAGTTGCAGGCGCGCGAGCCTTTCGATGCGGAAGACCGCCAACTGCTCAGCCTTGCGATTGAAAGCGGCGACCGAATGCGCCGTGTGCTGGACGAGCATCTTGAAGTTGCGCAGAGCAGCGAGCGCCCGCTCTCTCTTAATCTTGAAGATGTGGATGCGCTCCGGTTGATTGAAGAGGTTGCAGAGCCTCTGCGCGCGGAAGCGGCGCTGCGCGGCGTTGAGATGGATGTTCAGTCAAGCTCTCGCTCTTTGCGTCTGCGCGTTGACGTGCGAGAGACACGCCGCGCGCTCCAATACCTTTTGAGTTGCGCGCTATCTGCAACGCCGGACGGACGTACGGTTCGCGTAGAGGCTCAAATGTTGCGCGGAACTCGCGCCAGCGATGATGGGCGATCTTTCGTGCTCATCAACGTGACGGATTCCGGCGGAGGCATCGCGCCCGAAGAGTTGCCATTCGTCTTTGACCCATTCCACGCGTCAAGGGATTCGCACGGCTGCGAGACGAGCGGTGTTGGCCTTGCAATCGCCAAGCGTGTGGCTGCGGCGCACGGCGGTAACGTAGCAGTGCGAAGTCAGCCGAGGGTGGGGACGACCTACTCGCTCATTCTGCCTGCGGCGCAAGCAAAAGTTGTTCAAGGCGGCTCGCGCATTCTGATTGTAGAAGACGCGCCTGATCTTCTACTGCTGCTGCGAAAGCTGGTCGAGCGCATGGGTTTTCAGGTTGAGATTGCTCAGGGTGCTGGCGAGGCTTTGGAGATTTTGCGAGAGAAGCCGGTTGACCTTCTGATGACAGACTGGGCTATGCCCGTAATGAACGGCGGCGAGTTGATAGCCGCGATGAAAGCGGACGATAGTCTGCGACACATTCCAACAATCGTACTAACAGGACACGACACAGACCACGAACGCACTCAAGCACAATCGGTAGGCTGCGACCGATTCCTCGTCAAACCAATCATGCGCGACGAACTTCAACGCATCATCTCCGAATTGCTAACCGTTAACGCGTGAAAACAGTTTTCAGTTTTTAGTTTTCAGTTTTCAGAAGAAGCTTCCTGCTCTTCCTTCTGAAAACTGAAAACTAAAAACTGAAAACTGCTTTTAGGTTAGTCGCTTTTCGCGAGCACATTGATTGCCAGAGGAATCGTGCTTATTGCTCCGACCAGAAAGAGCGTCCAGCCGATGGCTCTGCGCTGATCCTTATTCAGCCTGGCGGATAACAACAGCCCAATTCCAGCGCCCAGCGCAGCGCGCGTGCCGCCAATGAGTGCTATCTCTGGAATAGTCAAACCTCTCTTCTTCATATTCATATTAGTTTCAAGTTTCAAGTTTCAGGTTTCAAATTAGAAGAGCTTCTTTAACCTGAAACTTGAAACTCTGTTTCAGATTCCTAGCACGTTAACAAGTTCCTGTACTGACGCAGCGCTCTTCTGAAGCGCTATGCGCTCTTCTGCTGTCAGGTTTATCTCTATGATCTGTTCAAGCCCGCGCGCGCCCAGTTTGCAAGGCACGCCTACGTAAAGACCGTTGATGCCGTACTCGCCTTCCAGATATGCTGCGCAGGGCAGAATCTTCTTCTTGTCCTTCAGAATTGATTCAGCCATCTCTACGGCAGCGGCTGAGGGCGCGTAATAAGCAGAACCCGTTTTCAACAGCCCTACTATTTCCGCGCCACCGTTCGCAGTGCGCTTCACAATCGCGTCTATTTGATCTTTCGGCAGAAGCTCTGTGACAGGAATCCCCGCGCAAGTAGAGTAGCGCGGCAGAGGAACCATCGTATCGCCGTGCCCGCCCAGTACGAACGCGGTAATATTCTCGACAGAAACGTCCAGTGCTTCTGCAAGGAAGCAACGCATTCGCGCAGAATCCAGCACGCCAGCCATGCCAATGACGCGATGCTTCGGGAAACCCGAACGACGAAGCGCGACCTGACACATAGCGTCCAACGGATTCGAGACGATAATCAGAATCGAATCCGGCGAATAGCGCACAGGCTTTCTTGGCAGCCCGGCGGTGATAATGACTACGTCCGACCCGCTTGTGTTCTCGTAACTGTTCGCGCCAAGAAGCCGAACGTCGTAACCCTCCACGGGCGCAGTCTGCGCCATATCCAGCGCCTTGCCCTGCGGCACGCCTTCAACTATATCAACCAGAGCAACGTCGCCAAGCTCCTTGCTGGCAATCCACAGCGCAGCGGTCGCGCCCACGTTGCCCGCGCCCACCACAGTAATCTTATTTCGCCTTCCCATCATCTTCTTCCCTTTCAATTAAAATGAAGCCGCGCAAAATGCTTAAACTCAATCTGGATTTCAAAATTAAACCTGGAGATTTCTGACACAGCAAACCTTGCCGAAATTCACTGTTCGCTTGCAAGATTTTTCCTGTTTATGAAAGAGCGCGAGTGTACTAATCTGCACGCGCGAGTGTCAAGATAAGCAAACCATGAAAACCAGCGAAGCTTGAGGCGCGGCTGCGATTGGATTCCTTTAGCAGATATGATTTATAACAACTGGCTCGTCAGAAAACTAAGAGCATGGTTGCGCGGCCGCCGTGAGAGCGCAGCGCGCGAAAGCGGTCTGAGCGAAGACGAGGAGCGCGCTGGCGAAGATGGATTGGAAGCTTGTGAACAGGACGTTGACCCATTCAATCCTTTCCCAGATGCGATTACGATTGAGATCGAAGATGTCTTCGACCTTCATTCAATCGCGCCGCGCGACGTGAAACGGGTTGTCGAAGAGTATTTGCGCGAAGCCCGCGCCGCAGGCTTCAGCAGCGTCCGCATCATTCACGGCAAAGGCATAGGCGTCCAGCGCGAGACCGTTCGGAAAATTCTATCCCGCACTTCCTTCGTCCTAAGCTTCACAGACGCCCCGCCCGAAGCCGGAGGCTGGGGCGCAACCATCGCGCGTCTTGCGCGTGAAGGCGATTGAGCATGAAGGCAGGCCGAGCGCTCGGTCTGCCTTCAGATGTTTACAGCCAATCCGGCCTTAGCAGATTTACTGGCTAAGGTGTAGGCGTCGGGCTTGGCTGATTCGAGTTTTGAGTCCCCGCCGGATTTGTCACAGGCGGCTTCGGTTTAGTATTAGCGTTTGAAGTGACGGGTGGAGAAGGCGAAGTGGTGGGTGATGGAGTAGTGGGTGATGGAGTGGGCTTGGTCTCGAAGATGTTCCTGTAGTTTGGAACGCTGCTGTAGTCAAAACCTATGGCGATTAAATTGAGCGGTGACATCTTCTCATCCACGTAGTGTATAAAGTCGTCTGGAGTCATTGTATCTCCGCCCTTAGCGACCTTGCCTGTCGCGGCGTAACTCAACACCTCTTCGGCCAGCGAAGTGTAGGCCAGATAGAGGTTCTTGTTGTTGTTGACGGTATCTTCATACTTAAAGACGGCCGGGAAAGCGCCGTATAAGGCTACCATGCTGGTCGAAGTGATAAAGATTGTGATGACCAGAGGATTAACACCTGACCAGCCCTCCTTGCTTATGAATAGCAGCGCGATGGCGGCTATCAATCCAATGATGAGTAGAACAGAGATTGCCCCGTAATATTTGGCGAAGAAATATTTCATTAGCTTCAGGTGATGGCTCGCCCGATTTCCTATGGTCCTATATTGATCTATCAGCCGCGCCTTTTGCTCATCAGTTACTGAAGGCAGGGATTTGCTGAATCGCACCTGCGGCGCACAATTGCAACCTTCTGCGGAGCTTTGGCCGTTTTGATTCCCGCTGGCAGAGGGAGAAGGGCTGGCGTTCTGTGCATTCGCGTTTTGGGTGTTGGAATTTGTATTGGAATTCTGATTAGACGTCGCAGGCTGAGCGGTAACATCATCGTTGAAGGGCAGACCTTTAGCCCAATCATTCGCCAGATACTCCGCATACCAAGAGGCTATCGCGCCAGTTAAGATAGTAAGCAGGATGATGGCGATAGCCGTCCACATGTGGCGTCGAAAAGGAGTTGACGTGAACCAACCGTACCATGCGTCATCGGCTGGCCTGACAGGAGGAGTTGGGGGCGCAGCAGGAGGCGGAGGAGCAGGAGGTTGTGGAATTTTGTTCGGGTCTTCAGCCATGACTAGACTCCTTTCGAAAGGGCTTTTGAGCGTTGTGGTGAGACAGACCAGTGGAGCTTCTGCCTAGAGAATAAATGCTGCTAAGAAGCGATAAAGAACTGCCACACCTCATCACTATATGTAATCGAGGAGTGATACGCCGAAGAGATAGCAAAGAATCGGCGCTTGAGGTTACGGGCACGGAAACTCTAATCCTAAGAGTTTCCACCGTCAAGAAAATAATTCGCTTAACAATGAGCCGAATTAATATACAGAAGTAATCGAACTCTACTAGCCAGAGAGAAAATTTCTGTTCCCTTTCTCCAACTATTATGAAGGAGTCAGGCAAAACGTTTCATTGCGCCTACGCGCTGACAATAAGATGCTATAGAGGTACAGATTCAGGCTGATCTGCTACTCTTTTGGGTAATGGTGAATGTTAATGCTATAGACTTTCTGGCAAGAAGCCTAACTACCTGAGGATGAAGAAGCTAATTAAAATGTTTTCTGTAATACAAAAATAGAAATCAGTGCATTACACTTAATTGAGTAGCAGGTCAGTATTGTAGTGACTTGTCACATCCTTCAAACCTTTGCCATAATTGGTTCATCTGGGCCTGTAGCTCAACGGATAGAGCGACGCCCTCCTAAGGCGTAGGTTGCAGGTTCAAGTCCTGCCAGGCTCAATCTTTCCTTAAGGCTATCCCGATTCCGTTCACGACTGATATTTAATCAACGAGCGCACGTCGTAGCCTTCAAGTTTCTTGCGTCCCGGCAGAAATTCAAGCTCTACGACGAAGCCAAGGCCGACGACCTCGCCGCCCAGACTCTCGACCAGATTCACAACGGCTTTCGCAGTTCCTCCGGTCGCAAGCACATCGTCGCAGATTATTACGCGATGCCCCTCGGCAACTGCGTCGCGATGAATTTCAAGCGTGTCCTTGCCGTATTCAAGATCGTAAGAGACGGAAGCGCATTCGGCTGGCAGCTTGCTGGGCTTGCGCACGGGCACGAAGCCAGCGCCTATGTGGTAGGCGAGTGCGGGAGCGAAGATGAAGCCGCGCGCTTCTATGCCTATGACCGCTTCGACCTTCTCATCTTTGAACTTCTCGGCCATAGCGTCCACTACCTTACGCAAACCTTCGGGATGTTTGAGCAGCGTAGTGATGTCATAGAAATTAATCCCCGGCTTCGGAAAATCTGGCACTTCACGAATCAATGTTTTCAGATCATCCATGAGAACAGTTTTCAGTTTTCAGTTTTTAGTTTTCAGAAAGAAGAGAGACGCTTTTAACTTAAAACTGAAAACTAAAAACTGAAAACTGTTTTTTCACCTTTCGATTCGGAATGAAGAGTACGAGCCTGTTGGCTCAAGGTTGATTTCTTCCAGATGTTGGACGCGGGCGTATGATGGGCCTGCGGCGAGGTCGTGCTTGAAAGCTTCAACGCTTGCAGCGTCGCCCTCTGCAAGCGCCTCGACTCTGCCATCGGCGAGGTTGCGCACGTAGCCAGTTACCTGATGCCGCGCCGCCGCTCGTTGCGCAAAGAAGCGAAAGCCCACGCCCTGCACATCGCCATCCATCAAAAATTTTCTAGCCACTCTCATCTACGACCGCCAAAAATAAGGGATGAGGGCGGAGGGATGAGGGGTGAATAAGATGGGTTGATTCATTGCTTCATTGGCTCATTGAATCAATGAATCAATGAATCAATCTATCAATGCCTATTTCATCCCTCATCCCTCCGCCCTCATCCCTTCAAAGGCATCTTACGACTCTTGCGTCCTGCCCCAAGCCAAGCTCGAATGTGCCCACAGTCTGCCGGGAACCCGCTAGCGTCACAGTCAATGTCATGTGATTGCCTACGACCCTTCCCGTATAAATTGCGGGGGCGGAGGCATCAGGCTCGTTCACTCTGATTGGCCCGGGGTGGCGGTGAATATGCTTTCCCCTTGCGGTGAACCGCCCACTCCTATCAAGCACAAGAGGTTCATCAATCGTGCCGCTAGCGCAGTCATACTGTATGGTCGCGCCGCTTCGTGTGACCTTCATACCTATGTGCTGACCGCCCCACGCGCCTTCCTGCACACGCTTCCTGTTTGAGCCTAAAGAGAGAACGTTCGGAGCAAAAAGAAGTTGGATCAAGATTAGTGTGATTGCAAACTTCATAGCCTTACAAAAAATCCTCCTTCAGCAACAGGAAACATTATCTCAGATTCTAGAGCGCGGACGAAAGGAAAGGATGAAAGAAGAAGGGGGAAATGGGGAAAGGTAAAAAGGTAAAAAGGAGAAGGCTGTTCAGTATTTTCCTTTTCCCCTCTTTCCCTCTTCCCCTTTCCCCTTCTTCTTTCATCGCTCTACAAACTCAACTATGCTGATGCCTCCGGCAGGCAGGTTTACTCTGACTTGCTCCTGACCATTCTCGCGTTTGACTTCAACGACGCTATCGCTTATCCAATCGCGCGCTTCCGTAACGCGCCCGCCGCTCAAGCTAATCGTAGCGTCTACGCGTGCGCTGCGATCAACCTGCGCCAGTCCTTGCTGTGGTTTGAGAACGCCGCGATTGTTGAAGAGCGTGACGACCCACCCGTGCTGTGTTCGATTGATTAGATACTCCACATCGCCGCTTACGCGCAACGGCGTTGCGTTCGAAAAGAGATGTGCGAGCATGTGCGCAGCGAAAGGAGTGATTCTTTCATCTTCGCCCAGAAAATCCGGCAACGCACAGAAGATAACTCGACCGCGCCCCAACGCGCGACTTGTCACCAGCGCGTCGCCCGAAGGAGTCTGCATCAACACTTGCGTTCCCGCGCGCCGCTCTATGCGTTCATAACGGAAAAGCTGTCCGCTCAAATCCATGCCAGATTCCTGCGCAATCAAACATCGCGCATCGTCTGCTTCCGCGCTCGCGCCTGTCACATGTACGCCCGAAAAATCTTCCGAAAGCCCTTTGGCCTGAGCGGAGTTGAGTACGACCACGCCTCCATTCCTCACGTAATCCTCAAGTTTTTTGGCCCATACGGCGCTCCAGTCAATTCGCCCTCCAACTACAACTGCGCGATAAGAATCAATCGCAGCCGCGTGCGTTTCAGACGCAACGAGCACGTCGAAGATGTCCCCGAACTTGCCGCTCACGAAAGCCTGACGGTCGCCCGTCGCGGGTTCGCCTTCAACAACAGTCAAAGGATAATAGGCCGCGCCGAACAGTTCGCGCAGCGCACGGTCGCTCCTGTTTATTTGAGAAACACCGAAAGGCCATTGCGGGTAATCAGTCATCTCCCAGCCGTGTGCAGGGTCTAGCAGGAAAGCTACGGGCGTAAAGGGCACGCCGCGCGCCGTATGTTTTTCGGCGAAATGAATGAACTCGTCCGTGATTCGACCAAGCGGGTTCAGTTGAAATGTATGCTCGCCCGGCCCGGGCTTGAAGAACTGATCGAAGCCCTGTTCAAGATAGATTGCGGACGCGCCAGCCATGTAATAAAAGTAGTAGCACTTGCGATACCAGGTGAGCGACGGCCCCATCGTCGCGCCGTAACGCGAATGATAAAAGAAATCCGGCCCTGCAAAATTCTGTGCACGCGTGAAGGCGGTCGCCGTGTCGCCGAAGTTCGGCGCGTGATAATAGAGAAAATTTCCGCCGTACTGGCGCGCTGCTCCGCGCGTGAAAGCTACGCGCATGGCGAAGCCGGGCTGAACAGCAGCAGTCTCAATTCCCAGAAGCCGTACGCCCCACTCTTCGAGCGCGTGCGCGAAACTAGTGCTCGAAGTTGACTGCGCAGGGATGAGACTGTCCCACATCGCGCCCGTTTGCGTGTGAAACAGGCCAGCCCACTTTCTCTCAAGCGCCTGCGTGTAGAAGACTCTGTGAGCTTCCAACAGTTCGCGGCGCGACATTTCAGGTGAAATTTTCAGATACGCCGGAGCTTGCTCCCAGACGTATCCAACGCTCTCGCCCGAAATCCAGCCTAGGAATTGCCCGCGCAGTTCATTGTTAAGTAGTTTCCAAACGGCCTGCCCCTGCGCTTCGTCCATCTGCGCCGCGCCGTAGTTTATGAGCACAGCGAACGGCACATGGGTCTCGCGCAGGTAACGAAGAAACGGACTTCCTTCCGTCAGATACGCCGGAAGATCGTTGATGTATATGACGGGCACGACCAGCTTCGACGAGAAGATTGGAACGGCGGTCGCGCCCTTGTATTTTTTAATAAACTCTTCGATAGGTTCGGCGTTGAAAGGATAAAGAGGGCGCTCCGACGTAGGTTGATCCAACAGCGGCCAGAATTCTCTTGCAATGTTCCAGGGCATAAGGAAGTCGTGCCCCGCAATCTTAGCGGGACGCCATGAGGCCGGGATTTCTGCGTTCACGCGTGATTCAAAAAGCGGCGCGAGTGGCGCGCGAGTGTTGGCCCAATTTTCTAGAAGACGCATGCCTGCGAAAGGCGGTCTCTGCCTTCCTTGAGGAACGAACGCGAGGTCGTTTGTCACCAGCACGCAATCAACGTGGCGGCGCGCTTCAGATGCTTTCTCAATTTCAATAGAGATTCGCGCGTCACCTTTCGCAAGAATGGTCGTCGCGCCATCCCATGTGAATGCCCAGCCCCAGTACATGCTCACTTCGTCGTGCTGGTCAACTACATCACGTGCGCCAAATTCGTGGCTGAACATTTCCCTGCCCTGCTCTGTGATACGAACACGAAAGTTTTCAGTCTTTCCGGCCCAGTCCGCGTATCTCATCCAGACCCTGTATTCACCAGCGCGCGGAATTTCTACGTCCTGAAATATCACGGCGCGTGTTTCGTCCGCGCTAGCTGCCGCAGCATTCCACTCGCTCTCGCCTCCCTGCGACCATTCCGCGCTAGTGCCCGGCCCGTTCATTCCCCAGCCCGGAGCTTCGGCACGCTGCGGATTCATCCACGAAGGATTCGCAACAGGCTCGTGCCGCTCGTTAGTCGAAAAACCGCGCATGTTCTCCGCTTCATACCAGAGATATTCGTAGTGATGTGGGAAGACAGAATTTGTTTGAGCAAAATCTGGCGAGTTGAATGAGGTAACGAAAAAAGTAGTGAAGATTAATGTGCAGAGAATGAAACGCGCGGCACGCAAGCTAGATGAACTGCGTCGCCGCGCATCAACATTTTCTTTAATCATGCCAGAATGTTCGTGCGAACTCACACGAAGAGTGCTTTAACCTAACGCATCAATACATTCCGAGAGCGTGCGCTGGCGGCAGGTGAACATGGGAGTGTCTCGCAAGGTGAAGGCGCTGGCTTTCGATTCGAGTCCGAACGAGTAAGTTGTGTGCAGCCTGACCGAGCGGTATTTTGAGCCTATGCGTATGTGCTCGTCCATCATCTCCTGTCGCTGCTCGTAGGGGCGCGAGTACCACTCGCGCGTCTTGACGAACGGGTAGACGAAGAGAAACTTGGATTTTCCGGGAACGATGTGAAGCCTGTCTTCGACATGTTCGGGGTTGTCCTGATCTATGTACATAGAGCGCTTCGTCATAGAAAGGAATGATTGCGAGACTTCCAGGTAGCGAGCCATGCGCGTCCCGTTGAGCATGGCCGTCATCTCCTGAAGCGGTTCGAGCGCGTAGCCTATGCGCCAGATCATGAAGTCTGCGTTCGGGCGCAAGCCAACGAGCGAGTAGGTGTGCATCAGAAGTTCACGCCGAAACTCTTCATAAGCTTTCACAAACTCTTCTTTCGCGACGCGCTTCTCTTCTTCTTCGAGCGCGCGCCATGCAGAGGTCGCACGATAGAAAGTGAAGTTAACGAACTGCCGCGTGATGGGGAGCTTGTTCCTGAACGTCTCGTCAACATTTGTGTGTGGGGCTAGCCGCAAGCTTGTGCGGTTTGCGTTCTGTGGGTTTTCCTCATCAGTGCTCATGGCGTTCAACCTCAAAAAATTGCTTCTGTTGCTGCTCGCACGCACGACAGACTCTGTAAGATAGAATGTGCGCGAAACTTCGTGTATTCTGCGACTATTCACAGCGATATTGCAACTGCGTAGGCTAGACTCTGTCTCGCCGCTTGATGGACTTTTAGAAGATGGCGGAAGCTTCTACTCAACACGACGATAACAATGAAACGAAGAGCCGAAGAGACTTTCTGTTACTCATTCCCTTAGCTCTCTTCGCCAGCATGGCCGCGACGATTGCCGCAGCAGCTTTTCGATACCTGCGCCCGACAAGGATTTTTGGAGAAGCAGTATGGACTGACATTGGCCCACTCTCTCAATTCACGGGCGCGCGACCCATCATGCGAAGCCTTGAGACAGAGCGCGCAGCCGGTTGGGCCAACATGGTCGAAGAACATTTCGTTTTCGTCCTTCCAGATAAAAATTATCAGGTGCTTTCGGCTGCGTGCCCGCACGAGGGCTGCAACGTGATCTGGCGCGACGAAGATAGAAACTTCTTCTGTCCTTGCCACGACAGTTCGTTCGCAGCCGATGGCTCGCGCTTGAGCGGCCCGGCGCGGCGCGGGCTTGACCCGCTTCCGTCGCAAACTGAGAACGGCACGCTTAAAGTTAAGTACCAATCTTTCGTGAACAACACGAGCGAGCGAGTGGTGCGCGGGTGATGGCAGAAGAAGTTGACCGAAAAGGCGCTGCCGTGTGGCTTGCGCGCTCTACAGCATTTGATGAAGTGCTGCGCGTCCTCGTTGATGAACCGACCGAAGGCTTCAGCGCGTGGGCTAGAACCACTGCGGGCATCGTAGCCATGCTGCTCGCGCTTCAGTTCGTAACGGGCGCGCTGCTGAGCTTTTATTATCTTCCCTCTACGGAAGGAGCGCACACCACAGTCGCATATATCGAAAAGGTAGCAAGCGCGGGCTACTGGTTTCGTTCGCTTCATCATTACGGCTCGCAACTGCTCACGCTCTTTCTTGTTCTGCATCTGGCCCAAAAATTCTGGCGGCGAGCTTACGCCCGAAAACCTGTTGCATGGATTGCAACTGTTCTGCTTCTGGCATTCGTGATGGCGAGCGGCGCAACGGGCTATTCGCTTCCTTGGGATGCCAGCGCTTTTTTCAGCACGCGCATTGGAGAAGGGATGGCGAGCGGGCTTCCCCTTCTAGGCGAGACGGCGCGACGATGGCTTCTGGGCGGAACGGAAATCTCGCCGCTTACACTGGTGCGCCTCTTCGCGCTTCACGTGCTGGTCGTACCCTTTATCATTCTTCTGGTGGTAATCGCGCGCCTCTTCATCTTCCGCGAAATTTCTGGTGAAGAGATGAGACGAGCGTGGGTTAGAAATCAGTTTGTGCGTAACGCAACGTCAGCGAGCGTAGTCTTCTTCGCGCTGGCACTTTTCGCAACGCGCATTCACGCGCCGCTCGGCCCGCCTGCGACGGAGCTTTTGCCCGGCTACCTGCCGCGTCCCGGCGCGCAGTTCCTATGGCTCTTTCAACTATTGAAATATCTCCCCGGACGCTTGGCATTAGCTGCGGCAGCAATACTGCTTCTCATAATCTTCATGACTTTAATCGCTCTGCCATTTCTCAGCTTAGCGTCTTTGCGTGAAATAACTGGCCGCCCGCGCAGGCTGATAGGCCGGGCGGTCTTCGCCACCATGCTCGCCCTCTTCTTCACGCAGACGAACAGGCTTTTCTCAATGAACCGTTCGAGCCGCTAAGAATGGGTGTGACCGAAGAACAGGACGCGGCGAGTGGGCGACACGGGGACGCGGCGAGTGCTTCGGGTAACTTCAATGGTTCAGGAAACTCCAACTCGCAGACCTCATCGGTTTCGTCATCAACACCGCCCGCCGCCTACACTAAAAACTGTTCAAGCTGTCACGGCTCGCGCGGGCAGGGTTTCTTCCCTTATCCCAAGCTCACTGGCGTCTCAGCGAAACCGAATCGAACAGTTGAAGATTTAATCGCAATCATGAACAACCCAGAAGCCTACGGACTAAAACCACCCATGAAATCATTCGCAGGCAAACTCTCAGACACAGAAGCGCGCGAAATCGCCGAATGGGTCGAGACGCTGAAGAAGCCGCAGAGCGGAAGAAGATAAAAAAGTCTGGAGCCGGAAGAATTTTGGATTTTAGATTTTGGATTTTAGATTGGAAGAAGCGAAAAGCTTTTAAATCGAAAATCCAAAATCTAAAATCCAAAATCAATCTGCCTCTAGACTCCAGACTCCAGACTTCCTATACTCGTCGTGATCTTTTAAACCGAAGCTGAAATTTGAAGAGATTAATCGGAGACGAACATCGGGATGAAACTGTTCAAAATCGCAATCGTATTGGCTGCTCTATCGCTATTCATAATGGCCTGCGCCAATTCAACGAATACCAATCAGACGGCCAACACCGCTAAGCCTTCGCCCGCGCCCGAAACGCCAAGCCCCGCGCCAACGGACGAGTTCGCACGCGCACGCGCAAACTTCGCACAGCACTGCGAGCAGTGTCACGGCGCTCATGCCGACGGCGGCACTGTCAAGATTCAAGGCTTGACGCTCAAAGTTCCCAGCCTAAAAGTAGGGCACGCTCTGCATCACACGGACGAACAGTTTGTACGCCAAATTACTAAGGGCGGCGACGGCATGCCAGCCTTCGCAGACAAACTCAAACCCGACGAGATAAACGAACTCGTTCGCTTCATTCGCCACGAATTCCAGCAGGGCGCAACCGGCGCGCAATCAAATGCAAACTCTACGCCCGCCACACGCAACGCCAGCCACTAGCTTGCGCGCGTCGCGCCCCGTTATGTAAAGTAACAGTCACGCACCCGTAGCTCAGTTGGATAGAGCGTCTGACTTCGAATCAGAAGGCCGAAAGTTCGAGTCTTTCCGGGTGCATTTTAATTCTCCTTTAAGGAAATACAGGCTATAAGGAGCAGCCATGCCTGTTAAGACAGATAATTCAGCAGGAAGATTATTCCACGTCTTGGAGAAAGCAAGGCAAACCGCAGCAGTTGCCATGACTAATCTCTGGCGAAATAGTGTTATCATTAATCAACATTAAGTGCTCAATTAGTGAGAATTTATGTCTGTTCAAATCGCACGGCGACATTTTAATGCTACTGAATACTACCGGATGATGGACGCCGGTATTCTCTCAGAGTCGGATCGTGTTGAGCTTATTGACGGCGAGGTTATCGAGATGAGTCCGATTGGTAGCCGCCATGCGGCATGTGTTGACCGACTCAATAAGCTTTTGAATAGGCTGGAAGACGTTATCGTGCGGGTGCAGAATCCTATCCGCCTTGACGATTTCTCAGAGCCGCAGCCTGATATTACGTTGCTTCAGTTGCGCACAGACTTTTATGCTCAGGGGCATCCGACGCCTTCTGACGTAATGCTCGTCATTGAAGTTGCAGAGTCCTCCACCGAGTTTGATCGCGTCGTAAAGCTGCCTCTTTATGCGGAATCTTTAATACCGGAGATATGGTTGATTAATTTGCCTGATGAAAGGGTTGAGATATTCTCAAGTCCTACACATGGCATATATCAGAATTCTCAAGAATTGAGGCGCGGCGACAGTATAGCCTCGCATACGATTTCAACCCTTGTCCTTAGCGTAGACGCTGTTCTTGGATAGGCATCGTCATCTAAAAGCTTCAAAAGAAATGGCGCGACTTATAAGTCGCGCCATTTCTTTATTGAATAGTTGTTGTTCTGTCCTTCGGCCTGTTAAGGACGGCCAAAGATGCCGCCGAGAATGTTACCTGCCCGATTACGACGATAGCCTCGGTTATTGTATCCGCCATACTGGCGGTAACCTTGATCGTAACCTTGAAGGAATCCGTTGCGATAAGCTTGCTGATAAGCGCCTCGGTTGCCATAGCCTGAGTTGGCATTCCTGTAATAGTGAGAACGCTGCGGATCATACGACTGTCCACGCTGAGCATCGTTTGCTCCTGTGTTCAATCCATCCTGATAGCCTTGCTGCTGTGCTACCTGATAGATGTTGTTGTAGCCGCCATTGCCATAGCCGCCATTGTTGCCGTAACCACCGTCGTTGCGGTAACGACCGTTTCGATAGCGGTCATTGCGATAGCCGCCGTTGCGATAGCGGTCGTCATTGTCGCCGTCATTGTCCTGATCGTGGTGGCGATGACGCCTGTAGCGATCCTCACGTTCTCGTTCACGGTCTCGACGATTTGGGTCATACTGTCCGTTGGGATACTGACCCGGATACTGCTGGTACTGGGCCTGCGCAGTCGCGCTCGACGCGGCTGCAATGCCGAATATAACGGCAAATCCCAGTAACATTCCCCCGATCTTGCTATGTAATGTTCTCATATCAACCCTCCATGTTTTTCGTGAGTCAGCAACCATCGTGCCGATCAGGGGAGAGGAGATATTCATTGAAATCTTGCGGCCTGATTGCGCTTTAACGAGGCTATAATAGAGACGCAAAGTCTAGCAACCCACCTGCTTATATAAACGGCACAGAGGTAATTGCGGAATGAAAGAATTGATCCATTGGTTCATTTACTCATCGGTTCATTGAATCAATGAATAAATGAATCAATCTATCAATTCTTTCATTCCGCAATATGAACTGCTATCTCTGCGGCGACGCGTGCGTTGTTTTCCAGAAGCGCTATGTTGGCTCTGAGCGTAGCACCGCCGCTCTGTTCGGCCATGCGCGAGAGAAGGAAAGGAGTGAGGTCGCGCCCCTTTATGCTCATGCGCTCTGCTTCAGCCAGAGCTTCGTCCAGGACGTTCTGTAACTCAATCGCAGGCACCTCAACCTCTTCCGGCACCGGCACGGTCACTAGAGTTGCTACATTCATCTGAAGCTCGCGGCTCGCTCCTATTATCTTCGCAACCTCTTCAGCCGAGTCCGCGCGCGCGTCCACCATCAGCCCGCTCTTACGCGAATAGAAAGCTGGCATCTCGTCGCAGCCGTAGCCTATGACCGTTATGCCGTAGGTTTCAAGCCATTCGCGTGTAGCCTCAAGGTCTAAAACTATCTTCGCGCCGGAGCACACGACAGTCATTGGAGTTTGGGCCAACTCCGTCAGGTCAGCCGATACATCAGG
Organism: Acidobacteria bacterium 13_1_20CM_3_53_8; assembly: GCA_001920415.1. Taxonomy (GTDB): domain Bacteria; phylum Acidobacteriota; class Blastocatellia; order Pyrinomonadales; family Pyrinomonadaceae; genus 3-1-20CM-3-53-8. The sequence goes on along the minus strand of MNJR01000118.1, from coordinate 23,616 downwards.
CAATGAGCCGCGATGCACGCCGCCTATCCCGCCCGTTGCGAAGAGTTCAACGCGAGCGCGGTGCGCCACCCACATCGTTCCCGCAACGGTCGTCGCGCCGTCCCACCTTTGCGCAATGGCGACGGCCAGATCGCGTCGGCTGATTTTATGAACGCGGTCGCTCATCGCTATGCGCTCAACCTGATTGCGCGTTAACCCTACGTGAAGCTTTCCTTCAATGATTGCGATTGTCGCGGGCACTGCTCCCGCCTCGCGCACAATCTGCTCAAGCCTGAGCGCCGTCTCAAGATTCTGCGGGCGCGGCAACCCGTGCGCTATCACAGTTGATTCAAGCGCAACGACTGCACGCCCTTCCGCGAGCGCTGATTCGATTTCCGGGTGGACGATGAAAAGATTGCTGTTGGGCATGTAAAGATTTTGGGGAAAGGGGAAAGGGGCAAATGGGTAAAAGGGGCAAGAAAAATCTTGTTCGGGGTTGCTCAGTTTTCTTCTACCGTTTCCCCTCTTCCCCTTTTACCCTTTTCACCTTATTTATTGATTGCTCGGCGGCTTAACAATCACTGCCGGGACGCTCGTATCTCGCACAAGTTGATTGAAGGCTGGCAGGTCTGTCGTCATCACCTGATTCATCCTTTGCAGTTGCGCGTTGATCTGCGTGACGAGTAGTTCGTAGACGGAGTATGACTGCTCGGTCGGCGCTGTGTCTGCGCTCTCAACAACGCCAGCGAGAGCGGCCAACCTGTTGTTCAAGCGAATCGGATAGTTGAGCGGGTCTTGACTCGATTGATTCTTGGTCTGGTAAAGCTCCTCTTCGATTGCAGTCAGTTTAGTATTCAAACTCTTCGCCGCGTTGATAATCGGTTGAGAGTTCGGTTGCCCTGTAATGCGCTTCACCAGATCGTCAACCTGGCGGCGCACGTCTCTGATTTGAAGAATTGCGTTGTGCGTTTCTGTCAGCTCATCTCTTATCTTCATCAGCAAATCGAACTGTTTGGCGAAATCATCCTGCGTTGTCACGAGGCGCGGGTCGCGCCTGACTTCAAAACTTTGCGTGAACGTTTCGCCGCCGACCGTTAGCCGCACTTGATAAGTGCCGGGCACGACCTTCGGCCCATTTAGATCGCCTGCCCAGAGTATGAGTCCCGGAAATCTAGTGGCGTCCGGGTAACGAAGATTCCATACGAAGCGATTGAGTCCAGCATCGGCAGGAACTCGCTCCTGCGCTGCCTGACCCGCCGCCTGCACCTCTTCGCCCGAAGGAGCTTGCGGCTGTTCTGGCGGCGTTTGTGTAGGAGCGCCAGTGCCGGGAACACCCGGCGATGGTGTTGGCGAAGCATTGGGTGAAGGTGATGCTTGCGCGCTTGGAGAAGGCGATGGCGACGGCATCACGTCGGCACGCACAGAAGCTCGCTCCTGACCTCGACTGGTAAATTTTCTGATGAGCTTGCCGGATGAATCCAGAAACTCAAGCGTAATGGGTTGAGACGGTTTTGTCTTCAAGTAGTAATAGACCACTGCGGCCCGCCTGCATTCTATAAGTCTCTTCCGGTTTGTATAGAAAAGCAGTCTGCGCGCTCGCGGCGTTCTGCATTTGGTAGAGCACGGGAAGGTCGTCAAGAATCCAGAACGCGCGGCCTTGCGTCGCAGCAATCAAATCCTGCTGCCCTTTGTGAACAACCAGATCGGTTATAGGTGTGACTGGAAGATTCAGTTGGAGCGATTGCCAGTTCGCGCCGTCGTCGAACGAAACGTACATGCCCGTTTCCGTTCCCGCGTAGAGAAGACCGCGACGATTCGGGTCTTCGCGTACGACACGCGTGAATGCGCCGTCTGGAATTCCGTTCGTAATCTTCTGCCATGTGTGGCCGTAATCGTTCGTCTTGTAAAGATAAGGTTTGAAGTCGTCAGACTTGTACATGGTCGCGGCTACGTAAGCCGTGCCAGCGTCAAACTGAGATGCATCAATGGAATTAATCTGAATCCATTCGGGCATTCCTCTCGGAGTCACGTTGTCCCAGTGTCCACCTGCGTCGCGCGTCACATACACTAACCCGTCATCGCTCCCAGTCCATATCACGCCCTTTTGAACGGGCGACTCCATCACAGTGAAGATCGTGCAGTAGTATTCTATGCTTGTGTTGTCGCGCGTGATTGGCCCACCCGCAGGGGCTTGCTTTGTGGGATCATTGCGCGTCAAATCCGGGCTGATGACTTCCCAACTCTGTCCCTGATTCGTTGAACGGAAAAGCACGTTAGCGCCCGCGTACAATGTTTCCGGGTCATGCGGCGAAAATAGAATCGGGAAATTCCACTGGAAGCGGTATTTCAGATCAACTGCGCCATGCCCCATAGGATTGTCAGGCCAGGGGTCAACCTGACGGAGTTGCCCCGTGTGATGATCGTAGCGCGTAATCAATCCACCGTAAGAGCCTGCGAAGACGATTTCGGAATCGCGCGGATAGGGCGCAATCCAGCCGGATTCGCCGCCGCCAACGTCATACCAGTCCTCGCGCGTGATTCCAAAATTGTTTGAGCGGCTTGCTATACGAACAGTGGAATTGTCCTGCTGCGCGCCGTAGACGTGATAAGGGAAATCGTTATCGAGTGAGACTCTATAAAACTGCGCCGTTGGTTGGTCTTCTTCAGTCCACGTTCGCCCGCCGTTGAAAGAAACGTTCGCGCCGCCATCATTGGCTTCAATCATTCGGTTGGCATCATTGGGCGCAATCCATAGGTCGTGATTGTCGCCGTGCGGCACAGAGATAGGATTGAAAGTGTGACCTCCGTCGTTCGATTTATAGAATCCAACGTTGAGCACGTAAACGCTCTCTGCGTTCTGCGTGTCCGCGTAGATGCGCGAGTAGTACCACGCGCGCTGGCGTAGCTTTCTCTCTTCGTTAACTTTCGTCCAGGTCTTCCCGGCGTTATCGGAGCGAAACACGCCACCGTCTTCGGCTTCGACTATGGCCCAAACGCGATCAGGGTTCGCGGGCGAGACCGTTATACCGATATTTCCGATCGTCCCTTTTGGCAGTCCGTCGTTGCGCGTTATCTCAGTCCATGTGTCGCCGCCGTCAATTGATTTGAATATAGCGCCGCCGGGGCCGCCGCTCTCGAAAGTCCAGGGCTTGCGCACCACCTGCCAGAACGCTGCATAGAGTATGTTAGGGTTCGTCGGATCAAGAATCAGATCGCACGCGCCCGTCCTGTTATCTCTATAAAGAATCTTCTGCCATGTACGTCCGCCATCGCGCGAGCGGAAGATGCCGCGCTCTTCGTTTGGCGCGAAGAGATGCCCAAGCGCCGCGACGTAAACTATGTCTGGATTTTTTGGATGCACACGCACTCGCATTATCTGGCGAGTGTCTTCAAGCCCAATCTTCTTCCAGGTCTTGCCGGCATCAATTGATTTGTACATGCCGTCGCCGTGCGAGACGTTGCCGCGCACGGTTGATTCGCCCATGCCCACGTAGATTGTGTTAGGGTCTGCGTCGCTCAAACCGATTGCGCCTACAGAGCCTGTGCCGAAAACAGAATTATCGCTGACGACCTCCCAGTTAGCGCCGCCGTCCGTAGTCTTCCACACGCCTCCGCCCGTCGCGCCGAAGTAGAAGACGTAGGGCTGCGACGCGACACCCGTCACGGCTGCTGAGCGACCGCCGCGATACGGGCCAATGCTGCGCCACTTTAGAGCTTTGAAGAGGCCAGTGTCATAAGGGCGAGCCTGCTGTTGTTCGGCTAGCTTCGCGTTCGTTATGAACAGAGACAGCAGCATGCCCAGCACGAAAGGCAGCAGCGCGAGTGCACGTAGACGGTTAATTTTTAGCATGACGCGAGATTCCTCCCGAAGTTAAGGAAAATCAGATAGCGCGAATTGAATACCGTAAGGGGTCAGATGAAAATCTATTTATTGCTGCGAGTAATTGCAGTGTTCGTTTAGTCCCACAGGAACGACTCAATAAATTTCAATTCAAAATTTCAAATTATCAACTGATGTTACGCATCAGTAACTTTATCGAAGTCGCCCGAATGAGCCTGCGCTAGCAGGCGGAATAGTGTAGCCCCTGACGAAGCGAAAGCGTAGTCTGGGGTTACTCATCACATATCAAGAGAGTCTGCGAGAGCAGACGGCAGAGGCGCGAGATGACAGTCTGCTCGCGCAGACTCTAACTATTTTTCTCAACCTATACCCCAGACTACGCCTGCGGCTTCGTCAGGGGCTTTACTCTAATCGTCTGCTCGCGCAGACTCATTGAGCGCTTTCTTTCAAATATTTCAATTGCGTAACATCCGTTATCAAATCTTCAACGGCCTTTCTTTGTTCTCCCCTTCTTCTTCTTCTCGTCAGAACTTTTCTCGCCTTTCTCTTTCGCTTCAGGTTCGCCTCGCTCAGCCGCCGCGTTCTCTATCTCGGAATTGACCTCGCCGCCAACCAGCACAGCCGCGCCGGTCAGGTAGAGCCAGAGCATCAGGATGATAACCGCGCCGAGCGAGCCGTAGGTCTTGCTGTATGAATCGAAGAAGTGCAGGTAAAGGCGGAAGCCGAAGGAGACAAGAAGCCAGAGCGTCGCGCCTATCACAGAGCCGGGCGTAACCCATGTCCATTCCTGATCGCGCAGGTCTGGCGAGAAAAAGTATATGAGCGCGAACGCGAGCAGTATGAATGCAACCACTATAGGCCATTGAAGAATCTTCCACGTTGCAGTGAAGGCGTCGCCGAATCCGTAACTCGTTGCAACTTTCTCCGCTATGTTCGCGCCGTAGAGCACTAGCACAAGCGCAGAGATAATCAGCACGGCAAGAGCCAGCGTCAAACCAATTGCCACAAGCCGCTGCTTCCACCAGGATCGCGTCTCCTTCACATTGTAAGCCGCGTTGAGCGCATCCGTGATAGCGCCCATGCCGTTCGACGCCGCCCAGAGCGCCGCTAAGAGTCCGAACGAAAGCTTGCCGCCGCTGCTAGCGGTGCTCACCTCGCCCATTGTTTGCTCAACCAACTGTGACGCAGATGGCGGCATCACTTCGGCAAGATAACGAAAGAGCGCTTGACGAAGCCCCGTGCCCGATCCGATCATCATGCCTATTAAAGATGTTAAGAAGAGCAGAAGCGGAATCAGCGCCAGCAGAAAATAGTAAGAGAGTTGCGCCGCACGCCCCCACACATCGTCCTTGTTTATCTCCGACCAGACGCGCTTTGCCAGCCCCCACCACGTCAACCCACCTAATGCCCATAACGAAGCCATAACTTCCCCTTAGTAGATAGTAGGTAGTAGTTAGTTGTTAGTAGGTAGTAGATTTATAGAGCATTCTGTGTTGAGAGGTAAACTCAAGACAGCAAGCCTCTCAACCGCATCATGCTAACTACTAACCACTATCTACTAACAACTAACTACTACCTACTATCTACTGTCTACTTCTTTCACGATAGCGTGAAGAAGCTGCGTATGCGTTGCAGGAAATCGCCCTGCGCGCGGCGCATACGACGGCGCTTGGCCTCTTCGTTCAAATTCTCGCGCACGGCATCAAGCTCCACGCGGCGGCGCGCCAGCACGTGCGAGATGTCCTCTGCGATTTCGGGGCGGCGACGCAGTATGTCGTTGAAAGCTTCTTTATCCAGACGATAACACTCAACATCTGTGCGCGCTACGACTGTAGCCGTGCGCGGCTCGCCCGTCATCAATCCCATCTCGCCAAAAAAATCGCCCTTGTTAAGCTCCGCCACTTTCTTGCTCATCTGGCTGCCGTCAACCGCTATGCGCACTTCGGCCTCGCCTTTCGTCATGATGTAAAGCCAGTGCGCCTGCGCTCCCTGTCTTGTCATGGCCTCGCCGCGCACGAACGGCGCGACGCTCAGGTGTGGAGCAAGCTCGCGCAGTTCATCTTCCATCAACGTGTGGAAAAGCTCTACGTGGCGCAAAGCTTCAACGCGCCGACTTATCTCTTCGCCAGCTTTGCGCGCCCTGCGTGTTTCGTCCTCCTCAGTGATGAAGAGCGTGCGCGCGGGTATTGAGAGTTGAATTCCTGCACGACGTAAAGCGGCGTAGATGCGCGTGCGCACGATTGAGTTCGTAGGGTCTGTGAGCGCGAGTTCTGTCAGCCAGTAGCGCGCAGCATATGTCGTGTAGCTATCTTTAAAGTCAACAGTGATACACTGCGGCGCAGGCTCATTGGCTACGTCCGGGATAGGTTCTGCGCGCAGAGCCGTCTCAACAAGGTCAATCACGGTCGTGGGCGAGTAGCGAAAGTCCACGTTGAAATAGACCCACATGCGATGCTGTCGCGGCATCCCTTCACGACGACCAAGCAGAGTGACCTGCCCTTTCATCAACACGCTGTTCGGTATGACCACAGTGTCCCAGTCGCGCGTCTCTATTGAAGTCTGCCGCCAGCGAATCTCTTTGACCTGTCCCTCCATATCTCCTATTCGCACCCAATCGCCAACGCCAATCGTGCGCTCCATTTGAAGCGCCATGCCGCCCATGATATTGCCGAGCGTGTCTTGAAGAGAGAAACCTATGACGGCGGTAATGACGGCTGAGGTAGCGACGATGCCTGTCAGGTCAACGCCGCTGCGCGATAGCAGCGAAATGGCTATGATGATGTAGGCTAAGGCTATGAGCAGGTCGCGCAAGATTCGCGGCGGCGTCAGATGAATCGCGCCGAGCATCACGTCAAATAGCAGCACGCTTGCGACCGTTGTGATTGCTACTGCTTCTATAAAGAGAGCAACCCAATCAACCCAACGATAGCCCGCATTCTGATGTGCATAATCGAATCCGGGCAAATAGAGCGCGCCTGCTATGAGTAGCCCTACGAATGAGAGCGCAAAGAGCAGAACGGAGCGGCGTATACGCACGCGCTCCTGCGGCACGAGCGCAGCGAGCGCAAACGCCGCCACGACGAACGAGAGCGCGAGCCAGTGATAATAACCCACCGGCCAAGAAGCCGCCTGTACACTCTGCCAGAAACTCATCCCAAAAGCGCAGACCTTTCTAGTGAAAGAGCGCTAAAGCTTAAAGATGCGCGAAAATTTTTGAGAACTTGGAAGGCGAATCTTAACACGAGGCGGCGTTTCGCGCGCAGGAAAGTTGATATAAAGTCAAAAGTAAAAAGGTAAAAGGCAAAAGTGCGGAAGGAGTTCAACCTTCTTCACTTTTGCCTTTTTACTTTTACCTTTTGCCTTCTTCTTATTTGACCATCGTGCCTGTACGACGCCAGCGGGTGTTGTGGAAGAAATCAATAATGGGGTTGCCGCTAGAAGGCAGGCTTTCGTCATAAGACCAGTAGACGAACATGGCGCGGCCAATTATCAGGTCGCGCGGGACGAAGCCCCAGACGCGGCTGTCTGCGCTGTTGTTGCGATTGTCGCCCATCACCATGTAATTGCCTTCGGGCACGACGAAGTTTCGATTCGTGTCCAGGCTGCGGTTGGTGCTGTAGTAAACGTCGTAGGATTGGCCGGGCGTGCGCGGCGGATTGTTCTCTACCCGGAGCGGCATCTTGTTGCGCGGGTCTTCTGGGTCTTCGCCCTCGGAATAATCGTGAGCGGCTATCTGGTGCTCAGGCAGCGGCTGGCCGTTCACTAAGACAGTTCTTTCGCGCAACTCAATGTGATCGCCCGGCAGACCTACCACGCGCTTAACGTAATTAGTCTTGTACGGCAGGTTGTTCGGGTCGCGGTCGCGTGGGTCTGCGGGGTTGTTCTGATTGCCCGGATACTTGAAGACTATTATGTCGCCGCGCTCTATGGGGCGCTGCGGAAGGAAAGGGAGCGACGCGCCCGGCGCGAAGATGAATTTGTTGACGAGCAAGTGGTCGCCTATAGTGATTGTGTTCTGCATGGAGCCGGTCGGAACTTTCACTGCTTGAACAATGAAAGTCATGCCGAAGAGCGCCATTATGACCGTCACCACGAGCGATTCAAAATACTCTCGCCAAACGGTCTTTGGCGGCCCCATAGGCTTCGCCTCCGCCTCACGCCCTTCATCGCCGTTGGGGTTCATCTTCTTAGCTTTGAAATCCGAGCGTGGTGCCGTCTCTTCACCTGTTCGCTCAACAACACCTGTGTTCGTCTCATCACTCATATAGAAAATATCCTAGAGGAGGTACGCACGAGGGTCAAGCGCGGTTTCAAAGAGGAAGGACGCGGGAAAAGAGACGCGGCGAGGGGGAGACGCGGGGACGCGGCGATAAAAACAAACGACTTTTATCTTTTTCGCCGCGTCTCCGTGTCCCCGCGTCTCCGCGTCTCTTTTTCCCGCGTCGTTTTTATCCTTGCTCTTCAATCAGCAGTTTCCTCAACTTCCTCTTCCGATTTCATCGCTTCGAGCGCGAGGCGTGCGGCTGCCGTCTCGGCTGCTTTGATTGTGTGCCCTTCGGCGCGAACATGGCCGCCATCCCAACTGACTTCGACATGGAACGTGCGGTGGTGCGGTGGGCCATCCGTCTCGACCACGTTGTAGTGCGGCCCGGAGCGGCGCGCGGCTTGAAGCGTCTCCTGAAGCATGGTCTTGTAATCGGCTGCGGCTGCGGCCTCCGGGTCTGTGCCCTCAAGCTCTTCACCGAGCGCTAGTCGCACGAAAGCTTCAGCCGCATACAGCCCGCCGTCCAGAAAGATAGCCGCTATCACTGCCTCCATAGCATCTGCTAGGATGGCGCGTTTCGAGCGCCCGCCGCTCTTCTCCTCGCCGCGTCCTACGCGCAGGAATTCGCCCAACTGCAAACGGCGCGCGGCTCTTGCTAGCGTAGGAGCGCTCACCAGCCTGTGCTTCATTCTAGAAAGCTCGCCTTCGGTAACATGCGGATAGGAGCGAAAAAGATAGTCTGCGATTATCAGCCCCAGAACGCTATCGCCTACGAACTCGAAAGCCTCGTTGTGCAGGCGGCGCGCGTCCGATTCCGCGCCGGGCGCAACCTGCTCATGCGCCCAAGAGCGATGCGTGAGCGCACGTTCGAGCAACGCTCGGTCATTGAAGCGGTACGCCAGACTCGCTTCCAGCCCATCGAAATCTATTCCGTTTGACTCTTCTTTATTCACTCTGGCCGCAGATTGTAACAAAAAACGGCGGGCGCGAAGCTGAAAAACTTCGCGCCCGCCGCGCCCCCCGAAGTGAAAACCGATTATCGCCTGGGACGACGGCTGTTGGTCGTCGTTCTTGACGAGTTGCTGCTGGTTGTTGACGGTGGCCTGCTAGTGTTCGAGTTAGTGTTCGTGTTCGGCGGCGTCGTGTTGGTATTGGTGTTGGTGTTCGTCCGGTTAGCGGGCTGCGCCGGAGTCGTTCCGCTCGGAGTGGTCGAAGGCGTAGTGCCCCCGGTCGCGGGCGTAGTGCCGCCTGTCGCAGGTGTTGCGGGCGTCGTCGCGTTCACAGGCAAGCTGGTCAGCGGCGTGTAGGCTGGCGGCAGCGGCTTCGACTGAATGCTGGAGATCATATCGTTGAGACCGGCGTCCGAATCGTTGTGTGCATACTTGTAATAACCCGTCAAAGTCTGAAGCCATGCTGGCTTCTGCTGCGCGTACTTAGGATTGTTGCCGGCCAGATTGATGGCGCGCGCGTAGGCATCAATGACGCGATTAATCACCTCATTCAGATTAGCTTTCGCAAGCTGGCCTTCGGGCGTCTGCTCGGCTCCGACCGTAGGGAATTTTGTTTGATACTCCTGAGCCATGCGCTTGTAGTAAGCGTTCTCGTAGGCGCTAGCCAGCAAGAAGAAGGTCTGCGGCTCGGTCTTCTGCGGAATGTTGTGCTTGGTCACTTCTATGAAGTATTTGATGGCATCTGCGGGCGCGTTCTTGTAATTGAAGATGCCTAGCGCGTAGTTGAGCAAGCCCAGAGTTTTGTCTCTATCATCAGCGCTGAGCGGAGTGTTCGCCACGAAAGTCCCGCCCTGATTAATCAGGTCAATTGCGTGGCGCGCATTGGCCGCGCCTTCTGTATTGATGGCGTCTGTGCCCTGCCCAGTCGTTACAAGGTTCAGTCCGGCTATCGCGGAACTCCACAACGCCGTCAGATTATTCGGGTCGTCTGCTAGAATCTGCTTTGCGAGCGTGAATGCATCCGCGAACTTGCTCTGCTGTATGTTCTGCGCAAGCGTCTGCATGCGCATAACCGCCTCGTACTTGGCTACCCACTTCTTGATATAAGCCACATACTGATCGTTATCACTACCGTACTTGGTAAGGTATTCCTTGCCTGCGTCGTATGCGACCTGCGGATTTGTGTTTCTGTTATCTGTGAACTTCTTGTATAGGTCAGCCTTCGCCTGATCCTGCTGTTCCTGCGTAGCTGTGCCGCCGTCGGCCATGAGCCTTATAGCCGCAAGCGTTGGCAGCGTGAAGGTGGCGACGAGCGCAGCGAAGATTAATGATCGAATCAACGTTTTCATTGGTAACATTCCCTCCAGGCGGTATCGGTTCTAATCCTCAAAAATTCTCTTCGGGGGTTGTCCTGCAAGCGGGCTTAATTAAAAAGCGTCGCGGTCACTCAGATGCTAAATCGCGCATGCAAGTTGCCGTCAACAGCGGCGTCGCAGAGGATGCTCGGCGCCTGTTGCTTCCAGAAGAAGCGTTTTCCTTTGCGGCGCGGGGAGTTCAGAGATAAACCGGGTGACGCGAGGCGCAATAATCCTGCAATATCCACTCTCATGTCAAGTAAAGTCAAAAGGTAAAAGTAAAAAGGCAAAAGTGAAGAAGGTTCATTCCCTTCCTAACTTTTGCCTTTTACCTTTTTACTTTTGACTTGTTTACGGCTGAACCCTGCGCGGGCGGCTCTCTGGCTGCGTGGTCGGAGCAGGTATGACCGTCGAGCGCTGCGGGCTTGCGGGCGTCTGATTAGGTCTGGACTGCACAGGCATCAACACTCTCTGAACCGTGCCCCCCTGATTGCGCGGAGTAGCTTGTGCGCCTGTCGTCGCGCCTGTCGTCGCGCCTGTGGTCGTTGTGGTTGAAGTCGTGGCAGCATCGCCGTTCGTATCTTCTTCGTCGCCCTGCTCCTCGTCGCTTATAGCAGCCGCAGCCCTTCCGCTAATCCTAGGATGAGGCACGGGCACGGGCGCGTTAGCAATAGGCATGTTCGCGGGCGTGCCGAATCTTCCGCTCAAAGCGCGATAGATTTTTCCTGCGATTCCAGCGGCGACTCGACCGCGCTCGCCGCTCCCGCGCGTGATTACCACCACAGCGAGTTGCGGATTACTAACGGGCGCGAATGAAGTGAAGAGGCCGAGCCAGCTACCCTGCCCTATGCACGTGCCTGTCTTTCCGGCTATGGTCTGGCGCGGGTCGTAAGCGAGTCGCGCAGTGCCGTAGTTCACAGCGCCTATCATGCCCGGCACCATGCGGCGCAGTATGTCTTCCGAAACTTTTACCTTGCGCCGCGTCTGTTTATGAAACTGAATATCTTCTTCGGGCGTGCGCGGCAGATGCGGAACAAGCAGGTCTCCGCCGTTTGCTATGGCCGAAACTAGCGAGGCCAACTGAATCGGCGTAACTTCTATGTCGTCGCCGTGCGAGCACATGTGGTTGACCGCGTATCCTGTCTTGAAAACGGGAAGTCTTCCCTGATACTCGTTCGCATAGTTGATGCCGGTTCTCTCGCCAAGCCCAAGCTCGCGCGCAGTCTGCATCATGTGCTCGAATCCTACGCGACCGCCTACGGACTGGAAATAGCCGTTGTTGGAATAGGCCAGAGAATCCGTTAAATCAATATTAGCGTTTCCGTCCGAAACGTTTATGGTCTGCTGTGGATCAATCACGCGGTCGCACAAGCCTGCAACGCCCGTAATCAGCTTTATAGTCGAGCACGGCTTGAAGCCTTTGCGTATGGCCCACTCCTGATTGACGACCGTATAAACTCTTCCACTGCTTGGGTTCATCACTACGACTGTGCCCGCGTGATCGCCCAGAGCCTCAACAGCCGCACGGCGCACGTCCATGTCTTCGCCAACTGTGCTGTCGTTTGCAATATTGGCGTGAGCTTCATCGCGCAGCGCCTGATCCGCCGCGCGCTGGCGAGCAATGGCCGCAAGGCGTGCAAGTTCTGCGCGGCGGCGTGCTTCTTCAATTTCGCGTCGGCGCTCTGCTGCCTGACGGCGAGATTCCAGAAGGCGTTCGCGTCTGGACATATGGCGCGTGTCGCGGCGCGCGTCGTTTCTGCGCTCTCTGGCCGTCTCCCTTCTGGAATTACGCTCTTCCCTGCGGGCTGCGCGCTGCTCACGCGCGCTCAATCGCCTGTTGTCGCGGCCACGCGCCGTTCGCTCTTCACGCGCATTCCTGCCGCGCGACTCTCTGGCAGACGAGCGGCCTCCTCGCGCTGCTCGCGCCGAAGGACGTGCCGAAGCTTTCGGCCTTCCTTTGGCCCAGACAGCGCCGCTCATGGACAGAGCAAGCAGAATTAAAGATAGGTTGAGGAATGTGCGAACAAATTTCAGGGAACGGCTAGCAGGGGTCATCAGCTCTAAATTTCCTCTCTTCGTAAACTTCAGAAGGGGTTTTCGTTTCTCTTTGTTATGATAGCGGCCCGGATGAGCCAACATTGCGCGAGACGGCACAAGGGAACTTGTCCGCGCCATTTTTGTGCGCGTGACGTTTGTGTACAGATAGAGTTAGAAGTCCTTAGAGTCTGCAAAACTTTTCTCCAACGGCTGCTCATGAGCCTTCAACTTCAACCTTCGTTTGTCACAATGAGGAGGGAGAGTTCCCAAAAGTGCGGCCTCTGGGGAGTGTTGCAATCGAGACCGTCGCAACTATAACATCTCAGTAGTTTGAGCGGCAACTAAAAATTGGCGTCGGGGTTCGGGTTTCAGGTGCCGGATTAAATGCTGGCCCAGTCTGACACCCGGCACCCGATACCTGAAACCCTTTGGGTGACGAAAGTGTTCGATCTGTTTTCCAGTTTTCGCGCTCGCCTGCTTCTGGTGCTGGCCGCGCTGCTGGTATTGACGCTGGGCGTTCAATATTACTTGAACCTGCTCGCCGCGCGAAATAATGCGCGCGTCATAGCCGAACAGGAGCAAGCGCTCGCGGCTGGTGTGGCGCTCGGCGTCAAAAGCGTCTCAAGCATACCGCGCCTTGTGGAACTGCGCGAGAGCGCACATGAGCCGCTGTTAGCCCCACAGGCCGGACGCATCACGGACATTCTGGTCATTGATGACAAGCAACGAGTCAACGATAGCTTAGACCCACGCTACTTCCCTGTAAAGAATGATGACGGTACATACCGTTACTTTTATCTGCGCGACGTGACAACGCTTCCGCCGTTAGTAAATGCGAACCTGCTGCTAGACGACAACGTGCAACTGCCACCGCAGGCTCTAAGCCCGCCAACCGAGTCGCAGGCCGTAGGGCCGCGCGCGTTCCCTTTCCCGATTGATACGGATAGCGGTCGGTGGTACGTCATAGTGGTTCTGGGGCACGCCCAGACCAGACTTCGTAGCCCGCTGCGACCTTTGCTCCCTACGTTCGCCGTCCTTGTTGTAGCAATTCTCTTCGCAACAATCCTGGTCTGGCGTTTCACAAGACCGATTGAAGGTTTGTCTGAGGCTGCGCGTCGGGTTGCGCGCGGCGATTTCGATTTCCGCGTTCCCGCCGCCACGCGCAGCGACGAGATGGGCGAACTGGCGCGAGTCTTCAACGAAATGATCGCTAACCTTGGACGCACGCGCGAGCTTGAGATAAAACTTCATCAGGCAGAGCAATCGGCTGTCGTTGGCCGACTCGCTTCGGCCATAGCCCACGAGATTCGCAACCCGCTCAACTACATCAATCTAACCTTAGACCACCTGCGCACTTCGCTCGCGCCCGAAGATAGAAAGAAGCGCGAGACGTTCGAGCGCTTGGCCGTTCAATTGAAAGCAGAGGTCGCGCGCATCAACCGTCACATCTCTGAATTCTTGAACTACACCAGACCTGCAAGGCTCGAACTCGCGCCGCTAAACTTGCGCGCAGCCGCAGAAGACGCTCTGCGTATGGTCGAAGTTCAGGCCGAAGAGAACAACATAAAGTTAGAGGTCGAAGCGGATGAGGACGTGCCCGAAGTCATGGGCGATGAAGAAGCTCTGCGCTCCGCCTTCACAAATTTAATCATCAACGGTATGCAGGCGATTGACGGCGGAGGCGGAAGCCTGACAGTTACTCTATCATCGAAAGACGAAGGCCGACGCGCGCAGATAGAGATAACAGACACTGGACGCGGCATCGCCCCAGAAAATATTTCACAGGTTTTCGAGCCGTACTTTTCTACAAAAGAGACCGGCACAGGTTTGGGCCTAGCAATCGTCAAAAAAGTAATTGACGACCACGACGGCACAATTACTGTAAAATCCAAGCAAGGCAGCGGGACGACATTTACGATTACATTGCCAACTGCAAGTGATAAGTGATGAGTGATAAGTGATAAGAGCAGTTTACAGTTTTTAGTTTTCAGTTTTCAGTAAAAAGCTTTTCGCTCTTCTTCTTTCTTATCACTTATCACTTATCACTTATCACTTACTCTCTTAGGAGCTTAAAGAATGGCTAGGAAGAGCATACTGGTTGTTGACGACGAGAAATCGCAGCGCGAGATTCTGGAGATGATTCTGTCTGAGGAAGGCTATGACGTGACTACGGCTGCGTCTGGCGAGGCTGCGCTAAAATTTGCCAAAGAGCGCAGGTTCGATCTGGCGCTCACGGATTTGAAGATGACCGGGATGGACGGCATAGAGCTTCTACAACACTTGCTCGCTCAGGATTCTTCAATCATCGTCATACTGTTGACCGCGCATGGCACGATTGATTCTGCGAAGGAAGCATTGAAGCGCGGCGCCTTCGATTACCTGCAAAAACCTTACGACCGCGAGGCGCTGCTGAAAACAATCAATCGCGCGCTATCGAAGCTGGACGAGTTGGACGTTGAAATCATCTCGGCCTCGCCGAAGATGGAATCTGTCAAGAAGATGATTTTGAAAGTTGCGCGCTCTAATTCGACCGTGCTAATACGCGGCGAATCCGGCACGGGCAAAGAGTTGATAGCTCGCGCCGTTCACAACCAGAGTCCGCGAGTTACGGAAATGTTCCAGGCCGTCAACTGCGCGGCCATCAACGAGAATCTTCTGGAGAGCGAGTTGTTCGGCCATGAGAGAGGCTCGTTCACGGGCGCGCACGCAGAGAAGAAGGGGCTGTTTGAAGTCGCAGATCGCGGCACGCTCTTTCTTGACGAGATTGCTGAATTGGACGTGGGCATGCAGGCGAAACTACTTCGCGCGCTTCAAGAGAGAAAGATTCGGCGCGTCGGCGGCACGCGCGAGCTTCCCGTTGATGTGCGAGTCATCGCGGCTACCAACCGCGACCTGCGCGCTATGGTCGCAGACGGCAGGTTTCGAGACGACCTATACTATCGCATCAACGTTCTCTCGATTGACGTGCCGCCTTTGCGCGAGCGGCGCGAAGACATTCCTGTTCTGATTGACTATTTTTTGAAGAAGCACACGCGCAATACCTCGCGCCTGGTTCGTGGGCTTACGCCGGAAACGCGCCGTCTGATGATGGATTACAGTTGGCCCGGCAACGTGCGCCAGCTAGAATCTGCAATCGAGCGCGCGATTCTATTATGCGAAGGCGATCTAATCACGGTCGAAGACCTACCGCTCGAAGTCCGTCAGGAAGCACGACCGACAGCCGAAGGCGCGTTCAAATTGCCGCCCGAAGGAATCAATTTCGAGGACGTGGAGCGCGACCTGATAATTCAGGCTATGGAGCAGACCGATTACAACATCACGAAGTCTGCGAAGCTGCTGGGGCTGACTTTCCGAACGCTTCAATACCGTCTGGAAAAGTTTGGAATCAAGAGACCGGAAAGAGGGAAGGAAGAAGAGTAAAGAAAGGCAAAAGGAAAAAGGTAAAAGGTAAAAGTTAGAAGGAAACCATTTTTAATTTATAATTCACGCCTGCAAGGCGTGTCCACACTTTTGCCTTTTTACTTTTTCCTTTTGCCTTTATCTTTTACCTTTTGACTTTCCTTTCTTTGCAAGCATTCGCGCGGGAGAACGTTCAATGGGAGGCAATACCTATCTTTTCAGTTTGACGGAGGCTTGTCATGCGATTTTCCATTGCTTTTCTTCTTGTGATTTCCCTTCTGTCTCTAGGCGGCTGTGCGAAGAGCGAGCGCGCTAATCGGGCTGGGGAATCCGCTGCACCCAGAACTCAAACTTACAATACTGAAACACAGGCATCGGCGGGCGGCCCGACTTCGACCACAACAACCGGAGTAGCTCCGAGCGAACAGGCGAGCACAGCCAAACCTGTTAGCTCCGGCCAGCACGCTAGCTTTCAAAATGCTGTCGCGCAGAAAGTTTCGCTAGGTCAAGCCGATTCCGCGCAGGCGCAGTCGGGCATCATAGACCGCAAGATAATTCGCAACGCGGAGATCGGCATAGAGCTAAATACGCCAGCCGAGGCTCAGCGAAAGATTGAATCAATCGCGGAAAATCATGGTGGCTTCGTTGTGACTTCCGACGCCCGTCAGCGCGCTGGCGACGACCAGTCGCAGCCTTTGCAGATGGTGACGGTTGAAGTGCGCGTGCCCGCGCAGGAGTTCGGCAAAGTCATAGAAGAGATTCGCGGCGTCGCAACTGGTAATGGCAGCCGTATTCTTCAGGAGAAGGTTACGGGTCAGGACGTGACAGAAGAGTTCATTGACCTGGAAGCGCGAATCAAAACTCAGAAGGCGCTGGAAGCACAGTTTCTTGAAATCATGAAGCAGGCGACCAGAGTTTCTGATGCGCTGGAAGTTCAGAGCCAGTTGGCGGACGTGCGAACTGAGATTGAAAAGCTTGAAGGCCGAAAACGTTTTCTGGAAAATCAATCCAGCCTGTCGCACATCACCATAAACCTTCAGACGCCAACGGCTATGGTCAACACGACAGGCTTCCTCTACAGTTTGAAGCGCGCGTTCGGCGACGGCGTTGACGCGGCGGGCGCGATTGTGCTCTTTTTAATTCGCGTTGTTCTGGCGCTGCTGCCGGTTGTAATCTTTATCTTTCTGCCGGTCGGATTAATCTTGCGCTACATGATACGACGAGCGCGGCGTGTGCGACTGGCAGAGCAATTGGCGCGTGAAGAGCCGCTTGCGGATTCAAGATAAAGATAGAGTATTATGAACTCATGTTACGCAGCCAAAAGTTTTCAGCCGTCTTTAGACGGCGACAGCATAAAGCCAAGCACGTAAGTGCTGGGTTAGTGTTGGGTAAAAGATCATCAAGCCCGCGAGAGCGGGCGACAGCTTATTGATAATCAAAGGGCTGTCGCTATCTTCGATAGCTCTAACTACATTCTTTCCACTCTAACCCGGCGCTCACGCACCGGGCTTTAGACGGTCGCCCGCTTGCGCGGGCTGAAATCCAATCTTGCGTAAGGTGAGTTATGAAAATAAAATTTACAGCTTCACTTCTCTGCTCACTGGTTCTGTTGGCAGCGTGCGCTGCTAACAGAACCAGTGAGCAAGCAACTCAATCGAACGCTTCAAACGCAGCCCAGCCCGCCGCGTCGTCGGCTAATTCCCAAAGAACTGTCAACCGATCTTCCGCCGAAGTCGTCAAAGTCAACGCCACAGCCGTTGAGATTAACGCGGGCGGTGCTGGCGAGGCGTCCATAGATATTGAGGTGGCGAGCGGCTTTCATGTCAACGCGAACCCGCCGACCTTCTCCTACTTGAAAGCGACCGAGGTCGAAATAGAGCCAGCCAACAACATCACACCGGGTAAGCCCGTTTATCCCAAACCCGTGACCAAGAAATTCTCATTCGAGCAGCAGCCGCTAGCCGTTTATGAAGGCACGACGCGGATAAAAATTCCTTTGCGCGCTGGCGCAAACGCCCAAAAAATTCCCACTACTTTAACGGGCAGACTGCGTGTGCAGGCGTGCGACGACAGCAAATGCTATCCGCCGGGCGCAGTTGATTTCTCGCTTCCGGTCACGGTCAAATGAAACCAAACTAATTTTCGCGCCGTAGCATCAAAGAGGTTTCGTCGCTACTGTGAGAGGCGGTTTTTGTGGAACGCTGGTGGATGGTTGTTGCTGTGATTTTTCTATGTGCGGCGGGCGTGTGCCTGCTCGTTGGCGCGACCGATGCTGCGTTCGTCACAGCCACGCTTGGTGTGCTCGCATGGTTTCTGAATCTGCGCTCGCGTCTCAAGAAATCCATACGCACAGACGACGATCACCTGACCGAAGATGATGTTTCTGGAGAAACAGATGAGAATTGAATTCAGGAAATTTTTCCTCATATCGCTCGCGCTTCTTTTCGCAAGCGCGCCGTTTGCGCAAGCACGCGCCGCGTCGGATGAATCGGACGTGCGCGCCGTTGTGCGCGAGGTCTTCCAGAGTTTGAAGAACGGCGATTACGACTCGCTTTACGACCGTCTTCCCAGCGCGTCGCAGAGCCGCGTTACGCGCGAGCGGTTCGTCAGTTCTTTGCAGCGCACGCGTGACCGATACGAACTTGACCGAATTGAGATAGGCGCTGTGCGCGTTTCCGGCAATCTAGCGGTCGTTGACACAGTGATGTACGGGCGCATCCTTCAGCCTGAAGAGAGCGAAGGCAAGATAGTTGCCCAACAGTATCTAGTGCGCGAGCAGGGGACGTGGCGCGTTGCAACGGGCGAGCGCTCTACAGTGCAGCGACTTTTGAACGAGAATCCCAATTTCGCCCGAAAATTTCCCATACGCCAGCCTCGCGTTTTTGTGAAGCGCGACGGTCGCTGGGTTGACATCACTGCGCTTGCCAACCAGATGCGCCGCAATGCTCGACAGCAGTGATTTGTGTTTGAAGAGAGGCTAGAGCAAGTCTGTGAATGAAAGCTGCGCGCCGTTTTCATCTTGATCGTTGCGGCGGGAACGCGCGTGGCGTGTCGCGCCGTCCAGGGCTTCGCGCACTGCCGGAAGATGAAAGCGTATGATGCGCGGGCTGAGACGGATTGAGGGGATGCGCCCTGCGTGCGCCAGGCGGCGAACGGTGGATTCGCTCACCTGAAGAATCTGCGCCAGTTGTCGCGAAGTCAGATACTCTTCGCGCATGTCAGCAGGGGGTTGTTCTAGGTCTCTACTCCTCAACCCTTTATACTCCTCAAGTAGAATGCGTGTAGTGATTCCCTTAAACCTCTTAAGGTGGCCGCTTGTTGCTCAATAAAGCTCATGCTATTATTTCGCCGCATTGCCCGGCTTCTGCACTTTTTTCTCACCTTGACCGAGATAGCAGAACATCCAGAACTGGTTTCGTAGCATCAAATGGCTGGCCTCGGAGTGTTGCGCTTTCCCGCATCTCTCTCGCTCAGCCCTCTTTATAAAAATCCTGATAGCACCCTAGCTTGGACTGTGACAGGTTGCATAAAGCTTAGTGACGCAGGTCACTGACTTGATAGAAGTTCGAGACTCTATAATTTTATCATAGAGAGGTCTGTGATACTTAATGCCGTTGGCAATTTACGAGATCACCAAAGCGCTGTGTACTGCCTACTTTTGACGCAGTACATTTCCCAGAAGGAGTTTCAATGTTTACCTCGCGTCCCTACACTCATACTTTACTACAAGCCAACTCCATCCTCAGCCGACTGATCAGGAACCGTCTATTGATTGCATGCTGTCTGATGCTGGCTATAGTAACATTTATGGCTTCAGTCAAAGGGTTAGCGCGCCGAACGACTGCGGTTTTGAGCGCAAGCAATATCCATACTCGAACCTCGCAGACCACCGTTGAGACGAATGCTCCTGTGGTCGTCAACGCCTCAATCATCACAATCAACAGCACGGATGATGTGGTCAATTCAAGCGACGGCAAGTGTACGCTGCGCGAAGCGATCACGGCATCCAATACACGTACGGCATCGGGCAATGTCGTGGGTGAATGCGCGGCAGGAAGCAGAGACAACATAATCGGCTTTGACGCGACCGTTTTTGGCGCTGGAGCAGGCTCGAAAACGATCAACCTGACGGGAGCGCTGCCAGAGATTAACACCAGCAATATTACGATTAACGGGACAGGCTCTGGTCTGCTGACGGTGCGTAGGGACACGGGCGGCAACTACCGCATCTTTTCCATCAACGGAGTGGTCGCCAGCATTTCGGGATTAACAATCACGAATGGCAGGGTGCCGGACGGCATTCCTAGCGACACCTCTGGCGGCTACGGCGGAGATGGTGGAGGCATACTTTGTGCAGGCGATCTGACATTAACGGATGTGGTGGTGACGGGAAACAGCACCGGCAATGGCGGCGCGGGCGGCAGCAGCTCGGGCGGGTTAGGTGGGTCAGGCGGCGGCATTTCAATCACAGCTGGCACGCTCTCGATGACAAACGTAGTCGTGAGCAACAATACTAATGGCAATGGTGGCGTTGGGTTCTACGGTGGCTCTGGCGGGCGCGGCGGCGGCATCAATTTCAACGGTAGCTCGCTCACAATGATTAATTGCTTCATAACCGGCAACACCGCTGGCAATGCTCTCAACGGTACTGGCGGTTCTGCTGGCGGCAGTGGCGGTGACGGGGGTGGACTAAACATCGTCGCTGGCACTGTGAATCTTACAAACATCACCATCAGCGGCAACACAGCTGGCGACGCTAACAACAATGGCGGCACTGGCGGCTTGGGCGGCGGCATCATCACCTACCCCGGCGTGAAGACGACGTTAACGAATAGCAGCATCAGTAACAACAGCGCCGGACATGGTGGCAGCGGACTGTCTGGAGAGGGCGGCTGGGGCGGCGGCATAGATAATAACGGCCCGATGACCATGATCGGTTGCACCATCAACGGTAACAGCACTAAAGGGCCAAGCGCTGGCGGCGGAAGCCTTGGTGGTGGGATTTTCAATAACAATATATTGACGATGACCAATTGCACAGTCAGCGGCAATCGCACTGATCTGGATCGGGGTAGGGCTGGCGGCATCTATAACATCGGCAACGCGCTGACGCTGACGAACTGCACCATTACGGGGAACTTGAGCAATAACTTATCCTTCGAACCCGGTCAGGGAATTCACAATGGTGGGACGATCAACGTCAGAAACAGCATCATCGCCGGTAACGGAAGCGGGAATCAGCCGGACGTGTCCGGCACTTACAGTTCGCAGGGCTACAACATCGTCGGCAACGCGAGTGGCAGTTCGGGCTTTAGTGCTACAGGCGATCAGGTTGGCACTTCTGCCGTACCTATCAACCGCTGCTCTCAGGTAGTCCGGCCATTGATAAAGGTGATCCGTCGAGCACGCTCACCACAGACCAGCGCGGCGCTCCCCGTTCCATAGATGGTGATGGCAACAGTACTGCCATTATTGACATAGGGGCTTTTGAATACGGCGCTGGCGTGCTTACGGTTACGAAGACCGCTGACACGAATGACTCCGTATGTGATGCTGACTGTAGCTTGCGCGAGGCCATCGCTGCGGCGAGCAGCAATGGACTACAAGCGAACGCGATTGTCTTCAACATTCCTGCAACTGATTCCGGCTACAACTCAAATACTAACAGGTACACCATCACGCTCTCAGGAACTGAACTGGTTCTCACTGGCGACCTGGTCATCAACGGCCCGTCCATTTCAGGCGTGATTGTTAGCGGCAACAATGCGAGTCGCATCTTCAATATCAGCGCGGGCGCTACAGCAACAATCTATAATCTGACGCTAAGCAACGGCGCTTCTAATAGTTCTGGCGGCGCGATTACCAATGCCGGTACGTTGAAGTTTCTGAGCAGCACACTCAGCGGTAACTCTGCTTCTCAAGGCGGAGGCGTTTTCAACAACGCAGTCTCAGTAAATATCAGTAACAGCACACTCAGCGGCAACTCTGCCACTCAGGGCGGAGCCATTTTCAACAACATAGGTCCAGTTAGTATCAGTAACAGCACACTCAGCGGCAACTCTGCTTCTCAAGGCGGAGCCATTTCCAATCACAGCGTAAGCCCTGTCCAGATCAAAAGCAGTATTATTGCTCTCAACACTGCCTCATCTAGCCCCGATGTCTCCGGGGCAATAGACTCGAAGGGCTACAACATCGTCAAAGATACGAGCGGCGCATTCATTACTGCGACCACCGGAGATCAATTCAATGTTGATCCACTGCTGGAGATGGACACTGCCAATCCAACTAAGCCGCTCCTCAGAAACAATGGAGGGCCAACTCAAACTATCGCTCTACGCTGCGCCAGTCCGGCCATTGATACAGGCATTAACAGTAGTTCCCTGGCGACAGATCAACGCGGACTCGCACGCACCTTCGATAATTCATCTATTCCTGCGGCCACAGGCGGCGACAACACGGACATTGGTGCTTTCGAGGCACAATCGGCCTGTACGCCAACGACTTTATCCGTTTCTTCGGCCACCGGCCCCTACAACGGCACTACAACTCTGAACGCATCACTAAGCGCTAACGGTGTCGCTGGCATAGCTAATCAGACCATCAACTTCACTCTCAACGGCGCGAGCGTAGGCTCGGCTACGACAAACTCTATCGGCAATGCCACACTCAGCAACGTTAGCTTAGCCGGAATCAATGTTGGCACGTACAATGCGGGAACTAACAGCGGAGTCTCAGCCAGCTATGCCGCAAGCACAGTCTATAATTCGAGTACAGGCTCGAACACACTGACCGTTACCAAGGGTACAGCCTCAGTCAACCTCGGCAACTTGAGCCAGACTTATGATGGTAGTCCGAAGAGCGCCACGGCTACGACTAATCCAGCCGGACTGAGCGTATCTTTCACTTACAACGGCTCTACGACACCTCCTACCAATGCTGGCACCTATACGGTATTCGGAACGATCAATGATGCTAATTATCAGGGTGTCGCATCCAACCTGTTCGTCATCAATAAAGCTAACCAGACGATCACGTTCGGCGCACTGTCGAACAAGACCTTTGGCGATCCTCCGTTTATTGTGAGCGCCTCGGCATCATCAGGTCTGCCGGTCAGCTTTAGCATCCTGTCAGGCCCGGCCACAATCAGCGGCAACACCGTAACCATCACTGGCACAGGCACTGTCACAGTCAGAGCCTCTCAAGCAGGCAATAGCAATTACAATGCGGCTCTTAGCGTGAATCAGTCATTCACAGTCTCTACGGCTGCACCAGCACTGAAGTTCGACCAGTCCAGCTACGCTATCTTTGAGAGTGACTGGCAGGCCACAGTCAAGGTCATGCGCACGGGCGACACTTCAACTCCAGTAACGGTGGACTATTCTACCGCCGACGTTACAGCCAGTGAGCGCTCGGACTACAACACGGCTTCGGGCACGATTTCGTTTGCGGCAGGGGAGACTTCCAAGGCAATCAGCTTCTTAATCAATGAAGACAGCTATATGGAAGGGACAGAGATGTTCTCCATCTCCTTGAGCAATCCTACGGGAGGAGCCGTGTTGAGGACGCCCAACACAGCCACGGTCTTCATTAATGACGATGACTTTGCTTCTCCTACTGCAAACGTCATAGACGATGCGCAGACCTTTATACACCAGCACTATCATGATTTCCTCAATCGCGAACCCGATTCGGGAGGGCTAGCCTACTGGACATCTCAGATAACGCAATGCGGTGTGGATCAATCCTGCATCAACTCAAGAAGAGTGGGCGTGTCTGCCGCCTACTTTATTG
>MNJR01000040.1 GCA_001920415.1 Acidobacteria bacterium 13_1_20CM_3_53_8 | reverse complement strand
CGCGCCGTGCGCCACAAGCGGATTGCCAGCCCGCGAAGCTCTGTTCTTCAAGCCGGAAGAGCGATATTACAACCGTTCGGCTGTAACTATTGCCAGGTGGTCCGCAAACGAGAAATATATTAGTGAGGAGGGCGGGAAAAGCGGTAAGGAACTTAAAAGAATAGAAGCCGTCATCAAGTCTGTCGCCCCACAGGTGGAACTTCCTGGCAATCTCCATAAGCTGGAAAAAAAGTTTAAGGATTTAAATTGGCTGTCTGTCATTCACGCCGACGGCAACGGTCTCGGACAGATTTTTCTCAAGTTCGACGAGTATATAGGCTTAAAAGAAGAAGAAGGCGACCCCCGCGCGTACATTGATAAGTATCGCCGCTTCTCTCTCTCGCTCGATGTTTGCACCGTCAACGCGGCTGGACAGGCGCTGGAGAATCTGCGGAAACGCTTCCGCGCGGTGGAAGAAGAGAAAGCGAACCGCCAGGGCGACGGCCATATCCCTGGAGAAATTCCCGTCGTGCCGCTGGTGCTCGGCGGCGACGACCTGACCGTGCTCTGCGACGGGCAATACGCGCTGAAGTTCGTATATGACTTTCTCACTCAATTTGAAAAAGAGACTGGCAGCATTACGGGGCATGACTATCTCAAAGAAGATGCTGAAGGCCAGCCTCTCCTTATTGACGGCCAGACGGTTTTTGAACTCCTCAGAGGAATCATTCCCGAAATCGCCGAGCGTGCCTTTGATGTTCCGCGTCTCGGCATCTGCGCGGGCGTGGCCCTAGTCAAGCCGCACTTTCCTTTTCACCAAGCTTACACGTTGGCTAAAAAGCTTTTGGACTCGGCCAAACACGTCAAGAAAAACGTTAGAAGCCAGAGCAAGGATGAGCCGTATCCTTGTTCAGCTTTGGACTATCACATCCTTTACGATTCGACCGCTTCACGCCTTGAAGGCATACGCGACCGGCTAAAATCCGACGGTCAAACAACCTGGCTGTATGCGCGCCCCTACGTTGTTTCAAACATCAGTGACGAATATCCGGCCAACGATTGGCTCAAATGGCGCAAATGGAGTGAGCTTGAAAAGCGCGTCGCCGTGATGCTGGCGAAGGATAAAGACGACGAGCACAAACGCAAGCTGCCGAACAGCCAGCTTCACTCTTTACGCGAAGCATTGTTTTTAGGGAAGGACGAGGCTGATGCGCGCACGCGATTGGTCAATCATCGTTACAAGGACCAGGGTTTTGACAAGCTGCTGTGCGATACAAAGGCAGAGACTCTGTTCTTTGAAGAAAAGCGCGACGGCCACGGCGGGCACGCCACCCATTTTTTAGATGCGCTGGACATTGTGGAGTTCAGGAAAGGCGAGGAAGAGAAAGATGGAAAACTCAGAGACAAACCAGGCAGCGCAGCCGCCGCACAGCCAACAACCAGCGAATGATCCTTTTGTCTTGCCGGCAACATTCAAAGTCAGTCTGACCATGCTTTCGGATTGGCACGTCGGCACAGGCGCGGGCCGTCCGGGCAGTGTGGACAAACTGATTGCGCGCGATGCCGATGGTTTTCCTTTTGTTCCGGCCAAGACCTTGAATGGCATCTGGCGCGATGCCATGGAACGACTGACGCTTGGCTTGGATGGCGGCAAGGCGGGCGCTTGGTTGAAATGGGTCGAAAAGATTTTCGGCATTCAGCCGAACCAGATTGACGCAGCAGATTTAGACAGGCGGCTACAAAATAACGAGGCCACTTACAACTTCTCCCCGCTTTCCATTCAGCCCGCACGCTTATCTGAAAACTTGCGTGCGAAAATTAATCAAGCTGTTAGCCATACTTCAGTCACAGAAAAAGAGCGAAAGCGGCAACGGCAGAAACTTCTGGCCGCGCTCACTTTCATCAAGCCGGGCGTGGCTATTGATGAGAAGTCAGGCACAGCCGTTACGGATTTTTTGCGCTTTGAGGAGATGGGGCGCGCCGGAACTGTGCTGGAAGCCGAATGTCGGCTGGCGGAGACTGATGAAACAATCTCCGCCCTATTACTGCTGAGCGCGAAACTGGTCGAGCGTGTGGGCGGCAAGCGGCGGCGCGGCGCCGGGCTGTGTGAACTGAAGGTAGTGGGCTGCGGCCAATCGCAGATTGATCAAGCGATCAGCCATCTGAGGCAAAGAGAGCTGGCCGGGAAAGAAGTTGAACCGCTGGCGAAGAACGGAATCAATGACGATCACGAGAGCGAGCAGCGATCTATCATCCGTGAAACGGAAGTCGCGAGCGGCGAAGCAGCCGCTGAAGCTCAACCCGATAAGAGAGAGACGTGGCTGACGCTTGAATTCACCTTGAAGTTGCACACGCCTGTGTCCATCGTCACGGCGACGCTGGGCAACGTCTCCGAATCGCTGGATTACATTCCGGGCACGTATCTGCTGCCGCATATCACCAAAGTTCTGCGAGCGAAACTGGGCGGTAAAGTTTTTCAAGCCGTGGCTTACGGCGACCTGCAAGTTCTGCCTGCAACCGTCGAAATAAACAAAGCGCGCGGCCTTCCTGTTCCGCGCGCGCTGGCGCGACACAAAACGGACGGCAGCTTTGAGAAACGAGGCACGCTTTACAACAAATTCGCTAGGGAGAAAGAAACAGACAAGCAACTCAAAGCTTATCGCCGTGGCTATGTGCAGGCGCTGGATTCAGTCGTCGAAATCAAAGACAACAGAGGCACATTGCCTTCGTTCAAAGATGTGCACATGTCTTTGTTGATGCATAACACGGTCAAAGATGAGATTCAACGTCCGCATGAAGATGTCGGGGGCGTTTATTCGCGTGAAGCGATCCCGGCAGGCACATCTTTGCGCGGTGAAATCCGTGTGCGGCAGAAGCTGGCGAGGGAACTCGCTGAACTCGACGCGGACTGGTGGAAAGTTTTTGCAAATAAAGATAACGCTATATTGCGGCTCGGCACCTCGCGCAAAGATGATTACGGCTTAGTTGAATTGAGTCTCTCCGCGCCAAAAAAATTCAGCTCACCTTCGACGCTTAAAGTAAATCGCCTAACCGTTTATCTGCTGTCGGATTGCCTGTTGCGCAACTCGCATTTGAGACAGACGAATTTGGTTGATGAACTGGCGAAGGAACTCAGCGGCGAAGATAAATTAAACGTGAAGATCACGCCGATAAGGTCGAGCGACCAGGAGACGACATCTCTTGTGATGACGCGACGCATTGAATCCTGGCACGAGGGCTGGGGTTTCCCGCGTCCGACTTTGATAGCCATGGAAGCAGGCTCTTGCGCCGTCTTTGAAATAGAGGACTTTGCCGCGCTGAATGACGAAGGGAAGGCCGCGCTTGAGGAGAGGCTGCGCGAAGTTGAGGCCGCAGGCATAGGCGAGCGACGCGGCGAAGGCTACGGACAGGTGCGCTTCAACCCGCCTTTGTTGACTGAAGAGATTAACGGCTGGGAGCAGGCGTCGAAGCCTGAGGAAACAAAGCCGCCGGCAGGCGGCGCGGCCAGCGAGTTGGGCGAGGAAGAGAGAGCGTTTGCCGAGTTGATTGAAGAGACCGCCTGGCGCGAAGAGTTGAAAGTTGCCGTTTTGAAAGTGGCTGACGACGCCGAGCGGCGAAAAAAGATTTTCGGTTTTGACATTGACAGCCAGCACAATAAGCCACCCATGAGCCAGATCGGCGGATTGCGTTCAGTCATCAGCCGTTTGCAGCAGCCAGCAGACAGGGCCATTGCCATTGATTGGCTTGAGCATTTGAAAGTTACTCCGAATCGTCGTGATAAATGGGCGAAAGGAAAAGAGGCAGCAGAAACCAAGCTGAACAAGATCATCAATCTGCTTGACCCTGCGTCACGGAAGCAAAAAGCCCACGACGAGCCGCAGAATGTTTGGGAATGGCTTGATAGCGCATTCACAGCGCCGCCAACGCTTGTGAGGGGCAAAGAAGATTTGCAGAAACAGTTCTGGGCCGAGGCTGTGCGCTCGCTCCTTGACGCTTGCGCCAGAGCGCATAAGCGTGAACTCGAAAAGAAAGGGGTTAGCTAAGATGGCGCGGAGAATTAACACACGTTTGAGAATCGAAGGCACGCTCGTAGCGCAAACGCCCCTGCACGTCGGCGGCTTCGGCGAAAGCGTGGACACCGATTTGCCGCTTGCTCAAAACGGCAAAGGCAAGTGGTATGTGCCTGGGACGAGCATCGCGGGCGTGCTACGCGGCTGGTGCGAAAAGAATTTCCGAGAGCCTGACGGCAGCGTTCAGAAAATCGTCACCGAATTGTTCGCGCCCAGACGTGAAAGAGGTAAGGAAGAAGGACACGCGAGTTTCGTGCTGGTTGAAGATGCAACGATTGGGAGCGATGGAGTCTTCGCGGAGATACGCGACGGTGTGGGGATTGACCGTTACCACGGCGCAGCGGCAGATAAAGCCAAATTTGATCGCGCCATTTTGCCGCGCGGCACAAAACTGAATTTTGTGATGACTGTCGAAATCGGGGCGCGAAAAGAGCAGGATAAAAACGTAAAGACCGAGGCGGACAAAAAAGGCGAGAGCAAGGAAGAGTTCGAACTCAGAGAACGACGAACCAAAGCCATCTTTGGACATCTCCTCTCCGCTTTGCAGCGAGAAAAAATCCGTTTCGGCGCGGCGCGCACGCGCGGGCTGGGGCGGGTGAAACTATTGGGCAAACAGAAGGAGGGTGGGACGTTTGAGCCAGAGTCGGAAATCAAAGAGCAATCTCTGCTCGGCTTCGAAAATATGTTGAGTCTGCTGAAAGGCGGCGGCATCGTGCGCTCGGTCAAAGACCTGCAAGATGCCGCAAGTCTTTCGCGGAATCCTGCGCCGTGCCTTGAAATCGCCGTTGACTGGAAACCGCGCCTGCCCGTGATGGTCAAAGCGGGATACGACGGCATCGGCGTTGACATGCTACCGCTCACGTCGCGCGTTCATAAAGACGAACTCGCACTCTGCCTGCCGGGCAGCTCCATCAAGGGCGCTCTGCGCAGCCACGCCGAAAGAATCGTGCGGACCTTGCTCGATGGCGAAGATCGGCGGCCTGAATTTCGCACAAAAGGAAAGCCAAACTTTCATGACCAGATCAAAGCTCTTCCGCTCATTGACGAGCTTTTTGGCGCGAAGAAAGAGAAAAACGCGAAGCATGAGCGGCTCGGACTCGGCGCGTTAACGGTTGACGATTGCTATGCGACGGGAACGATGAACGCGGCAGCCTGGCGCAAAGTCGAAACAGCCCGTGACGCCAAGCCACAAGACGAGGCTAAGGCCCGACAAAATGCAAGCGAACTCTGGCGATACCTGCGTGAGATTGACGAACGAACGAGCGCCCTCCCTGAAGCCGAATATGAGAAGGACACGAGCCGTTTCCGCGTCAGTCATCACGTGGCGATTGACCGCTGGACTGGCGGCGCGAGCGAAGGCGCGCTCTACAGCGTGCTTGCGCCGTCGAAGGTTGACTGGGAAGAGATGCGTTTGACGTTAGACTTCGGGCGTATTGAAGAAAACCTGCGCCGGCCCGCGTTGATGCTGTTCTTTCTCACCTTGCGTGACGTGGCCGGAAACCGCCTGCCCTTCGGCTTTGCCGCGAACCGCGGCTTGGGCGAAGTTGTAGTAGAGAAGATTAAAATCGCAGGCCAAGGCCTCGGCGATGAGCTGCAAGAGCTAACAAAGTTTGAAACCGGTGGCAAGTTTATAGAGTTAAGCGCAGACCTCAAAGAGAGACTGGAGAAGGAGTGGGACACATGGCGCAAGAGCAACCAACAATCCTAGAGGCGAAACTTTTCTCCGGGCGTGTGGAGGAAACAACTTTAGCGCAGATTGTAAAGGAATACTTTGAGATTTACGGCGAAGGCTTCGCGCTGCTGTATTCGCCGAAGGCCGCATATCTTGCCAAACTCAAGAGTGAGCATCATTTCGTGGCTTCGGTAGGCAAAGAGCCTGCGCCCGTCACTTTAGGAGAGAAAGACTGGCGCGACGTTTTTGAAGCGCGGATTTTCAACGTGACGGCAGAGCTACGCTGGCTCAACAGGAAAAACGGCGCAGGCCCGGCAGCCCTTTTGTGTAAGAACGACGTGCGTGAATTTTTCGGCGCAAAACCTGAACGGGTTATGACGAAAACTAAAGGAGTCGAGAAAACGCTGGTCGGCGCGCTTGAGCAGACTTACCTGCTCTGGGGACAAGCCGCAGACGTGTCGCAAAGCGGCTGGACAAAGTTCGCCGAAGCGCGCATCGGCGCTTTCTTTGTTCCCGTTGACGGGGTAACGGCTCAAGACCTGTGAATATTTAGGTGAATACGAAGATGGCAACGTTGTGGTAGCAGAGGAGCGGCTGCTTGAGATTAAGCTGGCGTGACAAAGGAGCACGGATAATGGCTGAAGTATTTAGCGGCATGCTGATCATTAAGGGGCAGGGCAAAGATCGTCGGAGTTTCCTCAGCTACACGAGCAGAAAGGGGAAGCCGATGAATGAGCCGATCAATCCCGACAAGTTCGCGCCGTCGTTGCGCGAAATTCAAGAGGCCGAGACTCCGGTTGAGTTTGAACTTGATTCAAGCGGCAGGCCATTCCGCGTGCGCCCGGTCGGCGAAGAATGGAAAGAAGCCGCGCCTCCACCTCCACCTCTTGACCAGAGTTACCGCGCACGCAGCGAGCGAGGCGGGCGCGATGACCGACGTGGTCCTCAACGCGGTGAGCGCAGATTCGACCGGCGACCGGAGTATCAAGCCGAGCGCAGCAGGAGCCGCAGCCATGTAGCTGGCGATTTTCATAACCCATACAATTTCATCCCTGCGCCGCCGCGCCCGAAGACCGGCACGGACTTGGATGATGCCGGCGAAGAGAAGCTGGCGGGGCATGATCGTTACTATCCGGATCGTTGGAGCGGAAAGATTAGCGTCCGGCTTACCACACAGACTCCGCTGCTCGTGCCGGACGCGGCGCGCTCGCGCGCTCACGAACGCGAACCAGAGCATAAAATCTACCCGACGCGCATTGACGCTGACGGGAAGCCATACTTACCTCCGACTTCGATCAAAGGAATGTTGCGCGCAGCCTATGAGGCCGTCACCAACTCGCGTATGGCGCTCTTTGAAAAACACCAAGACCGCTTGGCCTATCGCATGGACGCCAAAATCGGCCCCATCCCGGCGCGCGTGGAGCAGCGCAATGGTCAGTGCGGATTGAGACTGATGGAGGCCAAGGGCGTAATTGGCCTTGCGGCGAAATTACCCCGCTATCAAGACGGCAGAAAATTGCCTAAAGATAAAGGAGAGAGCCAAGCGGCTCTGCGTTATTCTGATGGCAACCGGCCTGAACATGGCGAAGCTGTCTGGATACAGGTCGAACGGAGCAGGTGCTCGCGGATTGAGCGGCGCACGACTGAGAATCCGCCTCCCGGCGACTGGCAAGCGGGTTGGGTTTGCGTTACCGGCCCGAATATCAATCGAAAGCGTTATGAGCGCGTTTTTCTCGAAGGCCCAAATGACCGCTTCATCCCTATTACCGAGAGACATAAAGACCTCTGGCGCGAACTGATTCAAAATTATCAAGAGACTCATAAGCGCGATCTTGAATTGCGACGGAAGAAAGGCAGACAGCCGCAAGATTACTTGGGCGACAAGCCGGGCAAGACCGGATGGTCCAGGCACATTGATGGAACTGTGAAAGACGTAGTAGAGGTCGCAGTACGAACAGAGACCGGACGGTCTAGTCGAATTAAAGAGTATAAGATTGAAGACTTACACGAGGGGACGCTCTGTTATGTAGAGCTTGTCCCCAACAGCGAAACGGAAGTTGCAGCGCTTATTCCGGTCACAATCTCACGCCGGCTCTACGCGGTCAGCCCTGACGCCCTACTGCCCGATTCGCTGAAACCGGCGCAAACTTACGCCCAGCTTTCACCTGCGGACAGAGTTTTCGGCTGGGTCAATCAAAAAGGCCAGGGCGCTTATCGCGGAAACTTGCGCATCGGCCCTGTGCGTTGCCTGTCGCCCGATCCGCTGTTGTATTTTGAGGATTTGGGACTACCCCTTGCGATTCTGGGCCAGCCCAAGCCCCAGCAGGCCAGATTCTACGTGGCGCGTTCGACGAACGGCGAAGCGCAGGAGAACGACATCTCAAAAGAACAGGCCGGCTACTGGCCGCACAAAGGCTTGCGCGGGCGCAAGGTCTATCCTCATCACGCGGGCTTGCCGCAAGGTCACTGGGACAATCCGCAGCAGGAACGCACGCAGCAGAGCAACCAGGGATTTTTTCAGGAATACCTCCGCCCATACCCCCCCGTTATCGAAAACGGTGCGGCCAAACTCAATCAGGATAGAACCGGGTTCGACCTGCAGAGGAACGCGGAAGACGAACGGCGCGACGACCAGAACCGCTCCATCACAAGCTGGGTCAAACAGCAGACCGAATTCGCCTTCGAGGTC
>MNJR01000109.1 GCA_001920415.1 Acidobacteria bacterium 13_1_20CM_3_53_8 | reverse complement strand
GTTGTCCCAGAAGTTCGCGCACCGCCGCATCAAGCTGCGAGTCTCTGCCAGTGTAAGTCTCTCCAATGGGGCGCGAGATGGGAACATCCACGGGGCGAGGGTTTCTCTCCATGTTCGTGCCGTCGTTCGCCGTGACTCGCATGTGGGGAATGCGGAAGACCGTTCCGTCAATGAGCGTCAAGTCCCAAGTGTAGATTATCCATCCCGACGTAGGCTCGCCCACGACCTTGCCAAGACGCAGCGACCTGTAGCCTTCCGTGAAATCTTCTGCGTCGGAGAGCGAGTGCTGGTTTGTGACAAGTATAGTTGGAAGCTCAAGCGCGCGTTGGCCCAAGACTGTGCGAGCCTGTCCAGAAGTCAGCCCGCGCGGCGTCATAGTCAAGTAGCCGCGACGCTCGAAAACATCAATCGCATAGACGTTGACGAAGCCGCCATTGTTGTTGCGTATGTCAATGATGACGCCCTCGCGTTCGTGATTCTCCGCGTCCAGGTCAACGTAGAGTTGAGCCAGAGAGGGCGCGCCCATGTCGTACATGTGAACGTAGCCGAGACGGTTGCCGCTTATGCGCGCGACATAGGCTCGATTCGCTTCAACCCACTGACGATAAAGCAGAGCCTTTTCGGTAGTGTTGTTGACCGGACGCAAGGCCACGTCACGACGATTCGCGCCGTCGGCTGAAGAAGCAATCGTTAAGACGACGCGCCGGTTGATCTTGTAATTAAGAAGCTCGTCAAGATTTGTGTGCGCGTCCAGTTCACGTCCGTCAAGGGCCAGAATGTACTTGCCCGGATTTATCTGCCCGGAAAGCGCTGCGGGCGAAAGCGGTATGACTTCCGAGACGCGCAAGCGCCCACGACTTTCATATTCTGCACGATCAAAGCGTAAGCCCAGACGACCCGTTGTGGTCGGCGTTGTACTTGGCGGCGGCGAAGCGCGCAGGTGCGATGCGTTCAGTTCGCCTATCATCAGTTGCAGAAGGCGGCGCACCTCGTCCGCGTTTCGCGCGCCCGCAATCAACGGCTCGTACTCATCGCGCATTGCGCTCCAATTCACGCCATGAAAGTTCGGGTCGTAGAAATGCGTGTTCAGAAGACTCCAAGCTTGACGAAAGACCTCCATCTTCTCGCGCGAGAAATCAATGTCCATCTCTGCGGAGACAGCAAGCGGGCGAGTCTGTTTCCCATCAACCGATACGACGTTGATTCTGCCTTGATCCAGATAAAAAACTTCCTTGCTGTCGGGCGAAAACTGCGCGAAGTTCTTGTTGCCCGGCGTCGAAGTCAACTGCTTTGCGACAGAAGGCTCGCGGCTCAGCTCGTCCAGCGAATAGACGTAAAGATTCTCTTGCCCTGCGGCGCTCGCTATCATCAGAGCATATTTTCCATCCGGGCTTATCGCCTCGTAGTTAACGTCAATGCCGACGGGCAGAAGACTCAAGCGTCTTCTTATCTCATCGAAAACTATCTCGACTTTTTTCACAGCAGGCTTTCTCTGCTCTTCAGGACTCGCAGAAGGCGAAGGAGTTGGGCTGGGCGAAGGCGTTGGTTGAGGAGTCGCCGCTGGCTGAGGGCTTTCCGGTCGCTGCTGGTTGGGCGCTAGCGTGCGCGGCTGCTCTTCACGAAAAAGTTCGCGGAACTGATCCTCGCGGAATCGTGGCGTGCGAGGGACGAGGTCAACGCGCGCCAGTTGCCCGTTCTCAGTCCTCTGTCCTGTGACGAAGAGCAGAAAAGTTCCGTCAGGACTCCAAGAGAGAGTGTTATTGCCAACGTTCGCAAGAAAGCTGACGGCGCGGCTCTCGCCGCCTTCGACCGAAACTACGTAAATGTTGCTGAAGAGATTTTCAGCGACGGGCAGAAACGCAATCCATCGGCTGTCGGGCGACCAGACGAAAGGTCGCGCAGGATTTATCGGCGGCATCTCGAACTTTGCAGTCGCAAGCAACCGCTCCTGCCTTGAACTCATCTCCAGCGCGCGAAGCTCTGTATTGCCTCTCTGAAACGCCAGCCACTTTCCGTCGGGCGAGAATCGCGGCGCTACATCTTCTGCATCGGCGCGCGTCAACTGCGTTTCGGTGTTCATCGTGAAGTCGTAAAGAAAGATGTGCGGCGTGCCGTCGCGGTCTGAGACGTAAGCTAGCCTGCGGCTGTCCGGCGACCAGTTGATCTGAGATTCGTAAGCAGGACTATTAGTGACGCGCGCGGCGTCGCCTCCGTCCGTAGAAGAAGCCGCAAAAATTTCACCGCGCACGACAAACGCTAGCTTTTTTCCATCAGGCGAAAGCGCGAGTTCCTGAATTTGATCCGTTAGTCTTACGTGTTCGACAGACGCGCTGGCAGGTGCGCCGCGCAACGTAATCGAAACTTCGCGCGCCTGACCGTTGTTCGTCTCAAGCTTCCAGATATGAAAATTATGCTCGAAGACAATCACTCGACCATCCAGTGATATGTTAGGCCAAAGGACGCGCCCGTCGCGGAAAGTTGTCACACGCTCTGCACGGCCACCAACCGTTTGCCGCCAGACGTTCTGCGCCCCGCTTCTATCAGAAACATAGAAAAGCTCGCCCGTGCCAGTGCCCCACATAGGCCACATCTCTTTCGCGCCGCCTTCTGTGACGCGCTCGTAAGTTTGAGGCGCGCCATCATGCATCAACCAGATTTCCGATTCGTCCAGATGGCTGTGCCCTTTGCGCCACCACTGCGCCGAAGCATTGCCGCGCGCAGTGAACGCAATGGTCTGCCCGTCAGACGAAGGAGAAGCGAAGAACTCGTTTGTGTAGCGGTCGGCGCTCACCTGCATTGGGGTTCCGCCCTCGCTGCTCACGCGAAAGATGTCGTTCATCCCCGAAATGTCGCGGCTGGTTGAAGAGAAATAAAGCCAGCGGCCATCGCGCGACCATGCATCAAGTTGATCGTTCACATCGTCGAAAGTTATTCGCTTCACATCGCCCGTCGTGAACGTCAGAACGTATATGTCGCCGTTGCCCGTGCGATTAGAGATGAAGGCAAGCCGAGCGCCGTCCGGCGAATAGAGCGGGCGCGATTCCGTAGCTGGATGTGAGACTAACAAACGCGCTTCGCCACCTGAAGCTGCAACAGTCCAGACGTCCCCGCCCGATACGAACGCTATCTCCGATCTGTCCGGCGAAATCGCAGGCTCCGTCATGTATGGCTGAACTGCGGCTTGCGCGCGTTGTCCCGTGATTACTTTTGAAGGAATAAAATATGCGATGAATAACGACGAGATGAAGAGATAGACATAAAATTTTCTGAAGAGAGCCATTACGCGTTCGTCCCCTTTTGAGTTTCCGGCCATTATCATCGCGCCGCTCCGTTTGCGCAAACAATTTGTAGAGTATGTAGAATCGTACGGATAATTCTTTGGGATAGGTTTGTAAGACGAGCTTTGAAAATGTAATTAAGCGGAAAGAGTATAAATGCCATTCGAAATGGGCGTATTATCTGTACTCGGTCGGTTTAATCAGCAGTTAGTCTCTTGAATTGGATAATAAAGAGGCTACTTATGCGTGTGATAAATTTGCTATTCAAACATTTGTTGTTGGTGCTATTTGTTCTTATCTTTGTGGCATTAGCGGCGGTCATAGGCTTTTTTGTCAGTGAACCTATAGTTATGGCTATGGCGCGAGTGTTTCCAGGTATAAGACCCTCCGCATGGTATTCAATACTCATTGAGGTTATATTTTCCGCCTTCGTCCTGTCGGGACTGCTCATAGGTGTCGCTGCGCTTGCCACAATAGACCGCGCGGTGGGTGAATCAAAGTGGACGTCCCTAAGCCCTCTATTGCGGTTGCTGGCCGCCGTGGTGGGCATAGTATCGGGGACGATTGCGGGCGGGATGATGGCTGTATCCCGGTATCGGGCGTCATTGCCTCCGCCCGACCCTGATTCGGGCGGGATTGACTTCGCCGGGGACATAATAGCCTTTTTTCAGGGAGCATTCATCGGCTTCATTACTATACTAATAATAAGCATCGTGCTGCTTACCATCTGGGAATACAGACGAAGTAGCCTGGAAGAGGAAGTGCTGAGTTTATCCTTAAATTCACCTCAGAAATCCGAGTAAAAGAGCTACGGCAGGAGACAGATGTGTGAAAGAGGCCGTAGTCGTTGACAGTTATTTTCCGCTCATGTTTCAATCCGACTCGGTTCAAAAGCTGCTTTATTAAGACTAAGTTTGAACTCCATTTGCCGAGCAGTGTTCTGCGTGGAGCGTAGAAGCAATGAGGTTTGAATACATAGTCTGCTTGATGCAGAGCAGCCGCATAACGTTCGTCAACGGCGAATGGCAGGGCACGTTGCCTTTCAATTCCGCAGACACGCAGGCGGCGCTTGATTCCTGCCCGTGGGTCTGGGATTACCTTGCGTCGGCTGGCGCTGGCGGTTGGGAGATGGTGGGCGCAACCAGCATAGGAATCACCAGCAGACAAGAGACGTCATCCATGTCCAGCAACCTGTTTCTGAAGCGACCACTGCTCTGATGAGCAAGCTTTTCAGATTATGAAGCTTTAATACAGTGCAAGGCGACGAGGGTTTGGCGTTCTATCCGTAACACTCGGAAAGGATGATCAAGCATGAAAGCACTCTTCAGTTTCTTCGCCTCAACGCTCCTTCTTCTAGTTTGCGCCTGCGCCGCATCGCCGCAATGCTCAATCACACAGAGTCCCGCACGTCCGTCTCAAGAGCCGCGATGGGAGATCATCACCAGCTATTATTCGGATGAAGACAGAACCGTTGTCATGCTCAGGAAGATGCGCTACGGAACAGATTTCTCATATTGTGAGCCGCTGCTCATAGCCGAATTCTCTTACAAGGGGCGCGCGGCGCAGCCACCTGAAACGGTTGCGCTAGGTTTCATCACGAACGAGATAAGAGAGAGCGAGTTAGTCATTACGGCGGACGGCGAGCGGTTCGATCTTGGTCGTTTGAAGATGCGTGAAAATATGCATCAGGGGAACGAATGCGAGGCGTTGATTAGAAGATTTGCGGTCAGCATACCGCGCGAGGCTTTCCGAAAAATCGTCGCGGCCAGGAAGATTGAGGTGCGCGCAGGCGATAGGCTTCTACCACTCGGCGAAGAACATTTCGCGGCGCTGCGCGATCTGGCGAGCCGTATGAGCAGGTGAGGCGCGAGTCCCGAAAAATAAGCTTTATTAATCCAATGCCATTTCGACGTAAACCATTCGCTTACAAAGACGATGAAGGCTGTTCACTATAGCGGTTCTCACTTGGGTGCGACCACTCTGATCAAGGCATGCAGGTCAGTACCGCCTGCGGTAGCGGGCGGGTATCGGTGCGGCTACGACCCGCCCGCTACCGCAGGCGGTACTGACATGAGTCGCATTCAAGTGAGAACCGCTATAATTCACACGAAATCACACGAAGCCATCTTCTCTTTAGTGTGATTTCGTGTGAATTAGTGGATTAAAGTTTTTCCTCTCCTTAAGTCGAACTTACCTTAAGCTAGCGCTCAAGCGACGCACGATCCCATTTCGCAAGGCGCGCGCCTGCCTCATATGTGCTTTGAAGAAATTTCATAAGAATTTCGTTAGGCTCCGCTGCGTTACGAACGTCATCGTAAAAGAGCAGAAACTCTTTCATCTCGTCACTGTAGAAAGCTTTTTCGGGATAGACACGCTCCTGCTTCAACCCTTCAGGCTCAGGCGCGGTGTAGGAATAGAAGGCTGGCTGGCCTAAACCAGCGCCGGGCCAGAAACCGTGACTGATGACTTCATGCGAGTACGCCTCTCTGGTGATTATGTCCGCGCCTTCACGCTCAGGCGCGCGTCTGCCCGAAAAGCGCGTCACGGCCATATCGAAGCTTCCCCAGAAGAAATGCGCTGGACTCACTTTACCTATGAAGCGCGAACGAAACTCCGTAAAAATTCTTTCGGTCTGGACAAGTATTCGCCAGAAGCGATTGGCGTACTCCGCATCGTATGATGCATGTTCGTGGTCTTGCTCGAAAGGAACAGGGTTCGGAATCTCTACGGGCGTCGTCCAGATTTTCACACGGATGCCGAGTTCATCAAGCGCCCGCATTACTTCCATATAAAACTCTGCTACGGAACGCGGAACGAGAGGAATGGTTCTTTCGCTCCCGTCGCTGCAAGTTATGACGAGTTTGTGAGCGATGAAATCGAAATCAATCTGAAAATCTCTGGCGTCGTAAGGCATAGCCGATGTCGTCAAACCGCGCGCAGTAACATAGAGCGGAACGTTCCACCAGTGGTTGACGGGCGGCGTCTGCGCGAGCCGGATTTTGCCGACCACCTGCGTCCACATGTGAAGCGTCGCGTAGGTATCCTTCCACTCTTCGAGCGGCAGGCTCGGCCAGACTTCTGAACTCTTTTCAGGCTGCGACATAATCTAATAAAGTCAAAAGTAAAAAGGTAAAAGGCAAAAGGGATAAGGACTAAAGCATCTCTATCAATTCTTCTCCCTAAATCTGTGAAAGTAGTTTCCTCCTAACTTTTGCCTTTTACCTTTTTACTTTTGACTTTTTACTTCTACCTTTTGCCTTCCTTTCCGGTGGTAAGCTCCTGAATTAGTGTGAAGAGAGCTTCTACGTCAACAGGCTTCGCAACGTGCGCGTCGTAGCCGGCGTGGCGTGCGCGTTCGCGGTCTTCCTCCATAGCGTAGCCTGAGATGGCTACAGCAGGAACTTTTTCTAGACCGGGCAGACGGCGCAGTTCTGCCAGCAGTTGGTATCCGTCCATCTCCGGCATCCCTATGTCAGAGACGATTACGCCGGGCGCGTCTATGGCTGCCATCCGAAGCGCTTCCTGCGCGCTCGTTGCGGCCATCACGTCGCCGCCCTTCTGCTCAAAGAGTGCGCGAAGAAGCGCGAGCGTGTCGGGCGAATCCTCTACTATAAGCACACGCTGGTTAGTTGCACGCGGCAACGCAGGCGAGTCTGTTTCGATGGCGCTCTCTGCCTGTGCCATGCACGATATGGTAAAGGTGAATCGCGCGCCGCGCCCTTTCCCGTCACTATCCGCAGTGACACGCCCGCCATGCACTTTCGCCAATGCGTCAACGATTGCCAGCCCTAATCCTAATCCGCCATGACGACGAGTGGGCGAGCCGTCCGCCTGACGGAAACGGTCGAAGACGTGTGGCAGAAATTCCGGGTCAATTCCTATCCCTGTATCTTCAACTATGACGCGCGCGCAAGCGTGCTCGGCTTCTACGCTGAGGCGTACTCGACCCGTCGGCTCCGTAAACTTGATTGCGTTTGACAGAAGGTTCCAGATTATCTGTTGCAACCTGACAGGCTCGCCCATCACCACAAGCGGCCTTTGCCATAGCGAGACTTCCATCTCTATGCGACGCGCAGCTGCAGAAGCGCGCACGGTTTCGACGGCTGCTTCGGCTGCCGCGTTTATGTCTGTAGGCTTCGGCTCAAATCTTAGCTTGCCCGTAGCTATGCGCGAGATGTCAAGAAGATCGTCAATCAGGCGCGACTGAAGACGCGCGTTGCGCTCAATTGCGTCTAGCGCCTGCTCTATACCTTCCGCGTCAAGCCCGCCGTTTCTGAGAAGCCCTATCCAGCCGAGCACGGGCGTGAGCGGCGTGCGCAGTTCGTGCGAGAGCGTAGCCAGAAAAATATCTTTCGCGCGATTGGCCGCTGCCAGTTCTTCGTTCACGCGAAGCAACTCGCTCGTGCGCTCTTCAACTCTATGCTCAAGCTCGCGGTTCAGGCTTTCCAGATTCGCGCGAGCGCTCTGTTCGGCCAACATCAGACGGCGGTGCTCTACGCCGCGCCTGACGGTGTGCTTCATCTCGTCTATGTCGCAGGGTTTTACAAGAAAATCGTAAGCGCCACGTTGCAGCGCAGCGATTGCGGCTTCGACCGAAGCGAAGCCAGTGAGGACGACCGAAATGGTCAGAGGCGCGCGGCGTTGAATCTCTGCCAGCACAGAGAGGCCGTCGCCGCCTTCCATGTGAAGGTCTGTGAGAACCAGGTCATAGTCCGCGCCGTCCAGAAGCGCTACGGCCTCGTCGCCGCTCGCAGCCGTCCTCACTTCGTAACCTTCCTGTTCTAGTATCGCGGCGGTTGTGATGCGCAAAGACTCTTCGTCGTCAACGACGAGCAGGCGCGCGGCTTCAGCGCGTGGCGTGAGAGCGCCTGCCTTTGTTCGACTCTGTTCGTATGCGGTGGGCGAAACCATGTTCCCCAAAATCCTTTAAGAAAAGTCTGGAGTCTGGAGTCTAGAGTCTGGAGTCAACTCGTCAAAAACGGTTTTTAGCTTTTGACTCCAGACTCTAGACTCCAGACTCCAGACTCTCTTATCACTTAT
>MNJR01000073.1 GCA_001920415.1 Acidobacteria bacterium 13_1_20CM_3_53_8 | reverse complement strand
CTTATCGTAGAGTTGGCGGCTGTGGGCGCTACGTTCTCGCCCAACGTCCAATCGGAGAAGCTGCTCACTCCATTGACCGTTCCTGTCTTTGCTACAGTATTAACACTGTTCTTGAATGATGCTGCTTGGCCGCCTGAGACTCTTACCACCTGATAATTAGCCTCTGTCCCGTTCACATTGGCCGCAAGGTAATGGAACGTAAGGTTAGTAGTTAGCGTCCCTGCTTTAGTTAATGTCCAGTATTCACCTAGAGACTTCGAAGCATTCAGTACGGGTTGAGTAGTGGGAACTGTCGTAACTGTAAGGTCTCCTCCGCCCGTTGTGCTCGAAAGATCAACAGGCGTGTAGCCACTGGCTGTGCCTACTGTAAATGTGAAACTAGCAGGTACAGCCACCTTCTTCAATGTGCCTATGACGTGGCCGGATGTTCTGGTGATGGAGCCAGAGCTTCCTATGGTTAATGTGTTAGCTCCTGTGGTGATGTTGCCGATGGTTAGAGTTAGCACTCCACTTACAGAGGTAGCCCCGCCTAATGTGATGCCTGCGGCGTTATTGATGGTCAATCCACCTAAGTTCAATGTGTAGCCTGTGCCTGCCAATGCTCCATTGAGTGTTGTCAGACCTGAGACTGTAAGTGTTCTGCCGCTGTCTATGGTTAATGTAGCGCCGGAGTTAACAGTAAGGCTGCTTACTGTGACATCCACTGTGTTGATGTCAGGCTGGTTGGCCGCAGATGGTATCACCACGTTGTTCAGAGAGACCGGGGCGGCTGCGGTGTCCCAGTTAGTGGCGGTGTTCCAGTTCGTAGTGCCTCCTGTCCACGTTATTATCAGGTTGAGCGGCGTGATTGTGGTATCTCCGGCAGTGCCTGTGTCGGGGTCATCCGTATTGACCGTAGAGAAGTTTGTGCCTGTGACTGTGCCTTGTGTTTGGACTGTAGTTGCTACGGGCGGGTTATTCACAGTCACTTGATAAGTGATTGTCACACTCTTGGTGGCTGGCAATGTCCCTATTGAGACACTGACATTGCCGCCTACTGCTGGCGTGACGGAACTTGATTGCAAAGCGTGCGCAGTGTTCATCACCGGGTTGATTGCTGCGTTTGGCCGCCTCAATCGCGCATGAGCAAGCATTACTTCCCTCTCATGCACATGATTGTATGAGGCGGCAATCATCTTCGCATCCGACGCGCGCTCTTTGAGCAACGGGAACTCAATAGGAGAAGATTCACCGATTAG
This sequence comes from Acidobacteria bacterium 13_1_20CM_3_53_8, assembly GCA_001920415.1. Taxonomy (GTDB): domain Bacteria; phylum Acidobacteriota; class Blastocatellia; order Pyrinomonadales; family Pyrinomonadaceae; genus 3-1-20CM-3-53-8. Next base: position 8,609 of record MNJR01000073.1, on the reverse strand, counting down.
ATCAAATGACGGAATTGCGAAGGCGTCCATTAAAGAAAGGATAGATGCGACAGGATGGGGACGTTCATGGAGATTACGACCGCGCTGGGTTGAGGGCAGACTGAGCCTGCCGGAACGGTGTTGAGAAAGCCGCCGGTGGAGCTGTTAGCGTTGAGTGAGGTGGACGCCGTGTTGCGGCTGAGTAGGTAGTTCCCCAGGTCTGTTTGGGATGTCGCGCCGGTGGCCGCGCCTATGTAGCCCGGCCAGCGTGAAGTCGTCAAGAAACGCTGGTTCACACGTATTCGGTTGTTAGCCGTCCCGCTGGTGAAGTTAGTGATGCTGTTCGCCAAAGCACCAGCCCCGCCGATGTCATAGCATCCTTGATCCGAATCGTTCGTCGTCCTGCCATGAGTAATCAAGATTCCTTGCTGTGCGTTGTTGACCGGCGGGCCTGACTCTTGGATGTTGTTTCCGACCACAGTTGCGTTCATGGTGCCAGCGCCGTTGGGCGACCCAGTGCCGGATCCAACGTCGTCACCCGTTATGATTGTGATTGCGCCGCTGGCTGAACCGGCGATCTGTCGAATAACGTTGTTGCTGATCTTCACGGTGGTCGAGTTGATGCCCGTGTGGCTCGCGAAGATCGCGGTCCCCGTCTGCGACCCTGAGTCGGATACCCCGGAAGTACCAATAGTGTTTCCGTCAATCGTACCGTTCAAATTTTTACCCAGTTGCCCTTTATCGGCGCTGATCGCAGTACCGTTGGTGCCCTGGACATGGTTCCCTGAGATTTCGTAGGTGAGGTCGCCGCCGTTCACCCAGATTCCACCGGCACCGGCCAGAGCGCCGCTGGTCTGGGCAGCTCTGTTACCAGTAATCTTGGCGATGCCAGAAGCGTTGCCCTTCACAAGTAGATGGATTGCATTCCCCCACCAGAAGGTTAGATTGTTGTCATGGATGTTGGCGGTGATTGTGCCGCCGCCGGGAGGGATCGGGTCACCGGCGTTCACTGGAGAATTCCCGACGATCATCTGGAGCGCAGTGTTGCGAACGTCCATGACGCTTCCCTGTATTTGGCTCACGACGACGCCAGCGATCTCGATAGCCAAGGTCGGCGCTGCGGAGGTCGTGTTCCGAATCAGGAAGCCATCGTCCGCGCCGCCATTGATCGTGGAGTTCAACAGCTTCACCGTACCGCCAGTGTCAACTAGGTGCAAACTGGACTCCTCGAACGCGCCGGAATTGCTGTTCCCATTATTTCCGTTGAACAAAGAGTTGCTGATGGTCAGCCCTGTAACGCCTGTTCCGTAGATGCCGTTGTTCTGGTGGTCGTTGATCTTGACTCTGGTCAGAGAAACACTCTGCGCGTTATTCAGATAGATGCCGTTACCCGCTGTGGCTCCATCTGCGCCCGTCGTGTTCTGAATCACGCCGCCCGTGCAGTCGTTCGCGTCTGGAGCGGTCGGCGATCCCGCAGGGTTGGCTACGCCGCCGCATTGGCCGGACGAGTTGCCTGTGACGACAAATCCGCCGGGGCTGCCCGTCGAAGAGGTGTTCTGTAGGAAGATGCCGTTCGAGCCGCCGTTGGCAGAGACCTTGGTGAGTTGCATGTTGAGCGGCGTCTTGCTCGCGGCGCTAACTCCGACTATGTTAATGGCGGCAGCGCCTGATGCGTCCACCGTGCCGCTCGTAGTTGAGATAGCACCCGTGCTGCTGGTCGAGCCGATGCCCACGCCCGACGCACCGCTCGTGAAGATGCTGACCACGCCTAGACTCTTCGTGCCAGAACCGCCCGTCACAGTCACGGCTTGGGCAGTCGTGCGCGTCCCGGACGTGCCTATGTTGAGCGTTGAGAAACTGACATTGCCGTTGGCGTTGTTGATGTTCACCCCAGTGCTCGTCACGCCGCCAGCGATTGAACTGCTCGTCACTGTGCCTGCAAAGCTAACGCTGCCGCCTGTCGTGCTATCAATGTTGACGGCACGCTGGCCCGCTGTGTTCTGCGTAATCGTCCCGGCGTAAGTCACGCTCGCGCCGCCGCCCGAGACGTTGAAGGCCGTCCCCGAAGCATTGCTCAGCGCGCCGCTGCCCAGACTGATTGTTCCATTCAATCCGACGAGGTTGACATTCTTCGAGCCGCCGCTTGATGTCAATCCACCTAAAGTAACGTTGACCGTTGGCGTCGAAACTCCTGTGAGATCAAGACCTGCGCCGGTCGTGTTCACGGAGACGCTGCTGATGTTGAGAGTCCCGACGCTTGAACCGATAATTGCAGTTCCGCTTGTGTTGCCGATATTAAATCCTGAGAGCGTATTGCCTGAGCCGAGCGTAACGGCGCCGCCGCTGCTGTTCGTGATAGTCGGAGCGCTGCCCACCGAGAAGAGATTGATGCTGTTGACCGTCAGGCCGACGCCCTGACCGAGTAACTGCTGGCTGTTATCCAGCGCAAAGTTTCCGTTCAGCTTCGCATTAGCGCCTATGTCCGAGAAGATGTAGATAATGTCTGATGAAGCATTGGCTGCCGTAGAGGCCGACGAAGGACTATTGAATGGATTACTGCTCAGACCGTTGCCGTTCGCAGCCCCGTTCTGCACGTACCACACGCGCCCCGTCAGATTGATCGTCACCGTTGCAGTCGTCGTCAAACTAGCAACCGCGCTGTTCTTAATCGTGTAGGTGAATGTATCCGCGCCGGTAAAACCTACTGGCGGCGTATAGGTAAAGTGGCCGTTTGATAAGAGCGTGACGTTGCCACCCTGCGTTGTAGCGCCGTTATTGATGGTCGTCACCGTGAAGGAATCAGTAGGCGCAGTGTCGTTGGCCGTAACGCTCGCCAGGCTTCGGGCACTTGTGTCCAGAAAAGTGTTGCCAACCCAGTTGTAAGTATCATTAGTAGCTACGGGCGAGGCATGTACAGAGCCATTGACAAGCGTAGTATTCGCATCAGGAGTATCGCTGAAGGCCATGCCAGTGGCGTCGGACGAACCAGTGTTTGTGATAGTGGCCGTGTAGGTGATGGTCTGTCCCGGTTTAGGCGTTGGGTTCGTAGCAGGCACATTATCCGTCAAGCTAGCCGTGATTGGGCCAACGGCAGCAGGCGAGACTGCTTGCTCGATAGACTTATTGGTCTGAACAGAGTCCGTAGACTGTGAGCCATGTTTATTAGCAGCGTTCCATGATTCGGCTGACGTTGCTCTGCTTTGAGCTTTAAGGCGAAGAAGGCTACTGGCTTGAGCAGGTAAAGGTTGAAAAGTTATAGAAAATATCAGAAATAGAGTTAGGGCTAAACTGTAGTTGGGGGAATATCTCGTCATTAGCTTCTTCCTTATGTTTATTAATCAAAGTAGGCATCAAGTGGTCGGCGGCACACTCCGCCTCTGCTTCGCTGACTTTTCATCTGGGCTTGCAGCGACAGAAAAGCGCAGAGATCAGGAATGGATATTCCTGTTTACAAACAAGAAACAGCAATCCATTTGTGTTGAATCGTATCTATTCCGGGATGAGTCGTATTAATGATGAGACGGCGGCTTTTGTGACAACTCGTGCTGGCGTGGTTGACGCCTCGTTAGTTTTCACGAGGCGTCAACCACAGAACAGGATGCCCCTTGATCTTATCGCCGCAGAAAATGGCTTTGGAAATCAGCTCCCATTATTATCTGCAATCAGAGTTCGCGTAAGTCGCTACGGAACTGAATCGGCGCTGATACTCTGTGGATGTGATGAAGGCGCAGACCATAGCGCGGTAGTTTTCAGGTGCTTTGTTATTCAATACATCTAGCCAGAATTGATAGCCTCCTTGGTCTGCATTCCTCTTCAAATATCCGAAATATTCTATAAGCACAAACGAGCGATTATATTCAGCCTGCATGAAATTTGAGCTATTGATAGCTTCAATCAATGCAAGGCTGCGAGATCCATTGATGTCCGCGCTCTGATTGTATCTGGCTATCAAGCTATCTCGCTGTGCTGTGAGATCAACTCCACTACTTTGCCTCATCGTCTCTATCAATGCTGTGATGAACGAATCGGCTGAAGCGGCTTGTTGATACTTCTGCAAGAACTCATCTCGTCTGACGAAAGCATCAGCGAAAGCCTTCCTGCCTTCGTCTGTGGTTGCAGCGCCAACAATCTTCTGACGGTCTGAGTTGAACTCACTGTAATCACTTTGTCTGCCCAATCCACCCTCATACATACGATATACGAAGTCACCGGTCTGCTGGTATTCCGCAGAGTAGAAGAATGCTGCTGAGACTTCTATATCTCTCTCATGTATGCACTCTTGGTTTGTACCGCAATCCGCAATGCGAGCAGTCCAGTATTGCAATCCATCTTCATCAGGCTCACGGCCTAAGAAGTCTAGATACTGCTCTCTGACAAAGTACATATCCGTATCCAGAGGGTTAGAGGTTTGTGTGGCATCCGATGTGGCAGTGAAAGTGGCATCTGTAACGTCTGCTAATAGAGACAGCGAACGCACTCTTGGGCTGAATGTGTGATTGGCTAATTGTGGTATGAGCGTGTAGAACTCTCCCGATTGCACAGAGTCGAAGCGGTAAGCGCCATCTCCTCTCGTAATTGTCCTTCTTCCATCACTTAATTGGATGACCACTCCTCCAAGTGATGAGCCACTTTCATCCAACACTTTCCCGCTTATCGTTGATTGAGCGGCTGATGGGTGAACCAGCGGTGTTCTTGTCTCGTCGTTGGTTGTGACGGTGTCTGGATCGTCTGTCACTAAAGATGCGCCTATGTTTGAGCCTGTGACAGTTCCCTGATCTCGTACGAATGTTGCTCCTGCTGGCGCGGCATTGTTCACAGTTACTTGATAGATGATGGTGACGCTTGAGCCTGCCGGTAGCGTTCCGATATTGACTGAGACTGTGCCTCCTACCGTAGGTGTAACAGTATTATTGTGAGCAGTGGTAGTGCTTGTGTTTCCAGTATTAGCGTTAGTGTTTGATGTGGTGCGCGTCCTACTCGTGTGGTTGAGCATCCCTTCGCGCTCATGGCTGAAGTGATTGGAATTACCGTACGCGATGTTATAGGCAGGAACGAAAGGCTTGGCGGATGCATAGACGATGCTTGGCCCAACCTTAAGCGGCTCAGGCAGCGGTGTAAAGCTGCGGTCGTATGAGAAACCTTTGGTGATAGACTTATCCGCTCTAGCCATCTCCGTGCTTTCAGCTACGATGCTACTCAACATACTAGACGCCACCGCTATCGCTGGCACCGTCTCTGATGATAACGATGGTTCAGCCGAGGCCGTTCTCATGCCAGAGGTATCCGTAGTCATCATCGCCAAGGAGGGCGGGCAGGTGCTCTGAAAGGCATTGGTGCTGGTCGCGCTTACTGCCGTGCCAGAGGTCGTAATCGTATTCTGGTTCGCCAAGAAGGTGTTGGCGTTCGATGAGGCACCGTTCAGTCCTAAGCCGGGCAGCGATGTCTTGGTTGAGAATCGTCCGAAGATGCGAAGTTCCGCCCCACCGTTCGTGCCAGTATTGGTCAGAGTGTTGCCGCTGATGTCCAGACAACTCAAGCCGTCATCCGGTGGAGGGCCAGACGACGCGCCCAGTTCAAAGCGGAGTCCGCTGGTCGGGAATAGACCCGAAGCCGCGTTGGGCGAAGGCTCAGCGATATTATTATTCTTCACCGACGCATTAAGATAACTTGTGCCCGGGCCGCGATTGACCACGCGAATACCGTAGTTAGTAAACTGCCGAACCGTGTTGCCAGTGACCATCGCAGTGTGTGTGGCAGTCGACCCCGCGCTCACAAGCCCGATGAAGATCGCGGAACCGGCGGACGAGCCTGAGTTAGCTACTCCGGCAGTGCCGACCGTGTTGGTCGTGACACTTCCGGTCATGCTACCCGTTCCGCCCGCCAGACGGTCTACTTCGATGCCAGACCCACCCGCATCGTTCACGGAGTTGCCAGTGACGGTGTACGTAACATTGCCCGTACTGGCATGGCTTACGTAAATTCCGAAGTCACTGCCGAGCTTGCTGGCTTGATTGTTCGTTACCTTGTTACCACTTATCACAACGTCGCCCGCTGCGCTTTCATTAGCTGCATACTGTATGTTGTTCGAGCGCGAGCCTGTGAAGCGGCAGTTCTGAACGGTAGCATTAACCGTTGCTGTGCTGTAGCCAGCCAGCAGGATACCGTCGTTGCCGGTATTGCTGTTGTGACCGATGGTATCGCCAGTAAAAGTGATACGGTTCAGTGTGCCGCTCGTGTTCACCACGCGGAAGTTGTCCTCAAATCCGCCTTCAAAGTAGCTCTCTGTGACGGAGGCAGAACCCGTTAAGTTGTCGAATGAAACGCTTCCCTCGTCGGTAGCAGTGCTAGTCCCATTAGTCCCTGTAATGTAAATGTTATTCATCACCAAACCCGCCACGCTCACTCCATGAATCGCCCAGTTCTGATGGTCGTTGAGTTTGACTCTAGTTAGAGATATGTTCTGTGCGTTATTGAGGTAAATGCCTGTGCCCGACGTCGCCCCGTCCGAGCCGGACATGTTCTGAATGGTGCCGCCCGTGCAATCATTCGAGTCCGGTGCTGTAGCTGTCCCTGCGGGGTTAGCATCGCCGCCACAGTTCCCTGATGAGTTGCCGGTGATGGTGAAGCTGCCGTTGGTATCTTGAATGAAGATTCCATTCGCGCCACCATTGGCCGAGACTTTGGTCAAAGCAATGCCGAGTGTGGTCAACCCTACGGGACCGTCAATGCTGATTGCAGTTGCGTTGGTCGAATCCACATTGCCAGTTGTGATGTTGAGCGTGCCATCGAAGTTTGTTGCAACCATGCCTGCTTGGTTGTTCGTGAAGATGCTGATTGTGCCTAGGCTATAGGTGGCTGAGCTTGCGCCATTAGCGATTGTCACAGCTTGATTAGTGATGCGAGAGCCGCTCGTGCCCAACGTCAGCTTGGCGAAGTTGACGTTGCCGTTCGCATTGTTGATATTCACGCCCGTGCTGCTTGCTCCACCCGTCACGCCGTTCGTAGAGTCTGTGAAACTGACTGATCCTCCCGTAGTATTCTGAACATCAACGACACGCTGAGCGTTATTCTGCGTGACGCTGCCAGCATAAGTCACCGCGGGGTTGCTGCCGCTCACATTGAACGCAGTGCCCGTTGCTCCAGACAATGCTCCACCATTGATCGTAAGCGTGCCCCCGGCGTTCGTTACATTCAGGTTGTTCGCTCCGCCCGTAGAGTTGACCGTAGTCAAGGTTATCCCCATCGTGGTGATGCCAGCAGGACCGCTGATGTTTATTGCTGATCCCACGGTTGAATTAACCGTACCCGAAGTGATGTTGATAGTCCCGTCAGCATTAGTAGCAACTATACCGGCAGCATTGTTTGTAAAGATGCTGAGCGCACCCAGATTGTACGTGCCTGTACCCGACGTAATGGTTAGCGCTTGATTGGTCATGCGCGAAGCGTTAGTGCCTAAGTTCAAGTTGGCAAACGTAAGGTTGCCGTTCGCGTTATTGATGTTGACGCCTGTGCTGGATGCCCCGCCGGTTATAGTGCCCGTCTGAAAAGTGATCGTATTAGCCGTCGTTCCATCAATATTGATGAGGCGCTGCGCGTTGTTCTCAGTGATCGAGCCGCTGTAGGTAACAGCAGGGTTGCAGGTCGCGGCTGCCCCCCGACTCACATTAAAGGCAGTGCCCGTCGGACTGGTGATTGTAGTGTTGCTGCCGAAGCTGAATGTGCCAGCCGAGTCGTTCAGTATATCTATACCCGCATCTCCGCCGTTCAATGTAGTCGTGCCGTTGAAGTTGTAAGTACCGTCGGCATTATCAAACTGCAAGCCCGTGCCATTCGTGGCGCTCAATATGCCTGTCTGAAAAGTGATAGTGCCAGTGTTGTGACCTCCCGTGACGCTCAGCATCGCAGCGTTGCCGCTCTGCGTGATGCTGCCCGTGAAGGTAGCAGAGAGAGTGCCGCCGCTCACTGCAACGGCTGCACCGCTTCCGCTGTTGGTAATCGTTCCTGTGCCGTAGGTCAGAGTCCCCGTGCTGTTGATAAGGCTGATGCCTCCGCTCGTGCTGCTCGGATTGAGATTGACCGTGTCAATGGTCGTACTGCCATTGCCATTGCCCGTTATGGCAAAGCCTGCTGAAGGATTAAGGTTGATTCCGCGAATCGTACTTGTTCCATTGCTGCCCGGCAGAGTGACTATGGTAGCGGCATTAGTGACTACGGGGCTGCTTGCCGCTCCGGGCAAAGGGTCGCTGCCAGCAGGCGCAGAGATGCCAGTGACCGAAGCAAGGTCTACGCCTTGGCCTATCAACTGCATTCCGTTAGCTAAGCTTAGATTGCCAGTGTACGGGCCGCTTCCCGTGTAGATGAAGATTATATCGTTAGGGTCTTTCGTAGGCAGAGAAGCGTTGTAGTTGGCTATGGAATTGAATGGCGTGGTCAGTCGCCCATCACCGTTTTGTGCCGCCGCATTGTTGATGAACCAGATAGTATTCGAGACCGTTATAGTGACCTTAGCCGTGCCCGGTCCGAAAGAGTTAGACACCGAGTAGAAGAATGAATCAGTGCCGGAGAACCCTGCGGCAGGGTTATATGTAAACGTCCCGTCGGAGTTCATCAAGACCGTACCATTGTTGGCA
>MNJR01000084.1 GCA_001920415.1 Acidobacteria bacterium 13_1_20CM_3_53_8 | reverse complement strand
CTCGTCGAGAGGGGCGCGGGAGCGGCTCTGGCTTCATCTTCACGCCGGACGGTTTCATACTCACCAACAGTCATGTAGTGCATGGTGGCGAAAAATTTGAAGTCACACTTTCGGATGGCCGCCGTTGCGGCGCGCAGTTAATAGGCGACGACCCGGACACAGACCTTGCTGTGATTAGAATCAGCACGCCGAATCTTGTGCCGGTCGAGTTCGGCGATTCACAGCGAATTCGTGTAGGCCAACTTGTGATTGCAATCGGCAATCCTTACGGCTTTCAATGCACTGTGACGGCTGGAGTCGTCAGTGCGCTTGGTCGCTCGCTTCGTGCGCAGACAGGAAGATTGATGGACGATGTGATTCAGACGGACGCCGCTTTGAATCCGGGTAACTCCGGCGGGCCGTTGGTAAATTCTCGCGCGGAAGTCATAGGCGTGAACACGGCAATGATTCTTCCGGCGCAAGGCATATGCTTCGCAACCTCAGTTGACACTGCGAAGTTTGTCGCAGGTCGCTTGATACGCGATGGCTCTATACGCCGCAGCTACATAGGGCTTGCCGGACAGAACGTGCCTCTGCCGCGCCGCATCGTCAGGTTTTATAATCTGGCGGTCGAAAGCGGCATTTTGGTTGTATCGTTTGAGAAGGAGAGTCCTGCGCGAAAAGGGGGGCTTGAGGAAGGCGACATCATAGTGGGTTTCAATGGAAAGCCCGTAGAAGGTATTGACGACCTTCATAGGCTTTTAACGGAGGAGCGCGTCGGTCATCGAACTGAAATTGTAGTCATAAGGCGCACGGAAAAACTTTCGCTCGAAGTCGTGCCGGAAGAGTTTGCGCGAGTGGAAGGCAAGTAAAAGTCTGTAAGAAGAGGAACAATAAACAGAAGAAAGGAAGAGACTGAAGATGAGTGAACTGGTAAGAGAGATAACGGGTGGAGAGTTTGAACAGGAAGTTCTTAATGCAACCGAGCCTGTGCTGGTTGATTTCTGGGCCGCTTGGTGCGCGCCGTGCCGCATGATTCAGCCTACGCTGGAGACGCTGGCGCACGAGTACGAAGGCTCAGCGCGTATTGTAAAGGTTGACGTTGATAGCGAGACGGCTCTTTCTCAGCGCTACGGGATAAAGGCTCTGCCGACTCTGATTCTCTTCAAGGGCGGAAAAGAGGAGGAGCGCATCATGGGCGCTGCGAATAAAGAGACTTTCGCGCGCCTGATTGATAAGCACATCGCCACTGTAAAAACTGCTGCCTGAAAATCGAAGAACGGAGTGAACTGATGAAAGCCATTCGTGTTCATGAAACCGGTGCGCCCGATGCTCTGCAACTCGAAGAAGTGCCTGACCTGCATCCAGACCCAGGGCAGGTAGTTGTTCGAGTTCATGCTGCGGGCGTCAATCCTGTTGACGTTTATATTCGCTCAGGCATATATCCTGTGAAACCGCCGCTGCCTTACACGCCGGGGATGGATGCGGCGGGCGTTGTTGAAGAGACGGGCGAAAGAGTTTCCAGGGTGAAAGTCGGAGACAGAGTTTATGTTGCGGGAACTCTTTCGGGAGCTTACGCCGAGCAAGCCCTTTGCGATGAATCGCAGGTTCACAAACTGCCCGACTCCATTACATTCGCTCAAGGCGCAGGCGTGAACGTGCCTTATGCTACGGCCTACCGCGCTCTCTTCTACCGCGCTCACGCTCTGCCGGGCGAGACTGTTCTGGTGCACGGCGCGAGCGGCGGAGTCGGAATAGCCGCCGTGCAGATTGCACGCGCGCACGGGCTTACTGTGATTGGAACGGGCGGCACGGAAGAAGGGTTACGGCTTGTGCGCGAGCAGGGCGCGCATTACGTTTTCGATCATCATCAGCCTGACTACTTGAAAGAGATTATGGCGCTCGCGGGCGGGCGCGGCGTTGACCTTGTGCTTGAGATGCTTGCAAACGTTAATCTGGCAAACGACCTAGGCGTGCTCGCGCAGAAAGGGCGCGTTGTTGTCATTGGCAGTCGCGGCTCTATAGAGATTGACCCGCGCGCTATGATGGGGCGTGATTCGGGCATTCTGGGTATGTCTTTGATGAACGCTTCGCCTGAAGAACTTTCCGGCATACACGCCGCGCTCGTTGCAGGGCTTGAGAACGGAACGTTGCGCCCCGTCGTAGGACAAGAGATACCATTGCAGGATGCTGCGCGCGCGCACAGGGCTGTGATGGAGCCGGGCGCGTACGGCAAAATTGTGCTGGTTCCATGAAGGAGCGAATTAGGATGAATAGCGAGAATGACAGAGCGCTGCGCGAGCACCTTCTGTATCTGCTAAGAGGCGGCGGCGCGCATATAGGCTTCGATAAAGTTGTAGAAGATTTTCCGGTCGAGCTTGTAAACCGGAAGGCGGAGGGCATTCCGTACACGCCCTGGCAAGTCCTTGAGCACATGCGAATGGCGCAGTGGGATATACTAGAATTCAGCCGCAACGCTGCGCATGTTTCGCCGCCCTGGCCCGAAGGCTACTGGCCTCAGCCTCAGAAGTTGGGCGACGAGGAAAGCTGGAAGAGAAGCGTCGAATCTTTCCGCACTGATCTGAAAGAGATGGAGCGTCTTGTAGAAGATTCAGCCACAAACCTTTTTGGGCGCATACCACACGGCGACGGGCAGACCATCTTGCGCGAGGCGCTATTAATCGCAGACCACAATGCATATCACCTAGGAGTTCTCGTCACGTTGAAGAGGTTGCTGGCCGGAAGCTAGCTTCGCAAAGGCAAAAGGTAAAAGTAAAAAGGCAAAAGGAATAAGGCGAAAAGCAGTTCAATTAAAATTTAAAAATGGTTTCAGCCCAACTTTTGCCTTTTTACTTTTACCTTTTGCCTTCCTTCTGCTTTTCAGCTAGCAGGGCGGTTGGGAAGCGGTTGCGCTGCGTGAAAGTCGCTGTAGAAGCGTTCGGTGTAACTGTTCAAAAGCTGCCCTACGCGTTCGTAATCATGTGAACGAACGATGAGGCCTACGTGATTTGGCTTGTTCAGACGCCAGACAATCTCTGAATCTTGATAGGCGGAAGTATCTGGATGTTCCTGACGCGCGAGCGACACTATCAGCCCTCCGAAATCGCTGCGATGCGCGGGCAATTGGTATAAACCATTGCCGCGCGCAATCTCTACCTTTGCCCACTCGGCCCAGAGATTGATGCCTGTGGCGGCTTCAATCAGTTCTGCTATGTGAGCGCCGCCGACGCGCGCGCTCGTTTCAAGAAAATAGAGTTGGCCGTCTTCACCTTTTATGAATTCCGTGTGCGAGACGCCGCGCATTAATCCCATAGCGCTCAGAACTTCTGCATTCAAGCTTTTCAACTTTTGCGCGTCCACAGAATCGCGCGGCATAGTCTTTGTCGTGAAGATGCCGCCGCCGTGCGCGACTTCCATAGGCGGGTGGCCGTATTCGTGTGCTTCAGCGAACAGGATTTCGCGCTCGTCAACAATGGAATCAACATGAAAAATGGCGCCGGGCACGAAGCGCTCCATCAGGTGGTAGGATTGACGGTCTCCCAGATGTTCGATGTGCTCCCAGAATTTTTCCGTAGACTCTATTTTCTTGATGCCTGTGGTGGAAGCTTCAAAGCGAGGCTTGACTAACCAAGGGGAAGGTACGCGCGACATGAAATCGTTGAGTTGAGCGTAGTTGAGCACGTGAACGAATTCAGGGACGGGGATTCCAGCTTCCACCGCGCGCATGCGCATCGCAAGCTTGTCTCGAAAGTAGCGAGTCGTGGTATCGCCAAGTCCGGGAACGCGAAGATGTTCGCGCAGTGCCGCAGCCGTCTCAAGATCAAAATCGTCTAGCGGGACTATGCGGTCAATCATTTCAGTCCGAGCGAGAAAGCTTACGCCAGCGATTACGTGTTGAAGATTCCATTTCTTCGCCTCGTCAGGCATCAGAAAAATTTCGTCAATGCTTTCGAGCGGCCAGACCTGTTTGCCGACGCTCTCCGAGGTCAAGAGAACCACGCGACAGCCCTGACGCTTACACTCGCGCAAAAACTCTTGCCCCTTTTCATAGCTTGCTAGGCATAAAATGGTGAGCGGTCTGGCGTCTGGCATGACAGGCTACCTCTTCGGAAAAAGAATCGGAGCAAATAATAGCGAATTATAAGTGCCGCACAACACACTGTCTATTTATTGTGTGCTATAAAGAGCATATTTCAAATCTATATCAATTTAACTTCTTAGCGAGCTTAAGCATTTCCCTTTGCGCCTTTGCGTGAACCCTCAATTCTCTCTAAGCTCAAGATTGATGTGAATTGCAGTTTCACGCAAAGGCGCAAAGATAAGAGATAAGCTCGCAAAGAAGGGTTTTGAAACTCGCTAAAAGCCCCTGAAGTTGAGCGCAGACGCTTTAGGCGTAAACTAATCTTCATGCAATTATGAAACATTAATAACTTGCGGCGATAAGAATCGAAACCTGAAAGTGAGCGTTGTGTATCAAGAGCAAATTTATGTCTGAAGAAATGGACGTAAAACTGGAAGAGCACAAAATCAGGATCGAAGACTACGAACGATTCGTGGGCGCTGAGACGGTCGAGCGAATCATCAAGAAAGCAGAGCCGCTCAAGGGCATGCATGTCGTGCACGTGAACTCCACATATTACGGCGGCGGAGTGGCAGAGCTATTGATGTCCCTGACGCTCATGCTGAACAAGCTAGAGATTCCCACGGGCTGGCGTATAGTTCATGGCCCGCCAGACTTCTTCAACATCACAAAGAAGATGCACAATGCACTTCAGGGAGAAAAAATACGCCTCACGCGCCAGAAGATGCACATCTATGAAGAGGTCATTTGCGAGAACGCCATGCGCAATCACCTGGATCACGACGTTGTCATGATTCACGACCCGCAGCCATTGCCTATGATAGAGAACTATAAGAAGAAGAGTCCCTGGATATGGCGTTGCCACATAGATCTGTCGAATCCTGATAAGAAGCTATGGAACTATCTTGTTAAGTTCGTAGAACAATACGATGCAGTTGTAATGAGCATCAAGGAGTACGCCAAAAAACTGAAAGTCCCGCAGGTCTTCATCATGCCCGCGATTGATCCGTTCTCGATAAAGAACCGCGAGATGAGCGAAAGTGAGATTAATGAACGGCTAGATCATCACAAAATCCCGCGCGACCTTCCGCTCATCGTACAAATCTCGCGCTTCGACCACTGGAAAGACCCCAAGGGCGTCATAGAGGCTTTTAAGATTGCACGTCGTGAGGTTGATGCCACGCTCGTTCTGCTAGGCAACGTCGCCACGGACGACCCTGAAGGCGAAGAGGTTTACGAATCGCTGCTCGATAGCCGCGAGGAGCGCATCATGATCATATCGCGCGAGGACACTGCGCTCGTTAACGCTCTGCAATCGCGCGCTGCTGTCGTGCTGCAAAAATCTTTGCGCGAAGGTTTCGGCCTGACCGTGACAGAGGCTATGTGGAAGGGCACGCCGGTCGTAGGCGGCAACGTCGGCGGCATACGCCACCAGATAGAGGACGGAGTGAACGGCTTTCTTGTCTCTTCAATCGAAGAGGCAGCGGCGCGTGTGATTCAGCTTCTTAAAGATAAAGAGTTGAGCGCTAAGATAGGCAAGCGGGCAAGAGAATCTGTCAGGAAAAATTTTCTTATGTCCCGCTACCTCGAACAGCACCTTGAGCTTTACAACTCGTTCGAGGCAATCTTTCGTCTTCGATAGGATTGAAAGGGGGAAAAGATGAGTTGGAAAGAGAATATCATTGACGACGATAAAGGTCTTCGTGATCTGTTGGCCGGTACGAAGCGCATAGCCGTGCTAGGCATCAAGACAGAGGAGCAATCCTATCAACCTGCATTCTACGTCCCGCGCTACATGGCATCAGCAGGATTCGAGATTATCCCTGTGCCCGTTTACTTCCCGGAGGTCACGGAGATTTTGGGACAGAAAGTTTATCGCAAGCTAATGGACGTGCCCGGCGAAATTGATCTGGTAAATGTTTTTCGTCGCTCGCATGACATCAACAAGCATATCGAAGACATTCTTGCCAAAAAACCGAAAGCGGTCTGGTTTCAATCCGGGATTAGGAACGATGCTGCGGCGGAAAAGTTTGCGCGTGACGGAATCCAAGTCGTACAGGATCGCTGCCTGATGGTAGAGCATCGTGCATTGCGATGAGACTCAAACGCTCTTAACAAGAATGATGCCGAGGGCGGGACTCGAACCCGCACGCCCTTACGGGCAACGGATTTTCTTACCACTATAGCTTTCGCTACCCCCTGAGAATTTGCGATTTTGGATTTGCGATTTTCGATTGGAAGAAGCCCAAAAATCTTTAAATCGAAAATCTAAAATCGCAAATCGAAAATTTCTTGGGTTTGTGGTCTGGACGATGCCTTCTCCGTGCAGCGCTCGCGCGATGTTTAGGAGGGAGCCGTCTCGTCTCTACACTTTGCTAGAAACAAGTCTGGAGTCTGGAGTCTAGAGTCTGGAGTCAAAAGATAAAAACTTTTTCTTCTGACTCCAGACTCTAGACTCCAGACTCTAGACTCTTTGGCTAGCCTTAGCTCGGCGTTGCCATCAGCCCCGAAAGACTGTTAAGGGTTCACCGAATTTGACTCCATTCACGGCGTAGATTTCTCTACGGGTGCTCAAATTCTCAAGTCCGTAGCGTCTGCCATTCCGCCACCCCGGCATCTGTGGAAACGATAACATGCAGCCGCCGCGTCAAACAAATCTTCACAGCCGTGCGGGGCAGGTGCTACAATATAGCCGTATCTAATCGGAAGTTAACACCAACAGATTGTTCTTCAAAAATATGACCGAAGAGAAAGAAGTTTTTTTAAAACATATTCAGAAAGCCGGATTGAAGCGCACGGCGCAGCGCGATCTCATTCTGGACGTTTTCCTGCGCACCGAAAAACATCTATCCAGCGAAGACCTCTACAATCTTGTCAAGCAGGAAGACCCAAGCATAGGGCACACGACCGTCTATCGCACACTAAAACTTCTGACCGAAGCTGGCTTGGCGCGCGAGGTTCGTTTCGGTGACAACCGAACTCACTACGAGCACAACTACAAACACCAGCACCACGACCACATGATATGCACAGAGTGCGGCAAGATCATTGAATTCTTCTCCGCCGAACTGGAAGCGATTCAAGACGCAATCGCGGCCAAGCATCGCTTCCAGGTCAGTCAGCATCTGCTCAGATTGCTGGGCGTCTGCGCCGAATGCCGCCGACACGCGCGCGAGCAAAGAAACGAAATCGGCGCGCAGCCTCACGTTCACGTAGCCACGGGGTAAGAAAGAAGGCAAAAGTAAAAAGGTAAAAGGCAAAAGTTAGGGGAAGCCAATCTTCTTATTAAAGTGGTTTGCGGCCTTCCTTTTACCTTTCTACTTTTACCTTTTGCCTTTTTACTTTTGCCTTTCTTCCCTTCTTGGGTGTAATTTTCCATCATCTACTCCCTGAAAGTTTGTCGTAAGTCGGAAGCGAGATTCTAACGATGAGCGTTAATATCAAATTTGAGCCTGCCGGCATAACGGGCGTCGTGGCCGAGGGCACCTATCTATGGGACGCTGCCAAGCGTATTGGTCTGCGGCTTCCAGCGGAATGCGGTGGGCGCGGCGAGTGCGACACTTGTGCCGTTTTGATTGAGAAGGGCACGACGCTGCTTTCATCGCTGACTAACGCCGAGCGCGTGCGGCTCAGCCCGGAAAGGCTTGCGGCGGGCGAGCGCCTTGCCTGTCAGGCGAAGATTCTCTACGGCGGCGACATAGAGGTGCGCCCGGTGCCTGTGACCGAGCGCGCAGAGACTACTGCGGAGACGGTCAGCGATTTTCGTTCTGATTTCAAATCGTTGCCATTGAAAAAGAAGCTCGCAACGCTAGTAG
This sequence comes from Acidobacteria bacterium 13_1_20CM_3_53_8, assembly GCA_001920415.1. Classification (GTDB taxonomy): domain Bacteria; phylum Acidobacteriota; class Blastocatellia; order Pyrinomonadales; family Pyrinomonadaceae; genus 3-1-20CM-3-53-8. The sequence goes on along the minus strand of MNJR01000084.1, from coordinate 3,929 downwards.
AGCTTGAAGCGCACACGATGATTGAGACGCTGAACACGGTCGTGGAAGTCCCTGTCTCTATGGGCGAAAAGTTCATGAACATGATGGCGAGAAAAGGGCGCGCCATGAGCAAACATGACCGCGACGAACATCGCCCGGCAGAGCATAGAGAAGAGGATGCTGTCTCGCCTGAAGAAAAGGAGTCGTGAAGGTGTCGGAAGATTCTTCGCTGGTTGGTGATAGCTCTATGCACACGGGACAGGAGCCTGCGCCCGGCGGCGGCTTTTTTCTGCACAGAATGACTATACGTTTTAGCAGCAGCGAAATCTTCACATACATTGTGCGCGAGCCTCTTCATGCCGAAGACATTCCGGCAAGCGCTCGCTTCGCTGTGATTCACTCGTACATGTGCGAGACGGAAGAGAAGTGCACGGAGATAATCCTGATCAACCTGAACGACATCTCTTACATACGAACCGAGCACATAACGACAGAAGATTTAATGCGCGAGGAGGAGGTGAAGTCTGAACACAGAGCAGTTGGCATCAGCCAGCCGCTCTCGCACATCGGCTTCATCTGAAAGTTTTTGGCTCAAGTAAAGTAGTAGTGCTGATTAGAGAGCAAGGATGATGCTAGAAACAGCTATCCACGCGCGTCACACGAAATCACACGAAAGAAGTTAAAGGATTTCGTGTCGTTTCGTGTGATTTCGTGGACGGTTTTCGTTTGTACTGGTTCTTTACATGAGCCAAGTTTTTAACTTGCTCTTTCATCAACATTCAGTCATAACTCAGATGCTGCTTTTACAAGAACGCACCGAACTAACAGAGCGAAGTCGGACGCTCTTCACGCTCGCCTTCGCCCTTCTCTTTCCGCTCAGCTTTATAGCATGTCCCGGCGGCAACAACGCAGGAAGTCAACAGCCAGTGCAGAACACACAGACCAACGCTAGTCCTTCACCGCAGGCAACGGCTGCGAGCGCCGCATCGTTCGACGCTAATCGCGCGTTCGAGCACGTGCGCAAGCAGGTAGAGTTTGGGCCAAGACCGGCAGGGAGCGCAGAGCTTGCGAAAACGCGCGACTACATAGTGGGCGAGTTGAAGTCTTACGGGCTGAAGGTAACTGAAGATGAATTCAATGCGACGACGCCCGTGGGGCAGCGCAAGATGGTGAATGTAATCGCGGAACTTCCAGGCGAATCAAGCGACGTTATAATCGTCTCAAGCCATTACGATACAAAACTCTTCAAGCAGTTTCGCTTCGTCGGGGCGAACGACGCAGGCTCTTCAACGGGCACGCTCATTGAGCTTGCGCGCGTAATGGCCGCAAGCGGTCGAAAGCCGCGCTTCACTTACTGGTTCACTTTCTTCGACGGTGAAGAGGCTTTCTGCGAAGAGTGGGAGCAGTGCCACAACCCTAACCCTTCAGACCCCGCCAGACCTCTGCCCGACAACACATACGGCAGCCGTCACATGGTTGACCGGCTCAAGAGCAGAAATGAATTAAAACGTGTGCGCGCTATGATCTTGCTGGACATGATGGGCTACAAACAGTTGCAGCTTGGGCGCGACGACATGAGCACGCGCTGGCTCGTTGACATAGTGTGGCAAACGGGAAAGGAACTCGGACACGGCGCTCAATTTCTGGATAGACCGGAGGGCGTAGGCGGCGACGATCACGAAGGCTTTGTGCGCGCGGAGATTCCAAGTCTGGACATCATACAGCTTTCGACCTATCAATACTGGCACACGCCAGACGACACGCTGGACAAAGTCTCGCCGCAGAGCTTGAAGATTGTTGGCGACACTTTGTTGGCGAGTTTTCCAAAGATAGAAGAGCGACTTGCTGGAATGCACTGAAAATTTCGGCTCAAGTAAAGTAATAGTGCTGATTAGAGAGCAAGGATGATGCTAGAAAAAGCTATCCACGCGCGTCACACGAAATCACACGAAGAAGTTAAAGGATTTCGTGTCATTTCGTGTGGTTTCGTGGACGGTTTTCGTTTATTCCGGTTCTTTACATGAGCCAAAATTTCTTTTCGAGAGGAGGTGTGCAAGATGCTGAAAGCTACAGACCTTCTTGTTCCGGTTGATTTCTCGCAGTGCTCTGTGAACGCTGTCAGAGCGGGCGTAGGTATCGCTTCGCCGGACGCAGACATAACGCTGCTGCACGTGATTGATGAAGCATTCGTACACGATGCAGTTGTTGCCGGTCTGGGCAATTCGGACGAGATAACTACAAAACTGCGCGAGCGCGCCGAAGCCGATTTCGTAGCAATGCTAGAAGGATTGGAGACTAACGGCGTGGACATAGAGCGCATGATCGTCGTCGGCAAGCCTTTCGTTGAGATTCTAAAAATTGCGCGCGACCTTGACCTTCCAATGATAGTCATGGGAGTGCGCGGTCAATCATCGCCGCCCGAAGAGATGCTGTTCGGCTCGACTGCCGAGAAAGTTCTGCGCGGCTCGCGCGTGCCAGTCCTCTGCGTTCCTATGTAATGAAAGAGAAGATGAATTATCCACTAAATCACACGAAGCTGCACGAAAAGAGCATTTCTATTCGTGTGATTTAGTGTGATGCGCGTGGATAGGTTTCTGCCATGCGCGTTTCTTTCTCTCTTATATCTAACTAACGTTAAATTAACGAAGAGACCATTAAGAAAAATGTCTGCTGAGAAGAAAAAGCGGATTGCTGTTATTGCAGGCGACGGCATAGGGCCAGAAGTGGTTCACGAAGCGGTGCTACTGCTCGAACGTTTGCGCGAGACGCACGGCGTAGAGCTTGAACTGACACACTTCGATTGGGGCGCGGAGAAATTCTTAACCGAAGGCGTGACACTGCCAGACGGCGCGCTCACTATGCTCGCTGAAAATTTCGACGCGATTTTCGCAGGAGCTTTCGGCGATCCGCGCGTCGAGTCGAACAAGCATGCCGAAGATATTTTGCTGGGTATGCGGCGCGGTCTTGATCTATACATAAACTTGCGTCCCATACGCTTGCTCGCAGAGCGCCTTACGCCCCTAAAAAATCTGAAATCAACTGAGATTGATTTCGTGGTTTTTCGTGAAAACACAGAGGGCGCTTATTGTGGAGCCGGTGGATTCTTGAAAAAGGGAACAGATGACGAGATAGCCACGCAGGAAGAACTCAATACGCGGCGCGGTGTAGAAAGAATCATAGTGGCTGCTTTCGATTATGCCCAAAAGCATGGGCGTCGCAAGGTGACCATGGCCGACAAATCTAACGTGCAGCGATTCGGCGGCGACCTGTGGCAGAGAGTTTTTAGGGAAGTCGCGGCGCGTTACACGGATGTGGAAGCCAATCACCAGTACGTTGACGCTATGGCTATGTTCATGGTGCTTAATCCGGCGCAGTACGATGTGATAGTGACGAACAATTTGTTCGGAGACATACTCACAGACCTTGGCGCAGCATTGCAGGGAGGATTAGGACTGGCAGCTTCGGGCAATATCCATCCCGGACGAGTGTCGCTCTTCGAACCTGTTCACGGCAGCGCCCCGCCGCTAGCGGGAAAGAATATTGCGAATCCGATTGGAGCTATTCTCACCGCCGGTATGATGCTAGAATACTTGGGATTCGATGATGCGGCTCGCGCAGTCGAACGCGCAGTTCGCGTCTCGATTGAAGCAAATGATACGACGCGCGACACGGGCGGCACGCTCTCGACCGTAGAGGCTGGCGCGGCGATAAGGAAAAGATTAATCAAGTGATAAGTGATGAGTGATAAGTGATAAGAAGGTGAATAGTAAATGGTAAATGGATAAGAGCAGTTCTTCCATTCACCATTGACCATTTACCATTCACCCCTTTTCTTATCTCATCACTCATCACTCATCACTCATCACTTATTTTTTTATGAATGCCAAGGGGAGAGAAACCATACAGAGGCTTCTGGCGATTATAGTCATCGTCGCCATGTTGAATGTCAT
>MNJR01000022.1 GCA_001920415.1 Acidobacteria bacterium 13_1_20CM_3_53_8 | reverse complement strand
TTGAAAACCGTAATATTACTCAAGCTCCCCACTTACCGACGATTAAACCAATGATGAGTCCTCCGACTGCGCCCAAAATGAGAATTGGAGCATAAGCCTTCGTGATAATGGCGTCCGGTAGGCTGAGAAGTACGCCGAAGATCAGACCATTAGCCCAACTCGGCATGGGAAGGCGAGCCGCGCCGATAACAAAGCCGATAGCGAAACGATTGAGGAACGCACCTGTTAGAGCAGCCGTCTTGTCATCGAACTTGAGCGGCAACATCGAGGCGGCTGACAACGCGCCGTAAATGAGACCGCAGATAGTACCAAGCAGGAGTCTGGACATAGAAATCTCCAAAGGCGAATTGAACGAGCGGCTGATTAAAGCATAGTGCTTAGTAGCTCTCCAAATTTATACCGATCTTGCTCTCTCACCACTCAGCAGAAATCTAACGCTGCGATTCACCCGCCCGCACATGAAGCATAGAGCATTCATCGCAGAGAACAAGCATGAAAGGAACGCTATGCACGAGTCGGGTTGAATGAATTGTTAGATTGCGAGTTTCATTTTCTAGCACGGATGCATAGGAAACTCGGCTGCTGCAATAATTCTTCATAATGCTTCGGGTCTGCTTCTTTAAACTCATCCGTTGGTTTCGGCTCAAGAATTCGTTCCAGGTGGAAACCTGCTTCAATAAGCGGATTGAGCGTTGCTTCTAGCGACCGGCGGAAACTAGGCATGTGAACCTGAACCGAGTTAAATCCTTGCCACTCACTGCCGACCAATTCTATCTCAAAATAGTTGTTCGATTTGAAATAGACGTAATCGAAGAAAGGATGAGTGACGGAAAGGACAAAGTAACCTACGGGACGCAATACCCTGTAAAACTCCGCGAATGTACTGTGCCAATCCTCTATATATTCCATTGTGAGCGGACTTAACACAATATCGAATGACGAGCTATCCAGAAAGGTTAGAGGCTTACTCAAGTCTGCTTGCAGAACATTTGATGCAGTGCCAAGACGTTGCTTTGCTAATTGAACCATCTTCGGACTTGAATCAACGGCGATGACCTCCGCGCCATGTGAAAGCAACCATTCGGAGTAGACGCCTGGGCCACAGGCCGCATCTAGAACTCTTTTCCCTTTGACCTCCGGCAACAGCGAAAGAGTTGCGGGGCGCTCGTAATATGCGTTATGCGGTTTAGTATCAATAACTGATGCGTAAGCATCGGCTAGAATTTCATAAGCATCAAGAGCTATTGGTCTATCATTCATTGCTTAAAATCTTAGCCCGATTATTTTCGAGAAGCAATCTAACGCTGGAATTGAGCGGGCGCGGCAAGAAGCATCAACTTTCATCTTCAGTAAAGAATGATGAAAGCCATCAAATCCGCGCACCGGTTAAATGAATTGTTAGATAGTGCGTCGGTATTTCTGTTCTAGACGACACATCTCGTACAAAGCGCGCGAGCAGATTTATCTGATTGAGACCGTTAAAGTGTAGTTTGTCGCGCTACGCCCGGTATTGACGACTGAGAGCAAATGATCACCTCCGGTCATGTCCAAACTGAAACTTCTCCCGCTCGCGCTTCCGGCATTAACGATCACCGCGCCGTTGCCGGAGGTGATTTCGATTGACATCAATTGACCGGCACGCCCGCGCAACACATATTCGCGGTAACCACCTGCGCCAATGTTTCCGCGCACCGTCGCCGAACTACGTCCGGTACGAAAGTTGATGCGTCTTTGCGCCATCAAATCCGCGCCCGACAAGATTAGCATTAAAGCTAATGCCATAACTTTCAGACCTGTTTTTTTAAGCATTGGAGTTCGCCTTTCTCTCAGAAAAAGTATGGCCATCTAGCGCCCGAATTAACGCGGCGGGAAGTATTGTATCAAGCCTTCAAGTCCTGCGTATGGAAATCAAGCTAATGCCGCTACGGTTGAATGAGTTGTTAGATTGCGGCTTCCGTTGAAAGAGAATAATTGCACCGGAATCTTTCGCCTTAACCTTCAGACTTGCCGTTTCGACCTTCACTAAAGTAACGATCAACTACTGCGATAAGATTTCTCAGACTATCTTCTGTCCGAGACTGTGATTCAGTAAGCCTGACTTGAGAGTCCACTAATGCAGCAATTTTTTCATCTACGTCCTCAAATCTTTGAGCAGTTTTTTCTTCTATGGCCTCGAATCTATTCAAGCTGGCATTTGCAAGGCGGGCAACCACATCTTTCAATTCACCAATGTCAGACGCAAACTGCGCCTGTTGTTCAAGAATGAATTCCATTTTCTTCTCAAATTCTTCGTTGTTCATTCCTATAATCCTCTCAATATTTCGTACGCAGTTTAGCGGAATTCCCTAAAGTTAGCCAAGCCCAAGCAATCCAACGCCAGAATTACCAGGGCACGACGAACCATGATGACCAACAAAGTCTCGCGCATGAAAACTATGCTATTCGCGCTCCGGTTGAATGAGTTGTTAGGCGGATTCGCTCACACAAGCCCCTTTATATGATTCTGTTCTTTAACGTCGTTTGTTACTCGCCCTTTGACCCAATAATAGAGTCCCCAACCAGAAAGACTATAGACGGCAACCAGACCAACGAGAATAAGCATCACTTCAATCTCTTCGTATAAGGTTGGAACGTTATCGAACCTATCTCCATAAATGAAGCTGAAAAAGAGCGCAAAGAACATCACTAAGGAAAGAGCTAACCAGACGATTAGGGAAATAATAGTTTTGGCAAGAATAGGTCTCCACTCACGTTTTAATATTCTGATCTGATAAATTGAGAAGTAAAGAATGAAGTATGGCGTTACACAGGCAATAGCCAGAAGGGACAGCCACATCAACAGATCAACTATTCGTATGATTACCATTTCAATCTCCGACTCAATCCGCATAACGTCCGAATTAACCGGGCGCGACGAACCGCCTATAAAGATAAGTTGACGATGAAAGACCAGCTAATTCGCGCTCCGATTAAATGAGTTGGTGGGCGCGGCGTGATTTTGAATTTTCAATGTAAGCCCAACCAATAATGCAACGAATTCTCCAAGCTTCTGGCATCTCTGTCAGATAGCTTCCCAATAGATTTTATAACCAAACTCTGATGCACCGTGTAAAGTCCGCGCTTCGCCGCAGAAGGCACATTCAATCCGGCTGACTTCCAATCCTCTAATACAAATTCGCCTGCTAAAAGAGGCGATACTTTACTCGTAAGCGGCACTATAATGACATCCTGTGAGGCATGTGAATCATTGACGATAATGGCAGGTCGGACTTTCGAGCCTGATAGGTTAGAGAAAGGATAGCGCACCAGAATTACTTCATTTTTCGAGTAACTCGGCATATACATCATCCTCTGAATTATCCCAGACAGAATTCAATGAACTTTCGCTGGCGTTTAACCAGAAGCTAGGCTCATCAACTAGTGGAGTGACTAGAACTTCCGTTCCCTCTGGAATCTCTACATTTTCCAGCAACTCGATTTTCCCCTCACGCACGACTGCACGAATAGTATTTAGCATCTTCACACCTCCATCTCAGGATACATCAGGCTTAATTGTTAGCAAAGAAGCAAGCGCCTAACGCTGGAATTAACCGGGCGCGCACACAACACCGAATCCACACAAGTTCTCGATGAAAGACAAGCTCAATCGCGCTCCGGTTGAATGAGTTGTTAGGCGCGGCGTAGTTGACAAAAGGCAACTTCGCCAAATATTAAGCTCATTGTCCGAAACTCCTTCTTTGTGGCTTTCCAATTAAGCGAAGAGTCTCGCCACTCAAACGATATTCCAGCGTCACGATATATTTCGGGGAAGCATGTGAGCCATCTGCAAGCACTTCAATTTCGAGATTACCATTTTTTACCTTTAAGCCGTTTTCATTAACGCCCCAATAAGATTCAGCATCAGGATAATAGTGGCGATAATCCCGCTCCATATCCCTGTCGCTAATCTCTGCAAGTAACGTGGCGCGTCCATTTTGAATTGTGTAGATATAGACTTCAGAGAGAGCAAAGTTGGCCGTAGTTGCGCCACAGCCAATAGGTACGATGGCGTCTTCACGCCCATCGCCCGTCACATCTGCGTAAACAATCTTATTGTCTGCAACAGCAAAATAAACATTCTTATTCTTGAATTCGCCATTACGTACGCGAACTATCTTGCCAATACCCTTTCTTCCATATTCCTGTGAGCATAGAGAGGAATGATAGGTGAAGTTAAGGAAATCAACTTTCCGAATATCGGTTATGGTGGCTGAGTTTGGTGTTGAACTTGGCCGGTTAATGCGGGACTGAGCAACACCGCTTGTAACACACAGCAAAATTATCATCAGGCACAAAATCATTTGTCGCTTCATTTTTCTTCCTTCCAGATTTTCATTCCATTTCCTCTTGCTGGGTGATGGAGTTGGCTATGGACTTCAGATGGTCTGGCGCATTCCAGAGAAACTGAGAACGGAGCGAGCTATGCTCGATTCGGCAACACTATATTCCTAAGCAATGGTTCTGTATAGCGCGGATTCCATTCCACTATAGCAGTTCTCAGTTGAGTGCGACTCCTGTCAGTACCGCCTGCGGTAGCGGGCGGGTCTCAAGCCGCGCGATCACCCGCCCGCTACCGCAGGCGGTACTGACCTGAACGCTTGGCTGCAACAGTCGCATTCAAGTGAGAACCGCTATAGAAGCGTCCAATGACAGAATTAACCCGCCCCGCGCGTGCAGCCTTCAACACTATCGGAGAAGACAATGATAAAAGCCATACTATCACGGGGTCGGGTTGAATGAGTTGTTAGATTTGTGCCTGACGCAATCCGACGACCCCGCCTCCACAACAGCGGAGCGTCTATTCTAGAATCCAGTAGACAATGTGGCTTTGGAGGTTGAGATCAATTTATTTTCTTCTCTTTTGACATCACTACCGCTGCGAATAATTGAAAATTTATATTTCAACCGTAGAAACTTCGTCTCAAAGAGTAAGTAAGAGAGGCTAGCGATGATAAGCGTCAGGATGATAGTGAAGGCGTAGAGTCCTATATTAGAAGCGATGCCATTAAAAGTTGTGCTGAAAAGCTTCGCGAGCGTGTTGATGGCAATCTTGATCGCTATTTCGTGAAACATATAGATGCTGTAAGAAATATTGCCCAGGAAGATAAAAAGCCTGCTCTCTACTTTCAACAGCGAATGAGGATTGGTCGCAACATTGAGAATGACAAGGCAGAAGAGAATGGAGTAGAGACTGTAATTATAGACAGGTTTGTTTGCCCCCGTCATCAGAGAGTAAGCTACCAGCGCATAGACGACAATTTGAGTCGCCTTATGATAGACAAGTTTCAAGATAGCCCCTTTACGTTTGAAGACACACCACGCTCCTATCGCACCGATGGCCATACATTCTATGCGCGTGAAGTAAAAGAAATTGATGAAATAGTTCCAATACTTGATCGCGGTTGCGTCTGTGCTTTGCGAAGCTATCATAAAAGCAAGTTGCTTGATGAGATAACCGGCCACGACGATGCCGATGGCAAGCGCGAGAAACCTTCTGAAGCGCTTGAGAAGCAGAGGCCACATCAAATAAAACTGTTCTTCAACTCCAATCGACCACAGAGGCTCGGCGTAAGGAACTGGCGGAAAAATGCTCAACGCAAGTTGCGGCAGAAAGAGAAGGAAGAGCGGTAAAGTGTAATTAAAGTAGACGGGCAGATTTGAGGAAAGAGTTGGGATATTGAAGAATCCGATTCGCGGCAAGATAAAGAAAGAGAGAAGAACGAGCAGGAAGTAGAGCGGCCAAATGCGCAGGATTCTTCTGATGTAAAATTTCCTGATTGAAATAGAGCCGACAACTTTCTTCTCCGTTAAGAGAAGGTAAGTAATTAGGAAGCCGCTGAGAACAAAAAAGAATGTGACGCCCATTCGTCCCAGTTCGTAGACGGCCGGGTGCGAATAGATATTGCTGTAGCCGTGATATTCTTTGAGAAGCTCAACGTGGCCTAAGACAACCAGTATGGCAGCGAAGAATCTCAGACCATTCAGGCCCGGCAAATAGACCCCGGTCTTTTCCGCCCGTTTTCTCTTCATGGTAGTAATCTCATGCCTTTTGGTCGGCATAACCTGTGAATCACAGCCGCTTTATTGAAGATAAAAATCTAACGCTCGAATTAACCGGGCGCATGGAGACGTGATTATGAAACAAGTTGACGATGAGAGCCAAGCTAACTCGCGCTCCGGTTGAATGAGTTGTTAGACCCGCCTCCCAGATAAAATAGGACCTCCTCTTACAGCGTCATTACATCGTTCGCACGTCTCTTCACCGCAATGGGTGATTTGAGGATTGGCGCTAATCGCTGCGGCAGCATAAGCTAAAGCTTGACCTGCCGGAAGCAGCGTCCATTTACTCTGACCAACATTGGTCCTTCGCATAATTGGGCGCAGATACAGTTCAAGCTTACCAAACCCTTCGGAACAACCGCCGACTTCAACCGCCATCGGCTGACCATGCGCATCGTTTGCCCATCGTCGAAACAATGTTCTCCCAGCCTCTTTTTCAGCCAGATGCAACAATGTCATTCTTTCAAGCCCTACTCCCATCAAAAGAACAAAGCCTTTCATCCGTGTTAGAGCGGCAAGCGGCGCATAGACATCTAAAGGAGTCTGTCCGGCAATAAGTTTAGCGGCTTGCGGACCAACTGCTGTGAAAGAGTCGAGCGGGTGATTACCTCGCATATGGTTAGTCCAAGCTACTACCGTTGCCGGTATCACTCCCATATAGCGGTCAATGTCAAGAACTTCAGGAGTGTAAACTCTTTGCGAGCTATGATTCGGCGCAGAGTTAGCACTATAGTCCCACCCGTTACGCTCAAATTGCAGGTGAGGAGAAGGAGCGACCTCAAAAACTGAGGAGAACGTTGGGACGAGAACGGTACATCCTTCATCCAAGAATGCTCGAACGACTGCTATCGCCCCACCGGCGACATGTCCGAATGAACGCAGCGAACTGTGGAGGCAGACGACTTGCCCCGGAAGACTGAGCGCACGAAGCGCCTGCTGAATATCCTGCTGTGTCACAACCATAACAGGTTTCAATAACGTAAGGGTCTAACGCCCGAATTAACCGGGCGGCGCGAATCTATCCAAGATTGAAGGATAGAAGAATGATGAAAGGCACGCTATCGAGCGCTCCGGTTGAATGAGTTGTTAGATGCGGCATGATTGTTAACCTTTTAGCGAACAGCTTTTTCATACCAATCCTTCCAATAAGATTTCTTTCGCCAAGTTAGACGAATAAAAATCGGGTGCGTGAGCAGCAATGTTTTCCAGAGATTCATCTTATCAAATCTACGCGCGGAAGTTATTACTTTCGGATGTTCGACGAAATATAAATATCCTTTATTCAGCTTAGCAAATTTGGAAAGTCGCCAGTAGAACTCAACATCCTCTCCCATAAAAATAGTTTGGTCATAACCTCTGAGTTCTTCAAAGACTAATTTGCGGCAAAACTGTGCCGCGCCTTGTGCCATATTGAAGACCGTTCCCCAGAACTTCCAACCCAAGAGATAAAACTTCATCCACTTTCTCTGGAACTCTTCATAGTCAACAGCCACCGCCCCGCCAAAGCATTTCTCATCTTTCATCACACCAAGAATCTTCTGGAAAAGCGTTTCTGGAATGAGGCTGTCTGCATCAATGAAAATCAGAACATCGCCAGTTGAGTTTTCCGCTCCGGTATTTCTGACTTTGGAAATTTTATGCTCTCTTTCCAGGACAACTTTTGCTCCGAAGCCTTCAGCAACTTGTTTGGTTCCATCTTGGCTGTCATTGTCAACAACAATAATTTCAGAAGGACAAGCGGCGATAGCTAAAGCCCTGCCGATTCGCTCAAGCGTTTCTGGCAAGCACTGTTCTTCATTATAAGCAGGAATGATGACTGAAACTTTCATCATAGCGAATCTGTTCGTTAGCAAACCGAAAGCACCTAACGCCCGAATTAACCGGGCGCGCACGCAACGCCGATGCACGCAAGTTCTCGATGAGAGCCGCGCTATTCGCGCTCCGGTTCAATGAGTTGTTGGGCGGCGTTAGCGGTAGAGCCTTGCATCTTCCCTCGCGGTATTTTCAGACTGACAAAGGTCGTCCACATATAGCTTCAAGTACACTAATAGGTGCTTTGTGCTTGGAAAGAAGCGCATTCATGGAAACGATATATGTATGCTCCAAAGCGAACTGCCCAGAAAGTGCGGCATGAGGGACGCCATCGGTAAACACGACCCATGTTGAGTGTGGCGGAAACTCCAAACGTATTTTGGGACATTCAGACTGAAAGCTAGCGTTCTCTTTTAAGTAGTCATGAAAGCGCAACATGAATTCGTCGTATAGTGAGCGGTCAGCTATATTTATTCCAACCAAGCGCATTATGCGTGCCGTTAGCCGGGAGAGAGCACGCTTGGAAGATAAAGCTCGTGCCGCGATTCGGTTTAATCCTGCCTCTACAGCAAAGCGTTGGGCTAGCACATCAAAGCGATCTGTAGTGTTCCATATACGCGGTCTATTTGGATTAATATTCGTGAATACGCGAAGAATCCGTCTGCCCCTAGTGGGTCTAGAAGGGAAAGCATCTACGTGAAGCAAGTCGTTACGTTTATGTAATGGCAGGTCACGTCCCTCCTCTTCTAAGGGGCGAAAGCTTGCAAAGTCTAGTGACCAATCTTGTGCGTACGGCGAAAGAAATTGAGAGAGAAACTTAGTGACTTGAATTGAGTAGGATTGCATAATCTGCCGCAATCGATCTGAATCTTCCGCTAAATTTGAAGACACACCGCGCAATACATTCTTGTTTGGGCGATAAGAGATGTTTTTGTGATACCGGGAGTCTGTCTGACGTTGAGAAAGTAAAAATTCCTGATGCTCTTTCGGCAACTCAAAAGGAGTCTTCTCAAAGAGCAGTATTTGCCCTTGTTCCAATTGCTGGCAATACCACTTGGCGCGGTCATCGGAATCAAACCCGTCTTCCCACCCTACGGGATAGTGATAGTCATTGACGCTGATCCACGACATCTCAGTTTTCCTCATATCTTATATTAATTAAACCGCTTAGCTATAGGCTATGACCATTTCCCTACGATTAAGCGGCACCCGCAGCCCAACGCTCGAATTAACCGGGCGGGAAGAATTGCCGAGCAGCATCCAAGTTCTCGATGAAATCCAAGCTGATTCCGCTCCGGTTGAATGAGTTGTTGGGCTGCCCGTATAAGAAACCATTCAATTACAAATCTTCCGGTTTGAGTCCTGTATTCTTTGCGATACGAGCCAGCATCTTTGGGCCAATCTCTTCTTTATCATGGAAAGCGAATACCACATCGGCCCAGCCAGCCCGTGAGAGGATTTTGTGAGAACTGGATTCCCGCTTGATACTCCAGCCAATTCGGAGAAGAGCAGCGAGAACCCGTTTAGCTTTTGCAGATGACCATTGACTCATGCTGCGGCAAAAGAGATGTTTATGAATTCGCGGGCATTTTCACCATGCTCAAGTCGATCAGCAAGTGCCCGCAACGCAAGAGCCTGAGCTTTAGCAATGGCCTCACCAGATGATTGTCCATAGGCAAGCACGCCTGGCAACTCTAACACTTCGGCGAGCCAGCGACCATCATCTTCCTGTTCATATTCAACTGTAAAAGTCATCCTCATCACCTCAACAACATCCTATCACAGGAAGTGAAAGCGAAGCAGTCCAACGCCCGAATTAACCCGCCGCGCAGACAACCCCGAATTCACGCAAGTTCTCGATGAGAGGCAAGCTAACTCGCGGTCGGGTTGAATGAGTTGTTCGGTGGCGCGTGGGAATAAACTACCTTACTTTGGTTCCTCTTTTAAGGATGGCAGAATTCTTTTAAGCCAATTCATAGGATCGCGCCACATATCAACCATTATCCAGTTCAAATAATCTGTTATGTTTAGTGGCGGCATTACTAATTCGTCGAAATGTGCAATCAGCCCTGTCATGAACATTCCTAATGTATATTCCCCGAAATCTCTTACTCTAATAGTCCCGTTAAGCATGTGATGGATGCGACCCTTGTTAAGTATATTCACACCGCAAATCAAATGATTTTCCCCAGTATGATCAGCAAAACCAGGTGATTTTTCAGTATAAGAGTAACAGCTTCTTTCGACAGGATATTCTTTGCTAAGTTTTACAAACTGTTTGGCAATTCTCTCAAGTGGTCGAGAATCCCTGAAAGCAAATACTTCTAAATAAGGAGGACAACAAGTTACATAATCATTAGTTGATCCATTCGTTCGAGGTTCAAGAGCATAGACAGATGCAAGGTTGCTAAACGCTTCTGCCAAGGATTTACTTGTAAGTGAAGTTTTGACTTCAATAATACAAAATACCCCTTCAATAGGTAATATTTGATTACTATTCTCGTCTACAAATAAGGTTGGACAATTTATCGCATCATAAATAATTATATCGAGTTGTTTACTCATGTCTCCCGCAGCATTGGCAACCTTCCCCTTAGCAACCCCAAATCGCCTAGGCAAGAAACTAACAAGCAAATCCCGAAGTGCCTGTTCATTTCCCAACCCCTTTTCTAAATTGTGCCCAAGTAGCTCAGCTTGCCCGGTTTTTGCTAACAGCATTCGATTGAACTGTTCAGAAATATGTTTGGCTACTGTAACTTTGCCAGAAATATCCTTATCAACATTTACCTTTCCTGACGCATCCTTAGTTAGTTTTACTTTAACTTCCATAGATTTCTCCTAAACATAGAAAAGACGCCGAACTATAAATAGGCGTACTAATAGACAGCACGAAATACGCCTATTTAGCCGTCTAATCTTCCTTCATTATCATATCTCCTAGATACTTTACATCTCCTAGCTGCAAAAGCGTCTCCGCTCTTTAGACATTAGACGTCTAACATGCATTGTACTGCGAAAGTGGCGCGGAAGTACGCAATCCATGCGATTGTGTTGTACCCGGGGCAGAGGATTTGCCCTTTGCTCCTAATGGTCTTATCAAGCACTCTAAATGTGGATTGCACCATTCTTTGCCCGGTCATCATGAAAGCGTTAAGTGAACGATTCAACTGACGAATACTCTCAATCAATTTTATAGCTGCCGCGCTCATCCCTTCCTCGGCATCCCGGCCTGAGATTCCTGCGTCTAAGCCTTGTCATGGGTGTTCAGGGTAAGGGAAGAATTACGGCTCTCCTAACGATCTTCACAATAGCTCTCCTCGTCGTATCGTGTGGGAATAAGCGTTCTGTAGGGACGGGCGTTGCGCCCGCCGCCGTCGTGCCTCAACCTGTGGCGCGCACGCTCGCGCCGCTCCCCTTGCGCCCGCTATCGCCAAAGCTTCAGGAGATGCGCGAGCATGCTATGCGGCGCGCATCTGAATTGCGCGGTCTTGATTGGACGGGCGATGTTGGGATGACGGAATTGTCTGGATGGGAGTACGGGCAGCGCGCCAGCGAGATGGCGCAGGTTCTTGGCGGCGATGATCTGCGCTCGCTGGGAAGATTAGCGGCAGCAGGTGGCGCGCTTCCAGAGGGCGTTGACCTTGCGCAGCTTGCAGCCAGTTTCGCTGCGGTCTCTGCGGGCGCGGTCTATTCGCCGCTGGATCATCAGGTGATTCTGGTTGATAAGTTCAAAGGCGATTCGCTTCTTACGCACGAGTTCACGCACGCGCTTCAAGACCAGCACTTCGATCTTCTTAAACTTCTCCTAAAACGTCCGTACAACTTCGACCGAACTGAAGCCGTGTTCGCCGTTGTCGAAGGCGACGCGATGAACGTGCAGCGACGCGATGAAGAGGGCGACGCTTTCGGGCGAAAACCTCTGGACGAAATCGCAAGGAGCGAAGGCGCGCGATTCAATTCGTACCGTGAAGAGGTCGGCGCGCTCTTTCCGAAACTGCTGACGGAGACTTTCATCTTTCGCTACCGCGACGGCGCGCGTTTCGTTGAAGCCGTAAGACGCAGAGGCGGCGAGCGCGCTGTTGACGAGTTGTTCACCAACCCTCCTCAGTCGAGCGAGCAGATTCTTCATCCCGAAAAATATTTTCAATCGGAAAGCCCACGCGATGTTCAGTTGGACGAAAGCCTGTTCGCAGCGAACGGCTGGAAACTTGCAGCCTCTACACCGCTTGGCGAGATAGGCGTGCGCGGGCTTTTGATGGGAGGCGTAATGGATGAAGAGGCCTTGCGCGCAGCAGCAGGCTGGGGCGGAGATCGCGCATATCTATTCGAGCGCGCAGGCGCTACACCGCTCTTCGTCTGGAAAACTGTCTGGGACAGACAACTGGACGCGCAGGAATTTTTACGCGCATACATCTCACTACAGAACAAACGTCAGGGCGCGGCAGGCTCAGGCAATAACTCCGTTGCCAACGAATCGCAGGCAATCTGGCGCGACGCCGGGCGAACCACAATCGCCTGGATTTCAAACGACACAGTAATCATCGTTCGCGGCGCTGAAGCGGACGCTGGCACCGCGCTGGAATTTGCAAAACAATAAAGAGCAGACGCGGAGAAAGAAGAAAGTAAAAAGGCAAAAGGTAAAAGGCAAAAGTAAGGATGAAACCACTTTTAATAAGAAGATTGGCTTCCCCTAACTTTTTACTTTTACCTTTTTCCTTTTGCCTTCTTCGCCCGCGTCCCCGCGTCTCTTTCTTCTTGAGCGTTTGGTGAAATGGGAATAGAATGTTCGCAGTATCCGTCCAAAGGTTGATCGTCTCTCCCCTGAGTCGGTAAAACTCACCTGGTAAGGAAAGGCTCGTCATGAAAAGAGAATTCAAATCGTACCTGATCGGCGTCCTCGTGCTCGCAGCTTTTGTTTGCGGAACGGTCGTGACGGCGCAGGCGCAGAAAACGCCGAACGATTTCGTCATCTACGCTCGCGCAGGCCGCATCAACATTGTGAGCGGCGGTGTCACCCTTCAACGTGCAGGCGAAAGAACTTTGTCACACCTAACAGCTAACACGGAGCTTTCGGCGGGCGATGTGGTTCGCACGGATGATTCGGGACGAACGGAATTGCTGCTCAACCCCGGTTCATACCTGCGCGCTGGCGAAAACTCCGAGTTCGAGATAGTTGACACGGCGCTCGAAAATGTTCACATCAAGCTTCTGAAAGGGAGCGCTGTGATAGAGGCCAGCGGCATCAGCGAAACTCGCCTGCCGATTACAATCAGCACTCCGCAGGGAAGAATCTCAATCCCGCGCAACGGACTCTATCGCATCAATGTCTCATCTGGCACGACAGAGCTTATGGTGCGAAAGGGCAGGGCGATTGTAAACGATGCCTACGCTACACTCGTGCGCGAAGGGCAGAAGGCCATATTGGGCAGTGGCGCAATCAATCAAACCGCAAGTGCTTCGTTGAGCACGGGCGGGACGCAGCTCGTCAAATTTAATAAGAGCGCACAGGATGCTCTAGACCTTTGGAGCATGGCACGAGCGAACACGCTGATCGCACTCAATCGTAGTGTTGCCAGAGATGTCAGAAACTCCTGGCTGGCTAGCTACAATGACGTAGACTGGCCTATGGTTAATTTTCCGGGTCGCTCAGGCATCTGGATATATAACGCTCAAACGGGCTGCTACATCTTCATGGCCTTCTACAGAGGCTTCTCTTCGCCTTACGGCTACGGCTATCCAGGACTACTTGGCTACCCATGCAATAGCTGCTACATCTTCCCCTACGGAGGGAGGTTCAGGTGGAGGCTCAGGTGGTTCGGGCGGTGGGTCTGGCGGCGGAACCGGTGCTGTAAATCCGCCGAATGTCATACCATTCAGACCTGTGCCGGGAGAAGGACCTAGAGCAGGAGACCGCATCCCGGCTCGTCTTGATGGAGACGAAGGCGTGCGTGGCGGCAGAGGACATGAGAGCAACGAGAGTCGCTCAAACGATGACAGAAGCAGCAGGTCTGAAACGTCCACGCCCAGCCGCTCTGAGTCGCAGTCGGCTCCAAGCTATTCACCTCCACCGTCGCCACCATCCTCGCCGCCGGAGCATGTGGAATCGCACGCGCCTGAGCGCACCAACGAACCGCCGCAAAGATAGTTTTAAGTTTTCAGTTTTCAGTTTTCAGCTAAGAGCATTTCTCTTCTTTCTGAAAACTGAAAACTAAAAACTGAAAACTGCTCTTGTTGTGATTTCGTTTGCTACGATGAGGGCAGATTGCGTGACGGCTGCTATACCCGCGCCCGGAAAGACCGTATCGCCGACCATGAACAGGTTCGGCCAATGCGTGCGATGCGAGATTGAGTTCATACCGAAATTCTCAATTGCCTGTCCAACGCCTCCGACCATCCCAAGCTTTCTCCTGGTCTCGTCATAAAAGCCTGGCGGATTTATAGTCTCTATCACCTCAATCTCTCCGCCAAGCTCAGGCATCATTGCGTGCATACGATTCCACCACGCTTCCAATGCGGCCTGATCCATCTCTTCGCGCGCTCGGTCGTCTTCATGGAAAGAGAACCACTCTTCCGCGCGTGTGAAAGCGTTGATTGTGACTGAGCGCTCGCCTTCGGGCGCTCGCGCGTCCCACGCCGTAGAAGAGGCGAACATGAAGAGCGAGCTTTCGGGGTTGAATCTTTCAGGCTCTTCTTGCCAGTTTGTTAGAACGAGCAGGTGATCTGCCGGAAGACGAGCGGAAGCCTGTTCGTCCATCGCTGCGAAGATTAGGTACGCGCCCCAGCCGCGTAAATTTTTAAGTTTTTGTCTGACTTCATACGGCGTGCGATTCAATCCGACGAGCTTTCCGTAAGTGTCCCAGACCGTCAGGTTGCTAATAATCGCGCGCGTGGCTTCAATGGTTTCTCCGCTCAACAAATCAACTCCGCGCGGACTCCCGCTTGAATCATATGATAATCGAAGCACCGGAGAATTAAGACGCACAGCGCCGCCGCTTTTCTTGATTGATTCGACAAGCGAATCTGCGAGCGCCGAGCCTCCGCCGCGAATCGAATACATTCCGCGACGCGGAATCATCAGTGCGACCGCCGCAAACAGATAGGCGCACTCGTCGCTTGGCACTTGCCCGAAAATCTGCAATTGCGCGTCAATGAAGCGGCGGAACCTTGCGGAGGTTTTTCTCAAGCGCTCTACAGCGCGCTCGTTCATCGCTGCATAAATTTTTCGTGCGACGCGATGTTCGGATAAAGCGACCTGCGCGCGTTTCATCTTTGAAGCCGTTCGCAAGTCCGGCACAGCGACGCTTGCCCGAAATAGCGCGTCGGCTACAGGTTCAATCTCTCTGTAGAAACTTAAGGCGCTTGCGGCGCATTCAGGAAAAGCTCTTCGCAGGCTTTCATAAAACTCCTCATCACTTTGCGCGACGGCGATCTCCGTCTCATCTGGAAGTCGCACGACGTACGAAGGAGAAACTATGCGAGTCTCGGGCGGAGCGACAGGAAGTTCGTCAAAAATCTTTTCATGAATCTCGCCCGCGCCCCACGAAGCGTAAAGCCCCGCGCCGCGCTCGAACGTATAACCCGATTTCTCGAACGTCTCTGCGCATCCTCCTGCGCGCGATTCTTTCTCAAGCAGGCACACGCCTACGCCACGCGCCGCCAGCAACGCCGCAACGGTCAACCCGCCTATGCCTCCGCCAACAACTACGACTTCGTAAGCCATAAAAAGCAGATGCCAGTCTCAGCCCGCGAGAGCGGGCGACCGTCTAAAGCCCAGCACGTAAGTGCTGGGTTAGAGTTGATAAAATGAAGAGAGCTATCGAAGATAGCGACAGCCGTTTGATTATTATGGGCTGTCGCCCGCTCACGCGGGCTTTGATAATCTTTATTGCTATCTAACCCAGCGCTAACGCACTGGGCTTTAGACGGTCGCCCGCTCTCGCGGGCTGAAATCCAACGCCCGCATAACGTAGGTTGCCATCCTCTATCTAAAAAACATGTGCGCGAATGTAATAATAGCAGCGGCTTTCTGTTCTGCATCGGGTTTGTTGATGTAAGGGTCAAGGATGATAAGGACGGATTGCAGACCGTTGAAGATCATGTGAATGGCTACGCAGGGGAGCAGGCGGTGCGTGAGCGCGCGCACCAGCGTTAACGTTACACTCAGCAGCGCGACCGCAGCGATAACGCCGAAGTTGTTCTGGTATTGAAAGACATGCACGAACGCGAAGAGGCCGGAGACGATAATCACAGCGAGCGTCATCCCCGGAAATCCTGGATTAGAGACGCCCTGAGTTAAGAACAGCTTTGTGAACCACCTTTGAAGTGCTGAGAAGAGCAAGCCGCGATAGATCATCTCTTCGACCAGTGGCGCTGTTAGCGTTGCCAGAAACGCAAGCGTGTAGCGCGCCGCCGCAGAGCTTGCCACGATCATATCAATGTCCGTAGGCTTGCCGTTGAAAAGTTTCGCAATCAAAGCGCCAGCGACCAGCAAGCTGACGGCCAGTCCCGCGCTCTTCCAGAATCCGAAGTTTTCCGCCCAACTCCAACCCAGAGTCTTCCAGAAAGGTCTTCGCCCGAAGCGCGTGACTATTGCCCACACGACCGCAAGCGTCAGCAGATGGGCCGGGATGACAGCGATGATCGAGAGCAGTATGGCGAACTTATCTGATTGAAGCGCCTCGCCCATCGTGTGCAAGTCCGAGCCGCGATAGTGAACGATTGCGTAAGGAATCAGAAAGAAGAACTGAATCATGAAGAGCAGAACCACACTCGCAAGCCAGCCGAACGCTGCGAGCGCTACACCCCAGGGCGGATCGTCCGGGTTGATTCCAGAAGCGTCGGGCGCACCATTCGGCGCTTGCGCCAAATTGGTGAAACTATCTGGCGGCAGCGAATTGAATCGCGCGGACTCGTTCGGTGTGCTCACGATAGAGGGAAGTGTAAGAGAGTTTCAGGAAGTAAACAAGAGACGGCGGAAAAGCAGGGATGAGGGCGGAGGGATGAGGGATGAAAGAGTAATTACACAGTGACGTTATGCAGAATGATGCTTGAGTAACAACGGCAACAAGTCTGCGTAAGCAGACGGCGAGAGTAAAGCCCCTGACGAAGCCGCAGGCGTAGTCTGGGGTAAGGGATGAGAGCGTCGGTCGGAGTCTGCGATAGCAGACGACAGAGGCTTTCTCGCTCTACAAATATTCTTCTGTCTATTCTCTGTCGTCTGCTATCGCAGACTCTGTTGATGTATTCGATTGCTGACCCCAGACTACGCCTTCGGCTTCGTCAGGGGCTACACTCTAATCGTCTGCTTACGCAGACTAAATTGCAGCACTCGGAACACTTCCTACTTCATCCTTGCCTTCTTCTCTCCCTGAAAATGCGACAGCATCGCTGCTCGGACTTCATTCATCAGCGACTCTAAATCGTCATCTGCTAATCCTGCGGTCTGTATGGGCGCGTCCAAGTACATATCAATAGTGCCGGGGCGGAAGATTATTGAATCGCGCGGCAGTACGCGGCGCGAGCCTATGATGCTGACAGGGATGATGGCGACGCGCGCCTGCATTGCAAGCCTGAATCCACCTTTCTTGAAGGGCTGCAATCGCCCGTCGCGCGAGCGTGTGCCTTCAGGGAACAGGAAAGCGCAGAAGCCGCCGCGTATTCCGCCTGCCGCGCGTTGAAGGCTAGCCACAGCATCAACTCTTGAACCGCGATCAATCGAGATGTGACCCGCGCGCGTGAGATGCCAGCCTAGGAAGGGAATGCGAAAGACCTCCTTCTTCGCTGCAATGCGTAGTTGCGCTGGCGTGTAGCCAAGCATAGCAGGAATGTCCATGTAGCTCTGATGCGTTGAGAGGAAGACGTAAGAGGTGTTCGGCCTAACGTGCTCCGCGCCGTGCACGCGCACGCGCGCACCAACTGTACGCGTTATCATCCTGCACCACGTTTGCGCGCAACGGTGCTGCCAGCGCCCAGTCGAGTCGAATATAGAGCCTGCGAGCGACAAACTGCCCATCACGATTGTGTAAAGGTATATGAGCGGGATGGCGACCGTCGAATGAAGATAGTTGATAATTGTCGGATCAAGCGGCGGAGCAGTTCGCGGAACATCCTCCACCCTTTCATCCTCAACAACTGTCGCAACAGCCTTCGACATAGTAAGGCGTCCGTGTCAGTACCGCCTGTGGTAGCGGGCGGGCGATTGAAGGGATAAGGGATGAGGGATGAATAAGAAGGAGTGAATAGGTAAACATGCAATTGACTTTATCTTACTCATCCCTTCGCCCTCATCCCTCATCCCTTTGTCCCCCCGCCCGCTATCGCAGGCGGTACTGACAACTTCAATCAGTTGGAAGCTCCTCGAAGAACAGTTCGTCAACGTAGCACCAGCCCCACTCTTCGCCGGGCTGGAACGATTTGATTATTGCGTGGCCGCTTGCGTGAAAATGTTTCGTAGCGTGCTTGTTCTTTGAAGAGTCACAGCAGCCTACGTGGCCGCACGTCTCGCAGATACGTAGATGCAGCCATGTGTCGCCAATCCTCAAACAATCTTCGCATCCTTCTGCGCTGGGCGTAACTTTTTGAATTTGAGATAAATGCTGGCAAGAGGTCTTCTCATCAATTGCTTCACTCATGTTGTTGATTCTCCGAATGTGCCCGTAGAAATTCCCAGACGCTTCGCGGCCAATGTCAGGCCGATGATGGTCTTTGCATCTTCTATCTCGCCGTCGGCCATCATCTCGAATGCGCGCTCGAACCCGATTCTCACAACCTCGACCTGTTCATCTTCTTCGAGCCGTTGCGCCGTCTCGGTCAATTCAGTTGCAAGATAGACCCACATCTTCTCTTCACAAAAACCCGGCGAGACGAAAAATTCAGTCAGCTTTTCCATGCGCCCGGCCACGACTCCTATCTCTTCTTCAAGCTCACGCGCCGCTCCCTCTTCCGGTCGCTCTTTGTCACGGCTGAGCGTGCCCGCCGGAATTTCCAGAAGATAACGCACAGCAGGATGCCTGTATTGTCGCACGAGCGCAACGGTTCCATCATCGAAGACTGGGACGATAACGGCGCTCCCCGGATGATGAACGACCTCGCGCACGTAAACCTGTTCGCCTTCGCGCACGGTGTAAGCCGCTACGTCGAAGACGCGCCCGCGATAGATTTCCCGCGACTCAAGAACCTCCGGGGCTTCAACGTTCGATGTGTCCATAAAATTTTCCGCGAAAAAAATCTGTCACATAGTTTAAGTTTTTGTAGTGAGACAGACAAGAGCAAGAGAGAAAGGTAAAAGTAAAAAGGTAAAAGGCAAAAGTAAGAGGAAGCCGGATTTAATTAAATGCTTTTCGCCTTATCCCTTTTGCCTTTTACCTTTTTACTTTTACCTTTCCAGCGCTTCGCCAATCAGATAGAGCGAGCCTGTGACGCAGATTAATTCGTCAGCGGTCGTTTTCTCTTGAGCTATTCGGAAAGCTTCGTCGAAATCCTGTGTGAGTGTGATTTTGCTTCGGTCAATTTCTGTAGGAGTTGCACGGAGAATCGTCTCGGGTGTTGCGGCGCGCGGGTTCTGAGGTTGCATGAGAATTATATGCTGTGCGATGGGAAAGAGCACGGCGGCGATTTCTAATAAATCTTTGTCGCGCATCGCGCCGAAGATGAGTGTGATGGGTGCGTGTATGAATTCGTCCATGTAAGCGCGCAGGCTCTTTGCTCCTGCTACGTTGTGCGCGCCGTCGAAGAGAACCTCGTGCTCGCCAATTTTTCTCAAATCTAGTCGCCCTGCGTGACGCGCGTTTTCCATGCCTTCGATGATGTGCTCGGACGAGATTGGGAAGCCTTTATTAATCAAACTTTCGGCGAGAGCGATTGCGATTGAAGCGTTTTCAATCTGATGCCTTCCGCGCAGACCCAGAAGCACATTACGGTAGCGCGCTCGCTCAGTTTCAAAACTTACGCGCAAGCGCCCGCTATCGTCTGATCCTGCGACCTCAACCTTGTAGCTTGCGAAGCGAGGCGCAACGTCGCACTCTTCGCACCTTTTCAATATCGCTTCCATAGCTTCGCGCGGCTGCGCTCCTACGACGACATCTACGCCCGTACGAATGATGGCCGCTTTCTCTCCAGAAATCTCTGTGATCGTGTCACCCAAGTATTCCTGATGATCCAGCGCGATTGGAGTGATGGCGACCGTCTCTGCGTGCGCCGCTGTCGTGGCGTCCAATCTTCCGCCCAGACCCGTTTCGAGGATTGCCAATTGAACGCGCGCTTCACTAAAAGCCAGAAGAGCTATGGCCGTCACCTGCTCGAAGAAGGTTGGAGGCGCTTGGAGCGAGCCATCTGCAACTAACGATTCCGAAGCGGCGCGCACAACCGATGCTATACGCGCAAACTCGCTTTCGGAAATCTCGCGCTTGCCAATGCGTATGCGTTCTGTGACTGAAACAAGATGCGGTGATGTGTAAAGCGCTGTGTGGATTTCGGCGGCGCAGCATATCGCGTGCAGAAAATTGGCTGTCGAGCCTTTACCGTTCGTCCCTGCTATTTGCACCGCCGTATAATTCTTCTGCGGCTCGCCCAGAGCGCCCAGAAGCTTCTCTATATTCTCAAGCCCGAACTTCATCACCAGAGTCTCATGACCCAGACTCAGAAGATACTGAATGGCTTCGGGGAAGAACATAAGAAACAGTTTTCAGTTTTTAGTTTTCAGTTTTCAGCAAGAAGAGCAGGAAGCTTTTAACTGAAAACTGAAAACTAAAAACTGTTTCTTGTCATTGTCTTTCGTACTGGTAGGTGCTGCGGCGTTGTGTGCTTTGTTCAGAGTCGCGCTGTATGTCCGGGTTCATCATGAAGTCAAGGAGCTTGATGATGTAGGCGCGCATCTCGCGGCGGTCAACGATGGCGTCAACCATGCCGTGCTCAAGCAGGAACTCGGAGCGCTGAAAATCTTTCGGGAGTTTTTGGCGTATGGTCTGCTCTATGACGCGCGGGCCAGCGAAGCCTATCAGCGCTTTCGGCTCAGCTATAATCGCGTCGCCGAGCATGGCGAAGCTTGCGGTGACGCCACCAGTCGTCGGGTCTGTGAGCACGGAGATGAAGGGAAGTCGCGCTTCGTCCAGTTGCGCGAGCGCTGCTGCGATTTTAGCCATCTGCATGAGCGAGAGCGTGCCCTCCTGCATACGTGCGCCGCCGGAAGCAGCGAAGATGACAACAGCCGCGCGCTCTTTCATCGCGCGCTCTATAAGACGCGTGACCTTCTCGCCTACAGCCGAACCCATAGAGCCGCCTATGAAGAGCATGTCCATTGCGCCAGCATAGACCTTGTGGCCGCCTACGTTTCCCGTCCCGTTGATTATCGCTTCAGGCAGTCCAGAAACTCTGCGCGCCTGTTCAAGTCGTTCCGGGTAGGGCTTGCTGTCAACGAACGAGAGCGGGTCAATCGAGATGACTTCGGCATCCAACTCTTCGTAAATGCCTTCGTCGAAGAGCATTGCAAGACGCTCGCGCGCGCCTATGCGGAAATGGTAACCGCAGTGACGACAGACCTGAAGAGACTCTTCCAGATCGCGCTTGTAGAGCGGCTCGTCGCACTCCTCGCACTTGACGAAGACGTTCTCGGTCTTTACGACGCGCTCCTCAACCGGGACTGACTCCAGATTCTGCTTCCTCTTTTTAAACCAAGTCATCGTCTCTCTACTCACACTCGCGCCAACTGTAGCGCGCATCTGCCGACCGTTTTGAGCGGGAACGAGGCAAAGAATAGCACAAGAAAGGGATGAGGGCGAAGGGATGAGAGATGAAGAAGACGCGGGGAGTGGGAGACGCGGCGACGCGGGGATAAAATCAAAATCTTTTCTCTTTCACCGCGTCGCCTTGGTCTCCCACTCCCCGCGTCCCTCTTTCATCCCTAAAATTCTATTCCTTCCTGCGCGAAGATGCGTTCTTCGGTTCGGTTGAAGGGATGTTTTATTTCGCGCATCTCTGTGACGAGGTCTGCGGCTTCTATGAGAGCGGCGGGTGCGTCGCGTCCTGTTAGAATAATGTGTAGGGCTGGTTGAGTGGCGCGCGACCGTTGAATCTCTTCTAAAACTTCTTCGAGCGGGAGCATCTGGTAACTGAGCACGTAAACTATTTCGTCAAAGACGAGCATGTCGTACTCGCCGCCGCGCATCTTCTCTACGCATAGCGCCCATGTAGAGCGGGCGGTCTGCCTGTCCTGCTCAGGGTTCTTAGTATCCCATGTGAACCCGTCGCCCATTGTGTGAACCTCTATGCCGAGTTTTTCGGCAGACTCGTGCTCGCCGTAGCGATCTGCTTTGGACTTCATGAACTGAATCATGCAGCACCGAAGCCCACGCCCAGCCGCGCGCATCATCAACCCCAGCGCGCAAGTCGTCTTGCCCTTGCCATTGCCAGTGTTGACGATGAGCAGCCCGCGCGTCTTCTCCTGATAATCCGCGCGCCGCCACTTATATTTTTTTTCCCGCATAAAAATTTAGAGCCAAACGATTTTGGATTTTAGATTTTAGATTTTGGATTGAAAGACAGTAGCTCTTCTAATCCAAAATCTAAAATCTAAAATCCAAAATCCACAGGGCTTCAGACTGTTTTTACGCTACCGCTTTAGGTCTTTCGGACGCTGTGCGTATGAGCGCATCGCCGTGAATGTCCGGGCCGCCATGTGCGCGCTCGACTGCTTCTTGAAGAAGTCCGACGATTGTCTCTTCCGCCACGTCCCAATCGCCCGTCAGCGTGCAGCCTGAAGCATTGCGGTGGCCGCCGCCTCCAAACTTTTCTGCAATCTTGGCGACGTTAACCTCGCCTTTCGAGCGAAGGGAAGTGCGATAGACGCCGGGCGAGCACTCTTTCAGAAGCGCAACGGCTTCGACCTCGCCGACCGTGAGCGGGTAGTTGACGAAACCATCTGCGTCTTCGTCGTAAGCTCTGGCTCTCGCTTGCAACTCATCAGAGAGGCGTAGGACTGCGACCTTGCCCGATGCATCACGACGCGCGGTTGCGAGCACGAGCGCCAGAAGCTCAAGCTTGCTCCAACGATAGCTTGCGAAAACAGCTTCGGCGGTCTTGGCTGGCTTCACACCTGCGCGCACAAGTTCGGACGCAATCTTGAAAGTTCGTTCCGTAGTGTTGGAGTAGTGGAAGGAACCTGTGTCTGTGATAAGAGCTGTGTAGATACATTCGGCCATCTCGCGCGTAACGCGCACGCCTACGGCCTTGCAAAGATTGTAGATCATCTCGCCCACAGCCGAGGCGGTCGAATCAATCCAGTTGATGTTGCCAAAGAGCGCTGTAGTGGAATGATGGTCAATGTTGACGACCAACTGCTTTTCAAGTTCCGCAAGGCCGGGACGACGAACGTCCGAGCATTCTATGACGAAGACGGCATCATACTGCCCATCAACCACAGGTGTAACGCGAACTTCGTCCGCGCCGGGCAGCTTCCTGTACGCATGAGGCACTGCATCGCGCATGATGACTTCCACCTCTTTATCAAGCGCCCGCAACAACCAGTAAAGCCCCAGACTCGATCCCAACCCGTCGCCGTCCGGGCGAACGTGAGAGGTGATTGCGAAACGCTCCTGCGTCTCGATCAGCTCAACAACTTGACTTAACATCGTAAGCGAGGGATGAGGGATGTAACAAGGGATGAGGGATGAGGGATAAGGGATGAATAAGAAGGATTGATTCATTAACTCATTGGTTCATTGATTCAATGGATAAATGAATTAATCTATCAATTCCTATTCATCCCTCATCCTTCATCCCTCATCCCTGCTCTTCATCCCTCATCCCTTTTCTCTCCTTCCCGTGTTCTAATCCTTCTAAAAGCTCGTCAACTCGTTGTGCGCTCTCTTCGACGGTGTCGCGCACGAAATGAAGCGCGGGAGTATGGCGCAAGTTGAGCGAAAATCCAAGCTGCCGACGCACGTATGGCGCGGCGTGGCGCAAGGCTTCGAGCGCCTCGCGGTGTTCTTGTTCGTCCCCCTCGACCGTCACGTACACGCTCGCGTCGCGCAAATCTTCAGACACACGCACGTCCGTCACTGTCACGGAAATCAAACGCGGATCGCTCAACTCGTAACCAACGATCTGTATGATCTCCTCGCGCAGCATATCTGCGACACGTTCAGGCCTTCGCATTTCAAGTTTCAAGTTTCAAGTTTCAGGTTAAAAGCGAAAGAACTTGAAACCTGAAACTTGAAACTTATAATTCCGTTGCCGCGACCTTCTCGATTATGAACGCTTCGATCTGGTCACCGACTTTGATGTCGTTGAAGTTTTCGAGTCCTATGCCGCACTCGAAACCTTCGCGGACTTCCCCAACATCCTCTTTGAAGCGGCGCAAACTCGCTATGCCGCCTTCCCAACTGACTATGCCGTCGCGTATCAATCGGGCGCGCGCGTTTCGTCGCATGGTGCCGTCAATGACCATGCAGCCTGCGACCGCGCCTACGCGGGGCACGCGGAAGACCTCGCGTATCTCGGCGTGACCGAGTATGCGCTCTTTCTCTATGGCTTCGAGCATGCCTATCATAGCGGCGCGAATCTCTTCTTCGACCTTGTAGATGATAGAGTGCAGGCGTATGTCCACGCTCTCCTGTTTGGCAAGGTCGTTGGCGCGCGCTTCGGGTCGAACATTGAAGCCTATGATGACGACAGCCGATTGCGCGGCACCAGCCTGTGTGGCCGAAGCAAGCAGCACGTCCGATTCAGTGATTGCGCCGACGCCAGAGCGTATGACTTTCACTTTCACTTGCTCGGTCGAAAGCTTTTGGAGTGTTGATTTGAGAACTTCAACAGAGCCTTGCACGTCCGCCTTGATGACTACGAGAAGCTCTTTGACTTCCGTTTGACCGAGCGCTTCTATGCCGCGCTTCGTTGATTGAAGCAGAGCGCTCTGGCGCGAGAGCATCTGGCGGTGCTGCGAGATGCTTTGCGCGCGCGTGATGTCGGACACGACCTGAAGAGAGTCGCCAGCCTGCGGCACACCTTGAAGACCAAGGACTTCTACGGGCGTGGCTGGCCAGGCTTCTGTCACGGACTGGCCCCGGTCATCGAACATTGCGCGCACGCGACCGAAGATTTGGCCTACGATGAAAGGATCGTGAATACGGAGCGTGCCCTGCTGAACAAGGACGGTTGCGACGGAGCCGCGACCGCGATCCAGTTTCGCTTCGAGCACTACACCTGAAGCGAGACGCGTTGGGCTTGCGCGCAGGTTTAGAATGTCTGAAGTGAGTAGAATGGTTTCCAGTAGCGTATCCAGATTCTCGCGCCGTTTGGCAGAAACGGGAACCATCTCTGTGTCTCCGCCCCACTCGACTGGCACCAGTCCCTGATTGCTCAACTCCTGCCTGACTCGATCAGGATTTGCGTCCGGCTTATCAATCTTGTTGATGGCGACGACTATGGGCACACCTGCTGCACGCGCGTGCTCAATGGCTTCTATGGTCTGCGGCATGACGCCGTCGTCAGCAGCAACTACGAGCACGACAACGTCCGTAGCCTTAGCGCCGCGCGCGCGCATCAACGTGAACGCTTCGTGGCCGGGCGTGTCCAGAAAGACCACGCGACGCCACTCGCCGGGATGATCCGGGTTGGGAACCTGTACGCTGTACGCGCCTATGTGCTGAGTGATGCCGCCAGCTTCGCCAGCAGCTACGTCCGTTGTGCGTATGCCGTCGAGCAGGCTGGTCTTGCCTTCTTCGGCGACCATCTCCTCAAACGGCACAAAGGTCACTTCATAGCCGAAGCGCTTTCCCAGATCAATCGCAACGTCATTGTTCAAAGGCTGGTTGATGGTGGCGAACACTCCGCGCTGAAGAAGAAGCGCGACGATGTCTTTGGGCTTGATGCCAAGCTTTTCTGCAAACTCCTTGACGGTCGAGCCTTCAACCAAACGAGCAGTCTTAATTTCGCTGCCAGACGTTGGAGTCTCCATACGCCCCGCTATGCGGTCTTCGAGCGAGAGAGCTTTCGGAGGCGGGATAAAATCGCGGTCGAAGCGGCCTCCCTTGCCGCTTTCGCTCTTCGCGCCGCCGCGCGTGTGCGCAGGGCCACGACGCGAGCGACGACGGCCAGAATCAGGCGGCGGAATATAAACGGATTGCGGCGTGGCCGTCTCGCCCGGAGTCCCTACGAACTCTACTTCTCCTGCGCGGCCTCGACTGCGCGTACGCTCACGACGTTCTGCGCGCTCGCGCTCGCGTCGCTCTCTCGGAGTAGTGGGTGGAGTCTGTGCTATGGGCGCGGGCGCTCGCTCGCCCGGTCGTACGCCTGCGCTCAAAGCCGCTGCGGTCGGGCGTAGTTGTCTGACCTGACGCGCGGGCGGCGTCGCTGGCGCGGGCGCAGACGGGCGACTCTGAGTCTCTGCCGACGCGCTCGTAGCAGGCGACGCGCCGTTCGTATCAGGCGCAGAAGCTTCTATCACTTCCTGCGCGGGCTGCGCCGCAGCAGTGCTGCTTGCCTGTGATGGCGCGGGAGTTTCCGCTGGCTGTGGTGGCGGCGTTACGGTTGAAGGAGGCTCTGCGCGTTGCGCTGGAGCTAGCTTCTTAACAAGACGCGCTGTAGTCAAAGGCTTGGCGGCGGTTGCAGGCGCTTGCTGAGCAGCAGCGGCGGGCGTGGGCGTAGGCGCTGGCTCTTCATGCAAAGGTGTAGGCTCGGCGTGCTCGGCCTGTGAAGCTTCTGGCGCACTTTCGGCTTCATGCGCGGGGCGCACGGCTTTTTTGACGACCTTGATGGCGCGCGGTGCCGTTGACTCTTTTTTCGGAAAATACTTGTTGCGAATCTTGTCGGCCAACTCTTTCGATATGGAGTTGGACGGCACACTAACGTCAACGCCCTCGCGCCGCACCTCTTCAATGAGGCGTTTGGTGTCGAGCTTCAATTCTTTGGCTAAGTCGTAAAGACGAACCTTGGAGGTAACGGTCATGCACTCCTTCTTCGACGCTTACCTTAAAAACGGCGTCGTGCGCTTTCAAAAAGTGGTTGAGAAAATCCACGCGGCCTCTCAACCACCTTTTGATCGCACTTAAAGAAGCGCGACCGCCATGGTGGCTGGAGGCGTGGAGCAGAACGCGCATCTTGTGCGCGCCCTCCGTATGTGACTACTTGGCCGCATCATTGGAAGCATCCACTGGCTTCTCTTCTTTGCTCTCGACCGTAGCGGCCTCGCTGTATACGGGTTCGGGAGCGGACGAAACTTGTACTTCGGGGGCGCTCGCTTCAGAAGCGAAATTCGCTTCCGGCGAAATGCCTGAATCTTCTTCAACTGGCGGCTCGTCAAGACCTACGCGCGCGGCGGCTTCGATTACAGCCGCGCCGGAAGAGGTAACATCGGGAGAGGGCGTGATTGTATCTGGTCGAAGGTCGCGCGTGGTCTCTTGCAGAGCAAGTTCATCTTGAGAGATAGGCTCGGCTTCGGTCAGAGCCACAGGGTCTGCCGAATACTCTGCCAGAACTTCCGGCTCGGCTGTGAAGGGCGAGCCATTGCGTACGGCTTCATCGTATCCTTCTGCGATCATCTCGTCCGAAGGCTCGACTTCACCAACATCTGCATTCGGATCAGCCTCGACCGATGCGGCGTGCTGCTCAATACGAGCGCCCACGGTCTCTTCGTCCTGGTCAATCATCTCCGCTTCTCCCTCTTGATCGCTCACTGTTTCAGCCTGCACTTCTTCGGAAGCTGACACAACCTGCTCCTCTTCCGTCGTGCTCGGTTCAGTCTCTTCAACGTCGGCGACCGTTCCGGCCTCTTCAACCGCAGCCATCTCTTCAGGCTCGGCAGCCGATGTGCCTTCTGTCGCAGCCTCACCCTCTTCGGCAGCCTCTGCCTCTTCCGCTCGCCTGCTAGCGTCACGTACGGAAATAACTTCATTAGCAGCGCGCAGGATACCTTCTGCCTCGTCCAAACTGATGTCGAGCGTGTCAACGAGGTCGTCAACGGAGGTTGCGGCAAGCTCGTCAATGTTGTTGATGTCGCGCGCGTTGAGCGCTTCGGCCTGCTGCGGCGTAACGACAGCAAGCGCAGCGAGCGGCACGGCCTGACCCGATGCAATGAGCGCGCCCATCTGCTGCGCGACCTCGCGCTTGATCTCCTCTTCGCTGCGTATGTCAATATTCCAGCCCACAAGCTTCGTGGCGAGGCGAACGTTCTGCCCCTTCTTGCCGATTGCCAGAGAAAGCTGGTCTTCGTTGACGATCACTTCCATCTGACGATTCTCGATTTCGGTGATTCGCACCTGATTAACTTTAGCGGGCGAAAGAGCGTTGGCTGCGAACACGCTCGGCTCGTCAGACCATTCGATGATGTCAATCTTCTCGCCGCGCAACTCCCTTATGATAGCCTGCACGCGAGAGCCTTTCATGCCGACGCATGCGCCAACGGGGTCAACGTCGCGCTCGTTCGATACAACAGCAATCTTGGCTCGCTCGCCGGGTTCGCGCACGCACGACTTGATGACGACCGTGCCATCGTAAATCTCAGGCACTTCCATCTCGAACAAGCGCATCAATAGTTCAGGGCTTGTGCGCGAGACTTCGACCTGCGGACCTTTAGATTCCTTCGAGACGTTGTTGATGACGACGCGTATGCGCTCGCCCTGATTCCACTGCTCGCCGCGCGACTGCTGCCCGCGCGGAAGTATCGCTTCCATGTTTCCAAGATCAACTATGATGTTGCCGCGCTCGAAACGCTTGACGTAGCCGTTAACTAGATCGCCAATCTTGTCAATGTACTGTTCATAAATATTGGAGCGCTCGGCATCGCGCACCTTCTGAAAGAGAATCTGCTTCGCCGTTTGAGCAGCGATTCTTCCAAGCTCCTCCATCGGCAGAGGTATCAGAAGCTGGTCGCCGACTTCCACCTCGTCGCCCGCCATCTCGCGCGCTTCCTGAATCGAAAGCTCAATAGCGGGATTCTCAACATCGTCAACGACGACCTTCGCGGCTGATAGCTCTATGCCTGTGTCCGCGTTCCATTCAACCTGAATGTCCTCGCCTGAGCGGAACTGCTTCTTGGCGGCGGCGCGCACGGCCTCCTTCATCGCCTCAACGACGATTTCGCGATCTATGCCCTTCTCCTGGCAAAGCGTATCAATATTCTGCGCGATGGATGAACTCATAAATTCGTAAATGGTGAATGGTGAATGGTGAAAAGCAGTTTCTTCTATTCACCATTTACTATTTACCATTCACCAGCCTTCAGTTGTGCTTTCCGTGGCCGTCTTTACCGGCGGCCAATTCTTGCTCGCGCTCACGAGCGCGGCGGAACTCTTCTTCAACGTCTACTTCAAGATTCGCCTTGGCGATAACATTGAGCGGGATAGAAACTCTTCCGCTCGTGCGGTCGTCGAAAATTACTTGGTTATCTTCGACGCCTAATATTTGGCCGCGAAAGTTGCGCTGACCGTTGATGGCCTCGCGCGCTCTTATTTTCGCAAGGCTTCCACTGAACCGCTCGTAGTCGCCGCGCTTGTAAAGACCTCGCTCCAGACCGGGCGACGAAACTTCAAGCGTGTAGGGCGAGTGTATGAAATCCTCCACGTCCAGGATTGTGCCCAGGTGATTGCTCACCTCCGAGCAATCCTCGTGTGTGACTCCGCCCGCCTTGTCAATGAAGACGCGAACTATGGGGTGGCCGTCAGGCCCTGCTAACTCGGCATGAACAAGTTCAAGACCGTTATCAATGCAAATCTGCTCGGCCAACTCACGCACGCGCTCTTCAATCGAAGCCTGCCCCATTGCCGCCCCCTCGGTGAAAAACTTGTACTCACGCGCAAAATAAAAAGTGGGCGTGAACCCACCCCGGACTGCCTGCGCGCGACCTGAGCGAACTGAAAATTATAAGGTATGGGCAGGTGAGAAGCAAGCGGGCAGCAGTGCGGGTCAGGGTCTATTCATTCTCTGAATCAATAGCAGGTTTTCATGGCTAGCAGAAAGCTATCCACTAATCCACACGAAACTACACGAAAGAAGCCCAAGCGTTTAGTGTAGTTTCGTGTGATGCGCGTGGATAATCTTCCTCGCTTATGATGAGACCATTGCATTGAAAGCTGAGTATGAATTGACCCCGCAGTGCGTGTTTGTTCGGGAAGCCAAAGTGTAAGAGGCGGGCTGTTAATTCCGCCTCATTACACTGTATCCCG
Source organism: Acidobacteria bacterium 13_1_20CM_3_53_8 (assembly GCA_001920415.1). Classification (GTDB taxonomy): domain Bacteria; phylum Acidobacteriota; class Blastocatellia; order Pyrinomonadales; family Pyrinomonadaceae; genus 3-1-20CM-3-53-8. The sequence continues at coordinate 8,780 of MNJR01000022.1, read as the reverse complement.
TAACCTCTTATTTCGTCTCGTTACCCTCTTTCGATTATGCGCACGGCGTCTGTTCAGTCTGTTTCTTCCTGCGCGAAGCGCGCTCCGTGTGGCTTGCGCTCTCCCATTCGGGAGAGCGTGGCAGGGTCGTCTGCGAGCTTGCCAGCGCACTATGGCGTCAAGCTGACGGACATAGTTTACTATGAATCTTGCGCTCATCGAGTGAGGCTTCTGCGCGCGAGCCATACAGGTTTCAGTCAGCAAGATTCATACGCCGCAGCAGTTCGTCGAAGCGAGGGTCAGAGCGCAGACCATCGAAAGCCGGGTTCACTTTTAGCTGTGTCATCAGGTGGTCGTGCGCCTCGTAGGCCGAATTAAGTTGCTCAATCGCTCGACCATTTTCGCCTAACCTCGCAAGAAATTCTGCTTCGGGGTAATGGTTAGCCCAATTCGGCGGCTTCTGTTCGTACCGCTCAAGACGATTACGCCAATAGGTCTTAATGCTTCCTGCTGCAATGGCCTGCTTGAGCTGAAGGTTAATATTGTCGGGCATTGCCAGTGCGTCCATCTTGCCCAGTTGCTCGTATAAGTCAGAAAAGTTCACACTGAAGTCTCCCACGTTTGTCCCCGTACCATATGCTTTCATAAACTGCTCAAGAGCCTCGTCGTACCGCCGCGCGAAGAAATAGACTCTGCCTAAGTCTGCGATGATAGGCACTGACACCGGGTCAAGTTGCAATGCGCGCTTCTCTTCGGCAACGGCCTCGTCGAAGCGCCCCATCTCGCCCAGAAACAACCCGTACCAGTGGTGTGCCAGGGGATAATTGGGATTCAATTCAATCGCTCGTCTGAACTCGCTGTCAGCCCCGCCCCAGTCCCAGTCGTATAGCCAGACAATCAGCGCCAGCGACGTGTGTCCTTCCGGCAGTGTTGGGTTGATCTCAAGCGCTCTCTTAGCCGCAACTTTTGCTTTGGCAAAGCTCTGATCGGGCGAAAGGACCCTATAAGCGCCAAGTAAGCTGTAGGAGTTAGCTAAGCCGCTGTAGGCCAGAGCGTAGTCCGGGTCTATCTCTATAGCTTTTTGGAAATACTCTATGGCTTTATACAGAGATTCCACCGTTCGCTTGTTCCAAGAGTAGTTGCCCTTTAGATAGAAGTTATAAGCCTCCGTGTTTGAGGTGCCGCGCCTCTGTAGTTGCCTCTGTTGCTCGTCGCCGAGCAACAACCCCAGTCTGTGTGAAACGTCCTGCTCGATCTCCGCCTGCATAGTCTGAATGTCCGAGGACTTGCCTCTGTACTGTTTGCTCAAGATAGATTGGTTGTTACCGCTCTCAAACAGAGCAATGGTAACTAAAATATTGTCTCCGTCGGTCATGACGCTTCCCGTCAGAACCGTTTCTACCCTAAGGTCGCGCCCAGCCGATTGCGGGTCTATTGACCTCCCTTTATAACGAAAGACGGAGTTATGCCCCGGCACGTTAAGCCTGGGAAGACGTGAAAGGCTATCTATCAAACCGTCCGTGAAGCCGTCAGAGATATATTCCATGTTCGGGTCATCGCTGGAGTTGACGAACGGCAGTACGGCTATAGACTCTCTGGTCTTGATGCGTACTGTGAACAAGGCAAGGAAGACGCCAAGCAGCAAGCAGATTAAAGCTACGGCAAGCGTGTAGACAGCATACCCCTTGTTCCTCTTAAAGAATTTGACGCCCCTGTAGAAGAGCGTGTCTTTACGCGCGGCGATAGGCAGCCCGTTCAAATGGCGGCGAATGTCTTCGGAAAACTGCTCGGCGGACGCGTAGCGTCGCCTTGGCTCCTTCCTGAGCGCCATCAGCACTATGTTGTCCAGGTCTCCGCGCAGTCTGCGCCTCAGGCGTTCCGGGTCGCTCTCTCGCGCCTCGCTCACAGACGCGGGCGTGATGGTGCTTAGCCCAGTGCCGCCCTCAAGCGTTATCTCTTCGACGCGACTGATTGCTATGCTGGGCTTTTCAGGCTCCTGATGGCAGACCACCTTCGTTATCTCGTCCGGGTGCCTTTTTTCAAAGCGGTAAGGACGATGCCCCGTCAGCAACTCGTACAGCACAACTCCCAGCGAGTAAATATCTGTCGCAGTTGTAACCGGTTCGCCAAGCACCTGCTCGGGGCTTGCGTACTCCGGCGTCAGCACTCGCAAAGCTGCACTCGTGGCTTCCGTAATCGGAGTCGAGAGGTCTGAGTGAAGAAGCTTGGCGATGCCAAAGTCCAGTAGTTTAGGCGTTCCCTCTCTGTCTACCAAAATGTTGCCGGGCTTAATATCGCGGTGAATGACACGGTTCTGGTGGGCGTATTGCACTGCCGCGCAGACTATGCGAAACATCTTTAGCCGCTCGGCTGTCGAAAGTTTGTGCGTGTCCGCGTACGCGTCTATGGACTGGCCTTCCACGTACTCCATCACCAGAAAGGGAAGCCCGTCGCTGTTCGTGCCCCCGTCCAAGAGTCGCGCTATGTTGGGGTGCACCAGGTTGGCAAGAATCTGCCGCTCGTTGCGAAAGCGGCGCAGGATGGAATCTGTATCCATTCCGCGTTTGATGAGCTTGACGGCTACCTGCTGTTCGTACTGCCCGTCGTCGCGTACGGCCAAGTAGACCGCGCCCATCCCTCCGCGCCCTATCTCGCGCACGAGCCTGTAAGTCCCTACGCGCTTTCCGACTGCCGACGCTTCTTCGTCTTGGCCCAGCGCCCGGTCGGCCAGTTCTGCTGCGGACAACTTAAATGCCGGCGACTGCAAAAACTCTTCATCCCGGTAATACGAGGTGAGTAATGATTCGACCTCTTTTCGGAGCGCGGAATCGCCGCCGCAGGATTCACTGAGAAACAGGTCTAGCTCTTGCGGCTCGCGCTCGAGCGCCGCGTGAAAAAGTTTTTCGGCCTCTTCTAATCGCTCCAGTGTATTCATCAAAGGTCTTCGCTGCTCACCTCGCGCAGCAGCCACGCCCGCGCAAATTTCCAATCGCGTTCGACCGTAGAGTCGGAGACGCGCAGAACTTTGGCGGTCTCCTCGATAGATAGCCCGCCGAAGAATCGTAGTTCCACGATACGGCTCTTCTGTGGATGTTTAAGTGCCAACTTATTTAATGCTTCGTCGAGCATAACCAGGTCCACTTCCTTAACGCTCAGCAGGCGATCAGCCTCCGCAAGCGACATCTTGTACAGCCCGCCGCCGCGCTTCTCCCTGTTATGGCCGCGCGCGTAATCCACAAGCACGCGCCGCATCATCTGAGCCGCTATGCCCACAAAGTGCTCACGATTCTGCCATCTCACATTCTCCTGCCCGACTATACGCAGGTAAACCTCATGAACCAGCGCTGTCGGCTGAAGCGTGTGATTGGGACGCTCCCGCTGCAGGTAGCTGTTGGCAATCTGCCTCAGCTCGTTATAGACGACGGTCATCAACTCATCACGCACCGTCTGCCTATCAGCTCTACCCGTGTTTAGAAGCTCTGCGGTGTCTGGCTGCGATTGCATAGATTTGGTGAATTACGTCTGGGAATTACTGTGTCACGTCAGGAAAGTGTTGGAGATTTTTTGTCTCCCTGGCTATCTTGGAATGATTTGGCGCCGAAGTCATTCAGCCCCGCCCTCATGTTCCGACAAATTTAACATTTCTGGGAAAATGAGACAAACCCCTCTCAAATTCTGTAGCCCAACTCCAATTAGGGTGAATTCTCGAACGCGCCCCTGAACAATTTTTTGGCAGCGATGAAGGAAATGGGTCAGCCACGTCGCGTTACTAAATAAGCGATGACTTTATCTTGCTGCCCAGCAAAATACTTGGGAAAAGAGAGAATAAAGTTATAAGCCTCAAAGGAGGCTGGCTCGCTTGGAACGCTCCCCATAGTTAATCGTCCTTTGTGAATCCGCAAACTGAACTTATTCAAACCATGCCGGGTCAACCCGGCTGACCATAGACCCGCAAGGAGGTCTCGTTTAATGTTTCGCCAATCCCCTGAACATTATTTCTACATCTCAATTCTACTTATCTACTCTTTTACTTTTCAGATTCCGCTGATTGCATTGGCCGGATCGCCACACGCTTCATTAAGAGAATCATCGCTATCATCGCATTCCGGCTACAGGGCTGAGCGTGCACCTGTTGTCGCTTCATCACCCGCAGAAGTCAGGCCTGATGCCAGTTCAACCGGCAATATATCTCCGCTAGCCGTAGGACCAATCACGGCTACGAATAGAGATTCATTCGCAGACCCAAACCTGGACGGCAAAGTCCAGCAGGGCGAGACCATCACCTACACTGTGGTGATAACAAACACAGGCACTAATGATGCTCTCAATGTGGCTTATAACGACAACATCAGCGTCAACACCTCAACACTTGTGCCCGGTTCATCCGGCATCTCTCCAATAATCGTAGGAGATTCCTACTCTGCTATAGGCAATGTGAAGATCAACTCGGCCAATATAGTCGGAGCAGGCCATAGCGTATTGGATAACGACCCTCCGAGCAGCACCGTCTCAGGCGTTACAACTGCCAACAATGGTACGGTCTTGATGAACTCCGACGGGACGTTTACATATAACCCTGCCGCAGGGTTCTCCGGCACTGATTCATTCTTCTACGCTGTTAGTAACAGTTTCGGGCCGGGCACTGCGAAGGTGACAATCACTGTCTCTGCTCCTATATGGTTCGTCAACAGTGGGGCAGCGTCTAACGGCAACGGGACACTTAGTTCTCCATTCAACTGTCTGACTGGCGCTGGCTGTTTCAGTTCTATCAATGACGGTGCTGCCAATCATGCGAAGGCTGGCGATACAATCTTCATGTACGCGAGCGCCACGACCTACGCGGGCGGCCTGACCTTATTGAACAACCAGAAGCTCATAGGACAGGGTGCAAGCAGCGGCACTACTCTGGCAGCAATAGCTGGTGTGACTGTGCCACCGGGCAGTGACCCTTTGCCAACGCTTAACGGTGATCCTTCGACGCTCAATATCACAACCATCGTAGCTTCCACCAACGGCGTCAATCTAACCTCTAACGATACCTTTAACTACACGCTGCGCGGCTTCACCATAGGCAATACCACGGGCTTCAAGATCGCATCCGGCGCGACTTTGCGACATTCAACAGCATCACTTCGACTTCCAGCAGCGCAGCGCCGGGCCTCAACCTGACTGGAATCAGCGGCAATCTGACTGTGAGCGGCACGACCTCTATCAGCGGCGCAGGCACACAGGGCATCTCGATTTCAGGCTCAACCTTGAACGCAAACTTCGGCACAACGACCACTGTCTCTGGTTCAACATCGCAGGGCATACTGATAGGAACATCTACGGTCGGCACCATCTCCTTCGGCAACACAGCGATTACGGGCGGCACAGACGGCGTCTCGTTCCAGAATAATTCTTCAGGGTCTAAGACCTTCGGCACGCTCTCTGTTTCAGGCGGTTCGGGCATAGCCTTCTTGCACGGCGCAGGCGGCGGCAACGTCACGGTCACGGGCGCAGCCACATTGTCTAGCGCAGGTAACGCTGTTGATATACAGAGCGCAGCCGCAAGCACTGCTATAAACTTCCAGGGAAGCGTGAGCGCAACCAGGACAGCATCGGGCGGCACGGGCGTCAATCTAGCCAGCAACAACGCCACTTCGACCGTCACTTTCAACTCTCTCTCGATTACTACCAACGCGGGCACGGGACTCTCGGCTGCGGGCGGCGGCACTGTGAACGTCACCAACGGCACGGGCACAATCAACAGCACTCCGCAGGCTGCTCCGGCCATTATCGCTAACGGTGTGACGCTAAACGCGAACTTCTCAGCTATCAACTCTTCGGGTGGCACGAACGGCGTCAGCCTGACGAACGTCACCGGCACATCGAGTTTCGGCAATGGCTCGCTCACAGGTGCGTCAGGCGCGGAGTTCTTCGTCTCGGGCAGCAACCCGATAGTCACCTACGGCGGCACGGTCACGCAGAACAACGCGGCTCGCGTCGTTGACATTCAGGGCACGACGGGCAACTCCGTCAGCTTCACCGACGCAGCGACCGGCGTGACGGGCGGGGCGAGCAGCTTAGGTGTACACATCGGCGACACCTCTGCCGTCAACGGCAACGTCAGCTTCGTCAAGCTGACGCTCGGCACGAGCGGCTCGCGCATGACCAATCAAGCTATAACGATCACCAATGGTACGGGCACTTATAGCCTTGGTACTGTTGGAATCTTTACGACTGGAGCTTCAGGCTCCGGCATCGCCGCGACCAATGCTGATGGCACTCTTAACACCACCACAGGCACAGTTGATTCCATCGGGGCGCCGGCGATCAATATTGACGGCCCAGCGGGATTGACGACGCTCGGAATAACGCTAACCAAAGTTTCTGCCAGCGGCGGCTCGAACGGAATCATCGTTCAGGACACGAATGGCAGCTTTACGGTGAATGGTACGGGATCGGCAGGCACCGGCGGCACGATTCAAAACGCTACCGTTCGTGGGGCGCGCTTTAAGAACGCAACGAACGTCTCACTTAACTGGATGACCTTCAGCGGGAACGGCACCAACCAAGGTACGTGCAGCGATGTGGGTGCAGTTTCGACCAATAACACTGACTGCGGCGCGGGCATAGACTTGCAGACCGTCAGCACGGTGTCGCTGGTCAACACCACTGTCACCGGCGGCACGCAACAGGGCATCAACGGCAACGCCGTCTCCACCTTGACCATGACTAATGTCGCCGTCACCGGGGCCGGGAACGAAGTGTTCGAGAACGGCGTCACCATGGTCAACCTCACCGGCACCTGTACGGTAACGAACAGCAACTTCACCAACTCTTTCTCGCGGCAGTGGGAGATACAGAACTACAGCGGGTCGATGACCATGACCGTGTCGGGTGGTTCATTTAGTGCCTCGGCACCGAACATCAGTACGACTGCCTACGGCCTGCACGTCAGCGCACAGAGCACAGCCAGCAACACCGTGAGCGTGACCGGGGCGATGTTTGCCAACAGCTTCTCCTCCGGCTTCCGCGCCGACGTGGCCAACAGCGCGTCGATGAACGCGACCATTGGCAATGACGCGAATGCCGCGCTCGGAAATACGTTTACTAACAATGGCGTCGCGGTGCACCTATTAATCAATAATTCTTCGACACTGACTTACGACGTTGGCAGAAACACGATAACTGAGACCGGCGTGAGCAGCCCCGGATCCACGATCATCGTCCGCAAGGGTAGTAGCACCAGCGGCCTCGTTACCGGCAGTATCGTCACTAACGCGATTGGGGATGGAAATGCCGGGTCGGGCTCGGGCGGTACGGGATGCGGCAGCTGCAACGCCATCTCTTTACAGAACGACGGCACAAGCGGCGACTTTATCGCCACAGTAATAGACAACACGATTCAACATGTTCGCCAGCGTGGTATCGAAGTACTACCGGGCTTTAGCGATGACACGAAAGTCGTTATTCAGCACAACAACATTTCCAATCCGGACATTACTTCCCCCAACGTTGTAACGGTCGGTGAGGCAATCTTCGTCGAATCGGGCATCAACAGCGGCGACACCACGAGAGTCTGCGCGACCATCGGCGGCAGCACCGCCGATTTGAAGAACACGTTAAGCGGAACCTGGGCGTCAGGTACCGGCAACGGCGGCATCCGCGTCCGCAACCGGTTCACCACCACGTCGTTCAACCTTCCCGGTTTCGGCGGAACGGCCACCACGATGTCGCAGGTCGTGACGTTCATCGAGGGCAACAACAACATGGGCGGCAACGTCGCTACCGCGACCAACGCCGGCGGAGGCACTGGATTCTCCGGAGCGGCCTGCCCCTTCCTGATGCTGGCGCCGGGCGGCGTTGCCGCTGATGTTATCTCTTCTTCTGGGCTTTCAGAATTTTTCACCCCGGAGTTAACCCTGTCTCTGCTGCGATTGAGCGTTGGTCGGCAACAGGATTAACAGAGCAACAGATCGCCACCTTGCGCGGCATCAAGTTTGAGGTCGCTGACCTTTCAGGTTCATACTTGGGCGAAGCAGAAGGCAATCGTATCCTCGTTGACCGCAACGCAGGCGGCAACGGCTGGTTTGTTGATCCCGACCCGATTTCCGACGCACGCTTCGCACACGTCGTCTCTGCCACGCGCCGCTGCACCTCTCCTCAGAGCGCGCCAGCCGGGCACATAGACTTGCTCACAGCCATCGAGCACGAGATGTGCCATCGTTTAGGTTTGAATGACTCCTACTCTCTGCAAGACAGAGACAGCTTGATGTACGGCTACCTGACAGTCGGAGAGCGCAGATTGCCTGCGCAAGGAGAGGCAAAACTAGCGCCACCCAGTAAGATTGCAGGCGCACACTTCCTTAAGGCCGGAAACCTCAATCACGCGAGTAAACAGCAGAAGGCGTCTAACGGCAGAGCCACTGCCCACAGCGCTCCTGCGCCAAACACAAACTCTGTCACAACAAATAGCACTACGGTCACACCTGCGTCAGGCGGCACAGTGTCAGTCAATATAGGAACACTACCAGCCGGCTCAAGCGTAACGATCACCTATCAAGTAACGGTAAATAACGCAGCACCCGCAGGAGCAAATACCGTATCTGACCAGGGAACTGTCACAGGCTCAAACATAGGCGCGTCCGTAGTGACAGATGATCCAGACACCGTAGCATCGAATGACCCAACGTTGACTCCTCTGGTTCACCCATCAGCCGCTCAATCCTCAATAAGCGGGAAAGTAGTGGATGAGATGGGTGCTCCACTAGAAGGAGTGGTCATACAACTCTCTGATGGACATCGCACAATCAGCA
>MNJR01000001.1 GCA_001920415.1 Acidobacteria bacterium 13_1_20CM_3_53_8 | reverse complement strand
CCCCTTTTGGGTCACCAGAGCTCACTGCCGGACCCACTGACCAAGCAGGCAAAGGCTTGTCGTCGATCTTCTCTAGTGGAAAAGCCTCGACATTCCGCTCGCTGGATGGCTCGGATGCCAGTTTCGAGACCGGAGCGACCGCAAGTCGCTGCTGCCCTTTTGCCGCGGAGGCCGCTGGGAAGTCGGCGCTAAGTTTTGATTTTCGCACGACGCGCCAGGAGCTTGAGCAGCATCGGGATCGGGCCGTGTGCGAGGCGTTGTGGGCTTTGAAAAGGGGTTCTTGGAGGCGTTGGACGAAGAAGACTCTCAAGGCCGGGGCGGAGGCGCAGATGATGGCAAGGTGGGCTTCTATGTCAGTCAAGGCCTGGTTGCTGTCAGGTTAAGTTTCCAAGACAGGGTTGTGGGAAGGCCCGGGAGGGGAGTTAGACTCACGAATAAAGGCCAGCCCAGCCACGTGCTGTCATGGGTATGTGGTCCCGGTTGATAGTTTATTGTCACCTTGAACAGGTAGTAGGATCTTGCGATGCCCGTGCAGGCGGTGAGAAGGCCGAAGGAGAAGAGTATGAAGACACTGATTCGCTGCCGTCTGGACAGACGAAGTTTCCTGACCAAGAGCATGGGTAGGATAGATGCGTAAATGTCGGAAACGCTAGACACGACTGCGCTCAGAACGAGAGGAACATGCTCGTTAATACACGTGAATTTGGTCATGTACCCGGGGGAGTATGACTTCCAGTACGCGTTCAAGGGACGACAAGCGAGCATGACCTCCAGCGTGTACGCGAGGACGTATAACGCTGTGAAGGCAATGGCGGCCCAGGTGAGTCTAACGAACCATTCGCTGTTGCTGCCACTGGAGATCCTTCGATAGACGAGTAAGACGGAGATTTTGGTACAGCCGGTGCTCCAAACGAAGAAGAGTGAAACGAGCCATGCTGCAAGTCGGACCTTTGGGGACGATGTCGGGGGAACGTCCCAGAGGTGCTTGTTCCAGCCACATGTGGTCATTCCTTCGTACATTGCGACCGTCTGGCCGATTGATAGAATCTACAAATTGGATATTAGGGTCGCGGTTTCCAAACACTAGGAAACAATTGAAAGAGTTTCTTACAAAGCCAGCCACAATGAAGGTATCATCGGCTCCAGGTGAACGGGTAACAACAAAGCGGGAGTACAGTCTTAGGGCGACGACAGCTGTCGTGATGACTGATATTGCAATAAACAGAGAAGGAGAGCCGCGAGTCGGTGGGTCAACGTAATTGGGAGTGGGCCATCCTTGGGGCCAGACTTCAGCCTGCATAGCTGCTTTGTGCGGACATGTAAAATGAAATGTGAGAAGGCAATGGAGAATTTCTTCTCAGAACCCTATATCGTCCAGAGAAATGAAGAGAACGAGACGTGCACAGAGGTTAAAACTATTCTCATCCTCCTGGAGAGATCTAGATCGTAGAACAGACTTACGCAAATGCCTTCACCTCCTGAGTGACCCATGCAATTCCCACATGCCGCGCTGAAAGAACTCGAACGGGCCATGGTCTCTAACCATGATCAACGCGAGCACCCTCCAGGGATTCTAAAAGCAATATCATAGTCAGCCGCGCTCGTGAGACTGAGATAAGATGAAACCAGGTACCGAGGGGGGCATGGCGTTCCAGAAGCTGAAGGGAGACTGGATTCCATGACACAAAGGCAGGAATAGGAAATGTCGCCGACAAGCCACTTTTGGGTGGCCTGCTACCAAATGATCGTCCGATTGGCCATCTACGGTTGAGCGCGGGGAACTTCCCCCTGGTGGCTGTTCCGGCCGATGAGCCAACAATGCTATGGGCCAAATCGTGATGATTCTCAAGTGCGATTATGTTCACTTGTTGAGAGTGAAAGGTGGATGCTGGGGTCTACCAAGGCTTCCAGGCGGCTTAGGCGTCGATACGAAACGATTCCAAATTTCAAGCCCGTTGACAGCTAGGCCAGGTCTGTTGACGAACGGCCAAATGTTGGGGGCGGGCCGGAACAGTGCCCCTATCTCGGCGGAGCCTGCCAAGAAGTACAATACAATAAGAACGACATTGCGAAGCTGGAAGAGCAAGAGTACGGTCCGGGGATTCAGCGACGATCGCTTCGGCAGACTCTCCTGAAAAGGAATCGCCTCGGTGCAGCACGAACGTACCCCGCGCCATACCTTGGGACATCATCACTAATAGCGTCAGGCAGTCTCAAACAAGAAATCCCTACATGTCTTGGGCCGAGGACCGAGGCTCCAAATGATGGGATAGGTGGGGAGGGAGCACCGTTTTGAAAAGTAGAGCGGTAATTTACTGCGATATCGTGATTGATCGCTATGACGGAAGCTAACGTTCGAGCAGCACATGGGCTGGAAGATGTACAAAAGTTGTACCTGAGAGACATTTTGAAGCATTGATGTCGAAGGTCGAAGCCATTGGTACAGAACCGGACCGCCAAATGTAATTTCCTTGGCCTGTTGACGAAAATCGAGTGTGTCCGAAGCCAATATAGAGGTCCAGACTGCGCACAGGCCAGAAAAGCTGCATGCGGCAAACTTTTTCCACACATCAGAATCAGCGAGTAGTAGCTTCAACATTTCTCGGCGCGGAGAGGGGGCTACCAACCTCCAGAAGAGATTACGACAGATGATCCCCCAATGGGCTCTAGATCTGCTCTCAATCAATTAGTCACCGCTTAGAACCGCAATGTAAGTTGGCGCGCAGGTTCTGCCCTAATGTCTCGGGATCTCACTGTTGCCTGTCTCCCACAAAGCCCCTCATTCATTCATCCATTATCGCATGAATGCTCCAGGATTTTGTGGTATATCTCCAGTGAGCCATCATCTATGTAGCTAGACTAGGCCCGGAAAATGCTCGCGTTACCGACGTTGCAATATTCCAGTATCATACCAACCAAATGTATGACACTGCTTCCCGTCCGGCTGAAAAACTGCCCGCATTGCCACCTGTCAAATTCTTGTGGTGAGGAGGGAATTAGAGCAGCCAAAACAGCTAAGTGGACTTCGACGAAAGCCTGCGACTGTAAAAAGTATTAGCACTTTTAAGGGATGTAACGAACATGTAGAGTAGAAATATGGCAGGTTCCATCCAATCGAAGCGGTCAGCGTTTAACTAGATCTGGTCTGGGCGGCGCACCCCATTGCACCGACGGAGCATTTCGGCGGAAAAGATCTTCCATGCAGCCGCTACGAGTAGATTCCCTGCACGACCATCACCGCCTTAGTAGTCAGAACTCGGGACCTCGAGACACGATCACACGCAAAGGTCTTCAGACCACGACCTGCTAATGACTTTAAATTATTCTATAAGCTCGCTTAAATGTCGCAACGACAAGAGACTGGACGCGCATGCCGAGTATAGAACACGGTACGAAGGATTACAACCAGTCCTAACAATATCATGTGGCATTGCAAGACTGCCGCCTTATTCGATTACATGTTCGTAATAATCCGAGACATGGTTCATATACATTGAGAACCCCTTCGGATCCCCGCATTCGCTGTCGTGGCCGCCATAGCCGGCGCTATTGGCCCGGACAATGGCTTCTGGGGAGTAGCGCTTGAAGTAAGGATGTAGCAGCGGAAGACAAGCAGAGATGATGCCCACAGAAGGCTCCAGAGTGGACCATATTACCATGTTGGTGGAAGCGTCTGAATAGCCACAGGTTTGTCAGCGTTCGACGCGGTAGAGAATGACACACGCACCCATTAATGTATTGAAATCTGGGCCGCCATCAGCACGAGCCATTTTTATAGCAAAGATCATTCGCATGAGACCTGCAACAGAAGCACTGTGGAAATAAGTCAATCCAAGCCTCCACAAGATTCGGTATCGTTGCTTACAAACACCCAAGCGCAAACGTTGCCATCAAAGCCACCTTATTCCGTCCACTCATGTGAAGCCGCCTTATCATTGGAAGCGGGAGACAGAGGATGATAAAGTCTGTGATCACATCTGAGGCGGAGTTGCTGATCCAATATTGGCCAGCATTGATTATCCAGATTATCGACATATTGTGATCCCAACGACTAGCTATAGGCCAGACCGCAAACATGTGAGCGAAGAAGAAGGCGAACCCCCACATAACGACGATGGCGACCACAACGTACACGATTTGCGTAAAGCGGCGCGATTGGAAAAGGCGCTTGTAGAACAAGAGGATCGAGACTTTTATGCAGGAAATGGAGACAATGTAGAAGAACTGGAATGCAAAGTACATCTGTAGACGGCTTAGCAAGTGGGGTAAAGCAGAATGCTTCCGCGCAACGAAGACATGCGACAGGAGGCTCTGATCAGGGCCCCATTTAACTAGAATCGAGTCTCGCGACGTCTAGCGTCTCGATCCCTTCCCAGCAGAGGCACAACTTGGGGTGCACAGGGAGAATATACCTTGTTCCATAACTCAGTTTGAGAATCTGAACAGCCATCGCCACCAAGACACGCAGTTGAAGAGGCAACGATAAAGACGATGCTCCCGTCTACGGTGGCCACCTGGACATGTGAGCGCTCGCAACGGTATACGTGATGGCTGTCATACAGTTGCGACTGTGATGAAATAGTCATTGGCCTTGTATGGTTCCCGGGTAATTGCTCGAGCGCGAAGTCGAAGCGCTACTAGCAAGACCGCCAAAACAGGGAAGATAACAGGAATCGCAATCAGCTCTGCCTGCTTTCCATGCAGGGTCATGATGGTTGCTGAGATGAGTCGACAGTGACAGTAGTTGCTGGAGTAGGGACTGGTCATTGAAGAAGTAGCCGGCTATAAGTCCCATTCATCCTGATAAGCCAATCCCCGGAAATCGCAGCCTCGTCCATTTGCGAAGGGGGCCATATGCGATGCCCATAATAGAGCGCAGGGGCTCAACCTAACGAAAAGAATATGCACAGCTTGATCGAGCGAATCTGCTGGCATGTTTTCATGCCAAACTTCATTTTAGCCTCATGCAATGCCAGCTTCGCTAAAAATGCCAGAATCGTTCGTCCTACGTAGTGACTACATATCTTAGACACGCCGCCGATGAATGACAGCAAAACTGAGGCTGTGGGCGCTATGAATAAAAAGGACTCAAGCGCGTAATTGGTTTAGTCAGCCAGGCGGTGCCGCTTAGCTGGAGGATGGTGTGTCTTGGCAGGGCGGTTAACAAATGACGGGGGCTTTTTCTTTGAACCAAGCCTCTTTCAGTGTTGCACAACGTCGCGTCAGCGATGGCGGAAAGTCACAGCCTCATCCACTTGAGAAATATGTCTGCCAAGGTCCTCTATTGGACAGACATGACAAGACATCGCCGACGAACATCAATCTCTTGCAGTAAGGGACGCAGCCGGTATGCAAAGTGCTTGCGCCGCTGGGATGCAAGTTCCAGTTCTTTGCTTCGTACCTGATGCAATGAATTAAAAAGAGCCACACTGCTAAGTAGAACAATGCTAAAAGCATCATCAAATGGACCTTGCAAGATAAGCCAACGGCGCGACTAAGTGCTTGCTAAAACCAGATTTGGGAAACGGGGACATGGCTTGGCCGAAGGAAGGCACCGCTACTTTTGCACAACATTCGAGGTGTTTCAATGGACAAGCTTGCTAGACAGGGCGAGGGAGCATCGAAGCTATGTGGATGTGGTCAGGCAAATGCTCCGCCGTTCCTCGTCCTCTCCTCTTGGTCCATTTTGTAACTGCTGCGGCTGGGGTGACTCCGGAGGGTCATTCTTGGCGGTCACTTGCGGGAGCGAGTCCTTCCTTAAACCTTTGACCACAAAGCTAAGAGCCATGACAAAACCACAAAACGAAGCATGCTGGGGTGGAGATAGCTATACAATAAGCAGATAAGGAAGAGACGGCAGGACAGCAGGAATGTATGCAGATAGTGCCTATCACACCCTCTAGGCCGAAAGTGGAAACACACTTTAATAGAGAGGACTCCTAGCAAGCCTTCTACCACTGTCCAAGCTGTCACCTGCGCTATATTCCTTAGATTCTCTTTCTCTACCACCATCTACAGGACCAGCTATACTTTACAAAGGGAAGGGAAAAGAGAGCGTAAGAGAACAGCCACGGCGGCAGAATCAAAGGCCGCGAGCTTTTTAGCAGACGCACAATCGTGCGAGTGAGGTGTGTGGGGTTGGGCCTTAACCCTATCCTGATGTTCTCGGCATTTGGCGACAGCGAGATCACTTCTCATGCATATATAGGGAAGGGGGTAAGGGATACATTATGGCCTTTCATACCAAATTTACTATTCTCCGGAAAGTGACCGGGAAGAGTGACTCTCCGGAGTCGGCCCGAAGATCTTCCTTCAGTCACTCATTCCCTTCCACGCTGTTGTTTTTTTACGAGTTCTCGTCGAGCTTTGACGAAGCCGTCTATGAGCTCGCAGGCTGGCCAAATGTTCATTCTCCACATAAGAGATCTAGTCATTAGAATAACAGTCTGCAAAGCGCAGGCGGTCATATAGGCTTTTCTCTATTTTTCTCGATCATGCCAAGAGAATTGTACGACAGCAACCCGTGATTGCCACGCTATATGAGATCCTAATTCACCTTTTGCCAAAGATCATACACCCCCAGTCCGGCCATAGCCTTGTGCCAAATGTCCCAAGAATATCCTCAGCAATTCACGCCATTGTCGGGCCCGACCTTTTGTCTAGATGCGGAAAGCGTTGGTGACATATGGGATTAAATCGTCGTCTCTTTTCTTCTTCTTCTTCTGGAACCGGCCTGACACTCGGGCTGGCCCAAGTTGTAGAGCCAGGCGGCGCTGTTGAACTCGACATAGATGGTCTCGATCTGGCCCTGTTTGTTGATGTAGAAGTTGTTGATGCCCTTGACCTCGTCGGCATCGTTGCCGGCCCCTTGGACCGAGACCCAGCGCCAGCTGATGCGGCTGCAGTCGTGGAAGATGTCGAGCGTCTTCAGGGTCAGCGGCGGCTGCGAGCCCGATCCGGAAATGAATTCCGCCTTGGATGTGAAGGTTGGTTGGCCGAGCTAGATGAGATTTTGAGCAGCAGTCAGAAGAAGAAGAAAAATTCGTGTAGTCGTTTCCCCTCCTCCTTTGGTTAAAGAGGAGCGAATCGTAAAGCTTACTTGGATGTGTATGATGAATCGATCGAGTCACTCCATTCGGAATAGTCATCTGCGAGTAGAGCATTGACCGTCGAATTGAAGTCGCTTGCCTTGGGGTTGGCAAGGAGGTAATTGAAGGTGTCGATGATATTTTGGGTTTGGGAATCCGAGAGACAGCACTGGCCGAGGAGGTTGCAAAGGAGATTGCCGATGATGCCTCGCTTCTGCAAGACGTGGGTGTTGGGCGTCGTCGAGGCTGTCGGAGCAGCGACAACTGCCGATGCCCCGAGGGCCAGGAGCGGACAGAGAAGATTAGTGTCGTACTCATAAATACTCTCGAACTTCCAGGTAAAGCATTTAAGCTTGTCTAAGCCAAGACACTAATTTGCGTAGTATGGCCGGCGAAGGGATAGACCAACCGGCCAGCCCGCAGCCCAGCATACGTAATATTACACTGATCAGGCTTTCGGCCTGCCCCATCGGGCATCAGGCCAAGGTGGTTGCCCAGCAGGTTGGCCTAGGCGGAAGCGATTGGGACCTGAAACGGGCACCCTGGCCCTCAGTAACAACTTGCATACTCTAGTGGCTTGCCGCTGCTTCAAGCCCCCTACCAATTTGCTACAGACTCGGCAGCTTCGAGGGGAAAGTTCAAAGGAAACGAAAAATCTCGTTCACAGGCTCGACAGGTCCAAAGCGTATATGAGATTTTCAACCAATTTGAGCGCCCGGGTCTATCTGCTACGAAAGGATCCGAAAAGGGCCAGTCTCAGGGCATCTGGCAGTCTAT
>MNJR01000085.1:6154-7405 GCA_001920415.1 Acidobacteria bacterium 13_1_20CM_3_53_8 | reverse complement strand
TAAACTTCAACATTCCGGCCACCGACCCGCGCCATTTCTATTACAAGGATGACAGTGTCGCCAATCATGTCACTAACGATCTGACACACGTGGTCGCAACCACGTCCGGCGACGATTCGACAATCAGTGATATCGATCCTGATTGGCCACACAGTTGGTGGTCGATTCTGCCGACCGCCGCGCTGCCGACAATCACACAGGCCGTTGTCGTCGACGGATATTCACAGTGCCCGGCTCTGCAGTGCGCACAAGCCAACAGCAGCTCGACAGGCACGAGTGCGGTTCTGAGGATTGAAGTGGATGGCGAGAGCGCGGGCCTTGCGGTTTCGGGGCTCACGATCTCAAGCGGGTCCGCAACGATCACGGGATTGGTTATAAACCGCTTCACTAATCATGGCGTCAATATAACCAGTGCCAGCGGCACCAGCCTCAACGGCAGCTTCATAGGCCCCGATGTAAGCGGCACGCTCGACCTCGGAAACGGCGGCAACGGCATTACGTCGACGGCCAACAGCGTTAAGATCGGTGTAGCGAGCGACGCTTCCACGTCACCGGCAACTCGTAACCTTATATCCGGCAACAATGGGGACGGGCTGGCTTTTGCCGGGAGTAACAGTGACATCACCCAGAATAATCTGATTGGTACCATGTCCAACGGCTCGAGCGCCCTCGGCAATACTGGAAACGGCGTAACCGTCACGGGCGGGGGATCGCTGTTCAATACCTTTGGAGGCACGGCTGCGGACGAGCCAAACGTGATTGCGTTCAACGGCGGCGACGGCATCAGCTTGCCTGACGCCGGCATCAGCAATAGCATTCGCGGCAACTCAATCTTCTCGAATGGCACAACGGCTGCTCATCTTGGCATCGATCTCGGCGCGGACGGCGTCAACGCTAACGATGCGCAAGACCCGGATGGTCCCGGCCCGAACAATCTGCAAAACTTCCCGGTGATCACGAACGCGGCGGCCACCGCTCTGTATCCGATCGACGGTACTCTAAATACGAGGCCGAACAGCTCATCGGGCTACACAATCGACTTCTTCAAGAGTCCAAGTTGTGATCCATCAGGAAACGGCGAAGGGAAGACGTATCTCGGCTCGCTCACCACGGGAAATACTGACCCAAGCGGAAACGTGGCGTTCACATTCAATTCGCCCATAGCATTCTCGGGCGGAGATGCGATCACGGCCACCGCAACCGATAGCGCCGGAAATACCAGCGAGTTCTCAGCCTGCTTCACGGCGATTT
>MNJR01000085.1:0-6124 GCA_001920415.1 Acidobacteria bacterium 13_1_20CM_3_53_8 | reverse complement strand
CAGAGGGTCGGTGGCTCGGACGGTCCAGTATCCGTCGATTACACGATCAGTAACGGCACCGCAACCGTCGCGGACAACGATTATTCGGCGAGCCCTGCGACTGGAACACTTAATTGGGCCAACAAAAACGCAGCCGACCAAACGATTACCATTACAGTAAACGGCGATACCAAGTTCGAGTCTGACGAAACTGTCCAAATAACTCTTTCGAATCCGACAGGCGGGGCGACGATTGGCGGCACAAATCCCGCTACGCTTACCATTAAGAATGACGATGGGCAGCCATCCTTCTCCGTCGATGACGTAACCAAATTCGAAGGCACTGGCGCCACGACTAATTACACGTTCACCATTACTAAGAACGGCGCCACGGCCTTCAACACGAAGGTCGATTTCGAGACCGAAAACGTCACTGCCTTGGCCGGCCCAGATTACGCAGATGTGCCTACCATGACCGTCAATTTTGCGCCGACAGATACGAGCAAAACAGTAATCGTTCAGGTTACCGGCGACACTGCGCCGGAATTCGATGAGACGTTCAACGTCAAACTAAACAACGCCGTCGGTGCGAGCATTTCGGATGATACGGGCGTCGGCACAATCTTAAACGACGACGAATCAGTAAGTAGTGGTCAACTTATCATCAGCGAATTCCGCTTCAGCGGGCCGGGCGCGAACCCAACCGAGCAGGCGAACAACGAGTTCGTCGAGCTTTATAACAACACGGATTCGCCACTGTTCGTGACGACGACCGATAGTTCTGCGGGCTGGGCCCTGGCCGCCAGCGATGGAGTTGTGCGCTTCATCGTCCCGAACGGAACAGTGATTCCAGCGCGCGGACATTTCCTGGGCGTTAACACTCTCGGATATTCGCTGTCAGCTTATCCGGCGGGCAATGCCACCACGGCGACTGGTGATCCGATCCTGTTAGGGAACGGCACGCCGGCAAATGGCTATGCGCTCGACGTTCCAGACAATGCCGGCATCGCAGTGTTCCGCAACGCAACACCGGCGAACTTCTCGACCGCTACGCGCCTCGACGCCGCAGGGTCAACGTCTGAAGGGAATACGCTTTACAAGGAAGGCGCCGGCTATCTCGCACTATCACCGTCGAACATCCTGCAAAACCTCGAGCACAGTTTCTATCGCACGATGGACACGACGACCGACGGCTTCCCGAAAGATACGAATCACAACGAGACGGATTTCATGTTCATCGACACGCACGGCACGTTAACGACCGCCGGGCAACATCTCGGGGCTCCCGGACCTGAAAATCTCTCCTCGCCAATCAGAAGTGATCCATCCGCCAATGTCACGCTGCTCGACACGCATGTGGTGCAATCGGATGTGCCCAACCGAGTTCGCACCGTCGAGAACGATCCGGCCCATGCCTCGCCTTTCGGCACTTTGTTATTCCGCCGGCGCGTGGTGAATAACACGGGTGCTCCGGTCACGCGACTACGCTTCCGCGTCGTTGAGATAACCACGCTGCCCGCAGTGGGAAACGCCGATCTCCGCGTGCGCAGCAGCACCGGAAATAACGGGATGGCCATCTCCGGTATCATGGATCCTGCAACTTGCCTGGCTTCCACCGGCAGCGCGAGTACGCCCTGCTCAGTCACAGTGACGCCACTGACGCTCGAACAACCGCCAACGCAGGATGATGGCACTGGAGGCGGTTACAACTCGACAGTGGCGCAGGGAACAATCACGACCATGAGCCCGCTCGCGAACGGAGCTTCAGTAAATGTGGAATTTCGTGTGGGAATTCAAGGCACGGGGCACTTCACGTTCCTGGTAATCGTAGAGGCTGTAAAAGGAAGCGCCCCTAGTCCTTAGCCAAAGAATACTTCCGCGACGCGATAAATTTCTTCGTCCAGGCGTTTCAATTCTCCAACCGCCTCGTCCAGTGAAGCAGCAACGATTCGATTGCCTTTTAAGGCAGCCATGTTGCCAAAATCACCGCGACGAATCATCTCGTATGCTTTGATTCCAAAACGCGTTGCCAGTATGCGATCAAACGGCGTAGGCGAACCGCCACGCTGCACGTAGCCAAGCTTAGTGACGCGTGCTTGAATTCCCGTGCACCGTTCAATCTCAGCCGCCAGCGCTTCGCCGATTCCGCCCAAACGATCGTGACGGTAAAGCGCTTGATACTGATCGGCGGTAAGAAATACTTCATCCGGATGAGGATGCGCATCTTCAGCTATGACGACAATCGAAAACGCGCGTCCCTCTTTTTTCCGGCTGGCGAGTAATTCGCAAACGCGAGAGATGCGAAACGGATGCTCAGGAACCAGCACCACGTCAGCGCCCCCGGCGATACCGCCATAAGCCGCAATCCAACCGGTATGGCGACCCATCACCTCCACCACCATCACGCGATGATGAGATTCGGCAGTCGAATGCAAACGATCAATCGCGTCCGTCACAATCGACACCGCTGTGTCAAAGCCGAAAGTAAAATCAGTGCCGCTGATATCGTTGTCGATAGTCTTGGGAATGCCGACCAGTTTCAAGTTGTGATTGCGCCAAAGGTCACGCGCAGCCGAAAGGGAACCCTCACCGCCTACGATAATCAATCCATCCAATCGGTGCCCGGCGAAGTTGTTTTTCAGCAACTGCAGGCACTGTTCATCTTTCAGAGGGTTAAAGCGCGAGGTGCCTAAAATCGTGCCGCCGCGGGGCAGTATGCCAATTACGGACGCGCGAGTTAATTCAACGATGTCATTTTCAACCAATCCACGAAAACCGTTCCTGATTCCCAGCACGGCAACGTTGTCTGCTAAGGCACAGCGCACGATTGCGCGGATGGCCGCATTGAGTCCCGGGCAATCTCCTCCACCAGTCAAAACGCCAATCCGCATTTGTCTTTCGATGCGCCAATCTTGCGCCCACGATTGTTGTGTGGTTTAAGATCATTGCGCCGCGAATGTTCTATGTCAAACAAGCGCTCAAAAACGGTGGGAAGATGGAATTAAACCAGCCGCTAATTCTCGCCATCGAAACGGCGACACGCGCGGGCAGCGTAAGCGTGGCGAGAGGGATTGAAGTGCTCGCTTCGCGTGCGGGCGACCCGAGCTCGTCCCACTCGACTGACCTGGTGGAAAATATTGATCGGGTTATGAACGATGCGGGCGTGGAATTGAGCGAGGTCGACTTCTTTGCGGCTGCAATCGGGCCGGGCAGCTTTACCGGTTTGCGAATCGGCCTGGCGACGGCAAAGTCTTTGGCGGTGGCGGCTCAGCGAAAGTGCGCCGGCATCTCGACCTTGGAAGCAGTTGCTTTTCAAGCTGGTCCGTCCGAGCGAACGGTCGCGCTGCTGCCCGCCGGGCGCGGCGAAGTCTTTGCGCAAATGTTTGCGATTCACAACGAAGTAGCACGGGCTTTGGACGAAGCGAGGCATCTTTCACCCAGCGAGATGATCGAGAGGTATCGCAAACACCGATTGGTGTTATGGGCGGGCGAGGGCGCGCAGGCGCAGCTTGAATTTTTGAGAAGGGAAGCGACCTCGCGGAATATCGAACTGGCCACTGCGTCGCCGGCATCAAATGAGTCGCGACTTTGGATTGTATCGCCACACTTCGACAAGGTGTCCGACGCAGTCGCGCATCTGGGACTTCAGCAGTGGCGACGGGGCGAGTTGGTTAATCCTGAGGATTTGCGGGCGAATTACGTCAGGCCATCCGATGCAGAGATTAAGAGCAAAACCTGAACCCGCAGCAGCGACGGAAGCAGTCATAGATCGCATGACCGAGCATGACTTGCTTCAGGTCGTCGCGATCGAAGAGGGCTCTGGCCTCAGTCCCTGGGGCTGGGAAGCCTATTACGGTGAATTACAGGCGCGTGGACATTCAATCATGCTCGTCGCCCGGATGTCCCAGCCTCTGGATCATGACGGATGCTTAATTGCCGGATTCATTGTGGCCCGCGGCATTGCTGACGAGATTCACATCAACAACTTCGCGGTCCGACCCGATTTTCGCAGGCGCGGCATCGGCCAGAGCTTATTGGCAGCGGCTTTAGCATGGGCTCGCGAGAAAAAGGCAAGTCGCGCTGTCCTTGAGGTGCGGGCCGGCAACCGTGCAGCTCAGAGCCTTTACGAAACGTGTGGGTTTGCGGTTGTCGGAAGACGAAGGCGCTACTACAAATCACCCGTGGAAGATGCTTTGTTAATGACCGCGGCACTCGACTGGAACTCTTGATTTGAGGGCTGGAATTGGCTACCATTCCGGCATGCTTCAGCCCCGTGAGTACTTCTCACCGCGCGCATATTCTTTCCAACAAAACAATTCGAGAGGAGACTACTTCAATGGACATTACTACGGCGGACAGCCTTAAGGAACAACTGATGACGACAGACCCCGCGTTTCGCGACCTGGTGCGCGAACACGGTCGTTACGAAGAACGGTTGAGCGAATTGTCCGCCCTTGCATTTCCCAGTGACGAGGAACAGTTGGAAGAGACGACGTTAAAGAAGAAAAAGCTCGCAATTAAAGATCAGATTTATTCGCTCATGAACGAACACGAAAAGCGCGTGAGCACAGAGCACTAATCATTAACTGAATTCTGAACGCGTCGCGGCGTTCGCTGAAAATCGCAAACCAACCAGACGGGGACGACACATTCTCGACACGTCGGGATTCGCCCCCGTCTTGCGCTTGCTGGCAGGTACCCCAAGATGGTTCGTGACGGCATACCTTTTGTCGCCGTTCCCGCGGCGCTGGCGATCCTGCCCATGCTTTTTGGGCTGTGGGTCGTCGCTGTTGTGCTGATCGCGGTCGCCGCGTTCATGGCCTTCTTTTTTCGCGATCCGCGAAGAGAGATCCCGCGAGAATCCGGAATCATCGTGGCGCCGGCGGACGGTCGGGTAACACTGGATCGCTCGGGAACGACGGATGCCAACTCAGATTCTCTGATCAGCATCTTTTTGTCGCCGCTTGATGTGCACGTCAACCGCGCGCCAATCGCGGGCACAGTAACGGCCGTCGATTACCAGACTGGAAAATTCCTGATGGCGACCGACGAGCGGGCTCGCGACCTGAACGAGCGGAACACATTGACCATCGAAGGCGCCGAAATCACCGTAAAATGCACCCAAATTGCGGGAATTCTTGCGCGGCGGATTGTTTGTTGGAAGCGGAAAGGTGAGCGAGTAGAATGCGGCGAGCGGTTCGGCATGATAAAGTTTGGATCACGAACAGACGTCTCATTTCCCAATGATGTCGAAGTCCTGGTAAAAAAAGGGGTACACGTCCGCGGCGGCGTAACCATAATCGGCAGAATCAAGTCATGAATGTAACGCGATTTCAGCGGCGCAAAGACTTCGGCGTGGCTCCGGCGCCACAACGTCACCAGGGCCTGAAGAAGGGCGTCTACGTCGTTCCCTCATTATTCACGTCGCTAAATATTTTGGCCGGCTTCTACTCGTTGATGGCGACGATGAGCGGGTTTCGCCTGCTCGGCATTGGAGATGTTGCCGGAGCAGCCGGTCGCTTCGATTACGCCGCAATCGCTATCGGATTAGCGTTCGCGTGCGATGCTCTGGACGGCCGGATCGCGCGCATGACCAGGAGCACGACCGAGATAGGGGTTCAACTTGATTCCCTCGCAGATGTTGTTTCCTTCGGCTTGGCGCCGGCGATTCTCGTTTACTCGTGGGGTTATGGAACTGCCTTGCAGGAGTGGGTTAACGCGCGGCAAGTGGCCTGGTTCGCTTCATTCATGCAGAATCTTGGCCGAAGGCACAACGAAAGTAGATAAGAAAAGTTTTGTCGGACTGCCTATTCCGATGGCTGGGTGTTTGATTGCCGCGATTGTGCACTTTGCGCCGACGCCAATTCGCTATGCCCCGCATCGCTTTGAAGTGTTGGCCATCATGATGATGGTGCTGGTTGGTTTTCTAAGCGTGTTGATGATCAGCACCATCCGCTTCACAAGCTTCAAGTCGGTGGGCGCTGGCCGAAGATTAAGCCCGCGCGTGGTCATTGGATTCATCGCGCTCGCGGGATTGATCTACCTCTTCTCGCGCTGGGTACTGCTTTCGCTCGTCGTTGCCTACGTCGTGCATGGGCTGCTATGGCGGGGAATCGGGCAGTTATTTCGCCGAGCCTCCGACATC